>NZ_DASVSY010000125.1:0-37065 GCF_036387835.1 Hymenobacter sp. | reverse complement strand
TGAATGTTGGTGAAGCCCGCCTTGGTGTACATGTGCGTGAACTGCTCGAAGAAGTCCTGCTTCATCTTGGCATCGTTGTCATCATACGCCACCGAAACCGACAACAGCGGCATGCCCCACTCATCTTTGCGGGTCGGGTCGAGGCGCACGTAGTTGGTTTCCTTCGGGATGGTTTCGCCCATCATGCCCGAGCGCACCGTCCAAGGACCAAGCGCGGGGTGCTGTAGTTGCTGCTTCAAGTCGGCGCCGATACCCATTGCCGGCTTCAAAAGGCCGCGCCCCGCCCCAAAGCTGGTGGCATAGCCGCGCAGGAAATCCGTTTCTTGCTTGAACACGTTGCGGAAGCGCGGCAGATAGCCGCCGCCCGCCGGGTTGCGCCCGTCGGTGGTCAGGTCAGCAAAGCCGTCGTACTCCGCTGAAATCTTAGCGCTGTAGTTATGAAAGGCTACGAACTTGCCTAGCACGCCGCTGTCGTTGCCCAAACCGTTGGGAAAGCGGTGTGAAGTGGAGTTCAGCAGCAGCAGGTTGGTGTTTAGCGCGCCGGCGTTCACAAACAGCACAGGCGCGTAGTACTCGGTAGTAGCCTTGGTGTGCGCGTCGACTACCCGAATGCCCGTGGCGCGGCCCTGTTGCTCATCGTAGAGAATGGTCTGCACTACCTGATTGGGCTTCAGCGTAAGGTGGCCCGACTTCAGCGCCCACGGAATGGTAGAGGAGTTGGCGCTGAAGTACCCGCCAAACGGGCAGCCACGCTGGCACAGCGTCCGGTTTTGGCACTGCACCCGGCCTTGCTCGAAGTGAATGGGCTCGGGCTTCGACAAATGCGCGCAACGGGCGCTGATGACGTGGCGGTTGGGGAAGTTTTTTTTGACGTGCTGCTGAAAATATTTCTCCACCGCATTCAGCGGGTAGCCCGGCAAAAACTCGCCGTCCGGCAGCTCAGCCAAACCATCGGAGTTGCCGCTGATGCCGGCAAACTTCTCTACGTAGCTGTACCAGGGCGCCAGGTCATCGTAGCGGATGGGCCAGTCTACAGCAAATCCGTCGCGAGCTGGGCCTTCAAAATCGTACTTGCTCCAACGCTGCGTTTGGCGGGCCCACAGCAGTGACTTGCCGCCCACCTGGTAGCCCCGAATCCAATCGAAAGGCTTTTCCTGCACGTAAGGGTGCTCATTGTCTTTCACCATGAAGTGCATGGCGTCTTCTTTGAAAGCGTAACAGCGGCTTATGACCGGGTTGGCCTGCTGCACTTCCAGCGGCACCCGGCCGTTGTGCGGAAACTCCCAGGGGTTGAGGTTGGTGGTGGGATAGTCCTTGTTGTGCTCCACGTTGCGGCCCCGCTCCACCATCAAAGTTTTAAAGCCTTTGTCGGTGAATTCCTTGGCGGCCCAGCCACCGCTCATACCCGAGCCAATGACGATGACGTCGAAGCTCCGGGCTTTCACGCTGTCGATGTTAAGATTGGCCATTGCGCGGTTTATTTAGCACGAGGTCTTTAGTAGGAAAGTAGCCGTTGTAGCGGCTGGGCACCAGCTCGTACACGACTTGGGTGGTCATGTAGTACTTGCTGCCGGTGTAGGCGTCCACGGTTAGCTGGCGCGCCATGCTGCAAAAGGCTGCCAGCTCGACTGGACCCCGCTTGTGGTTTTGCAGCAGGGCCAGCCTTTGCGGGGTAGTGCACTCCGCAAAAGGTAGCTTGTGGCGTAGCTGCGCCGTCTTCTCTAGCTGCTTCAAGCCCATAAAAAACAGGCGCTGATGCTTGTTGAAGGTGCAGTCGTCCAGCATTTTTAACACGCGCAGGTGCAGCCCTAAGTCCCTGGCGCCCGGCGTGTCGGTTTTGGGAAGGATGGTTTCGCATACCTGAGCCAATAGCTCTTCCTGGGCGGCGCTCACCTTTAAGTGTTTCAGCGCAATAGACGCCTGAGTTTCTTTCGCGGCCTCTTTGTAGCAAGAGGGCAGTAAGAGAGCACCTCCAATAACTAGCGACAGGTTACGGACTGCTGATCGTCTGTTCATATTTAGATTAAGTGCTGTACAGAAGTAAACAGGTACTAGAAAAGGCCGTCATGCTCAGCACAACGAACTGAAATTACCAAATTACTTTTGACGCGGTACTTAGTAAATGGAAGCAAAGCAAGTAATTGGCCATTTAAAAATTAAATACGGTAAGACCAATTGGCAAGCATTAGGGTGCGATTTACGTTCCCGACGTAGACATTCGGCCGTGTTTTGTTGTGCTCAAAATCTAGACTGGCCGTTGTATTATCAGTAGGTTTATGCGAATGAGTCGCCTGATAACATCGTGCCGGCAATATTATTTTTCTTGATACAGTCCGGTGCGCGGGCTGTCAGTCCGAAGATACTGCTGTTTAATTTGACTTTAGAAGTAACCAAGTTACCGTTAATCTAAAAGCCATATTAAAGCTAAGGCGTAAGAGTAGGGTTTAGGCATCATTTTTTGAAAAAGACAGAAGAAAGTTACAACAAACGGTTGTGGAGAATTACGCCGCCCACCGAGGCCATTGGACTGCCTGAGCATGAGTAATGGAGCCTCTCGTAATAATAGACTATTATAAATAAGTCACTTACTGCAGAGGTTGGCAGCATTGCCCCAGTGACCACGCCCAATTGGGGGAGGTAGCAGTAAATGGCGCTACTTAAATTTCCTTGCTGGACTTTCTGCCCTTAGGCTACCCCTTGATAGTGCAGGCTAGAAAAGGAGTTGATAGATAGCGTAAAGTACCCCTGAAAGAGTGCCTGTTTGCAGCAGCTCCTGCACCTGCTCGTATAAGCGCTGAGGCGCTGCTGACGGGCGGCTTCCTCGGTGCGCTACTGGGCTTTAGTTGATTTCGGGCGGGTGCGGATGAGTTATTTTTGTCGTAAGTCAATAGCATTTCGGGCAAGTTTGGGGGCAGCTTTTTTCCCGTGTACCTAGGTTTAACTACTTGATATAACAACCGCTAACTTCCAAAGCCATGACACCAACGCAAGACAAAGCGCTACTAGATCAGGAAAAGCAGCTGACAGCCCAGGCTGCGTTGCGGTGGGTGCGCGACGGGATGCTGTTGGGCTTGGGCACGGGCAGCACGGCCGCGCATTTTATCCGCCAGCTAGGTGAGGTTGTGCAGGCAGGGAAGCTGCGTGTGCAAGCCACCGCTACCTCAGTAGCCAGCGAAAACCTGGCGCGAGAACTTGGCATTCCCCTGATAGAACCCCGCCGCGGCTTACGCTACAACTTGACCGTAGATGGTGCCGACGAACTGGACCCGCAACTCAATTTGATAAAGGGCGGGGGCGGAGCGTTGCTGCGAGAAAAAATCATAGCCACTGCTTCCGACTACATGCTGGTCATAGCTGACTCCTCGAAAGCTGTGGCGCAGCTTGGGCAGTTTCCGCTGCCGCTGGAAGTGGTTGCGTTTGCGCTGCCGTGGGTGCTAGACGCCGTGGCCGCCATAGGAGGCAACCCGGTGGTGCGCACCAACAAAAAGGAGCCCGAGAAGTACGCCTATTCTGACCAGGGTAATCTGCTGGTGGACTGCCACTTCGGCCGCCTTCCCGATCCTGTGGTACTAGCCCGCCAACTCAAGACTATTCCCGGAATCGTGGAACACGGCTTATTTCTAGGCCTGGCCCGCGCCGCTCTAATCGTCCGCGACGGGCAGGTGCAGGTGCTACGGGCCGGTTCCGCACCTAAACCCGCTGCCGACTTTGCGGAGCTGCCTTGAAATAAGTAACACGAAGTTTCGCTTCGCGACACGCTGGAACATTCGGCAAAGCGTACCAATGCCAGTCGTGCTAACGTGTCGCGAAGTAAAACTTCGCGTTACCTATTTTTGCTGCTCTAGCTGCGAAGCCGCGGCGGTGTCCAGGAACCAGTGCAATTCGCCGTCGGTGGGGGCAATGAGTTGGGCGGGGAAGTTGTCGATGTCTTCCTTGTCTTCCAGAATGTGGCGCACGGCGGCGGCTTTGTCGGCGCCGAAAACGAGGAAGGCAATGGCGCGGGCCTGGTTGATTAGCGGGGCGGTGAGCGTAATTCGATCCGCCTTTAGTTCTTCCACATACAGGGCCTGCACGCTAGCCGTACGGTCACGCAGCACCGACGTGTGGGGGAACAACGAGGCGGTGTGCGAGTTGTCGCCTAGCCCGAGCAAGATCAAATCGAAGCGGGCTTGCGCGCCACCGAAATGCTGGTTGATGGCTTTGGTGTAAGCTTCTGCCGCCTGCGCGGGCGGGAAGCTGGTATCCACCGGAAAGGTCTGTGCGGAGCTGATGTGCAGGGGCTCGAACAAGGCCGTTTTAGCCATCAGGTAGTTGCTCTGCGGGTCGGTGTGCGGCACGTTGCGCTCATCGCCAAAGAAGAAGTACACCTTGGTCCAGTCGACTTGGCCTTTGAAGGCATCGGAGGCCAGCAGCTCGTACAGTTTTTTGGGCGAGCTGCCACCCGACAGCGCCACTGAAAACCGGCTGTGCGTGGCAATGGCCTGGTTGGCCGTGGCCACGAAGTAAGTTGCTAGCTCGTGCAGCACCTCGGTGGTGGCCGCAGAAATGTGAAGCGTCATCAGGCCGGTTTTTTCTTGTTGTTGACGGGGAGCGTAAACCAGTGGAATCCTT
Source organism: Hymenobacter sp. (assembly GCF_036387835.1). Lineage (GTDB taxonomy): Bacteria > Bacteroidota > Bacteroidia > Cytophagales > Hymenobacteraceae > Hymenobacter. The sequence continues at coordinate 32,454 of NZ_DASVSY010000125.1, read as the reverse complement.
CGCGGGCAATGAGGGCTTCCGCCGATTCCGGACCCCACGAATCGGCCGAGTAGTTGGGGAAGTTAAGGCTCATGCGGTTCTGCCAGGTGGTCAGAATCGGCATAATCAGGTCCCAAGCCTCTTCCACCTGGTCGCCGCGCATGAACAGCGTCTGGTCGCCGAGCATGGTGTCGAGCAGCAGGGTTTCGTAGGCTTCGGGCGCCTGGTTGGTGTAGGTGCCTTTGTAGTCGAACACCATGTCTACGGTGTTGAGCACCATATCGAGGCCGGGACGTTTGGCTTGCACTTGCAGCCGGATGCTCATTTCAGGCTGAATGCTGATGATGAGGCGGTTGTGGCTGATGTTGTCGGCTGCGGAAGCCGGAAACATGAAGTGCGGCACGTCCCTGTACTGGATGGTAATCACGGAAGCCGACTGGTGCATGCGCTTGCCGGTGCGCAGGTAGAACGGTACCCCTTCCCAACGCCAATTGTCCACGAAAAACTTTACGGCAGCAAAGGTTTCGGTGTTGGATTCTGCCTCCAATTCTTCGCGGTAGCCCGGCACCTCCTTGCCCTCGATCCAGCCGCTGCCGTATTGGCCGCGCACCGTGGAAACGCGCACGTCTTCGGGCGAGAACCGGCGCATGGCCCGCAGCACGTCCACTTTGCGGTTGCGTACTTCCTCGGCACTGAAGCTGACGGGCGGCTCCATGGCCACAATGCACAACAGCTGCAACAGGTGGTTCTGAATCATGTCGCGCAGGGCACCGGAGCCGTCGTAGTAGCCGGCCCGCTCGCCGGCGCCTAGCTGCTCGGTCACCGAAATCTGCACGTGGTCGATGTAGTTGCGGTTCCAGGTGGGCTCCAGGATGGAGTTGGCGAAGCGGAAAGCCATGATGTTCTGCACGGTTTCCTTGCCCAAGTAATGGTCGATGCGGTAAATCTGCCGCTCGTTGAAAATGCGCATGAGCAGCTGGTTGAGCGCCTTCGCCGACTCCAGGTCGTGGCCAAACGGCTTCTCAATCACAATGCGGGTGCGTTCCGCGTCCTTGGTCAGCTTGCTCTTGGCCAGGTTTTCGGCAATGATGGGAAAGAAATTGGGCGCTACGGCCAGGTAGTAGATGACATTGGCCTTGGCGTGCCATTCGGTTTCATGCACCTGAATCCGGGTGCCAAATTCCTTGTAGGTTTCGGCATCGTTCAAGTCGGAAACCTGGTAGAACAGATTCTTCGAGAAGGTTTCCCACTGCTCCGGCTTGGCTTTGCCAGTGCGCGAAAACTGGTTGATGTCGTCGAGAAGCTTTTTGCGAAAGTCCTCGTCGCTGAGCTTGGTACGACCCGTGCCAATGATGGAAAACTGCTCGGGCAGCCAGCCATCCAAAAACAAATTATACAGCGCGGGCGCCAGCTTGCGCGCATTCAGGTCGCCGGTGCCGCCAAAAATGACGAAGATGGTAGGCGCTACTTTTTCGTTGGGATTCATGCTTGCTGCTTGCTTGGAGAGTGACGGATGGAGTGGAGAAACAAGACCTGCTATCCTCTCTGAAATCCGGAATGAAGCACGTTAAGAAAATAGATTGAAATGCAGTTGGTTGGGAGCTGGCAAAGAAGAACGGCGCTACCAGCAGTAGCCAGAGTTAAGTTGCTGTTCACTGGAAGTAGGCCTCGTTAGGATTGCAGGAATGACTTCATTTGATCAGGTAACGGGTAGCTTCCTTGGAGCCTTCTAACCAAGACTACTTCTCCTACATGAAAAGCCAAGTGCAAGGCTACCTCCTGAATGATTTTCAACTTGCCTGCGGCGCCTTCGGTACCGGCTATGTGGTCTAGCTCGGTGTGAAGAGCTGCAAGCTGCCCATTGAATTGCGCGACGGCCTCTTGCAGCAACGCTTCACTTGATGGAGCCCGCTGGCTGATCCAGGTAGTCACCTCATTGATGGGTTGCGCAGGAGGGATGCCTTGCAGCTCACCTAACTGGCTGGCTTGCCACCTGATTAGATGGTTGAGGATCTGCCAGACGCTGGTGGGAAACTGTTCTTGCCCTAAACCACTGCTCTCAATGGTTAAGTTATCAAACGCCTTGAAGGTGTCCAGCGCATTAGCAAACAGCTTCCCACTATCGATTTGCATCATGGCTTTTTGCGAAGTGCTGTGGCTTTAGCTCCCACCCGGCGGAGACGAGAGCAAGGCAAAAAACAGGATTTCAGAATGCCGTATTCCCTCTTTCTGCGCCCGCCTTACTTGTTTGGGATTACCGGCTGCTCCCCCTAGTTTTCTTCCACCTGCGCATCTTTTTTGAAGGTGGCATCTTCATGCTCGGGTGCCCATTGGGTGTGGAAAACGCCTTCGTGCCCAATCAACTCGTAGGTATGTGCCCCGAAGTAGTCGCGCTGTGCCTGGATGAGGTTGGAAGGCATGCGGGCAGTGCGGAAAATATCGAAGTAGCTCAGGGTGGAGGCGTAGCCAGGTACCGCAATGCCGGCCGTTACGGCGGCACTTACCACGGTGCGGGCGCCGGGCACCACTTCCGTTACCAGGCGCTGCACTTGCTGGTCGAGCAGCAAATGCGCGAGGTCGGGCGTGCTCTGGTAGGCGTTGAAAATGTCGTTCAGGAAGCTCGACCGGATGATGCAGCCGCCCCGCCAAATCTTAGCAATTTCGGCCAGTTTCAGCTCGTAGCCATACTCTTCCGATGCCTTAGCCAGCATGTGCATGCCTTGGGCATAACTCAGGATCATGCTGAAGTAGAAAGCTTGCTCCAGGCTGCCAAGAAAAGCGTCCTTATCCACGTCCAGCGCCAGCGCATCGTTCTGGCTGTATAAGCCGGCCAGCTGCTCCCGGAGCGCCTTGAAACGTGAAGCGTCGCGCATAGACACCGCCGTATCGATGGTGGGAATGGGGGCGGTGAGGTCCATGGCAATCTGCGAGGTCCATTTGCCGGTGCCTTTCGAGCGGGCCTCGTCTTTGATGTCGTCGAGCAGCAGGTGGTCGGTATCGGGCGCGATGTACTTGAAAATATCCTTGGTGATATCGAGCAGGAAGGACTGCGCCCGGCCCCCATTCCACTGTGCAAATACTTGTCCAATAGCCTCGTTGTCAAGCTTCAGGCCTTTTTTTAGAATTTCATAGGTTTCGGCAATCAGCTGCATCTGGCCGTACTCGATGCCGTTGTGCACCATCTTCACGAAGTGGCCCGCCGCGCCCGGCCCGATGTAGGTTACGCAGGGCGCCCCGTCTACCTTGGCCGCCACGGCTTCCAGCATGGGCCGCATGGTTTCGTAGGCTTGCTTGTCGCCGCCGGGCATCATGCTTGGACCAAACCGGGCGCCTTCTTCGCCGCCCGAAATGCCCATCCCGAAGAAGTGCAGACCTTCGGCTTTCAGTGCTTGGTCGCGCCGTTCGGTGTCGGTGAAGTGGGAGTTGCCGCCGTCGATGATGATGTCGCCCTGGCTGAGCAAGGGCCGCAACTCGTCGATAACGCTGTCCACGATTTTGCCGGCCGGAACCAGCATCATAATCGAGCGGGGCGTTTGCAGGCTCTCGATAAACTCGGGAAGCGTAGAAAAGCCTTGCACGGGCAGGTCTTTGCCTTCTTCGGCGAGCAGCTGCACTTTAGTGGCGTCTTTGTCGTAGCCGGCCACGGCAAAATCGTGGTCGGCCAGGTTCAGCAATAAGTTACGACCCATCGTTCCCAGGCCGATCATGCCAAAGGAGTACTTGGTTGGCGTTGCGCTCATCGTGTTGCGGATTTGTTTGGTAGGGCAGGCCCTGGTTGTGAGGAAGCTGAAAAGAAGGCAAGAGCGCCGAAAAGGTACATTCCTTTTCTGTGACTGAACTGACTTGTACCGTTAAGGCGCCTGCATTGTTCGAAATACGTCTTGCCCAAGAGTACAGGATAGTCGACGGCTACTATTGTGCTTCTTTAGTATAGTTTAGGATTAGAAGTTGTTAGCTGGTTGCTGCCGGCGCAGGGGCGTTTTTCACGTTTGCGTTGTAATGTTAAAGTAGTATTGTCATGCGGAGGCTTGCTGATGTTTGATTAGCACCCATAGCCAGCACGCGAGATGCTTCGTGGCCTCCGCATGACGTTCTATCATCAACTACGCCGGACCTTTTCTCCGCTGAAAACCAGCTTCTTGTTTTCACCTCTGATTTCAAGCGGCTTCAGCCGTATTCCACTCTCATTTTCACTACCCGTGCTGCGAGTTTTCCTGATGATGTTCTGGCTGGCTTGGTTGGGGGCGGCCCCGGATGCTGGCGCGCAGGTGCTCCGCCAGCCCATTCCGGACAAGCTGGTGGTGCTTACTTTCGATGATGGGGTGGTGAGCCATGCCACGACGGTGGCGCCGCTGCTGAAGAAGTACGGGTTTGGGGGCACATTTTTCGTGTGCGAGTTCCCGCCCGATTTCGCCGACAAAACCAAGTACATGAGCTGGCCGCAGATAGCGCAGCTGCACCAGGCGGGTTTCGAGGTGGCCAGCCACACGCTCACGCACCGGCACGTCAACAAAATGACGGCCGCGCAATTCCAAGCCGAACTCGATTCCATTGCGTTGCGCTGCGCCACCTACGGCCTCCCCAAGCCCGTCACCTTTGCTTATCCGGGCTACGATACGCACCCCACTGCCCTGGCGGTGCTACAGGCGCAGGGCTACCAGTTTGCCCGCGCCGGGGGCCGCCGAACCTACGACCCCACCACCGACCACCCGTACCTGATTCCGAGCTTCAGCACCGCTATTGCCGATAAGCTCGACATCAAGAAAATAGTCCAGCAGGCCCGCGGCGGCAAGATTGTGGTGCTTACCGTACACGGGGTGCCCGACAACGCCCACGAATGGGTTACAACGCCGCCAGCATTATTAGAGGAATATTTGAAATATTTACGCGACAACCACTACCAAGTCATTGCCCTGCGCGATTTAAGCCGGTACATAAACGTGCCGGAGGCGCTGCGCACCATCCAACCCAAGTACGACCAGTTAAAGTAACCACCCCGCAACGATAGTGTATTCATGAAAATAACCTTGCCCGTCCTTTTACTCGGTGGTCTGCTCCACCTTGGGTTGCGTACGCAGGCGCAGCCAACCCTGGCCACCGGTGGGCAGAAGCCCATGGCCGCCGCCGAATGGATCGACGAATCGACCGGCCACCGGATTGTGCGGCTAAGCGGTCTGAGCGGCGAAAACGAAAGCTTCTACTTTCACAACAATCCCTTCCTGAAAAAGACGGGCCGGGAGGGCGACAAGATGGTGTACTACCACAAAACCTCGCAGGGTAAGCAGCTCTACGTAGTCAACCTCAAGACCCGGCAGAGCGAGCCGCTGACCCGGGCCTTCGATACGGTGAGCGGCGAAATTGTGGCCCCCAAGCGCCGGGAAGTGTTTTATCAGACCGGCGACAGTGTGTACGCCACCCACGTCGACACCAAAAAGACCCGGCTGATTTTCGTGTTCCCCGCCGATTTCAAAGCCACCATCACCACCCTCAACGCCGACGAAACGCTGCTCGGCGGCGCCTGGGCGACCGACGAGGAAAAGGAAATTACAAAGAAGTACCCGGCCAAGAGTGACTTTTTCGACCGAATTTATGAGGCCAAACTGCCGCGCACGCTCTTCACGGTGAACGTGCAAAACGGGCAGCTCGACAAGATTTTCACCGACAAGGCCTGGCTGAACCACGTGCAGTTTTCGCCCACCAACCCGCAGTTACTCATGTTTTGCCACGAAGGCCCCTGGCACAAGGTGGACCGCATCTGGACCATCGACATCAAAAGCAAGGACGTGAAGCTGGTACACAAGCGCACCATCGACATGGAAATTGCCGGCCATGAGTTCTTCAGTCCCGATGGCAAAACCATCTGGTACGACCAGCAGCTGCCGCGCGGCGAAACCTTCTACGTAACCGGCACCGACCTGAAAAACGGCTACGAAAGAAAGTGCCAGCTAGAGCGCAACGAGTGGTCGGTGCACTACACGATTTCGCCGAGCCAGCGGCTCTTTGCTGGCGACGGGGGCGACGAAACGTCGGTAGCCAAAGCACCCGACGGCAAGTGGATTTATTTGCTGCGGCCGCAGGGCCTCAAGTTTACGGCGGAGAAGCTAGTAAACATGAAAAAGCACGACTATGATTTAGAGCCTAACGTGCACTTTTCGCCCGATGAGAAGTGGATCATCTTCCGGGCCAATTTCGAGGGGAAAAGCCAGATCTACGCCGTGGAAGTAGCCAAAGCTACTATGTAGATGCTTGGGCACTAACCCTCGTTCCAATCAGCCTGATCATGCCTTCCTTGAAAACTTCCTGTAGCCTGCTTTTCTCTTTGTTTTTGTTGTTGCCGCTCGTCTCCCGCGCCGATGTAACACTGCCGGCCCTGATGACTGACAACATGGTGTTGCAGCAGAAAATGGAGGTGGCGCTGTGGGGGTGAGCCGCGCCGGGCGAGGCTGTAACCGTGACGGTAGGCTGGCAGAAAACGCCCCGCAAAGTGGTGACCGATAATGACGGCAACTGGCTGGTGCGCGTGCCGACGGGCAAGGCCGGCGGGCCATACACCATTCAGGTGCAGGGCAAGAACAAGCTGACCGTCAACAATGTGCTGCTAGGGGAAGTGTGGCTGTGCTCGGGGCAGTCGAACATGAACTTCCCGGTGTCGAAGGGCAAGGCTGATTGGATGACGGGCAGGCCGGCCCCGACAGCGTGTTTGTGCCCGCGCAGGCGCAGATAGAAGGTAACACCATGGTGGTGTGGAGTGAGAAGGTGAAGCAGCCGGTAGCCGTACGCCTCGGGTGGAGCATCTCGCCCGAGCCCAACCTCTACAACGCTGCCGGGCTGCCCGCTTCCCCTTTCCGCACCGAGAAATGGCGCACCCCAACGCAGGGGAAAAACTGAGGTGGTCCGCGGATAGAAGCCTTTTTGTAGCGCGGAAGCCACAGGAAATCCGTTCCACGACGAGCACCGCGAGTTCCTACGCGGATGAGCCATACGGCGCAGCACCGGATACTCGCTCTGCTCGTCGCGGAACGGATTTCCTGTGGCTTCCGCGCTACAAATAACTACTCAAGGCAAGGAGAGGGTACGTGGGGCAACAGGTTAAAAAGCTAAATAATCTTATTCTTTATTAAACAATAAATTTCACTTTAAGCACCGCAGGCGGTACGGTACAGGAGGGTTCCGAGAGGGCGGCAAAATAGCTTAGTGCTGACTGAAATAGTCGTCAACAGCTCTTTGCTTTCAGAATTATACCCTTCCTGCTTATGAAAACAAACTACAAATGGCAGCGCGGTCGGCTTGCGGTGTGTGTGCCGCTGCTGCTCCTGGCCGGGCCAGGCGTAACCGCCGTACAGGCCCGCGCATCAACCAAGATGGTGGCCGAGTGGCAGATAACTGGCCGAGTGGTTTCTAAAACCAACGAAGGCTTACCGGGCGTAACGGTGGTGCTTAAGGGAACTACGGTCGGCACGTCTACGGGTGCTGATGGCAATTTCACGCTGTCGGTGCCCGAGAAAGCCGGCACTCTGGTGTTCAGTTACATCGGCTTCCAAACCAAAGAGCAAAGCTTTGCGGGGCCGGGGCCCGTTACCGTCACGCTCGGCGAAGACGTTAAGAACCTCGACGAGGTAGTAGTAGTGGGGTACGGCACGCAGAAGCGGGGCGACGTAACCGGGGCCATTGCTTCCTTCAACGCTGAGAAGCTAACCGAGCGCCCCGTAACCCGCGTCGATCAGGCGCTGGTGGGGCAGCTGGCGGGCGTGCAAGTGAAGCAGACAACCGGCGTGCCGGGCCGCGGCTTTTCGGTGCAGGTGCGGGGCTCCGGCTCCATCACCGCCAACAACGAGCCGCTATACGTTATCGACGGCTTTCCGTTGGAAGCGGCTTCGCAGAACTCATCGGGCCGTTTTGGGACCGGCAGCCCGCTCGACAACATCAACCCCAATGACATCGAGAACATCGAGGTGCTGAAAGATGCCGCCGCGGCGGCCATCTACGGTTCGCGGGCGGCCAACGGCGTGGTGCTCATCACCACCAAGCGCGGCCGGTCGGGCAAGCCCAAAATCAACTTCAACACCTACGCGGGCTTTGTACAAGCGGTCCGCAAGCTAGATATGCTGAACTCCGAGGAGTGGGTTGACCGCTCCATCGAGTTGATTAATGCCAACTGGGTCAATTCCGGGACGGGCCGCCTGGCCAGCCAGACCACGGCCGAGCGCCAGGCCATTCTGCGCGTCAACACCATCAACCCCACCCTGATGATCGACGACCGATGGCTGCAGCCGGGCCATCCCGGCCTCGACTACGTGGACTGGCAGGACAAGGCGTTCCGGACCGGTTTCACGCAGGACGTGCAGCTTTCGGCCAGCGGCGCGAGCGACTTCGTGAACTACTACGTTTCCGGCGACTACCAGAAGCAGGATGGCGTGGTGATTGGGCTAGGCTACAAGCGCTACTCGGCCCGCGCCAACGTGGAAGTGAAGGCCAGCGACAAGTTTAAGTTTGGCTTGAACATCTCGCCTTCCTATTCCATCAGCCAGGACCCTGGGGTGGAAGGCAAAGACAACTTGATGCAAAATATTATTTCCACCTCACCCGTGGTGGAAAGCGCGGCGGGGCTGAACACCAACACCGGCGACTTCACCAACTACGCCTGGGGCTTCACGCGCAACAGCCCGATCCGGGTCCTGGAAAACGCCATCGGCGATACCCGCACTTTGCGCACGCTGGGTACTATCTACGCCGAGTTTCAGCCTATCAAAAACCTGGCGTTCCGCTCCACCGCCAACCTCGACAACACCGACGCCGAGTCCAAGGCCTACAGCCCGGCTTTCGTGAACGGCAGCTTGGGCAACCGACAGGCCTCGGGTTCGTTCAGCTCATTCCGCAAGCAAACCTTCGTGAATGAGAACACGCTGACTTACTCCCGAACGCTCGGCGGCAAGCACGACCTGACGGGGTTGGCCGGCTACTCCTACAACTTCACCAAGCTAAATGCGCAGGCCTTGTCAGCTTCCAACGGGTTTGTGAACAGCGCCGTCACGACGCTGAACGCTGCTACCACTATCAGCGGCACGGCCAACAACTACACCACCGAAACCCAGAACGTCCTGATTTCCTACTTCGGGCGCTTGCAGTACGCTTTCGGCGGCAAGTACCTGGCGTCGGCCAGTATCCGGCGCGACGGCTCGTCGCGGTTCGGTCAGAACACCAAGTTCGGTGTCTTCCCGGCGGCTTCGCTGGGCTGGCGCATCTCGCAGGAAAACTTTATGCAAAGCCTGACCCCAATCAGCGACCTGAAGCTGCGGGCCAGCGTGGGCTACTCCGGCAACAACGGCATCGGCGACTACAGCAGCATTGCCACGCTCGGCATCTACAACTACACCTACGGGGGCACGCAGTTCAACGGCCAAGCCCCGAACCGCGTCAACAACCCTGACTTGAAGTGGGAACGGTCGCGCACCTACGACGTGGGCTTTGACTTCGGGCTGCTGAAAAACCGCATCACGGGCTCGTTCGACTACTACACCAAAACCAGCAAAGACCTGCTCCTGAACATTCCGATTTTGGCCGGGGCGGGCTTCGCTACGCAACTTACCAACATTGGGGAAGTGCTGAACCGCGGGCAGGAGTTGGAGATAACCAGCCGCAACTTTGTGGGTGCCTTCCAGTGGACTACCTCTCTCAACGTGAGCCACAACACCAACAAGGTGGTGCGCTTGGGTGCCAGCAATGCCCCTATTCAAGTACTTTCGGCCTTCGATATTCCCAACAACATCCTGCAAGTGGGCCAGCCGCTCTACAGCATTTACGTGGTGAAGCAAGATGGTATCATCTCCCAGGCTGACCTCGACAACGGCGCGGCCCTCTACGGCGCGCAAACCGTGGGCGACCCGAAGTACGTGGACTACAACGGCGACGGCAAGATTGACGCCAACGACCGCCAGATTGTGGGTCACCCCAACGCCGACTATAGCTGGGGCGTCACGAACAGCTTCAAGTACAAAGGCTTCGATTTGAGCGTGCTGGTGCAGGGCCAGAATGGCGGCTCTATCTACTCGCTGTTCGGCCGGGCCGTGGACCGCACCGGTACCGGCCAGCCCGACAACGTGCTCGGCCTCTACCGTGACCGGTGGCGCTCCCCCGAAGACCCCGGCGCTGGCTTGCGCGGCAAGGCGTACTCCACCTTCGGCCGCATCAAAAACACCGACTGGTTGTACTCATCGGACTACTACCGCATCCGCAGCATCACGCTGGGCTACGACCTCGGGCTGCTCATCAAGAAAAGTGTTGCGCAGGGTGCGCGCATCTACGTAACGGCCGAGAATTTCTTTGGGCACGACAAGTACACCGGGGGCCTCAACCCCGAAGCCGTGAACACCGCCGGCGGCGACGACAGCTTCCCCGTGGGCGTGGACTATGGCGGCCTGCCCCTAACCAAGTCGCTGATTGTCGGGCTTAACGTCACCTTTTAAGCTTCGCCTTACTTCTCCTGCATCCCATGAAAAAGACGATATATCTGCTAGCGGCAGCGACTTGGCTTATGCTAAGCGGCTGCGAGAAAGAGCTAGATCAAAATCCACTTTCCAGCGGCTCAACCCCCACGTTCTACCGCAGCCAGGCTGACTTCGACCAAGCGCTAGCCGCGGCGTATCAGCCGCTCACCGGCTACCCCAGCCGGGCCCTCAACCTTTCGGAAACCCGTTCCGACAACATCTACGGCGTCGATGACCTTGGAGTGCGCGACTGGGCCCCGGTGAACAACTTCTCGACGGCGCTGGTCAACAACCCCTACGTGGCGGAAGCGTGGACCACCAACTACCGGGGCATTTTCCGGGTGAATACGGTGCTGGATCAGCTGGCGCTGAACGGCAGCGCGGTCAGCGACGCCACCCGCCCGCGCCTGGAGGGCGAGGCGAAGTTTCTGCGCGCTTTCTACTACTTCGACCTGGTTCGCTTTTTCGGTAAGGTGCCTGTCTATGAAACAGCGCTGCTGCCTGATGCCGTGGCCAAGATTCCGCGGAGCCCGGTGGAAGACGTGTACAAGCTGATTATTTCCGATCTGCAAACCGCTATCAGCTCGCTGCCCGCCACCTACGACAACGCCGTATCGGCCGATAAGCCTAACGTGGGCCGGGCCACGGCCAACGCCGCCAAAAGTTTGCTGGCGCTGGTGTACCTAACTCGTTCGGGGCCAACCTACGGCATCGAAGGGCCGGGCCTTAACACCAACGAGTACAACCTGGCTTTGCCGCTGCTCAACGACGTGCTCAACAGCGGCAAGTACTCGTTTCTGGCTTCCTACCCCGATATCTTCTCGTACACCAACGAAAACAACCGGGAAGTTGTCTTCGACATCCAGTTTCAGGGCGGCGGCACCGGACTAGGCAGCGACTTTCCGGGTTTGCTGGTGCCCGATGCCTACTTCACGTTCCTGAAAATCCCGTACGCCTCGGGCGGGCTCGAAATCCGGCCTATTGCCAACGACCTGCTGAACTCGTACTCGGCCGGTGACGTGCGCAAGACGTTCAACTTCGCCGAAGGCTACGTGAGCACCACGGGCTTCCGCGAAACGCGCTGGCTGATGAAGAAGTACCTCAACGAAAACCTGCGGGGTCCTGGCCGCCTCGATTGGCCCATCAACTGGATTGTACTCCGCTACACCGATTTGCTGATGATGAAGGCCGAGTGCATTCTGCACGGCGTAGGCGGTACCCAAACCGATGTAGACAACATTGTGAACCAAGTGCGGGCCCGCGCCGGCGTCACGACCAAACTCACCAACGTGACCCTGCCGCAACTCATGGAGGAACGCCGCCGTGAGCTAGCCGGCGAGGGCTCCCGCTGGCACGACCTGGTACGCGAAGGATTGGTACTGACCCGCATGAACGCCTGGATTCCGGTGGAAGATACGCGCAACCGCATGGCCCGGAACATCGATGCCAATCAAATCATCTACCCGGTGCCGCAGTCGGAGCTAAGCGCCGCGCCAGGCCTCTACGACCAGAACCCGGGGTACTAGGGCGTGAAGAGTGTGACTTCCACGCTCCGCTCCACAGGCCTTGGAAATGGCCAACGCGAAACCAGAAGCCGAGCAGTTTGCTTTGTATCCTAATCCAGCCAGCAGCCAAGTGAAATTGCACCTGCCCGCCTCGGCAAGCGGTTCGGCCCGGATTATTTCCGATCTGAGCGGCCGCCGGGTGTTGACCCAAACTGTGCGCGGTGCTAATCCGCAACTTAACCTGCCCGCATCTTTGTCGGGGGGCGTCTATCTGCTACAGGTGCAAGCGCCCGGCTTTTCAGACAAGCCGCAGCGGTTGGTGATTCAGTGATCCTGCTAGCGAGTAGCAGACGTCAGTCCATCCTGCTACCTGAGGCGCCGTAGTTAAGTTTTCCGACTTTTTAGACTCAGATCGAGCTTCCGTAAAAGCTTTTGCAAAACAGCCCATTGGCTGCTGGTCGCCTGGTGCTGCCAGTAGTCAACGGGCTGTTTTGCATGGTGGCTCTGCCTATGCGGTTTTCACGGCGGGTGACTAGGAACGGATTTTGTTTCCCGTCGTAGCTTTAACCTCCCAAATCCTTCCTCTGCTCTTACTCGACCATGTTGAAACGTTTCGCTTTCCTGAGCTTGCTGGCATTCCCTGGCTTAGCTGCCGCTCAATCTTTTGTCCCAAATCTGCCACCCGTCAAAACCACTTCCTTCCGCGCCGATACGTTTTCCATTGCCAAGTATGGTGCGGTAGCTGATGCCATAACGCCAAATACTGCCGCACTTCAAAAATGTATAGAAGCGTGCAGCCAGAAGGGGGGAGGCGTGGTGCTGGTGCCGCGCGGGCAGTGGCTAACCGGCCCGGTAGAGTTGCGCAGCAACGTGAATCTGCATCTGGCAGAAGGCGCACTGCTGCAATTCAGCGCCAACCGCGCCGATTACAAGCTTCACAAAACCAATTGGGAGGGGCTCGATGCCGTGCGCAATCAAGCGCTGATTTATGGCAAGAACCTCGAGAACGTAGCTATAACGGGCAAAGGCATCGTGGACGGGGCCGGCGAGGCCTGGTGGATGGTGCAGAAAGCCCGCTCCACCGAAGGCGAGTGGAAGCAGCTGGTGGCTTCGGGCGGCGCGCTAAACGAAAAGCAGGACCGGTGGTACCCCTCGGCCCAAAGCCTAAAAGGCACGACGGTAAAGGAGCCCGGCGTGCTCACCGAAGACAAATCGGAAGTTAAAGATTTCGAGGAAATCAAAGACTTCCTGCGGCCCGATATGCTGGTGCTCGACCATTGTAAACGGCTACTACTCGAAGGCGTCACGTTCCAGAACTCCCCGGCCTGGACTCTGCACCCCATGATGAGCGAAGACGTGGTGGTGCGCAACGTAAACGTGCTCAACGGGCCCTACACGCCCAATACCGACGCGCTGGATTTAGAGTCTTGCAAAAATGGGCTGGTGGAAGGCTGCACGTTCAGCGTCGGTGATGATGCCATTTGCATCAAGTCGGGCCGCAACGAGCAGGGGCGCAAGCGGGCCATGCCCACCGAGAACTTTGTGGTGCGCAACTGCAAGGTGTACCGGGCCCACGGTGGCTTCGTGATTGGCAGTGAGATGTCGGGCGGGGGGCGCAATATCTACGTGAGCAACCTTACGATGATGGGTACCGACATCGGGCTCCGCTTCAAGACCACGCGCGGCCGGGGCGGGGTGGTCGAGAACATCTTCATCGAAAACATCGACATGAAAGACATTCCCGGCGAGGCCATCCTCTTCGACATGTACTATATGATCAAAGATCCGACGCCGCAAGTAGCCGGCTCCAAGGAGCGCCCGGTGTCGCCCGCCAAACCCGTAGACGAAGGCACCCCGCAATTCCGCAAAATCCAGATCCGCAACGTAACCTGCCACGGCGCCGAAACCGGCATTCTGGTGCGCGGCCTGCCCGAAAAAAGCATCCAGGACATCAGCATAGAAAATGCCGTGCTGCAAAGCGAAAAGGGTCTCGTCTGCATCGAAGCCGACAACATCAACCTGCGCAACGTGACCTTGCTGCCCACCAGCACCGACCCGGTCATGGAAGTCCACAACAGCCAAAACATCACGCTCGATAACATCAAATACGCCCCCGGCGCGGCGGTGTTGCTACGCGTGTCAGGAGCCGAAAAAGCCAAGAATGTACGCCTAATAAACACCGACACGTCAAAGGCCAAAATCGGGGTGGAGTTTGGTAAGGACGTGAAGAAAAAGGCGGTAGTGGTATCAAAGCGGTAGGGGCCTCCCCCCCGGCCCCCTCTCCGGGGGAGTGGGGGCCGGGGGGGAGGCCTCGTTGAACAACCGAGGCGGGCCCCAAGCAGGATACTACAGGTTACTCATAGGGAAATTCCAAGTTAAGTTGGGACGCAAATCACTCCTCTATGAAAACCAATCTACTGTCTTGGCTGTGTGGGGCGGCGCTGTGGTGGACCGCTGCCCCAGTGGCCGCCCAAACGCCGGTCCGCAAGCAGGTGCAATACCTCTCCGGCACCGACAACACGCACACTGCCACGTGGGATTTTTACTGCACTGGCGGCCGCCGCAGCGGCGTCTGGACCACCATTCAGGTGCCCTCGTGTTGGGAACAGCAAGGCTTCGGCAGCTATAACTACGGCCGCGACTACAAAACCTACGGCAAGAACTTCCGCTTCGCCGACGAGAAAGGGCAGTACAAGCACCAATTCAAAGTGCCCACCGCCTGGCAAGGCCAGCAGGTGTTTGTCGTGTTTGAGGGTTCGATGACCGACACCGAAGTGAAAGTGAACGGCCAGCTAGCCGGCCCCATTCACCAGGGCGCGTTCTACCGCTTTAAATACGACCTCACCGATAAGCTAAAGTACGGCCAGGATAACCTGCTAGAAGTAACAGTCAGCAAAATGTCGGCCGAGCCTACCGTGAACAACGCCGAGCGCCTGGCCGACTATTGGGTGTTTGGCGGCATCTTCCGGCCGGTGTACCTGGAGGCCTACCCCAAGCAGTTCATTGCCCACACCGCTATCAACGCCCGCGCCGATGGTTCTTTTGCCATGAATGTAGCCGTGCGCGGCCTGCGCCAGGCCACCGACGTGAAGGCCGATATTCTGGACGCGCAGGGCCAGGTGGTGGGCACCGCACTAGGCCGTGCTGCCGCCACCGATACGTTGGTAAAGCTGACCACCAAAATCAGCAAGCCGCGGCTCTGGACCTCGGAAACGCCCAATAGGTACCGCACCAACATCCGGCTGGAAGCGGGCGGGCAGCCGCTGTATCAAACCACCGAGAAGTTCGGGTTTCGCACCATTGAAATCCGGCGGGGTAAGGGCATCTACGTGAACGGGACGCAGGTGAAAATGAAGGGCATCAACCGGCACAGCTGGTGGCCCGAAACCGGCCGCACCCTCAACGATTCCATTCACTTGATGGACGTGAAGCTTGTCAAGGAAATGAACATGAACGCCGTGCGCATGTCGCACTACCCGCCCGACGCCGAGTTCCTGGACCTCTGCGACTCGCTCGGCCTCTACGTGCTCGACGAGCTGGCCGGCTGGCAGAAAGCCTACGGCACCAAAGTAGGGGAGAAGCTGGTGCGCGAAATGGTGCTGAAAGACGTCAACCACCCAAGCATCATCTTCTGGAGCAACGGCAACGAAGGCGGCACCAACAAAGACCTCGACGACGACTACGGCCGCTACGACCTCTCCAACCGCCCCGTCATCCACGCCCACCACCGCCCCGGCAACGCCTTCAACGGCATCGACTGCAACCACTACGAGAACTACTATAGCACCGAGAAAATTCTCGCCGATTCGCTGATCTACATGCCCACCGAGTTCCTGCACGCGCAAGACGACGGGGGCGCCGCCGTGGGTCTGTACGACTTTTGGGAGCTGCACTGGAAGTCGCAGCGCTCCGGCGGAGGCTTCCTGTGGGCCTTGGTCGATGAAGGCATCGTGCGCACCGACCAGCGCAATATCATCGACGTGAACGGCGTGAATGCGCCCGACGGCGTGGTAGGTCCGCACCGCGAGAAGGAGGGCAGCTTCTACGCGTTGCGGGAAATTTTCTCGCCCATCAAGATCAACCTGAAGGAGTTGCCCGCCAAGTTCAAGGGCACGATTCCGGTGGAAAACCGCTACCACTACAACAACCTCAGCCAGTGCTTTTTCCAGTGGGAATTGGTGAACTACCGCCAGCCGGGCGAAGTATTCACGGGTTCCACCACGCTCCAGAAAAGCCGCGTCGCGTCGCCGTCGGTGGCGCCGCTTGGGCGGGGAGAGTTGAAGCTGAAGCTGCCCAAAAACTGGCAGGACTACGACGCCTTGGTGCTTTCCGCCTTCGACCCGCAAAAAAACCTGGTGTACAAGTGGACCTGGAAAACCGGCTCCAACACGCGCCTGCTGCGCAACATCTTGCCCGGTACGGAAAAGCAGCCGCCCGTAGCCGCCACCGAAACCGACAGCACGCTCACGCTGCAAGCCGCGGGCATCACGGTCGGCTTCAACAAGAAAACCGGCGAAATCCAGGACGTGAAAGGCAACAGCGGCGACAAGCTCAGCTTCGGCAAAGGCCCCATATTGGTAAGTGGAAATGCCACCTTCACCGGCCTGAAGCGCCGCACCGAGCCCGATGGCGAAGTGGTGGAAATGAGTTACCAGGGTGACCTGAAAACCATGCGCTGGAAGATGGACGGCAACGGCTGGCTGCGCCTCGACTACGAATACGCCGTAGCCGGCGACCTGCCTTTCACCGGCATCAGCTTCACCTACCCCGAAAACTACGTGCTCGGCGCCAAGTGGCTCGGCAAAGGCCCGTACCGCGTCTGGAAAAACCGCCTTCAGGGCGTGACTGAAAACGTGTGGGAAAACGCCTACAATAACACGCAAACCGGCGCCGCCCCCTGGATTTACCCCGAGTTCAAAGGCTACTTCGCCGACATTACCTGGCTGGAAATGAACACCGTGGAAGGCAAGTTCCTGGTCGCCACTCCCGACAAAGGTTTGTTCGTGCGCCTCTTCGATTTCTACGGTTTGTCGGGCGTGAAACCCTACCCGACGCTACCCGTCGGCAACCTGTCGTTCCTGGAAACCATTCCGCCACTCGGCACCAAGCTGGCCCTCAACATCGACGCCAACACTAAAAACCTCGGCCCCAACAGCGAGCTAAACCACGTCAGCGCCCCTTCGAAGCGCACGCTGTACTTCTTCTTCGGCCTCCCCAAATCCAACGCCACCCCGCAGCCCTACAAAGCCCCGGCCAAGGACGAGTTGTTCTAACCCCACCCCCGTCCCACCTCGCTTCATGCGCGACATCCTCCGGGAGAGGGGTGCGTTCAACGACTCGTTTGGTTGTCGTCTGGCATCCCTCTCCCGGAGGGGAGGGGACGGGGGTGGGGTGCACCGAACAGTACAGGACGGCCAACGCCTGCGGATTCCCTTCCTTGAACGAAATAGCCGCTACCCGAGCCCATTCAACAACCCTGAAAGTGAAATCAAGCCGTTTGAAAAACCATTTCTTAAGCTGGAAAACCCTGTTGCTAGGGTTGCTGATTGCGTCCTCGGTGAGCGTATCGGGGCAGAAGATGCCCAAGAAAAAAGCGGTGCTCAAAACCATGCAGCGCACCAACGACTACTTCATGAAGCTCTGGCCCGACCCCGGCAAAGACATCATGACCAACCGGCTCCGCCCAAGCCACATCTGGACCCGGGCCGTGTACTACGAAGGCCTGATGGCCCTCTACGGCATCGACAAGCAGCCGCGTTACTACGACTACGCCGTCGACTGGGGCACCAAGCACCAGTGGGGCATCCGCAACGGCACCGCTGACCGCAACGCCGACGACCAGTGCTGCGGGCAAACCTACCTCGACCTCTACAACATCGACCCCAAGCCCGAGCGCATCCGCGACATCAAAGCCTGCATCGACAACATGGTGCAAACGCCCAAAATCGATGATTGGAACTGGATTGACGCCCTGCAAATGGCCATGCCCGTGTACGCCCGCCTCGGCGTGCTCTACAAGGATACCGCCTACTACGAGAAGATGTACCGTATCTACAACTATTCGAAAACCGTGCACGGCGGCAACGGCCTCTATAATCCGCAAGACCAGCTCTGGTGGCGCGACAAAGACTTCGTGCCGCCCTACAAAGAGCCCAACGGCGAAGACTGCTACTGGAGCCGCGGCAACGGGTGGGTGGTAGCGGCCATGGTCCGCGTGCTCGACATCATGCCCCAAGACGCCCCCCACCGCGCCGAATACGAGCAAATGTACCTGAGCATGATGAAGGCCCTGCCGCCCCTGCAACGCCCCGACGGCTACTGGAACGTCAGCCTCCACGACCCGACCAACTTCGGCGGCAAAGAGCTAACTGGCACGGCCCTCTTCATCTACGGCATGGCGTGGGGCCTCAACCACGGCCTGCTCGACGCCAAGCAGTACCAGCCCATCATCGCCAAAGCCTGGACCGCCATGGCCAAGGAATGCGTGCACCCCAACGGCTTCCTCGGCTACGTGCAAGGCACCGGCAAAGAGCCCAAAGACGGCCAGCCCGTCAGCTACACCAGCAAACCCGACTTCGAAGACTACGGCCTCGGCTGCTTCCTGCTGGCCGGTAGTGAGATATATAAAATGAAGTAAGAGGCGAACTAGAAGGCCGTCATGCTGAGCGGAGCCGGAGGCGAAGTCGAAGCATCTCGCTCGTGTGGTATCTGTCATGCTGAGGAATCGAAGCATCTCGCGTGCTGACGTTGCCAAACTAACCGTCATGCTGAGCTTGTCGAAGCCTCTTGCTCGAATCGTTGTAGTGGTAAGAGTATACCACACGAGCGAGATGCTTCGACTCCGCCTCCGGTCCCTGGCTTGAGGCGCCACATGCTCAGCATGACGGTTTTTATAAATAACGATTGTCAACCACCTTATGAAAACACCCCTCGCCCTTTCTCTTCTGCTCGCCGCCGTGCTAACCCAAAACGTAGCCCACGCGCAGGCGCCGAAGTGGCCGGAAATCACGCAGCAAACCAAGCCCTGGACGCGCTGGTGGTGGCAAGGCAGCGCCGTCAACAAGGAAGACCTGACGCGCCTGCTTACGCAGTATCAGCAGGCCGGCTTGGGCGGGGTGGAAATCACCACAATTTATGGGGTGAAGGGCGCCGAAAACCAGTTTATCAACTTCCTGGAGCCGAAGTGGATGGACATGCTCACGCACACGCTCACGGAAGCCGGTCGGTTGGGGATGGGCGTGGACATGGCGCAGGCCTCCGGGTGGCCCTTTGGCGGGCCGTGGGTGACGCAGGAAGACGCCTGCAAGTACGTGGCCTCGCAAACCTACACGCTGAAAGGCGGCGAGCAGCTACAGGAGCCTGTGCGCTTCATCCAGCAGCCGCTGCTGCGCATGATCGGCCCCCGCGTCGACAGCAAGCAGCTGGTCGAGCCGATTACCAAAAACCCGGATTTGCAGCTCCGTGCCTTCGACCAGGTCCGCTTCGAGAAGCCACTGCCGTTGCAGACGCTCATGGCGTATTCCGATAAGGGCCTGGCGCTGGATTTGACCAGCAAAGTAGCCGCCGACGGCAAGCTGAATTGGACCGCGCCGGCTGGCAACTGGACGCTTTACGGCGTGTTTCAGGGTTGGCACGGCAAGATGGTGGAGCGCGCCGGCCCCGGCGGGGAAGGCGACGTTATCGACCACTTCTCGAAAACCGCCACCGATAACTACCTGCGTCATTTCGACGAAGCCTTCAAGGGCCGCGACGTAAAGCCCATCCGCGCCTTCTTCAACGACTCCTACGAGGTAGACGACGCGCAGGGCGAGGGCAACTGGACCCCGCAGCTGTTCGCCGAGTTTCAGAAGCGCCGCGGCTACGATTTGCGGCAGCATTTGCCGGGGCTGTTCGGCAAAGCGTCGGACGACGAAAACAAGCGCGTGCTGTCCGACTACCGGGAAACCATATCCGAGCTGCTGCTCGAAAACTACACCAAAACGTGGGCCACATGGGCGAAAACGCACGATGCCCTGATTCGCAACCAGGCCCACGGCTCGCCGGCCAATATCCTGGATTTGTACGCCGCCACCGACATTCCCGAGACGGAAGGCGAGGATCTGGTGCGCATCAAGTTTGCTTCGTCGGCGGCGCACGTGACGGGCAAGCCGCTGACGTCGGCGGAGTCGGCTACTTGGGAAAACGAGCATTTCTTGTCGAAGCTGAGCGACGTGAAGAAGGCCATGGACCGGATGCTGCTCGGCGGCGTCAACCACACCTTTTACCACGGCACCAACTACTCGCCGCAGGCTGCCGCGTGGCCGGGCTGGCTGTTTTACGCGGCCGTGCATTTCAACCCCAACAACTCGTTCTGGACCGACTTCGGCCAGCTCAACAAGTACGTGGCCCGCTGCCAGTCGTTTATGCAAGCCGGTAAACCCGCCAACGACGTGCTGGTGTACCTGCCCATCTACGATTCCTACGTGCGCCCCGGCAAGGTGCTGCTACAGCATTTCGATGGCATTGAACACGGCTTCAAGGGCCTGCCCATCGAGGAGGCCAGCGCTACGCTCCTCAAGCGCGGCTACGGCTTCGACTACATTTCCGACAAGCAGTTGCTCGGCGTAAAAGCCGTGGGCACAACGCTGCAAACCGGCGGGGCCACCTACCGCACCATCCTGGTGCCCGACGCCAGCCTGATGCCGCTAGCCACCCTGCAACAGCTGGTGAAACTGGCGGAAGGCGGGGCCACCATCGTCATGGAAAACCAGCTGCCCGCCGACGTGCCCGGCCTCAGTAGCCTCGATAGCCGCCGCAGTGCCTTCCGTAAGCTGCTGGCGCAGATAAAGCTAGCGCCAGGCAAACAGGCCGGCGTGCAACAGGCGACGGTCGGCAAAGGCCGCATCCTGGTGGGCAAAGATGTAGACCAGCTGCTGACTCAAGCCAGCTTGAAGCGCGAAAAGATGGTGGACACCGGCCTGGAATTCGAGCGCCGCCGCCATGCCAAAGGCTACTACTACTTCGTGGCCAACTGGAGCGACAAAATTATTGACGGTTGGCTGCCGCTGCAAACCGCCGCCAAGTCGGTAGCCCTCTACAACCCCATGACTGAAAAGCTCGGCATGGCCTCTATCCGGGCCGCTGGGCAAGGAATGCCGGAAGTGTACGTGCAGCTGGCTCCCGGTGAGTCGTGCATCCTGGAAACCAACGAAGCCGGCACCACTGGCCCGGCCTACGCCTACATGAAACCCGCCGGCGCGCCGCAGCCCATCAACGGCACCTGGAAAGTGGCTTTTGTGTCGGGTGGCCCGACGCTGCCGGCGCCGTTGCAAACGCAGAAGCTGGATTCCTGGACGACTTTGGCGGGGGAAGCTGGCCAGAAGTTCTCGGGTACGGCCACCTATACCACGTCGTTTCCAGCGCCGCCGGGCACCGGCACCGGCTGGCTGCTCGACCTCGGCCGCGTGGCTGAAAGTGCCCGCGTGCAGCTCAATGGCAAAGAGCTCGGTACGCTCATCGGGCCAGTCTACCAGGTGTACGTGCCCAAAGACCAGCTGCAAGCCACCAACAACCTGACCGTCACGGTCAGCAACGGCATGGCTAACCGCATCATCGACATGGACAAGAACCACGTCGAGTACAAGAAATTCTACAACGTGAACCTGGCGGCTCGGCTCAAGGAAAACCGCACCCCCGAAGGCCTCTTCACCGCCGAAAAATGGGCTCCTCTGGAATCAGGCCTGCTAGGCCCCGTCACCCTAACACCTACTGCGGTAATGAGGGGTGAAGAATTAGGAATGAAGAATGGGCAATGACTGAGCTGCTGGAACACCAGGCTGATGACAGGAACCATCTCGCGTGCTGTTATTAGCAGCTGTTGAAGATGTAGAGACGCGACATTTCGCGTCTCGTCGTTGAACGACTAATTCAGAACAAGCTCATCTAAACAACCTCAGCAACGACGAGACGCGAAGTGTCGCGTCTCTACAATCGCGCAACGTCAGTATGATGTTCCAGCAGTTCATTCCTAATTTTTCATGGCTTCCCTCCACTCAAATCCACAAATAATGGAAGAAATAGCCTTCACCATGCAACTCAAGCCCGGCACTGTTGCCGAATATCAACGGCGGCACGATGAAATCTGGCCGGAGCTGTCTGAGGCGCTGGAACAGGCCGGCATCCGGGACTACTCCATCTACCTTGATGCTGTTAGCGGAACCCTGTTCGCCGTGCAGAAGCGCACCCCCAACCATACCGCCGACCAGCTGCCGGGCCTGCCCATCATGAAACGCTGGTGGGACTACATGGCCGACTTAATGGATACTAATGCCGATAACTCGCCCGTAGCGAAGCCTTTGCAGCGGGTATTTAAATCACGGATTTAGCCGGATAATCCAGCTGAATCCGTAACCAGGCAGGTAGGTACGGGACAGTTCGCCGGAAGTAATTCCGCAGCTTTGGAATGTGAGTGAAGTACCTTTCAACTGACGCGTGATGGAACCGGGAATTGCGGCCGTGGGAATCCGTCATACCCAATCCGTCACGCGTCAAGTTGGAAGATGATCGTCTTGGGAATGCTTCGTTCCCTCTCCACCCGACCCCTCCTGTTATGAAGTTGATTGCTTCCCTGCTGTTTCCGCTGCTGGCTTGGATAAGCTCGTTCACGGAACCCGCCCCCTCACCCGTTGCCGCCGCCGACCCGGACTGGACCAAGCAAGTAGGCGCCAAAACCACCCCGACCAGCAAAACCATCTTCGCCGCCGGTAAATACGGCGCCCTCGCCGACGGCAAAACGCTGAACACGCAGGCCATTCAGAAAGCCATTGACGCCGCGGCTAAGAAAGGCGGCATCGTCACCTTCGCCCCCGGCCAGTACCTCACCGGCTCTATCTTCCTCAAGAAAGGCGTCACGCTCCAACTCGACAAAGGCGTGACCCTGCTTGGCAGCCAGGACCTGAAGGATTACCCGGAAATTCCCTCACGCATTGCCGGCATCGAAATGACCTGGCCCGCCGCCCTCATCAACATCCTCGACCAAGACAACGTCGCCATCACCGGCACGGGTACCATCGATGGGCAGGGCAAGCCGTTTTGGGATAAGTATTGGGCTATGCGCAAAGAGTACGACCCCAAGGGGCTGCGCTGGATAGTCGACTACGACGCCAAGCGCCCCCGCACGCTGCTGGTGGCCAATTCCAGCAACATCACCCTCAAGAACATTACGCTGCAGCGCGCCGGCTTCTGGACGGTGCACGTGCTCTACTCCAAGAACGTTACGGCCGACGGCCTCATTGTTCGCAACAACATCGGCGGGCACGGCCCAAGCACCGACGGCATCGACATCGACTCCAGTTCCTACGTGCTGGTGGAAAACTGCGACATCGACTGCAACGATGACAACTTCTGTTTGAAAGCGGGCCGCGATTGGGATGGCCTGCGCGTAAACCGCCCCACCGAATACATCCTCATCCAGAACTGCGTAGCCGGCGCCGGCGCCGGTCTTTTCACCTGCGGCAGCGAAACGTCGGGCGGCATTCGCCACGTCATTGCCCGCGGCCTGAAAGCCAAGGGCACCAAACTCGGCATCCGTATCAAATCGGCGCTGACACGCGGGGGCATTGTGGAAGATATTGTAGTGGATGACATTGAGATGGACGGCGTGGGCACGGCCATTCTGATGACTATGAACTGGAATGCGGCGTACAGCTACTCCTCGCTGCCGGCCGGCTATACCTTGGAAACCCTGCCCGCGCACTGGAAAGCCATGCTTAACAAAGTAGAGCCCGCCGAAAAAGGCGTTCCGCACTACCGCGACGTGCACATCAGCAACGTGCGGGTGCGCAACGCGAAAACCGCCGTTTCGGCCGAAGGCCAGCCTAATTCGCTGCTAGAAAATATGTCGTTGGACAACATCACCATGACCTCCGAAACGGCAGGCGGCGTGAACTACGGCACCGGCTGGAGCGTGAAAAACGTGAACATCACCGCCCAAGACCAGGAGCCGATAGCCATCCAAAACAGCGCCGGCATGAAGTTTTAAAGTGAAGTGAAGAACAAGTGCGAAGAAGCGGCTTCTACCTGGAAGCCGCTTCTTTTTTGATGTAGCGCGGAACGGATGGCCGCGCTACAGCCTAATACAGCAGCACCACCAAACTGCGTGCCCCATGTGCCCCAATCACCAACGACTGTTCGATATCGGCCGTTTTGGAGGGGCCGGCTACAAAAGCCCCGTAGCCGCCGGTAGAAGGTAGTTGTGCGTAGGCTTGGTGCATGGTGGCCACGATGCGGCGGTGGTCGAGTACCAGCACCAGATGTTGGGTGATAGTGGGTAGGGCGCGGTGGAGCATATTGACTTCTGGCAGCCAAATAGAGCCGTTTTCCGCCACACCAATTTCGCCGGGCAGCACCGCTAAGTCAACATCGGCGAGTACTTCGGTTGGGGTCAGCGCATCTACGGGTACCGTCGCCGGGAAGAGGGGAGAAGCCGAAAGCCGGGACTCCGGAAACAGTTGCTTGACCACCGACAATAACTGCTCGGGGCCATCAATCCACGCCACCTGACCACCGATGCTGGTCAGAACTTGCGTGAACCGCTCCGTAGAGTCGTCGCCGGCAAAATCGGGGACGGGGGGTAGGGGCGTTTCGGCGGGTTTGTTGGCCCGGGTAGCGGCCAGGATTTTTTCGCGTGAATTACTCATGCGGGATTGTTTGCCTGTTGTTGATACCACTCGCGGAAACTCTGCTTGGGTGGCGCAGGCAGCTCCCTAGCCACCGCCCACACGTTGAAGTGCCGGGCGTGGGTGAGGCTGTAGGGGAGAAACTTAATGCCCTGCCGCGCCAGTTTGCCGCTTACTCCGAAAGCCTTGGGGCTGGTCAGGAGGCGGCCCATGAGCTTCATGCTCCACTTCTTGGAGGCCGGTATTTCGT
The DNA here is from genome assembly GCF_036387835.1 of Hymenobacter sp. Lineage (GTDB taxonomy): Bacteria > Bacteroidota > Bacteroidia > Cytophagales > Hymenobacteraceae > Hymenobacter. The sequence continues at coordinate 7,580 of NZ_DASVSY010000125.1, read as the reverse complement.
TGGCTTCACCGAGCACCTGCCGCCACTTGTAGAGCTGCGTGTGAATGTCAATCTTGACGGGGCACACGTCGGAGCAGGAGCCGCAGAGCGTGGAGGCAAACGGCAGGGAGCTGTGCTTTTTCATGTCGATGTTCGGCGACAGGATGGCCCCGATGGGGCCGGGCACGGTGAAGTCGTAGGAGTGGCCGCCGCTGCGGCGGTACACGGGGCAGGTGTTCATGCAGGCCCCGCACCGAATGCACTTCAAGGAAGCCCGAAAATCGGGGCGGCCGAGCTGCTTGGTGCGCCCATTATCTACGATGACAATGTGCATCTCCTTGCCAGCGGCCGGCTTGGTGTAGTGCGAGGTGTAGGTGGTGACGGGCTGCCCGGTAGCACTGCGAGCCAGCAGGCGCGTGAATACTGCTAGATCGGAAAGGCGCGGAATTAGCTTCTCGATGCCCATGGCCGCAATGTGCACGTGCGCCAGGTTCACGCCTAAATCGGCGTTGCCTTCGTTGGTGCAAATAACTACGCAGCCGGTTTCGGCCACCGCAAAGTTGACACCCGAAATAGCTACTTCCGCCGCCAGAAACCGCGCCCGTAAGTGTTGGCGGGCGGCCTCCGTGAGCACCTGCGGATCGACTTCCCCTTTGGCCGTGCCGAGGTGCTTGAAAAACGTTTCGCCCACGTCTTCCTTCTTCAAGTGAATAGCGGGCAACACCAAGTGGCTCGGGGCTTCGTCGCGCAGCTGAATGATTCGCTCGCCCAAGTCCGTGTCCACCACTTCAATGCCATTGCTGAGCAGGTGCGGGTTCAAGTGGCACTCCTCGGTCAGCATCGATTTGCTCTTGACCACACGAGTTGCGTTGTGCTGCCGGATGATGTCGAGGATGATGGTGTTGTGCTCGGCAGCATCGGCCGCCCAATGGATGTGCACGCCGTTGCGCTTGGCCTGCTCCTCGAACTGCTCGAGGTAAGTGTCCAGCTTGCTCAGGGTGTGGTCTTTGATTTGGGAGGCCAGCTCGCGCAGGTCCTGAAACTCAGGCACGGCGTACACCGCTTTGTCGCGCTTGGCGCGCACAAACCAAAGCGTTTCGTCGTGCCAGGTAGTACGGTCGGCGTCGCCGATGAATTTGGCGGCTCGGGTGGCGTGGTCCATTCGGTTGATTGCTGATTGTTGGGTGTTGCTTGTTAACTCGTTCCGAAGCGTGCTGCGAAAATCGTTTTGCGAGAACGGTGTAGAGACGCGACACTTGGCTTTGCCGACCTTCGGTTCGCGTCTCGGTGTTGAACGACCAAAATGGAGTTCTTGTAAACAACCTCAGCAATGAGGAGACGCGAAGTGTCGCGTCGCTACACCGTTCTCGCAAGCTGGTTCGTGACGAATACAGTTAAGCATATAAGTCGTTCAGCATAAAAAAGTTAATTGATGCCATTCAGGATTTCGGCGGCGTGCAACACGCGCATGGGCAACTGCCGGCGCCGCACAATGCCTTCCAGGTGCATCAAGCACGACATGTCGCCGCCCGTTAGCACGGTGGTGCCGTTGCGCACGTGGTCGGCCACCCGGTCTTGCCCCATACGAGCCGAAATAGCCGCTTCCGAAACGCAGAACGTGCCCCCGAAACCGCAGCACTCATCGTTGCGGTCCAGCTCCGTCAGCTCAATGCCGTTGAGGGAACCGAGTAGCCGCCGAAGTTGCCCGTCGCGCACCGGCGTCATCTCCGATTCGTTGGCCTGATGCAAACCGCGCTGCCCGTGGCAGCTCAGGTGCAGCCCCACGCGGTGCGGGAAGGTGCCGGGTATTTCACTCACGCCGAGTACCGTGGTAATGAAATCAATCAGGTCGTAAGTGCCCGTGCGTACTTGCTGGACGTCAAGAGTCTGATCCAGCTTGTCGAAGTGCTTGCGCACGTGGTACACGCAGCTTCCCGACGGGGCCACCACATAATCGTAATCCGAAAACGTGTCCACAAAGTGCCGGTAAATCGGCAACGCGTCCTTCTCGCAGCCGCTATTAGCCAGCGGCTGCCCACAGCACGTTTGTGCCGCTGGAAAATTCGCTTTTACGCCTAACTTCTCTAACAGCTGCAACGACGCAATGCCTACCTGCGGGTAGAACTGGTCGACGTAGCACGGCACGAATAAGGCGACTTTCATTTTTTGGTTGTTGAATTGTTGGTTGTTCTATTTTGATGGTTATTGAATAATGGAAGAATCGATCCGTCATTTTAAGTTAGGTGATGTAGAAGCGTATCGTGTAAGCTTCAACTTAAGAAACCGCGTTTGGGAGATTGTGCTGAACTGGAATTATCTGGCGCAGAGTACCGTCGGGACGCAGTTCGTTCGAGCAGTCGATAGTATTTCGGCTAATCTGGCCGAAGGGTTTGGGCGTTACGGGAAGAAGGACAAAATCAAGTTCTATCGTATAGCCCGCGGCTCGTTAATGGAGGCATTGGATTGGAACGAGAAAGCCAAAGTGCGGCAACTACTCACTGTCGAGCAGTACACTTACATTTTCACCCAACTCCAACTTTTACCTAAAAGCATTAATACTCTCATCAAATACACTAGCAACAGCCTAAAGGAATAAGGGTTGATTGATAGTTGTTGATTGTTAATAGATGGTTGTTAGTAGGTATGAATCAACAATCAGCAATCAACAATCAACAATCATCAGGTAAACAACAGCTGCGTTTTCTTCCAGGCTTCGCCTTGTTCCAAATGCACGAGGGCACCGAGAGCAGTGGCTTGGGGTACTTCCAGGGTGCGAATTTCGGCGCCGGGGAAGTTCCAACTCAGGGTTTGCATAAACAGTGGGTTGCGCGCAAAGCCACCATCGACGTAGATGATTTTCTCGCCCTGCCACACCAGATGAATGGATTCGAGCAGCAGGTTGATGAGGCCGTGCATGAGGTGCTGATACGCATCGGAGGCGGTGCGGAAACCGGTGAGATCCCACTCGGCGGCGGGCCGGTCAGGAAAAGGACCAGTGCCGGCCATGCAGGCAGGCTGAAAGCTGGCGGAAGCCTCGTCGTAGGGGCGGGCCAGCACCAGGGAGCGGTAGAAATCGGGCTTCACGTGGAAGTGATTGGCAATGCGTTCGACTTGGTAGTCGTGCTCCCGACCGAGGAACACGCGGGCGGCGCGCATGGGCTGCCCGCCGGGCGTGAGGAAAGTCAGGCTGTCGCGCCGCAGTAGCTCCGGGGTGAGGGGCTGGCTATTGAACGGGTTGATGGTCACCGACCAAGTGCCGGTTGAAACCAGCACAAAAGGCTCGTCGGTTTCGGCCAGGTAGGGCATGACGGCGGCCGAACTGTCGTGCAGGCCCACGCCCACCAGTATGCCATCGACCACCGAAGCAATTGAGTCTTTGGTAAGTGGCGCTAGCTTTTCCTCGATACCCTCGCGGCGTACCCAATTGTGGTATTGGCCTCGCTCGAAGTCCCACAGGTTGGTATGGCAACCCACCGAAGTGTAGTCGCTGAACTTCTCGCCGGAAATCAGGTACGACAGGTATTGCGGCAAATGCAGGGAGGTGTGAATGCGCGCAAACAATTCGGGCTTGGTATACTTCAGCCAGTACAGCTGCATCCCCGAGTTGAGCATGCCGAGCTGCGGCGAGCAGGTTTCGGCTGCAAAATCTTCTGACGCCTGCCCTAGCATCGAGTAGAAGCGCTGCATCACTTCCTCGGGCATCGGCTTGAGGTAGTTGTAGAGCGGTAGCATGGGCTGGCCGCCGGCATCGAGGTGCACGAAGCTGGCGCCGTAAGCCGTGAAGTTGACGCCTTTCACGGTGTAGTGCGGGTGGTTGCGCAGCTGCTGCCAGTGGTCCTGCACCCACTGCGTCAGGCGCGGCAGGTGGTCACACACAAACCCATCGTCGTCAAGCGAGTCGGTGCAGATGTGCTGGTTTTCGTCAATAATCTGCCGGTCCTCGTCAAAGAGAATCAGCTTCTTATTGGTCTTGCCAATATCAAATACCGCGTAGATAGACTTTTTCATGGAGGAGTTTTTGAGAGCTACAGGCTGTGAGCTGCAAGCTGATGTTCAACGAAGAGCTTACAGCCTGTAGCTCAAAGACCAGTGGATAAGCTGAGTTTGCCGCGCTGCTGAATCAGCAACTCACGGATACCGGCGGCGCGGTAGGCCGCTACCGGCCGCAGGGCCCCACCCGCCCGATGGTACGCTTCTGCCACCAGCGGCCGAACATCCAGCAAGAAGGCATCGCGCATAATCTCTTCGGCTCGCACTACGTCGTTTTTCTCTTGCGCCTCATATAATGCGGCACGGTCTACGAGCAAGGCCTTGGCATAGGCCGTGAGAATGTTCTCAACCGACTGCAAGAGGTCTTCCAGCGGGTCTTTCACGTTGTGGCTGGCATCTATCATATACGCCACCGTAGGGTTGGTCACGGCTTGGTCGCGGGCCGCGTCCACTAGCTCGTTGAAGATGAGGAAGAGCTGGAACGGCTTGATGCTGCCGGTCGTCAGGTCGTCGTCGCCGTACATCGAGCCGTTGAAGTGGAAGCCGCCCAAGCGTCCAAACTGCTGCAAGCGGCCCACAATCTGCTCGATGTTGGTGTTGGGCAAGTGGTGGCCCAAATCCACCAACACGTTGGCATTCTGGCCGAGCGACTGGCACAGCGAGTAGGAGGTGCCCCAATCCGGAATCACCATCGAGTAGAAGTTGGGCTCGTAGGGTTTGTACTCAACCAGCATATTCCAGTCACTTGGCATGGCCTCGTAGATAGCCGCCAGCGACTCCTGCGTGCGCAGATATGCCCGGCGCAAGTGCTGCTGACCGGGGAAGTTGGAGCCATCGGCCAGCCACACGGTCAGGGTTTTGGCGCCCAAGTCGCGGCCGTGCCGGATGCAGTCGATGTTGTGCTGAATGGCTTGCTGGCGCGTACTCGCTTCGGTGTGACTCAGCGAGCCAAATTTGTAGGAATAGTGCTGGTCTTTCTGGTCCTGGAAGGTGTTGGAGTTCACCGAGTCAATCACCAAGCTCTGCTCTTGCAGTAGCTGCTGCAAGCCCGGAATGTCCTGCGGAATATCCCACGGAATGTGCAGTGAAATCGAGTTGGAAGAACGGTTGAGCTGGTGCAGCACGCCCACATCCGAAATCTTCTCCTCCAGGTTACGTGGCTCGCCGCCCAACGGAAACCGCCCAAACCGCGTGCCGCCCGTCCCTAGCGCCCAACTCGGAATAGCCACCTGAAAATCGATGAGCTGCTGCACCACTTGCCCGGCATCGAGCTGGCGGCGCACCAGCAGATCGGTCAGAAAGTTGAACTGCAACTGATGTTCTTCCAGCAAGGGCTGGTTGAGGTCTTGGATGCGGGATTCGGAAAGCATATTAGGTCGAGTTTAGGGAGGCAAAGTGCCGCCATCGGCACAAGCCGGCTAGCTGGTTTCGCCTCCGAGTGGTGGAAGCCGTGGTAGTACAAGCAAATTAGCTGCGCCTGCCCCGCTGAACTGTTCTGAACTCTCCTGTGTGTCGTGTTTTTTGAGTTACTAGTTGTTTAGCTATTCATTTTTAAAAGGTAAAAAACTAGTTCCTCTCCTCAACTGAGAAGGGGAACTAGTTTTTTACCTTTCTAATCCTGCTTCGCCTTACCGGCTATTCCTTACAACGACCCGCGGCGAATGGTGTAAAACGGGTTCTTTACTTTCACGCGCTGCTTTTCGAGCAGCAGGGTGGCGGCGGTGCGACCCATGGCTTCGAAATCAGTGGTGATAACCGTCATGTTCAGCAGTTCTTTCAGCGGGGTTTCGTTGAAAGAAATAATGCCAACTTCCCGGCCCAATAAGTAGCTGGTCTGTCGCATCTTTTTGACTAGTTCTACCAAGTCGGTTTCCCGAATAACAACGTAGGCGGTACCAATTTGCAGGACCTCGTTCATGGCGTTTTCAACCACTGCAAACGTCTTGTTGTGCAGCAGGCAAAACGAGCGGAACCCCCATGGCAATTCCTCGGGGTGGTTGGCATCGCTCGGCAGAATCAGCACGAGGCGCGAATACTTTTCGAGCAGGTCAGCCGCGTTTTCCAGCGCCCCGAAAATGTCTTTGTCGAAGTCCTGGAATACCCGCAGGCAATCGTGCTTCAGCTCCGGAATATCCTTGTCGAGCAGCACCAGTTCCTGCGAGGGAATCTTGTTTAAAATGTTCTGATACGTGGCTTTTTCGGTGTCCAGGGTGAAGTGCGGCATCACCACGTAGTAGTTGTATTTGCCTAGGCTCTTTTCAATGATTTCCTCGAACAAATGCACGTTGTAGTGGTGGATCTGAAGGTCCACCGTGGCCTCTTCGCCTAAGGCTTCAAGGAAAGCGTAGTAGATAATTTTTTTATAGGAGCTGAGCTTATTGAATACGAGTAGGATTTTAAGCTTGGTATTGTCGTTGGCTTGCACGTAGTAGCCCTTGCCTTGTACCGACGTGATGAAGCCTCGCTCGCGCAGTTCGCGGTAAGCCTTCTCGACGGTGTCGCGGGCAATGTAGTACTCTACGCTCAGCTCACTAATGGAAGGAAGTTGGTCGCCGTTCTTCAGCAGGCCCCGTTCGATGTCCGTAATCACCGACTGCACGATCTGCTTGTATTTTGGTGTCTTGTCTTGGGGCTTTAACTGAAGCTTATAGAACTCGGGGGCAACCAGCATTTCTCGGGGTTCGGCCAGACCGATACTCGGGTTTCGGTCGCGGGAGGCGGATTTGTAGATCATGGTGGAGGAAGAAAACAGGTGGGAATTAATGGAGCGGAGTGCCGTGAAGCAGAAGTGTAGTCAGTTATCGTTTGTTGTGCAATCGATTGTATGATTAAAGATCTATTTCAGAAGCGGTACTCCAAATTCACCGTATCTCCGCTTAGGAAAGAGCGGACGGAAAATCTTCGGGTGGTTGAAAATACTTAAATCCGCTTGTTTTAGCAGTTATAAAGCCAACTTTTCCTGGTAAAAATTACCGGGAACGTTGCCGGAACTTTCTACTAGCGCACTTTTTGCTCGCCCGATGCATGGAAAGGAGAAAACCTGACGGGCCGATTACTGAATCGGCCTATCAGGTCTCCTATTTACAATGAATTGCACTGTTATACATCAGCGCAGATTAGCTGAGTTAGCCGAGGCCAGCCCAACTACCTTACGTTGAGATGCTCCTTCCGCTAACTTATTGGTTTAGCGAACAAAAGCCATGGCCACGCCGCCATCTACGTTGAGCACGTTGCCGGTGCTCTTGCTCAGGGAACCATCCACGAACACGCGCACGGCCTTGGCAATGTCTTCGGCCAGCAGCTCCTCGCCGAGCAAGGTGCGCTTGGCGTAGTGGGCCGGCAGCTCTTCCACCGAGATGCCGTAGGCCTTGGCCCGGCCGGCGGCCCACTCGCCCTCCCAAATCTTGGAGCCGCGCAGCACGGCATCGGGGTTGACGGTGTTGACGCGGATCTTGTCGGGCCCGAGCTCGGCGGCCAGCAAGCGGCTCATGTGCAGCTGCGCCGCTTTGGCCGTGCCGTAGGCCACGTTGTTGGGGCCCGCCACCAGCCCGTTCTTGCTGGCAATGTTAACGATGTCGCCGCCTAAGCCTTGCTGGCGCAGGATGGTAACA
>NZ_DASVSY010000124.1:0-59099 GCF_036387835.1 Hymenobacter sp. | reverse complement strand
CGGCCTATGACGACCACTGAACTGTCCGGGCTCACGGGCCGGCGGCCCAACGGGTGCCAGCATGCTGAACGGTCTTCTCGACCAATGACGAACTGCGGCCTGGCCCAAAGGGGTGCCACCACAAACATATGATGACGGTCTTACGAATTCTTAAACAGCTTCTACTTGTATTCGCGCAGTAGCGCTATCGACTGACTACCAAGCAGTTTTGCCCCTTAAGCGGCTGGCGTGCACCCTAGTAAGCGGCATGAGCAAACACAAGCACCGACGACCAAAACCCGCTACTCCTGGTGAGGCAAGAGAGTAGAAAAGCATCAGGAAGACCTATTCCATCTGGCGGCGTAAGAAGAGGTAGTAAGCTGAAAAGCCAAGCGCGGTACTGAAAAGCAGAATAATAACGGAGTGAAGTCCTAGGGGCAGGTAAAAGCTGCATAGCAGGAGCCCCCCGCCACTGCTCAGCAGCAGCGCGATCCACTTCACCACCTTGTTCTGCTCGTCCTGCGGGCGGGGTAGTAGGCGCTCGACTATGCTTTCCGAAACGGCCGCCGCCACTATCTGCCGTTTCAGCAGGTAATTCAAGACCAATTTTATAGCGGCCAAAACGAAGTACCCAAGCAGGAAAAGTGCCAATCCGGGCAGAAAGACGTGTCGTGCGAAATCCAACGCGTTGTTATCAAGGGCCGGCAGTGAGGCGCTTTGAGCCGAAGCTCCCCAGGCAGTCAGGCAGAAAAGCAGAAGCAACCAAAAACTTTTCATAGGTCGAGCCTTGTGGCGGTACTGGATGAGACCGGGCAAAGCCGATCATGTTGCAAAAAATTATGAAAAAGTGAGTTGGCGCATTTGCCGGCGATGCTGAGCTAGTAACTCCAGGCACAGCCCGGCCACAACAAAGCCACCCACCGCCATGAGCCCGGCTCCCAGCCCGGTCGATAAGCTTTGAAATGCCTGCAATAGCATGCCACCAAGCAGGGCCACAAACGCGCTAACGACGCCTAAAATGAGGAAAGCCACGATACCGAGTACCCAGGGAAAAGCCGGTTTGGTCTTAGGCAATTGGGTTAGCACGGTGGCCGCGAGGTTGAAGTCAAAAGCGGGCTTCGGTAGGCGGGCCGTGGCAGCAAATAGATGCTGGTAATTGGCTAGCCGGGCCTGGCACAGGCGGCAGTCGAGCAGATGGTAGGCCTCAGCCGCCGGCAACGGGGCGGATTCAGCCGCTAGCTGCAGGTCATACTCGGAAAGATGGGGCTTTGTCATAAGTCGTCTCGTTGGTAGGTAGCCAGCAATCGTTGCTTCAATAGTTGCCGCGCCCGAAAAAGGTAATTTTTAACGGTCCCATCTGGCAAGGAAGTTATCTGCGCGATTTCCTCGTAACTTAATTCCTGCTGGTGATAGAGGGAAATTAAGGTGCGATAGAGCGGGGGAAGCTGCTCGATAGCCGTACTTAAAATGCCGGTCAGGTCTTGCTCGAAAAGGGCGGTTTCAGGGTCGTAGTCTGGCCCGGCAACCAGGTTTGGTAGGGCCTGGCGGCCTTCTTCCAACGAGTTATCCGGCGTTTGCTCCCACAAGTCCACCAGCACCAGCCGCTTCTTCTCCAGGTAATGCAGGCAGGTATTGTAGGCAATCTGGCCAACCCACGTCGAAAACTTTGCTTGAAACTTGAATCCAGCCAAGCTCTTAAACACCTTTAGGTACACTTCCTGCGCAACATCCGGGCGGTCGGCAGGATGGCGAATCATCTTGAATACCAATTGCGTCACCAAGCCTTCCGTGCGCCGCACAAGCTGCCCAAAAGACGCAGTATTCCCCCCCAGCACCTGCGCAACAAGCTGCTGGTCTGTTACAGGAGAGGTAGTCAAATCACTCATCTACCGATGAGACCGGTCAGCCGGCAGGATGTTGCACCAAGATGGTATTTGAGTCACCAGCCTACGCAAATTCTCTTACCTGATACTTTTGTTCCGGTTCTGGTGCTACCCCAACTGTTACTCGCTACCTCATGGTAATTCGCTTTCAGTTGCCCGCCTCGTCCTTGCGGCCTTTTGTACAGCACTACCTGCTCATGCACGTCCGCTACGAGGGCGGCGACCCGGCGCATGCTGTCAAGCCGATGCCCCCAACCCCCCACCACTGCCTGTATTTCTATCCGCGGGACGCGTTGCACACCCTGGCCCCCGGTCAAACGAGCCCGCACCGCATGCCTCCTAGCTTTGTAGTAGGACCTCAGGTGAAGCCCGTGGCCTTGCAGTTCGGCCTCGACCACCTCCTGCTCTGCGTTGTATTTTGGCCGGGCGGGCTGCATCGGCTGTTGGATGTGCCGGTGAAAGAACTGCTGGATGTCGCCGTGGAGGGACGAGCGCTGCTTGGGTCTCTAGTGGGCGAAGTGGAAACCCGCTTGGCGGAGTTGACCGACTATGATACCATGCTGGCCACAATCGAAGCCTTCCTGCTCGGGGCCCAGCGTCGTCGCCGGGCTCGGCCCGAGCGCCCCCTCGACCACCTGCTACCCGTGCTGCTGCCGACCGGACGCGCCACCCACCCATTGGAGCACCTCGCGGCCGAGGCCTGCCTAAGCCCGCGGCAGTTCGAGCGCAGCTTTATCGAGCGGGTCGGCCTGTCGCCCAAACTTTTCGCCCGCCTGGTTCGCTTCGATCAGGCCTATCGCCTCAAAGCCAGCCAGCCAACCCTGGATTGGCTGACGGTGGCCGTGCGCAGCGGTTACTACGACTACCGCCACCTGCTGCGTGATTTCCATGAATTTGCTGGCATGACGCCGCCCCGCCTGCTGGCCGCCGACCAGGCCTACGTGCATTTCGCCGGGGGCGATGCGCGGATCGGCGGGCCATAATGTCGGTTTTTTACAACGCAGTTGCGAGCTAGGGCCCGTGCTTTGCCGGTATAGTCCTCACTGCCTTATGAAAGCCTTTCTCTTCGCCTTCGTTGCCTGTGCCTGCCTGGTACCAGACCGCGCCCAAACGTCTCTACCGCTCTCTGAGTTAGCTACTCTCCACCACTCTACCGCCAACCGCCCCGCGCCGGGCCCCGACCTGCTCCTGCTGAACGGCAAGTTCTTTACTGCCGACCCGGCCCAGCCCTACGTCGAGGCCGTGGCCATTCAGGGCACCCACATTATGGCTACGGGCACAAGTGCCGCCCTCCGCAAACTGGCTACTGCCAGCACAAAAGTCCTAGACGTGCAAGGCAAAACCGGGATACCGGGCTTCAATGATGCTCACGACCACTTGGGTGCAGTGAAGACGGCCAATATGTTCGTGGCTCCCTTTTCCGTCCCCGGACTCTCCCGGCAAGCAATAGCCGACTCCTTGCAACAACTGGTCGGCCGAGCCCGCCCTGGGCAGTGGCTGAGCGGCCCGGTGGGCTTGACGGTGCTGCGCGACCCTACGGCGGGACGGCGCTGGCTCGACAGCTTGGCCCCAAACAACCCGGTGATGCTGGGCGTGCCGTGGGGGCACGGCATGGTCGTCAACAGTCAGGCGTTGCGCGCCCTGCATCTGGCGGATACGGCCCCGGACCCGCTTGGTGGCTGGTACGCGCGCCAACCTGGCACCACCCAACTAGCGGGCCCTCTTTACGAGTACGCTCAGTTTCCTTTCTGGCAGGCCGTGGCTACAGCTAACTCACCAGAGTTGATTCAAGCCATGCAAATCTATGCCCAACAGCAACTATCCTTCGGTATCACCTCAGTTCAAAACATGAGCAGCCTGCTTTCGGGAAACGACGCCCGGCGCTACTTCACCCAGGCTGCCCTGCCCGTGCGCACTCGTATCATTGCCATGCCCAGCACCACCGATAAAGGCCGCAACCTGCAGGAATGGGCTTTGCCAACCCAAGTCGGCAATTCGCTGACATATTTTTCGGGCGTCAAGTACATGGTCGATGGCACCTCGCTGGAGCAGAATGCGCTGCGCACCACTCCCTATCCGGGCCGGCCTGGGTGGTATGGGCGGTTGAACTTTCCGCCCGACACGCTCCAATGCCTGCTGCGGGAAGCGCTGACCAGTAACCGGCAGTTGCTGCTACACGTCACGGGAGACAGCGCCACCACCCTGGTGTTGCAGCTGATGAAGCAGCTGGCGCCCGCCGAGGTCTGGAAACGCAAACGCGTGCGAATTGAACACGGGACCGGCATCACGGCGGCGGCCGCCCCAGACGTGAAGCAGCTAGGGATTATCATCGTGCATACTCCGCAGTACGGCATGCGCAGCCCCTTGCGCAGCTGGCTGGCGCTAGGCATCCCCATCGCCCTAGGGCCCGATGGCGTCACCAATCCGTTTCTTACTATTCAGCTGGTCACGACCCGGCAAGCAACAGCCAGTGAAAACCTGAGCCGCGAGCAGGCCGTGCGGGCGTACACGGTGGGCTCGGCTTACGCCGAATTCGCGGAGGTCAGCAAAGGAACCCTGCAGGCCGGCAAACTAGCGGATCTGGCCGTCTTATCCGCCGATGTGTTCAGCGTACCAGCGGCGCAGCTACCAAACCTCCGTAGTGTGCTGACCATTATCAACGGGAAAATCGTGTATCAGCAACCAAGACGTCCTTAACGCTTGCGCTTGGCCTTGATTGGTATAACGGGCTAAACGCAAACGGGGCAGCAATTTATACTTTAACCCACCCGTATCGGGTCACTTAAGCAGCGGCTTGAATACCGTGGAAGCAAGAGGTCGGGCACCAGCAGCAAACGCCGGCCGGGGCCACGGGCTTGTCGGCTACTTGGTCTTCTATTAACATATACCCGCCTCTGCCAAGATCAGCGCACCGGCCAGAGCCGGCCATGGCCCACGCGCGGAGCGGAACTGAACTTGTCGGGGGCGGCTTGGTTATTGTTGCGGTTTTCGGTGGCGGCTGCTCTTATGAGGCCCTGCCACGGGAAACAGTCGGTCCTACCTCTTCTTCCACAGGCAATTAACGGATGAAACTTATCCTCCTCCTCACAGCCGCGCTGGCGACTGCTGCACTTCAGGCGCCAACCCAAACCACCCCCGCTGCGGCCACCCCGCGCGTCGTCGCCGACCAGATTCCAACTAAAAATGGTCCCCTCACGGTGCAGCCTATCACCCATGGCAGCGTGGTGTTGACTTGGAATGGGAAAACCATTTACGTGGACCCCTACGGCGGCGCACAGGCCTATGCCGGACTCGCCGCGCCCGACCTGGTTTTGATCACCGATATTCATGGTGACCACCTAGATCCGAAGACGCTGGCGGGCCTCTCCCTTGGCAAAGCCCTGCTGGTGGTACCCCAAGCGGTAGCCGAGCAGTTGCCACCCGCTTACAAAGGGCACATACGCTCACTGCGCAACGGCCAGCAATTCGACACGCTCGGTTTGCACGTGTCGGCTATTCCTATGTACAACCTGCCCGAAGCGGCCGACGCGCGGCACCCCAAAGGCCGGGGCAATGGCTATGTGCTGAACTTGGGCGGCAAAAATGTGTACTTGTCGGGCGACACGGAAGACATTGCCGAAATGCGCGCGCTCAAGAACATCGATGTGGCGTTCGTGTGCATGAACCTACCCTACACCATGGACGTGCAGCAGGCGGCGCAGGCGGTATTGGCCTTCAAACCAGGCATTGTGTACCCCTACCACTATCGGGGCCAGAATGGGCTGAGCGACGTGGACGGCTTTAAGAAAACGGTGAACGCAGCCAACCAGAAAATCGACGTGCGGCTGCGCAACTGGTATCCGAGCGGCCAGTAAGGGCACCGCAACCCCTGAGAACGTGCGGCTGAGCCGCTTGTTTAGGCGCGCAAGTAAACTTGAGCAAGCGGCGCAGGCCATCGAGCGGTATACTTTTGGCAATCCTTACTTCCGGGGCTTGACGTTAGGTGTATAGTCCCAGAGTGTGATGGTGTACCTTTCGACCGCAGCATCCAGCAAAAGTTATGGGACAACTACTTCACGGCAGCGCCCGCACAACGCAGGCAATACGACGCAGTATCCAGCGTAGTCAGGAAAGCCTCCAAACGCTAGCTAAGCGCCACAGTATCGACCCCAAAACGGTATCTAAGTGGCGTAAGCGCCCTAGCACGACTGACGCGCCGATGGGGCCGAAGCCAGCCTCTACCGTGCTCACGGCTGAGCAAGAGGCCATTGCCGTGGCCTTTCGCCAGCACACGCTGCTGCCCTTAGATGATCGTCTTTACGCGCTGCAAGAAACCATCCCGCACCTATCACGCTCGGCCCTACACCGCTGTTTTCAGCGTCATGGCGTGAGCCGCCTGCCCTTGAATGAGGACGGGCAATCCACGCCAAGGAAGAAATTCAACGACTACCCCATTGGCTACCTGCACGTCGATTTTGCCGAGGTGCACACGGCAGAAGGCCGGCAGTACCTCTTTGTGGCTATCGACCGCACCAGTAAGGTGGCCTTCGCCGAATTGCATCCCCAGGCCAAGCGCATGGTAGCAGCTGATTTTCTGCGTCGAGTACTGGATAAACTCCCCAATAAGGGGCATACCGTATTGACAGATAATGGTGTACCGTTTACCTTGCAGCCGCATCAATTCTTCCCTGGAGGGCACAGTTTTGACAGGGTATGCCGCCTTTTGGAGACGAGCCAGCGGAAATAGCCAGCATTGAACCTTCAGGAGTCATGTCGCCTGCCGAGTTGCGGCAGCAGCTACTGACGATTCATGGAATGGTGGATAAGCTGTTGGAGCAGCTAGCATCATAGAATCAGGACGGCTGCTGCGCCAGTTGCGGTTAGCCGCTGATTTGTAAAAGCTACCATTCACTACGCAACATCATGGCTGCTTTCGTATTCATTAGCGCGTTTGTCCTGCTTCTTTTCTTGTGGGCCAAAATTGCCGATTGGCGGGACGAGCGGGCCTTCCGCAAGAAGCTGCAAAGCTTACAAGGCCGCTTTGATGAGTTGGATGAGGCAACGGTGCAGCAGGGTGAGCAAGCCCTTAATACTTTGGATGAGTTGACGGCGGCTATGCAAGGGCATGCGGCCTATCAGCAACACCTACGTGAGCGACGAGTCGTGCGCTGGCCAGCAGCGTCCTCCAGAAAAAGCTACAAGAAAAAGTATAAGCGGCGTTAGAATACAAGTATCCATGGGGCTGACAACGAATGAAAAAGGCTTAATCAGCCGGATGCTGCGGTTTGACAACGTGAACAGCGAGCTGGAAAAGAAGCTGGCTGCCACGCAGCAACTCGTCAATAGTTTTACTGCCGCAGCGGCGCAGTTCGATGCCAAACTCCAGGCCATCGAAGAGTGGGAAGCGGCATCGCGCAAAGTTCTCGCGCAGGAAGAAGCTGGTCTGCGGCAGCGCGAAACAGACGTGGTTAATCTGGAAAGGCTGTTAACAGAAAAAAGCAAAAGTTTTCCCTGGCTGGCATCGGCCGTGGCGGACCTGGTGTTGTTGAAGAATAAAGAAGTATCTGATTACCTGCGCACGAAACGTAACCCAGCTGCCACGGCTGCCGAAACGGTTCGCCAAATTGGCCAGGAGAAACGGGCATTGGCCGAGCAGCTGAAGTTGGCTCAATACACCCTGGACCAGTACGAGTCCTTATTCCCCTTCCTGACTCAGTTCCGGGAAGACGATGTAGAAGAAGCACTGCTGGAGATTACGGAGGCCTACGCCGAGCAGCCCCAGCCGCAACAGGACGACCCGGTGAAGACGTACTTATCGCCCGGCGAGTACGCCGCGTTATCCCCTGCTGAACGCAACCAGCGGGCCTTGTACCGGTATCGTCAGGCTCGAAAAAGTAGTTTTCAAATCGGCAGGGACTACGAACGGTACGTGGGCTACTTGTATGAGAGCCGCGGCTACGAAGTTTCCTACTACGGCATCGAAAATGGGAAAGAAGACCTGGGACGGGATTTGATTTGCCGCAAAGGGGGTAAGACCGAAGTGGTGCAGTGTAAATATTGGAGTCAGCAAAAGCTGATTCACGAGAAGCACATCAACCAGCTCTTTGGCACGACCGTGATGTTGTACCTGGATTCGGCCAATAAACAGAAGGGACCCCAGCAGTTACACCTTTTTCCCCAGATGTTAGCGGCCGGTGATATTGCGGCCGTTTTTTATACGTCGACCAGCCTTTCCCTTACTGCCCGCAACTTCGCGCAGGCGCTTGGAATTCACATTCACGAGCAGGTAGCCATTGGTCCCTATCCCATGATTAAGTGCCACATCAGTACCGCCAGCGGCGAAAAAATCTATCACCTGCCCTTCGACCAGATGTACGACCGAACCAAGCTGGACAAAGCGGGAGAATTTTACGCGATGACCGTTGCCGAAGCGGAAGCCAAAGGGTTCCGGCGAGCTTGGCGCTGGCGCGGCTAACTATGCTTTTTTTGCGAAGGGCACCCCCTAGTCCCAATGTGATTGTTCACATCCCATCGTAGGCCCGTAGCTGCTGCGCGATGCGCAGCACTTGGTCAAATGCGGGGAGTGGGCTATGCAGCAGGCCTGGTAACTCCTGCTCGTAGGGTTGTTGGAGTTGGCGCAGGTTCGCTGCTGCCCCGGCGTAAGCCCAGCAGGTGGTCAAGGGTTTGGTCTTCCATTCCCGCGTCGGGCCGATGACGCCCGCCCGCGCATCGTCGCGCTGCACGGCCGCCAGTTGCTGAGCCAGGCCGGGGCCAGCCAGTAGGGCTTCCACCTCGGGTTGACTGGCCAGTTGGTGCAGGTCGTAGAGGTGGCGCACCTTGCGGCTGGCTGCAGCGAGCGGGTCTTCTTCGTACGAGGCGCGCACCAAGGCCATGATTTTCTCGGCAAATGTGCGCGAAAGACTTAGCACGTTAAAGTCGAAAGCTTGCAAACCAAACTCCTGTACGGCGTCCGGCTGCTTGTGGTCGAGCAGGTACTGGGCCAGATAGGAAATCAACGGGCGCTTGCTCTGCGGCTCGGGCTCCCCAAAGGCCGTTATTTCCAGCAGGATGTGCTCCGTAGCCGTCGGTACCGGGTCAGTGAACAGGTGCGGGTATTGGTGGTGTACCAGCCGGTTGTGGCCGCGCTTGCTGGTGGAGTCCGGCACGTCCACTTCGGGCAAGTCGCCGCCGGCAATTTTATGAATGTCGCGGATAAGCCTTTTTAGCGCACCATCGCTTTGCTGTTCCTGTAGGATGACGGCCAGGTCCACATCTTCCGAAAATCGCTCGATGAGCCCGTAGCATTTGGAAAGCGAGGTGCCGCCCTTGAACACGACGTGGTCGGCCACAGCTGAGTCGGCCAGGTTGCGCAGCACCCAGGTCACCCAGTAGTCCTTTTCAATAAAGCTTTGCCGCATCCCCCGGGCCGTCGCGGTGATGGTAATCAGGTTGCGAAAGTCCTGCTCGTGGGTGTGCAAGGTCATCGGATTTGCCATTGCGCGCGGTTAGGTAAGGCTTGTTCGGACAGGCCAAGCTTATAGGTGGTTAAGGGATTTAGGTTGGCTTTCAGCTTAGTGGCTAGCTTGCCTTCGCCCAGCCTTTCCAGCAGTGCACCCAGCAGGGCGCGCGTCGCCGGGTTGTATCCCTGCGCCAGGCGAACCAGTGCGATTTTCTCGGCCGGCGGCAGTTGCTTTACCTGCTCGCTCAGGCGCTGCAACGCCGTCGCCGGCGAGGTATCGGGCAGGCGTTTAATCTGGCGCAGGGCATCGAGCAGCTGGCACAGCTTCACCTCTTCCAGCTTTACGTCAGCCCGGCTTTGCACAAATCGTACACGCACATTGCCAACTTTTTTCGGCCGGCCCGGCCGGAGTGTGGCAATTTCGACTTCATGGGGCACCTGCGTGGTTAGGCCCAGAAGATTAAAAGCCGCCACCCCTGTTGGGTAGCCCCGCAGCTTCTTACTGGGCGTTTGGATGAGCAGCTGCAGCACTTGCTGCTCGGAAACGGGTACCGGGCCGAACCGGCTTTGCAGAGGCCGGCGATAGGTGCCCTTGGTTACTTGCTGCACCATGCCTTGCTGGCGCAGCCGGCTCAGGTTCACGGCGACGGTGCCCGGCGCGATGCCTAAGCTGGCAAAGTCCTTATAGCGCACGAGGGCACCTGGCTCCAACTTTTGCAAGCGGTCAAGGATTTTCTGGCGGGCGGTTGTCGGTTTATCTGTCACGTACTATTGGTCTGTATTGAGCGGTGCAAATGTAAAGTTTTTTTGCTGCGAAACATTACAAAATATTCTATGCCAAATAATACGACAATGTCGCCAACACCGTGGTGCATGAGCAACCGGACGCGAGCAACCCCCACGGCCACATGCCACTTGGGTGAGCTGAGAAAGGGCGGTTACCTCTAGAAAATCGGGACCCGCGGTGCTGGGACGGAAGACCAGTTGATTGACTCATGATTGGCTCATCACACGTCGGCTTCCCACGATAATTTGTCAAATGGGCGCTGTGAAGGCGTTTTCTTAACAAATAGATTGGCTCACGATTGGCTCAAGCAGCAGTATTCAACCAATCTGGTAAGAATACCAGTAGCCACAAAGGCCCCCTATTTAAACGCCTCACGCTGTTTGAGCACGAACTGCTCACAAGCTGCCTGAAAGTCTGCGGAGTATGCTTCGCCGGTCAACCGAGCAGCTTCCTCCTGCAATACATCAATGCTGCTCTGCTCCTCTGTCAAGCTATCCATTACCCAGGCGGTGCCCACCAGCCGGGTCAACGTGCGGGCATACTCGGCGGGGTCTTCGCGCAAATGAGCAAATGCCGGGTCTGGTTCGTGAAAAACTATTTGTTCCAGTCCCCACGCGATGTACCTGGCTTCTGATTTCTGAACGATTTCGGTCCAGTTAACGAGGGGGGGCTTGCTGATGTGGTCCTGGATTTCTTCCGGGGTAGCGGGATGGTCGGCACTTGCGCGAACTGCGCCGTGGTACGCCCGAAGCTCTGCAATAAATTCTTCCACTGGTGCTTCCGGTTGATACACGGGGCGGTTGGGCACTTCTACGGCATCAGACTCAGGCTCCATTTCGAAATCAGCATCAAACAGCAGCGGTTCGGGCCAAGAGCTAAGCATGGCGGCGGAGTCGGTGCCCTCGGTGGTGTCGAGTTTGTTGGAGAGCAGCTGCTTGGTGATGGCACCGAATGGTTTGTTCTCGTACTCGAAGTAAGGCGTGTTTTCGGCTTGAAAAGCTCGCCAGAAACTCACTAAACGACTATGGACTGGAAGTCCATAGGTTTGAAAGCGAATGAAATTCGACGGTTTCGGCTAAAGCCGGTCGCCCTCACAACTCACCTTTAACCACAAAGCACAAGAGGCGCTTGAAGCAAAGAGGTGAGTAGCAACTGAAGTCTTGCCCTGAAGGGCATAGCTTTAACTAGCGTGCTTGAAAAGTAAATTGGCAGCCACCACGGGTGCGAAAGCCCGAGCTCTCCAGCTCCTGCGCAATCTGATTGTACCCGTGCCCTTGTGCGAGGCGCGCTAAGATCAAGGCCGTGGCCTGCCGATTGGCCTCGTAGGTGCGCATTCTGCTGCCGAGCTACTAGACCTTGCGCCTGTGCCTCCTTGGTTAGGTTAGCACTCATATATTCTCTGCGGGAAGTTTTGCAACAGCCACGTCCGTTTTACAACTATCCAAACTTATTGCGTAACATCTTCTCGAGCACTGGTCTTTAAATTACAAACCCCAAATGAAGTTTTGTAGCCTCCCTTTTTTAATTCTACGGAGTGCTACTAAGTTGAGGTAGCAAAGCGGGTATAGGCTACGCATACGCACCTCGTCGTGTTAACGCTTGCTGCAGAGGCTCTTCAATGGATTTGAACAACACTACAGCAATAGCATTCGTGATAACGAAGCGCAGTAGCACGTTGTGGGTTACATGAAACTCTAAAAACTTACTTAACACACCCATATGGATCAAATAAAAGCAATAAGAGGCTTTGCCGAGCAACTTAAATAAGTTGGTTTCCAGCAAGCGTCGCACAATGCTTTGCTCCCGAATTAATCCATAATACAAGGCACTTATTCCCGGGACTAGTAAGACAATATTTAAAGAAATGAATAGAGGTAAATTCACTTCTTGCTCTGCAAGCGCTGGGTCATCCACCCAGGCCATTAAACTCATAATACCTAGAATCCACGCCAGTCCGATCCAAGTATATACTGTCGAGGCTAATCCAACTTTAGGCCGATTGAGTAAGAAATAGGCCAGCCCCATCCCGGCTAGAAATTCAATACACCGGCCAAAGAAGGTGAGGGTGAAAAGAAAGGTGAATGAATTGAAAAAGCCATAGCGGTGATGTGCGAAATACACTAGGGCAGCGCCCACAGAAAGTATAAGTACTGGGTATAGCAACAAGGCAATAGCTGTTTTTCGCAATCCAAGTAATAAAAATGGGGCCATAATATAGAAGCACTCCTCAACGGTTAAGGTCCAGCCCTGCACAATTCCGGTAAAGACAAAAGTCTCGAAGAAGCCGCGTAAAAAAGTAAGATTAAGGGCAGCCACCAGCCACTTATCTGTTGTACTATAATGACTCCATAAGCCCATCACGTCATAAGCGGGACGAAGCTGAATAATTAGTAAGGTGAGGCAGGTAAGCAGACAATACATCGGCAAGATGCGGGCCAAGCGGTTGCGCAAGTAATGCGTCCACCAGGGTTTACTTAGCTCAACCTTATCCATGTACCGGACGCAGATGAGCAGGCCGCTCAGTACAAAAAACAACGCCACGCCTGTGTGCCACTCCCGTGCCAGCCGCCAGCCAATACTCGATTCCGGGAAAGGGTTGAAGTGATGAAAGAAAACTAGCCAGGCGGCTAAAGCTCGCAAACCAGTTAGAGCTGGGAAGTAATGCTGCGCAGAAGTAACGGCAGGTGGAGTGGCTTGCTCTGCCTCCCTCAATTGAAAAAAAGCAATCATCTACTTAGAATAGTATTAAGCCCGCCTTCCGCAAATAACTAACATAGGCCTGTTCTGCCGGAGACGTGAAACAAAGCAGCATTCAAGCTTTTACAAAGGTTGTTCATTTAACTTATTTAGAGGCTTACCACCAAATGATTCATGCCATGGAAGAGTTTATCTCGCTTCCACGTCTCGTTAGAATGAAAACGGTATTGCGTATCAAATTACCCAGGCGAAATTTTATTTAATTGTTTTTTAAAGGGGTTTCTTTCCTCACTATGCATGGGAGCAGTACGTTCATCTTAACGCTATTTTATTTTAACTCTTTTTAAACACGCGAATGCTCAAAAAGCAAAAAAATTATAGAATTTCTTCTAGTTCCCCAAGTTGACCGGTGTATTTGCGATGCGCCAACCATTTTTCGACTACTTTTATCGTTTTGCTAAGGATCAGGGAGCATCGGTATTAGTAAAATACAGAAAAATTCTAGCAACTCTGTGCAAATGAGACGGAGGCAGATTTGCTCTTCATTAAGGTTTTTTCCGTCAACGAGTGGCCGTCAATGAGTGGTGTAATCATAAAAGTAGAGGAATTAGGAAAGCGGTACCGCTTGGGCGAGATTGGAACGGGTACTCTCAGTCACGATTTGAACCGTTGGTGGGCACGCTTGCGTGGAAAAGACGACCCATTTGCTAAAATTGGCGAAGCGAATGACCGCACCACTAAAGGCAGCAGTGAGTACGTCTGGTCCTTGAAAGAAGTAAGTTTCGAGGTGAAACAAGGGGTGGTGTTGGGCATCATCGGCCGCAACGGAGCCGGCAAATCTACCCTGCTTAAGATTCTCTCTAAAGTGACGGCCCCCACGACCGGCCGCGTTAAGGTAAAAGGCCGCATTGCTTCCTTACTGGAAGTAGGCACTGGTTTTCACCCGGAACTAACTGGCCGCGAGAACATCTTTCTAAACGGATCCATCCTTGGGATGACCAAAGTCGAGATTCGCAGCAGGTTCGACGAAATAGTAGATTTTTCGGGCGTGGAACGGTATATTGATACGCCTGTGAAGCGATACAGCAGCGGCATGTACGTGCGCTTGGCCTTCGCCGTGGCGGCGCATCTGGAGCCCGACGTTCTTATAATTGACGAGGTGCTGGCGGTGGGTGACGCAGATTTTCAAAAAAAATGCCTGGGCAAAATGCGGGAAGTGTCTCATTCCCAAGGCCGTACCATTCTTTTTGTCAGCCACAATATGCAGGCAATCAACAGCTTGTGCAACGAAGGCCTATGGCTGCATCAAGGCCAAGTCAAAGCCATCGGGGAGGCCGCAGCCATTGTAAACAACTATTTAATCGACAATAAACAACTACATCCCAAGCGCAGCTGGACTATCCCGACCGAGGCGCCGGGCAACGACAAAATCAGATTCAAGGAAGTGGAGCTAATTCCTAAACTTACCCAGCCCGATGCTCCGCTGGATATTCGAACGCCACTCACCATTAAATTTCAGTTCTGGAACTTCACGGAAGACATTGACATTAACACCCACCTAACCTTATTTTCTTACACTGGCGAGTGCGTTTTTGATGTGGCAACGCTTCCCATAAGGTGCCAAAAGGGTGTGGTGAGTGGGGAATGCACCATCCCAGGCAACTTCCTTAACGACGGCTCTTTTTACATTTCCCTTTACGTCCTCAAGGATACCACTACCAATCTGTTTGACTACGAGGAGTGTCTAAGCTTTGATTTAGAAGATTACCGCACTGGTACACAGTGGTACGGCAAGTGGTGGGGCGTGGTGCGGCCCCTGCTGCCATTCCGCCTCACCCAAACCGACACCCTATCCGCCCTCTCGCTGTGAAGGAAACCAGTATCAAGCAGCACGTCCATACGCGCTAAGCAGCAACAAGAACCCGTGTTTGGCCGCTTCCTGCAAGCGAAAGCACTTTAAGTTGATTCTGAACAAGCGGGTGCGGTAATACCTTATCACCCCACTTATTAGCCTGCCAAACTCTTTCTGGAACGGGCCTTCAAGCAAGGTGAAAAATCGGATTGCCTCGTTGTAATTGTGGTTGAGGGTTTGGCCCGAGTAGGCCCCATTTTTGTGAATGCGGTAAACGCCCATTGACTGGCCTAGGTACTTGGCGTCACCGAGCTGCGACAAAGCCAAGTAAAAGCCCCAGTCTGGGTAAGGTAGCGTAAAGAGCCAGTTGGGCAATGCATCTCCTAACACGTTGCGATGCACCACCGATAGGGCGTACACTGGATTAGAGATACGAATAAAGTGTTTGGTGGAGAGTACGTTGTTTGCACCTTCAAGCTGTGGATCATAAGACTCAAACTTTGAACCATCCAGCTGATTTAGCACCACCACCTTGTGGAAGCAGAAAGAAAATGTGGGGTGAGTTTCTAGAAACTCGACTTGCTGCTGGAGTTTGTGAGGTTCAGTCCAGTAGTCGTCGCCGTCGAGCCAAGCAATATAGCGACCCGTGCACAATGCGTATGAGGCCTTGGTCATAGGCACCATTCCAAGGTTGGTGTCCGGCAACAGCAACCGAATTTTGTCTGGGTATTGGTTTTTGTAGCGCTCCACAATTGCGCGGGTACCATCGGTCGAGCAGTCTTCCCCAATAATTATTTCATAGCTGAATGTGGTCTGCTGCATCAAGACACTTTCAATAGCTTGAACAATATATTGCTCGTGGTTGTAGGTCGTAATCCACACACTTATATCAACTGTGCCCTGAACCATAGAATCTGCATTTGCGCGAATACACTCGTTATTTATGTTTTTAATCAGTGCTTTATGCCGTAATACATGCCCCGGCCGAATAAGCCTTGGTCATTATAGTGCACGGCCACGCCGACGGCTTCAATAGCTTCTCGGTATTCGGCGTCGGTCCACAAGCCCATCACGTGGCTTTCCGTAAAACTTTCAACGCCTTCGGACGTGCCCACCAAGTAATTGATGTCAAATACCGACGTAAGGCCACGCAGTTGGCTGGTGTACATCCATGCTATTTTCAAGTTCGGTTGGTCAATAAAATTAGCCGTGATACGGTCGACCCAATACCTTTCGGGCGTTATCCAGGGTTCTATTACCAGCAGGCCGCCCGGATTCAGATGCTGTGCGAAACACGCCACTGTTTTGCGCAGGTTTTCTACGGTTTGCACGTAACCAATGGAACTGAATAAGCAAACCACTACATCAAACGTGTGTGGCAGGCGAAAGTCGGTCATATCGCCCTGATGCAAGGCTACGTTGGGGCAGCGTTTGTGAGCCACAGCAAGCAACTCGGGATTTAAATCCAAACCGGCGCATGCATATTGGTGCTGTAAATACTCTAAATGCTTTCCTGTGCCACAAGCCACGTCGAGCAAGCTTTTTGCCTGCGGCGCGTGTCTCTGAATAAGGTCATAGAGCGCACTACAGGCTTCTTTGTAGTCCTTGAAATGGTAAAGAGCGTCGTAGTATTCAGCGGTTTTCGTGAACATGTGGCAATTAAAAACGAGGGAGTCAAAAGTGGTTCGCGTTCACCTGCATCCGGCCGTACCTCGCATGGTACTAAGCTACCCCGTATAGGGCACATTATACTGAAGCACAGCGGCGTGCGAAGTTTTATAGACGTAAACCGTGTACTCGTAGAGGCCATACTCGTGCCGAAGCACCCAATGACGGCTGAGGTTTTCTTTTAGAAATGCGAACAGCAAATCCGTAGACAGGTGAAACAAGTCGTCCCGCTCCCAGTCCACTTGTTTCGACATCACATTAAAAGCCATGCCACGCCTAACGCGCCGAAACACGCTCGTTAGCATACGCTGAAAGTACTCCCACATTTCTGCAAAAGACAAGCCGCGCTTCTCCGTAAACACTCCATTCATCACCACGTAATCCACTTCCGGCATTGCTTCATCATAGGCTAAAATATCAACGCAATAGTAGGCAATGTCCGGATACTTGGCTTGTGCTAACTTCACGTATTCAGGCGAAATATCCAGCCCGATGTATTCTACTTGCCGCCAAGAGCCGCGCTGCATGTACTCGTACAAGTGGCTGGTGCCGCAGCCGAAATCTAGTAGCGAGACAGGGGTGTCGAGGGTTCCCCGAATGACTTCGAGCATCACCTGGTAACGCAGATAGGCGTCCTTCTCGTTGGGCCAATCCACACCCAAATGCGTATCGCCATGTTGGCGCAAACAGGCTTCGTAATGACGCGCTATTTCCAAGTAACTTTTCGGTGCACTCATAAGCCAGTGAACATAATCTGGAAGCAATAATAGGCTGAAAATCTTCAGTAAGGGCCTCCTGTTTTACTAGCTGCACCCACTTTTTCCTACTTGGCAAGCAAGGCCCGCCGGTAGGGCGGAAAATAGCCTTGCTTGTTGGCTGGGTCTACCCCCTCCTGCTCGCACAGTGCAACATATACCTCTTCCTGGTAAACCTGCTTTAGGCATATCAGCGGCAGGTCCAAAGCACCAAATCGCTGCTTAAAGCTTGCAATGGAATCGCCTGGAGTCACACCGCCGCCGAGGTTAAGATAAGGCACGTTCTTTTCTTTCAATCGCAGCGCGCCATACCACAACAATGGTGTTGTTTGGGGCTCGTAACCAGGCAGTGTTACACTAAACAAGTATTCGCCCACGTTATCGGTGTAAGCAAATACGGCCACAGCTTTTACTTCGCCCTTTTCGCTATAACCAACGAGCATTACTTTATCTAAATCAAGTAAATAGGAAAGGGTTGTTAACGACAAGTTATAAGTGGACGCCGCGTTCTTACGAGCAAAGAATGCGTGGTACTGGGAAATGAAGAACTCCTTCAATGAATGTTTTTCAAAGGAGTACAGGTGCTTTTGCTTTTCAAAGCCCTTCAACTGTCTTTTTCTGTTCTGTGACAGCTTTTGGTAAAGCTCTTGTGCACTTAGCTGCAAATTCATTATGTAGAGTCTGCTAGAAACGAAGGCTTCCGGCAGGCTCAGGGTGTCTTCGTACGTGAGCACTGAGTTTAGCCCAATATAGCCGCATACATACCTAGCCTGCGCCGCAAACTGACGCCAGTCGTCCATAAAATTGGTAGTTGGTTGTGTTCCCACAAACCCAGAAAACCCATAGGGCGTCACTACATCTCGGTATCCCCGGCACACTCGTTCCGCTAATGGGCAGACCACTTTTGTCTCGCCGCTTTGCCATACGTACAGGTAGGTAGGGTAGCCCGTAGTCAACTGCATAGCGTAGCAATTTTCCCAGGTATGCCCAAAAGCATGAGGCACGTGTTGGAGGGCTGTCCGCCACCGTGTGGGCTCGGATAACGGAATCAGCTCTTGGCTTATTGTGGCTGAAGTGGTGGCAACTTCCATTAGCACATATTTACACTAAGCGGTATTGTAGGAGCATTTGGCTGATTTGGTCCGAAGAATTGTGCATCAACACATCCAAGATGGAAAGTCCGGGTACATAATCAAAAGAGAATTGTGGGTACACAGGCAGCGCAGTCTCGAGAAAAAGCAGGCTCACCCCATGCTTTTTAAACAAGGCTTTATCATATAGTGCCACCCCACCTAAGGGATTGACATATTCATGAGCTTGCTCCTGGCGGCAGATATCTAGAATTTTGTGCTGTGCCCTTAGATGCCCATTGGCATAGCCGGCAGAACTGGCTACTACCTCTGTGCCAATGTTCAAGTATTCCAATACGCGCAGCAGGCTGTTATGAGCCAATTCAGAAATCCGCGTTTCACTAGCAGTCAGCACTTGGGTGACAATCGGGAATATCGCCCCGAAGTAAGGGGCTTTGCTATATGCCGCAGTTATGGTTTTTAATAGCTTGGGCCGCCAGTTAGTTTCGCACGAGATTTCGATGTCTTTGATGAGCTTGTTCTGCGAAACCTTATTGAGCGGGATGGTAAAGCTAATAATGCTACCGTTCGCCAATAAACGATTGCGGTTTATCCAGCCTTTCTTGATGAAGTTTACATCGTCGAAGAGAACAAACTTGTCCACAGCGGTAATCAGTTGGAAGTAGCCCAAATACGGAAAAATATAGGGCTGCATTACTGCAATGCGCATCTTACAGGCAGTTAATTACAATGGTCGTTATTTGATGAACCGTGCACGCAGTTAAATCATGAGCAAGTGGCAGGCATAAGATTCGCGAAGCAACACTTCGCGCCACTGGAGCAGGTTGGGGCTGGACATAATTAAGGTCCGTGAGGACAGGATAGAAATAGCGGCGCGGAAAAATTTGCTGTGCGTTGAGGTCTCTTATCACTGCGATCAGCTTTTCTTCATCTGGAAAAAGCACCGGATAGTACGCATAGTTGTAGGTTGTTTCGGCACTTATATCCGGTCTGACCAGGCCGTGTCCTTGCAGCAACTGGTCGTACAGGTCACTTAGCTCCTGACGGCACTTAATGAGTTCCGCCACTTTAGGCAGCACGCAGAGGCCCATCGCGGCATGGAGTTCAGAATTTTTGCCGTTGATGCCAAGGCCCAGGAATCGCTCCGGCCCATCGTGCCCGAAATTAGCCATGGACGAAATCTTGGCTGCCAACTCGTCGTCAGCCGTCACAATAGCGCCCCCCTCACCCGTGTGAAATAGCTTAGTGGCGTGGAAACTCAGTACCGATACATTCCCGAAATTCAAGATTGACTGCCCACCCAGCTGAACGCCAAAAGCATGGGCCGCGTCGTAGATGACCTTGAGGCCATACCTATCGGCTAGCAGCTGAATGGCCTCTACCTCACACGGATTGCCATATACGTGCGTAGCTACAACAGCAGTGGTTTCGGCGGTAATTGCGCGTTCAAGCAGGGTTGAATCCAAGCAGAGCGTCCGAGGATTAATATCCACGTAAACGGGCTGACAGCCTTCCCATACAATACTGGAAGTAGTGGCAACGTAGGAGAAAGGCGTAGTCAATATTTCTCCGCGCAAGCCCAAAGCCTTGATGGCAATTTGCAAAGCGATAGTGCCATTGGCTACCAGGAATAGGTGCTTGACACCTAAATAAACCTTTAACTTTTCTTCTAACTCTTGCGCAAGCGGCCCGTGATTGGTGACCCAATTCCTCCCCCAGATGCCCTCTAGGTACGCGGTATATTCCGCTAGAGGAGGCAAATAGGTTTTAGTAACGTTTATCATTAAAATGATTTCGAAGCAATGCGCAGAAAGTTGAATGGAACATTCATACTCCTGGCTTCACCTGGTTTGAAAGGTCACCCAGGATAAGCCACTGAGAAATGAACTGATCTTGTGCTTAATCCAAGGTAGAATTAACTCTGCAGCTTATTGCTTTAGCAAGTTATTTCTTGTTAAGTAAGGTGCTTCTTGGCAAAAGCAGCCCTTTTACGGAATATGAAATAGTTTACCAGTCCATTTGATAAACGCACAGTTAATGGAATTACTGGCGCTTCGCGGACTTACGCAGGAACAGCGCCGGGCGGTAATAGGTGCTGCGCAATTGCTCGCGCTTGCCGTGTTGCTAGCTTTGCGAGTGGCCCGGCAAACCTGTTCGCAGCCTCTCTACTCAAAGCCCGGTCACTAGCCGACGGATAGTAGCGCTTGTGAAGTAAGTCTGATTGAAAACATATATTGTTTACGCCTAACACCAGCGTTACCCTACTCTCAACCTTTTACGAAAGTATTCCGGGAATTTCACTTTAACGAAGCTAAAGTTTGTCCTGGTTGCTGGCTGCTTTATAACCAATACTGAACCACTTACCTTAACACCACTCGTTCCGCGAGTTTTCCACTAATTTCCCCTGGCTAAGCTGCTGTTGCAGGCTTAGCCCATTGCATGAAAAATCCTGATCCGGAACGCTTTCCGCAAACGCCTCCGCGCATCTTGCCACTCCCCGACTCGATCAACCGGCCGCAGTGGTCGGTGATGATTCCAGTCTATAACTGCGCAGGTTTCTTGCCCGAAACACTGAAGAACGTGCTGGTTCAGGCACCCGGACCCGAGCAAATGCAGATCGAGGTCGTGGACGACGCCAGCACCGACGCCGACGTGCAGGCATTGGTCGAGACATTAGGCCAGGGCCGGATAAGTTACTACCGACAGCCGCGCAACGTAGGCAGCATCCGTAACTTCGAAACTTGCCTTAACCGCTCGCGCGGCCACCTAGTGCATTTGCTGCACGGTGACGACCGAGTGATGCCCGGTTTCTACCACAAAATGGGTGAGTTGCTGGCCATCTATCCTGAGGCCGGTGCTGCTGCCAGCCATCATACCTACATTGACGAGGCTAGCCGTATCATTGGCACACCTTCGCATCTAGCTGAAACCGATGGCCTGCTAGATGATTGGTTGATGCGCTTGGCCAAAAACCAGCAGCTACAGTACGTGTGTACCGTGGTCAGGCGCTCAGTATACGAAGAGCTTGGTAGCTTCTATGGCAACAGTTATGGCGAGGATTGGGAAATGTGGGTCCGCATTGCCAAGCACTATCCTTTTGTTTATACCCTGGACGCCCTGGCCGAGTACCGAGTCCACCCCGATGCCATTTCTTGGGACAAGCTTATGTCTGGTGAATCGATAACCGATATGAAACAGATAATAGAACGCATTCAAGAGCACGTTCCCGCGGAGCACCGCAAGCGCTTGGCGCAGATTTCAGGCAAATACTACGCTCACTATTTCATCACGAAGGCCTACGAATTGGCGGAACGCACCCATGACTGGGGCCTGGCCTATCGACTGGTTAAAAAATCATTCGAACTGAACCAGGATTTGGGCATGTATAACCGTTTGATCTGGTCGTGGGCGAGGTATCAGCTCAGCAAGGCGCAGAAGCGATAAAGGCAAGACCACTTTATCTTCGAAATACTGCCGCTGCTTTATGCGCTTGGTTTCGCTGCTCCCCCTTGCTCATCCTCGCTCCGGCCACAATAATCGCCTCCACCCTTTGCCCGAGTAACTACTTGAGTTCGGCCGAAGTGTTAGTTGATTCCTGCAAGCAGTTGCATCCCGAGTGCGAGTTTATTATTGGGCTCGTTGATTTGCCCTTGCAAGAAGTGGTCTACCCTTCGCTGGACTAAACCGTGCTGCCAACCACAAACGTAACTATTCCTGCGCCTCGTGAGCTCAGTCACAAATTTAACATCATCGAATCAAGTACTACGGCAAAGCCGTTTTATTGCAAGCACTTTTTCTTTACGCTAAGTGCTACTCGTGTTATCTACCTCGACCCCGACATTGAAGGGTCGGCCTCTTGCCGTATGTAAAGGGTTGGACTGCGGCATAATAATGTTGACGCCCCACATGCTCTCCCCAGTCGATGACGAGTTTTAACCCAACGACAAGCCCATTCTGCCCACTGGCATTTTCAACTTAGGCTTTTTAAGGGCTAGTCCAGCATCCGCAACTCGCTTTACTCCTTGATTGTTGGGTCGGCCTGTGCCTTAAATACAAGATTCGGGACGCCCGCGCGAGTTTGTTCTATGACCAAGTCTGGATGAACTACGTGCTGACTTTCTTCGAGTCCTACTACATTATCAGAGCCCCAGCTATAACGTGGCCAGTTGAAGCCTGCAAGAACTCACCTTCATGCGCGATGCAACCAACAAATGGTGGGTGAATTCGCAAACGGAGCTGGCTTTTTTCCACTGCAGTCACTAGAACATAAAAGCGTCGGTCATCATTAGTTCTTACTACAACCGGTTTACATCTTCAGCTGACTCTATTTACTTCCGCTCTTTACTTGACATCCCCAGCGAGTCATCAGTACCGTAATGATTATTTGAAAAACGTGGCACCATATTACTGCGAGTTGCACTGGCAAGCCCAGAAACCTAATTACGCAGCTAGAGTGACCTGAAATGCAGAACTCTGCGTCAACTGAGGGTGTCGCTTAATCAAAAACCCGAATAAAGTTCTGTAAAACTCAGTAGGTTGAAGCTATAAGTTTAAGTGTACAATTAACTGAAAAAAATTCAACTAATTCTTGCAGATATAACGTATTTAATATTTTTTTGTAGGCATGCCGGAAAAATCTTTGGGGGTTTCCTTTCTTCTTTGCACCTATAATGGTGCAGCTCGACTAGCCGAAACGCTGGCTTGTTTAGCTGCGCAAGAAAACCCAGCAGGCTTACCTTGGGAAATTGTTTTCGTGGATAATGCCAGTACTGATGGCAGTGCCCAGATGGCGCGCGAGGTATGGGCCATTCTCGAAAATCCTGCGCCATTTCGACAGCTATACGAGCCCCGGCCGGGCTATAGAGTGGCCATGCAACGCGCCATTGAGCAAATAACTTATCGCTACGCTTGTATCGTCGACGATGATAACCGCCTTGCGGCAGATTACCTCTACAAGGGAGTGACACTGCTGGAAAATCACCCAGAAATTGGCGTTCTGGGTGGCCCTAATACTGCCACCTTTGAGGGGACAGCGCCAGCTTGGTTTTCCGCCTTTCAGCACTGCTACGCATCCGGACCCCAACTTAACCGCGTTAGCGGCTTCGCGCCGCTAATTGATGGGCCTGCAGGACGCAACGTTCTATGGGGCGCTGGCATGTTTGTCCGCAGCAAGATATGGCGCCAACTACAGGCACACGGATTTCAAAGCTTATTTACGGGCCGCCAAGGCGAAGCTTATTTAACGGCTGGCGAAGACGACGAGCTATGCTACGCCGCTCAGTTACTGGGCTACGAGGTGTGGTACTCCACGCAACTGCATCTGCACCATTTCATGGCGGCTGGCCGCCTGAGCGAGGCATATCGCGACCGGTTGTTTTACGATTCGGCCCGAGCTACCACCCGCCTCAATGCCTACCGAAACGCCTTGTGGGGCCGGCCCGATGGCACCGTGAGCGTTAACCTACTCAAAGATCTGGGGTACAATGTGTGGAGTTTAGTTGGAAATGTGTGCCGCCCTGACTTTGCACGGGCTTGGCTAACAACCAATCGCCTCCCGTTAATGAGCCAACGCCACACGCTAGTTGTGATAAAAGAAATGGTTTGGCGGCATCGTCAAGTCATAGCTTACTACAAGCAGGTATTGCAATTCAAGCAGCGTCTGTGTTTCACAAACTCCACTCCTAGCAGTCCGATCGAATGTACAGATTAGTGAAAGCTTTCGGAGATGCGGTTGTTAGAAAAATTGCTAAATCATTGCCGGAGTTGCAACGAGCGGTGGTTGAGAAAACATTCCCGACTCGTGCTTCCTACTGTCCCGTGGCTCCTGCCAACGCCCTAATGCTCTCGCACGCGCTAGTGGCCCGTCTCACAGTGCCAATACATTTCAACCCCTACCACATCTACTGCTTACGCAACGTGCATGTAACTTGGGATGGTGCGGTGTTTCACAATTTGCGGCTATTTGGGCCCAGCATCGTGCACCGTCGCTTCCGGAGCCGATTTCAGGATACGTTACTGCTACGTCAGTGGTTGGGTGAGAAAGTGCGCGTGACCGGTACTGCTATTGCCGTATGCCACAACCAATGGTCAACAGAAAACTACTACCATTGGCTGATCGACAGTCTCCCTCGCTTGTTGGCACTGCGCAGTGCCTATCCGGGCATAAAATTGCTGTTGCCCCAGGTTTCTGACATTCATCCTGTGCCAGAGTTCATTACCACTAGTGCCCGCCTGCTAGGTTTCCCCAACCAATTACCGCTCAACTCTCAGCAGATACTGAATGCCCACTCTGTCGTTATGCCCACTCTAACGGCAACCTCACTTACCCAGCGTCCAGAACTGGTACGGCAGGTGCAACAGGAACTCCTTGCCGCTTTGGGTATGGAGCCAACGCAGCCGTTTCGCCGGATTTATGCGGCGCGGGCTGCAGGTTTCCTGCGCAACTTGCGCAACGAACCGGAAGTGGAAGAGTGGCTGCGGCAGGAAGGCTTCGAAAAAGTCTATTTCGAAGAACTGTCTTTATTAGAACAAGTCCGCCTAATGCGCGAAACGGAAGTGCTTCTGGCCGTACACGGGGCCAACATGACCAATATGCTGTTCCTACCCAGTACTTCCAAAGTGATTGAGATTCATAACAAAGAATACGGTGACCCGTGCTACTTGCGGCTGGCGTCGTGCCTCGAATTAGAATTCTATATCTGCCCCTGCACCGGCGTCGACCCACGACTTGGTAACCAGTCGGATGTGGTAGTTGACATGACATTACTGCAAGCTATCACGAATTTAGCACTCACCAAAAAATCGAAATGCGCCAACTTTAGCTGACGCTTGAAGTGCACCTACTGAGACTTTCATTCAGTCACTAACAATTGTATAATTAATATACTGAAGCATCTTTAATTCAGTCCTTTTAGTTTTACGCGTTTTTCTAATCCTGTAGTTAGACACTTTTGCAGGCTGCCACTGCCTCGCAAGGTAGACGATGCTTTATGCTTGCTAGAGTACCATATTTAGATAGCTAATTGATCTAAACGATAACTGCTAAAATTCCAAGGCTGAGCTATAGCAACGATTATCCTATGTTCGCCGAACTGCCGTAGGGAAGCTATTGAAAAGGAAAAGAGAGAAGCAAGATTTAGCGATTATGGAGCCTATGAGCTCGTTTTACATGACAATCCCTTCTCTTTTCTGGGGCCACTTTGGACAGTTCCGTGAGGCCGAGAAGCCTGTGTCAGGATAGATAAAGATTCTCTGGAAGTCCTTTTTCTCCTTTCCGTTCACTTTTCACTTTACACCATGGCTCCGCAGGTGCTTCTTCCCGTTGTTGGCATTGACGTGAGTAAAGTTTCGCTGGCTGTTTGTTACCTCGTAGCCGAACAGGTCAAGCACTTGGAGGTGAGCAACAGCAAAGTGGGTTTTCAGCAATTGGTCAAGGTCTGTGGTGCCCGCTGTCTGTTCGTGATGGAAGCCACCGGCACGTATAACCTGGCGCTGGCCTATTATCTGCACGAGCAAGGCGGGCAGGTGGCCGTGCTCAATCCGCTGGTCATCAAGCGCTTTATTCAGATGCCCCTGAGCAAAGGCAAAAGTGACCGCAAGGATGCCCAGTGGCTGTTGCGCTATGGGCAACAGCAAGCTGTCAAGATCTGGCAGCCCGAGGAGCAGGTGCTCGTGGAGTGTCGGCAATTAGAACAAGTCGCCAAGCAACTGCTCAAGCAAAAAACGATGGTCAGCAACTCGTTGGAAGCCCTGCAACGTCAACCTTTTGTCAGTAAGGTCGCCTTGAAACACGTACGACAGATGCTCCACATCTTGACGCAGCAAGTCGATGCCGTAGAAGCCGCACTCCTGGCACTGCTCGAGCAACGCTTTGGCTCGGAGATGACGTTGCTATGCTCGATTCCCGGTATCGGACGCAAGACGGCGGGCATGCCCCTCTTGTTTGCTAGCGGCTTTACGCACTTGGACAATTATCGTCAACTCTGAGGTGGTCTAGCTATGCCGGACAGAAGAAGGACGTATCTTTCTTCTGTTATGACTACGAAAAAGAGTGGGGCGTCGCCCGACAAACGGCGTAAATACGACGAGGCCTTTAAGGCTGAAGCGCTACGTTTAGCCAGCGAGAGCCGCAGCACCCAGGCCGCGGCCCGGCAGTTGGGCATCAGCCCCAAGCTGCTCTACCGCTGGCAACAAGCGCAAGTCGTGGCCGAGGTCGGCAGTGTGGAAGAGGCCCGCGACCCGGAGGTGCGCGCCCTGCGCGCCGCCAATAAGCGGCTGGCGCAGGAGCTGGACATTTTAAAAAAAGCCTTGGTCAGTTGCCTGCTCTAGGCGCAGGCTCAGCCAGCCGACCCCATGAGCACTTACCGCTACATCGCCACCGGGCCAGCTAAGTCCCGGTGCGCCTGCTCTGCCGCGTGCTGCGGGTGGCCCCGGCCGCTTACTACACGTGGCAGCGCAGCCAGCAGCAGCCCAAGGCCGAGCCGGCCTGGCAAGTGTCCGTGCGCGAGGCGTTTGCCGACCACAGCCAGCGCTACGGCACCCGCCGACTGCGCGCTCAAGTGCAGGCTCAGGGCCATGCGGTCGGTCGGTGGCGCATCCGACACGTGCTGCACGCCCACGGCCTGCGGGCGCAGCAGCCTCGCTCGTTCGTGCCGCGCACCACGGATTCGGACCCGGCCGTGCGTGCGGCCCCCAACCGCCTGCTCGGCCAGCCGGCCCCCACCGCCCCCAACCGGGTCTGGGTAGGCGACATCACGTCCCTGCCCCGGCAAGGCGGTGGTTGGCTCTACCTGGCCGTGTGGCTCGACCGCTGCTCGCGCAAAGTTGTCGTCTGGGACGTACGCGAGACCATGCCCGAAGACTTGGTGAGCGAAGCGCTCCGCCGTGCCTTGGCCGTGCGCCGGCCCCCAGCCGGGCTCGTCGTCCACTCCGACCAAGGCAGCCAGTACACAGCCACGCGATTCAAGGACCTGCTGGCCCGCCACGGCGCCGTGCAAAGCATGAGCCGGCGCGGCAACTGCTACGACAACGCCCACGCCGAATCGTTTTGGAGCCGCTTCAAAGCCGAGTTGCTCGCCGGCGGCAGCTTCCCCGGCCTAGCCGAAACCAAGCTCGAAATCAGTCACCACATCGCCTACTACAACGCCGAACGCCGACACTTCGCCCTCGGTTACCAATCACCCAACCATTTCGAAACCCAACTCAAAACCACGTCCCAATTGTGTCCGGCATAGCTAGACCACCTCATAGTGCCGGTGGCGGGTATGTGTGGGATGACGTACTCGAGTACCGGGTATGGTGTCATCCCCATGAAGGAGCGCCAGACACGGAAGATGGAAATGATTACTACTACGTCTTCGCCACGTATGAAGAAGCCTTTGCCACCGCCAACGAAGGAACGGAACCACCTCTCGCGCTAGTGTTACAAGAGGAATACATTGAGCAGGCCGAACCAGACGTGTTTGTGCACATCCAGGAACAGCGGTTGACGGAATGGCCCGTGGAGTTTTTGACCCGCCCCCGTAGAGAGGCGACAACCATTCCCGCCTTTTTTTCGCCAACAGCCCCGGCAATCGTCTCGATATTTTGCGGGGCTTAGATTAAACCTGCCGTGAGTGGGAGCAGCGTTATAAAAGCAGCTTTTCCAAGTGTCTGATAAGTAATCCTTGTGTAAAACAATTTACTTAGGACTTACGCACTTGCTGGCAGTAGGGCCGAAATCAGGGGCTTGATCAGCAGTTGCCGCAAGTAAGGCGCCCATTGCTGCTGGTGGGCTTGGTAGATAGTCTGTGCCGTTTGGCGAGCAAATTGTCGGAGCGACACCCACGCCAGGTAGCAACAGGCCAGCTGGTTGCGCTGAGCTTGGGCCTGGCGACATTGACATTTTTCAGTCCCGATGAGTTGCTTGAAGCTGCGGTGAAACTCCTCCACCTGCCAGCGCGTGCGCGTGGTGGCGGCCACTCCTTCCTGCGTGAGGGTAAAGGCAAAGTTGTTGGTCACCACCCATTCCACGTCGCCGTTTGGGGCCACTAGCCGGAAGAGGCGCACGGCAAAAGGAACTTGCTTGAGGCGTACTGCCAGCCCGGCCTGCCCGCCGCCCGCCGGTGGGGCCACCGCGTTCAAGGCTTGCTACCCAACTTCTTTGCTGACACTCACCAACCGGTTTCTTTTCAGGGTGGTGAAAAACGTCCAACCAGCCCGGTGAATCAGTTTCAGGTTGTCGCTGCCGCTGTACCAGGCATCAAACAAGAGGGTGCGAGCCTGGATCTTGCCTTCGGCCACGACGTGGGCAAACAGCTGCTGGAAGGGCTCGTTTTTAGTTGGCGAGTCTTGTTCGGGGGCATAAATGCGGTAGTCGAGGGGCATGAAATCGCCCGGCTGGCCGCTGCTGTGTACCAGATTGACCAGGCAAATGCCGGTGACTAGCCCGTGCTCATTGCCCGAATACTGGCGCTTGGTCAACTCAATGAACTGACTGTAGCATTTGTCTTGGACACTGTCATCGACTAGCAAAAAAGCGTCAGGCGAGTCGTGCAGCAAGGGCACGACCAACTCCCGCAACTGCGTGGGCGAAAACGAACTTTTGCGCAAAAATCGGTTTACTTGGTCGTGGCTCACGGCAGGCAAGTGGTCGGCTAGGTGGGTACACGTGTAATTACGGGGCGTACTGAGCAGGTACTCGATGTAGGTGGCTTGGGTCAACATGGGCAAGTGCTTTGCTTCAAGATACTACCGAGTGCGTAAGTCCTATTACTAAAGGGGGTTCTTCTTCCAAAAGGGCGGATTTACACGCTAAGCCATCGGGTCACCGGGATGGCGCAGTGGGCGACGGTGTAGTGGGTCCAAGTGGGCAGGATTGGTGAAGGAGTATTTACCGAGTCGGTTGATGTGCTCGTAGCGGCTGGGCGAGAGGTACTGGAAGTGGGCCTCGTCTACCGAATAGCCTTCGGCCCGCAGCTGCTGGAGGACTTCCTGCATGTACACGGTGTTCCAGAGCAGCACGCAGTTGGTGAGCAGCGTCAGGCACCGGGCCGCTTCGGTCTGCGCCTGCTGCTGCTTGCGGCGGATAACACCCTCGCTGCCAAACCACAACCAGGCGCGTAGCGCGTGCAGCTCTTCGCCCTTGTTGAGCTGGGCTGTGGCGCCTACTCTGTTGCCGAATGCTTATTCTCCAGCTCCTGATGACTGCTCCCGAGTCCAGCCAGCTCTTGGTGTTCAACTGAGCCTATCAGGCCTGATGCATTCGCTTCTAACCAAGCCAAAAATTCCTTCAGCTAGCACACGCGGCATTAATCCAGTTTCACTGGATGCTTATTTGCGATGGACGCTAACGAATAAGCAAGGACAGCTAGTACGCGCTGGCATTGCGCCGGTACCCGTGGCTACCGACAATCTATGGCACCAACTGGATCTTGCCCTGGACATTGACCTGTCCAGCGAGGAAGCGCGCACCGGTACCTTGCGCGTACAGGAATTGAATGATGCCAGCAACCCCGTCTTCTTTGACCTGCTCACCATCAGCCACCCCCAGGATCAGGTCCTGGTATCGCAGGAAAATCATTATTATCCCTTAGGAATGGCGATGAGCGGGGTAGGTGTCAATACTATACCAGCCGTCAAAATCAGCAAGCAGCAGTTCAACGGTGGTTCCGAGTTACAGGACGAGCTGCTCGGCACCGAAGCCGGCGTGTACAGCACCTTCTACCGCACCTATGACCCCGCCCTGGGCCGCTTCACTGGCGTCGACCCGCTGGCGGACGTGACGCCTGACTGGACCCCCTACCAGTTTGCAATGGGCAATCCAATATCCGCCAATGATCCAACAGGAGCTCTAAGTCAAGCAGATATTAACCTTTTGTATAATTTGTTAGACGTGGTTAATAACTCTGACAATAACATCACAGGTATATTGCTTTCGTTTGGTGGTGGTGGTGGTGGCGGCGACTTCCTAAGTAGTGTAGCAGACGGCTCCGCATCCCACATAGGCTATAGAAATGGCCAGTTTGGATATTATTCCTCTTTTGGTGGAGGCGGTGAGAAGAGCACACGTATCGATGTTTTGCAGGAAGTAATTGTAGGGATGAAATTCGTACCTGTGTCTTATTTTGTTCAAGGTATTATTGACCATCGAGAGCAACTAGGACAATCTATTGGAGTAGTCTTTAATGCCTACGTCGGATACAAAGAAATCATTGCAGGCCTTGCTTTAGAAGTTGTGCCAGAACCAACATTAGTAACCAAGGTAGTTGGTACATATTCTTTACTAGATGGAATTACAAGAGTCTATTCTGCACCTGTGCGCCTTTATGGCATATGGGGGGGTAATAAGGATGCAGCCAATACTCCTAGTAATTTGTTAGGTGCTGTTGGGTTTGGTATCGATGCAGCAGCTAATGGGCAATTCAACCCTGGCAGCAAAACTCAAGTAACTATGGAGCTTGCTGGAAATTTTGTTAATGCCACAAGAACATTAATTGATGGCTCTGCCAGTGTGATATCGCACGTAGCTGGCTTGTACTATGGCGCCTATCAGACATCAAAAAAACTCGCTAAATGACGCGGATAATAGTAAAAGAGACTTCTATGAGTAGTATAAACAGGCTAATAAATAGCCTGTTTATACTCGTATTCGTATTGCTATCCGTGTTTATTTTCTTTGATAAAATTAATATTTTTTTTATTAATATAATTATATTAAGCATATTTACAGGGTTTGTTACAATTTTATTAGTTATTTTTATTTCAAAAATATGCAATAAAGGCGGAGTATATTTGAGTATAGTTGATGGTAATATATTTTTAGAAGAAAACAATAAAAAGATTAGCATAGAGGGCAATAATAAACTGATTTTGAATGTAGATGGAAGTCAAAATACTTTAAGTAAAGAAAGTGATATGTGGGGAATAGAATTATATATAACAAGCATGAACAAAGCGTTCTATATTAATAGTGCAAGCATTCCAATAATTAAGGAAATAATTAAGACGGACAAATTTGAATTAGGTTTTAAAAGAGACTCTATAATAAATTGTCCGCCTACTGTGTTTATATCGAAAATTATAGAAAATACTTGGCTTTTTTTTCAATAATGTGAAGTTAGTTTTTTTCTTAATAATTAGTAAATTGATAATACTTGCCAAATAATATGATTTACTAATATTGGAATTTGAGATAGCTGTATTTGATAATTAGGATAAATCTCAATATCGTAATTATTTTTAAAATAAGTTATAAATTAACTATTAAAAAATATCAACTTAAATGAATTATGTGTAGGTGCTTAGATATCATAAAATGATAAGCCTATTGCTTGATTAGTTAAAATTGCCTAATATTATGATTTGGCAGTTTTCAAGAATATTGTCACTAGGGCGATTTAAATACATTAACTAATTCAAAATATAATTATTTCGTATAATATATTGAAAAGTTAATATTTACTCACAATTTTAAATAGTTTTTCACATTCGCTAATGACAAGGAATCTACTCGCCTTTTCTTTGCTTACCTGCGTCTCGTACACGAGTCAGTACGCCCACGCCCAGCAAGGCCCACCCATCGTCATCCAGCCGGGGGCCACCGTCACGCTGCCTACCGGAGCCGCGCCGAGTGCGGTTGCTGTGGCGGACTTCAACGCCGACAACCGGTTCGACGTGGCCGTGTGTGAGCGGGGGCTCAACCAGGTAGCCATCTACCTCCAAACTGCAGCGGGTACGTATCCCAGCCCGGTCAACACATATCCGGCGGGGCAGTCGCCGAGCGGGCTCGTGGCTACTCGGCTCACCAACCAGCCCAACCGTCCCCCCGGCGACCTGATAGCCCTGAGCGGCCCGAGCAGCAAATGGACCCTGCTCTACAACGATGGCAACGGCCAGGGCTCCTTTACGGAGGTACCGGCCACCGGGGCCTTCGGCACGGGGCAAGTCAGTGTCAACCCCCAGCTGGTAGCCGCCAACATCGACCGGAACCTCTACGTCGATGTGGCTTACACCTACGACGGCCCCAACCAAGGCCGGGTGAAATGGGATTCATACGCCGGGGCCGGCCATTTCAACGGCGGCAGCTACTACGACATTCCCTTCGCGCCCGCCAGTCTGGCCCTCGATGATTTCGACCGGGACGGTTTCACCGACGTCGTCTATACCGACCCCTTGTCCAACCAGTTCTGGGTGCTTTTTGCTTTGCAGTCAAACCCACCCGTTTGGAATGCTCCCGCCGAGCTAACTCAAATACCCAGCGCCGGCATCCAGCCCATCCACGCGGCCACCGGCGACGTCAACCGCGACTTTCAGCCCGATATCGTGGTAGCCAACGCGGGCAGCAACAACTTGGTCCTGTTTCTCAACGTGGGCGCCTATCAGTTCGGCTCTCCCTTTGCGTACACGCTTTCCGCCGCGCCCCGCAAGGTATTGCTCGAAGACCTCAACGGCGACAGTTCTCCCGAAATGCTGGTCATTACCGCCGACAATCAGCTTCAGGTATTCCAGCACACTGGGGCCCTTGGTATCGGCCGCTACGGTGCCCCGCAGCTACTGGCTACTGGCGTGAACCCCACCACCCTGCAAACCGTGGACGTAAACGGCGATACGGTGAAAGATATCGTAGTTGGCTGTGTCGGCGACAATACTGTGCGGATGTACCTGAACCGGAGCCTACAGCCCATGGCTACCCGTGCCCCGCAACTCACAGGCCTGAGCGTGTTCCCTAGCCCTGCCACCGACCAGCTTCAGCTACACGCTTCCCGCACAATAAAAGGCCCGTTGGTAGCCACGCTGCTCGATAATCTGGGCCGCACGGTACGTCAACTGGAGGTGCAGCCCGATATCAGCCCAATTCCTGTGGCCGACCTGCCGCGCGGCTTCTATACGTTGAGAGTGGTAGGTAAGGAAGGTACTTACTCGTCAAAAATCATGTTGAAATAGTATGGCGGTACATCTAAATCCTCGTTTTCCTGTACAACTCGGCGAACAGGTTACGCTACCATAAAAGTCAGGCAAAACTATCGGAATCGGTTCAGAAAACTTGTTCAGCAATCTAAGTACAGCAATGGGTACCTTCGCGATGAGAAACCTGTACTTAGACCATGCATATCGGCTACGCTCGCGTCTCGACCCGCGACCAGAACTTGGAACTACAACTCGACGCCCTGAATAAGGCTAGGTGCGAAACCATCTACCAGGAGAAAGCGTCCGGGGCCACCAAAGCGCGCCCTGAACTGGACCGGATGCTGGCTAGGCTGCGCCCTGGCGACACCGTCTACATTTATAAACTCGACCGGCTGGGCCGCTCACTCAAGCATTTGCTCGACATGGTCGCGGAGTTGGAGTTCCGGGGCGTGGGTCTGGTCTCGCTCACCGATGCCATTAACACCACCTCGGCCCAGGGCCGGCTCGTGTTCAATCTATTCGCCTCCCTGGCCGAGTTTGAGCGGGAGCTGATTCGGGAGCGCACCCACGCGGGCCTGGCCTCAGCTCGGGCGCGAGGCCGGGTTGGGGGCCGCCGGCGGGGACTATCGGAAGAAGCCGAGCGCACGGCCATCGTGGCCGAGACCCTGTACAAGGAGCAGCAACTTGGGGTGAACGAGATTGCCCAGCGCCTGCGCATCTCCAAAGTGACGCTTTACAAATACCTGCGCCATCGGGGCGTCGTCATTTACAGCCACCGGAAAGCCGCAGTGGGTAAGCCAACCGATTGAGTTTTATACCACTTTGTCGGTCAAATTCCTTAACGTGCTATTTATTCCGTTTTCTGAGAGCACCCCTTATAGCGTACTCTCCGGTTTTCAGAGTTCAGTTACGGAAAAGCTTGTAAAAAAATGCGTACTGGCTTTATCTGTTCAATGCGTATTCTACTCTATTATGCAACCATTAGGACCATTGGTGATGCATGAAACCGCTAGTTCCGCCCCCAACGCACACCTGACTTGAAGTTGAAATTTAAACCCAGGCTATTGTTGGGTTAAACATTTCTCTGCTTTTGCCTAGGCTCTTAGTATTTTACTTGGTGACCAGCTTGCTGCTAAGCAGATGAACATTAGAACAACTGATCCGAAGATCTTAAGGCGCATTACGGTACCTCCCCTACCCTAATTGAACCTGCTTGCGTCAACGCCTTGTGTTCTTTATGGACCTACAACTTTCGTTTCTTCTTTGCTCGCTTAGTGTTTGCTTTGCCGCAGATTAGATCCTTTCCTTATGCGGGCGTATTTTGGTTGTAAGGATTGTCCATCTTTTTACCGTTACTGATTCTGCTTCCACAGCAGCTAGAGTTTCAGTTTGATGCCTTTTTGTATCGACTACTCATCAAGCATTTCTGTCCTGCCATCAGACATGTATTATATGTAACACATACATTAAATGTGTTATATGTATAGTGTGTAATAAAATAGCATACACGTTGTATGACTTCTATTGTATGGATATATTTATCGTTTTAACTCCAAGTTTATAAACCATTTTTTCGTAGCTGATAACCTACATTTTAAGCGATAAATCTATACATACACTACATACACTGCCTATTTTTTGACTGCTACATTATAATATGTTTGTGTAATTTCAACGGCTAATCTAGCGCATACATGTACTACATACATTATATGCTACATATCGTAAAATTATTAAATACCATGCCTACCCCTACTTTATGTATGTATGACATTTATTAAATGTGCAGTATGCGTAGTATTTAATAGTTATCATGTATGTGTGAAGTTTTAAATGTGTATAATTGTCTCGTATTACTCATGTGTTTCCAATGAAAACCATCTGCTTTGCCAACCATAAAGGAGGGGTGGGGAAGACAACCTCCACGCTGAATGTGGGTCAAGTACTAGCCAGCCGCGGTAATCGTGTGCTCTTGATCGATAGTGACTCGCAAACCAATCTTTCCATGTCGTTTGATCGGCAGGGCACCCGACATTTAGGCGAGATTCTGGAAAGTGACGGTCAGGTTTCCATAAGTCAGATTATGGAGCCAGTAGGGGAGGGGCTTCACTTAGTGGCCGCTTCGCCTCGCTTACAAATGGTCGAGAAGCTTATGGCCGGTAGCTCTGGCTTGGAGTTCGTGCTGCGCGAAGCCTTGGAAGAAGTGGAAGCGCAGTTCGACTACTGCCTGATCGATACACCGCCATCCTTGGGCGGTATTACATACGCCGCCCTCATTGCCTCCGACGCCGTTTTCATTCCCCTACAACCAGAATATTTCGGTTACAACGGTTTGACCTCTCTCTTGCAGGCGTGCGTCCGCGTCCGCAAGCACTACAACCAAAAGCTCAAAGTAGGCGGCATCTTTTTCACTAAATACTCCCCGACCTACCGCGTCTCCATGCACCACCAGTATGTGGAGCTAATCAGCCAGGACGAGCAGCTTGCGCCCTTGGTAATGGAGGTTAGTATCCGCCAAAACACCAAATTAGGAGAGGCCCAGGCGGTTCAGGAAGCTATTTTAG
Source organism: Hymenobacter sp. (assembly GCF_036387835.1). Classification (GTDB taxonomy): domain Bacteria; phylum Bacteroidota; class Bacteroidia; order Cytophagales; family Hymenobacteraceae; genus Hymenobacter. Next base: position 23,499 of record NZ_DASVSY010000124.1, on the reverse strand, counting down.
CATATGCTCCGGACAGCAACGGCGCCCTCGACTATATTGCCCTCACCGAAGAAATTCTAGCCCGGCTATGAGCAGCACTCCCAAACGTAATTTCACGGCGAAAACTCCACGCCCAGTTTTAGATACCTCTTCTCTTTACGGCATGGAAGAGGTGCCACCCGTAGCTTCTCCCAACTCTCCCCAGGTGCCCACTCAGCTACCAGAAGCGGCGGGTCAAGAGTGGGTGCAGTTTAGCACTTACTTGCGCCGGAACACTTATTTACGGCTTAAGCAGGCCGAGTATTGGGAGCCGGGTTTCGTGGCCCGCCAGCAAATCGAGCGGGTAGTAAGCGAGTTGCTTGACACACTAGAAAATGCTAATCGGAGTCTACCTGAAGAGCAGCTTCAGAAGCTACTACTGAAAAACAAAAAGCTGAAACCCTGAAAGCATAACACAACCTCGGTTTGCAACTACTAGCCAACTACCAGCAGACAGCTGCATTCAAGTGGATCAGTCGTTGATAGAAGAGAGGGTTGCCGCCGACCAATAAGTGAATTAGGTAGCCAAGTTGATTGTCTTGCGCTTACGCCCTTCAACTTTTTGTCGATCTGTATAGACGACGGATGGGAGGAGGGGAGGAGGGAGCCTTACGCCTATCAGAGACTAGAACTGTTCATTACAGCCATCATGAGCCCGCTACAGCAGCAGACCCTTGATGGCTGTTGTTGTGTGAGATTGGCTTTGAATACCACCTGCTCGAGACCTTGGCGTCGGCAGCTACTCCAATTTACTTAAATCAGTATTCAACTGGGTGTTTTGGTAGCACCCTTTTCTCTAGGATGGTGCTAGACCTGTCAGCGATGCTGCTACTAAAACACCCAAGTAGCTACCAAACAACAAAATTTTTTGTGTGGTGAATAGAGGGTGTTTTGGTAGCACTCTTATCTGACTAACCTCACAGGTTGTTTTGGTAGCACCCTAGGCTTTCAACTCAATTATGCCTCATTATTTAGTAGCGCGCAGGTTGTTTTGGTAGCAGTTATATACTAAGAGGTACTGCCAAAATAGTACAAGGGTGTTTTGGTAGCACCCCCATTCCTGTTGCTAAACCCAGCAGAACGGCTTTGTTTTGCGTAACTTGAAAGCAAGCGGGTAATACCCCTAAATGTCAGATCATTAAAGCATAAAAAAGCACAAGCACATATAAAAAATTGCGCCTTTTTATGCTTTAAAAGCTTCTTGGGGGAGGTGCTACCAAAACAACCTCTCAAAAAAAACAGACTAGTCTTTTTATACTTTCTTATTAGTTACTATTTAAGGGCGGCTTAACTACTTGATTCTTAGAACGTAGTGAAGGGAAAGTGCTACCAAAACAACCCGTTGCTGCTACCAAAACAACCTATTTCCCCTGCTGCTGCTACCAAAACACCCCTAGTGTCCGTCTTTATGGATGAAGTAACTGAATCTGCTACTAAAACACCCCTGTTGGAGGGCCTGTCTCCCGATCCAACCGTCGCTGTCGTCGCCGTCCGAGTTGATCCGGAAGCATTCATTAAGCAGCACAATGCGCTAATCAATGCCTCGTTCAACCTGATTACGCTGGAAATGCGCTTGTTTGTGAGCTTACTTGCCCGCATTCAGCCCGAAGACGAGTCGTTTCAGTATCATTTCGTACACACCAAAGAGCTGATTCCAGAGCGGAGCGGGGGCGCTATTTATCAGGAAGTGCGTCGCATGGTAGATTCTATCGGTGCCCAGATGCTCAAAATTGAACGGCTGGTAGAAGACGGCGGTAAATTAAAACGGCGTAAAAACCCCAACTACGAGGTTATTCCGCTGATGGCGCGGGTGTATTATGACACGCAGGCGGGGGGCGTAATTGCTTGCTTCAACCCGCTTATTGTGCCCTACCTACTGCGGCTGAAGGCAAATGGCAACTTCACATCGGCTCGTCTCAATCAAGTTCGCAAAATCAAAAACCCTTATGGCCACCGGATTTACTGGTGGTGCATGGAGTGGGTGAATTTTGGCCGCAACGAGCGCACTATTGAACTAGACAAGCTTAAGTTCATGCTGGGCATGACCAAGGGCGAATACGAAGGTCGGTTCAACAACTTCAACAGCAAAGTACTCCTTAAAGCCCAGCAAGCATGTGCTGAGACTGATCTGCCCTTCAGCTACCGGGTGAACCGGGAGCGAGGAATACCGGTGAGCATTACGTTTCACTTTCAACTCGTGACCTCGGCCCCAGAAGATAAGACTGCTACCAAAACACCCTCGGAAAACGAGCTGGCCCCCTCCTGGGAAACCGCCCTGCTACAAGCCGGTATCGGTAAAGCCAGCTTGCCTATTATTCGTGCACAGCTCGCCGCTCAGGAATACGACGAGGGGTATTTACACTACGTGTTGCGCATAACGGAAAAGCAGCAGGCCCTGGGCAAGATTAAGAAGTCGGCCAAGGACTACCTCTACAAAGGCATTATCGAGAAGCACATGCTGGAAGACTACTTGCACCAGGCCTTACCCGCCATTCCAGCCAAGATTTCGCCGCCCCCCATGGTGCAGAACCGTCCCCGGGTGGTATTTCAGTACTGGGAGGTGGAAGGATTCTACCAAGACGAGCAGAAGATGAAGCGCACAGCGGAAACTTTTCTTGAATTTTTAGAGCGCAAGTACTTGGCCAAAGGGTTCAGTATCGTGCAAGAGGGAGGCAAGCAATTCGTGGTACGCGAAGCACAGTAGCCCCCGAATAACTGCTCTATTAGCGGACCACATACGGATGCAAATCACATGGCCCGGCTAACACACTCTTGCTTGTCCGGTACTTGAATGGCGCGGCGACCTAATGGCAGTTCAACAAGTGGAAGCCATACAGCAGGCGCAGCCCGACGGCTCAGGACGGCTTAAGATCAGCTGCTGCCAGGATGGCTGTTAAGTGAATGTCGCCTTGCAATAGCTGCTTAGGCTTCAGGACGGAGCTTTCGACCAAGGCTCGTATGGTAGCTGCTTGGTTGATGAGCGAGGTTTTAAGATGCGTTCGTCTCCTCGATGCAACTCTCTGCTGGCTAGCGGCCTCCCTCGAATGTCCCGCTTGTATACCCCGGCAACAGGTTAGCTTGCTCTTCTATTTGCCTGCTTGTCGTACCGTCCATGAAAACAGTTAAATTATGGCAACATCAACAATTACTTGCTGCAGGGTGGCTTCTTTACCAGCTACAGCGGCTTGCAGACCAAGAATGCTGACAGTAGCCGCCACCATACCATCGGTATTCAGCCGGACGTGCTGGTGCTGCCGACACTGGAATCTATCCGCCAGGGGCAAGACCTGATTCTATATAAAGCCTTCAAACTGGCCTTAGATACCAAGTAACATAGCGGAACACTAGGAACTACGTATAAACAACATACATTCCTGTTCAGCTTGTGGTATTTATACGGATTACCGATCTTCGTAGTCCGTACTTATACCAGCTTTGTGATTTCCTCTCCTACTTCCTCTTCTTGGCAGGCGTGTCGCCTAGCCATCTATTCCGCGTTCCTCTATCCTACTCATCCTTTTCTGACTCTGACTTCTCATCAGCATTTGTTACTGGATACCTTCCTGCAAGAGGAATTATCCATGGACCAACTCTTGGTGTACTTAGAAGCCTACGAATATGAAATGAAGTGCAAGCCGACAATCGGTTTGGCATAGGGTAAGGCAGCTTCCGACTTTTGAAAGTCGATTCAGCAGGAGACTGACCAGTCACTAGACGAGGTCTGTACACAGGTGGGCCTTGGTGAGCACCACACGTTGCTGATCGAATTCTGGGGGCATAGGTACGGCCAACGGCTTAGCGAGAAGAGCACGTCTGCAAGAACGGATGGCTGAAACCCTACCCTAAACTAGGTTGAGGCACTGTGCTGGTGGCCGTATCAGGAGTGGCGTTAGAGAAGACTAGGTTCTGCGAACCAAATAGAGGAAATCTCGCACTGGAAATAGCCTGAACGTTTTTGGTACAGCACAAATGCGTCGTAAGAGGAACGAGAGAACTCGCCCTACGCAGCTATCAAGGCAATCGAAAGAGGGTGGCGAACAGGAACGGGTACGCAGGCTTCTGCACCGATGTATTGCCATTCCCTGCCAAGTTGTGGAAAGGCTAGGCGCCTAATAAAACAAGTAGAACGCTTCTACCGATCAAAATTTGCTGTCACCTTTGCGGGCCTTTTGCCAGAGCCGTACGTGATGAACACAACCGAACAGGAAGAGCGGGAATACTTAGAAGAAATCAAGGAGAAACTGACGCTGGCCGTTAGGCGGGTTGATGACGCTGTCAAGCAGTTTGCCGACGAGCTCCGGCAGAAAAAGCAATATATCCACGAGCACCAGTCGGGCATGGACGACGCCGATATGGTCGCTGCCGGCCAATCCATCAACCGCATGGCCTTTACGGGCGAAGCCGCCGTGGCCCGCAAACGCAAGCTTATCAAGCTGGGGCAATCCCCTTACTTCGGCCGTCTTGATTTTGTGACCCCGAATCAGGTGAAAACGCCGGTATACATCGGTGTGCATTCCTTTTTCGACGAGCAGCAGCGCCAGAACCTGATCTACGATTGGCGGGCCCCCATCGCCTCCATGTTCTACGATTTCGAGCTGGGAGAGGCTTCCTATAGCACCCCTTCCGGGCCCATTCAGGGCCATATTGCGCTCAAACGGCAATACAAGATCCGGGACGGCCGTCTGGAGTTCCTGCTCGAAAATGACGTCAACATTAACGACGACGTGCTGCAGCGCGAACTGGCCAAGTCCTCCGACGATAAGATGAAGAACATCGTCGCCACCATTCAACGAGACCAGAATGCGGTAATCCGCAACGAAACCGCGCCGGTAATGGTCATTCAGGGCGTAGCCGGCTCGGGCAAAACCTCGATTGCCTTGCACCGAATTGCGTTCCTGCTGTATCGCTACCGGGAAACCATCGCAGCCAAAGACTTACTCCTCATTTCGCCCAATAAAGTCTTTGCCGATTACATTTCGAACGTCTTGCCCGAACTAGGGGAAGAACACCTTCCTGAAATGGGCATGGACGAGCTGGCCGCCGAGTTGCTCGACAACCGGTACTCGTTCCAGACCTTTTTCGAGCAGGTGTCTGCGCTGCTGGAAGACCACGATGCCGCGTTCATTGAACGCATCCAATTCAAATCTTCGTTTGAATTCCTGAGCAAGCTGAATCAGTACCTGCTCCACATCGAGAATCACTACTTTACGGTTACTGAGCTGCGGGTCGGCCAAACCTTGGTTTCCAGCCGTTTTATTCAAGAGAAGTTCCGGTCCTACCATCGGGTGCCACTCTTGAAACGCTTTGCGCTGGTGGCAGAAGATGTTCGTGCCCACGTGCGGGACACCGTCCGCCGGAAGCTGACCGGGCACGAGAAATCCATTATTGGGGAAGCCATTCCCCGCATGTTCAAGTTTCACCAGGTGCTGGAGCTCTACCGCGATTTTTACCGCTGGCTCGGCAAACCCGAACTCCTGAAGATCGACCATCGGCTGCACTTGGAATATGCGGATGTCTTTGCTCTGATTTACTTGCGCATCCGCCTGGAAGGCATCACTGCCTACGAGCAAGTCAAGCACTTGCTGGTGGATGAGATGCAGGATTACACCCCGGTGCACTATGCCGTCTTGTCTCGGTTGTTTCTGTGCCGAAAGACCATTCTGGGCGATGTTAGCCAGACCGTAAACCCCTACAGCGCTTCGTCCGCCGAAACCATCGAACGCGTCTTTCCACAAGCGGAAGTGGTCAAGCTGTACCGCAGCTACCGCTCGACCATGGAGATTACAGTTTTCGCGCAGCAGATCACGCCCAATCCTCACCTCATACCACTGGAACGGCATGGGCCGGAGCCCGTCGTGGTGCATTGCAGCAACCAGAACGAAGAGTTGGACACCATCAGGCAGCAAATCACAGCCTTCCAAAGCGCCGGCAATCATTCCCTGGGCGTTATCTGCAAAACCCTCCGGCAAGCAGCCGCGGCCTATCAGGCGCTGCAAGCATTAGGTGTTCAATTGCTGACGGCCGAGTCCACGTCTTTCAAGGAAGGGGTTATCATCACCACGGCCCATTTAGCGAAAGGACTGGAATTCGATGAAGTGATTGTGCCCTTTGCCTCTGCCCGCAATTATAAAACAGAAATCGATAAAAGGATGCTGTATGTGGCCTGCACCCGGGCGATGCACCAACTCACGCTAACGTACTCAGGAGAGCTCACCACGTTTTTATCTGCCTAGTATGGCTGCTTATTACCGAAAAGTAAGTTGAGAGCCTGGAATTGAGTGAACCCTCCAAATAGAGCACATCGGCCAGATCGGCCCGTTGCATCCAGTGTTCGGTTTCAACAAAGAGGTAGGGGAAATCCGCCTTTTTGGAAGAAGAACCCCTATAATGCTAGAGGACCCATTATCCAGCATAGGCGCTTTATTGCCTATGCTGGATAATGGGTCCTCTAGTTACTGGTAGTTGTTGCCGTGGAGGCAGTTGGTTTACTTGCGGAAAGCAGACCTCTGCCTCGGCGCTGGCTCACCCTCGAACGGCAACGTACGCACTCCTGTGTTGCTTAATCTTTCAAGACAACGCGGGAGAACTTGTTGCTTTTACCGGTAATCAGGTGCACGAGGTAAAGCTCACCGGTTAAGCGGCCTTTGGTGAATTCATACGTGAAGCGCTGACCGGCCGCACCGGAGCCTTCGCCGAGTACCGCTACTACTGTGCCTTGCAGGTTCAGCACCTCCAAGCGGTAAGCGCCGGCCGTGCCCAACGTAAAGGAAACCGTCGTAGACCCAACGCCTGGGTTCGGGGCACTCACCAGGTCGCTGTCCGCCGCCACTTCTTGCTCCGCAAGAGTCGAGCTACTGGTGCTGGTTGGGCAGCTGCCTAGCTGGTCACCACGCCTTAAGGAGGCGTCTACCTGGCTGGAGTTGACGCACCGGGTGGACCTGCCGCGGCACATAAGCACCTGGTTGTTGGCCGAGCCGCAACGGACGTCGACCACCGTGATGGTCACCGAAGCCGAAGAGCTGCACCCGGCACTGTTAAGGGCCTTAACGGTCAGGGTATAGCTACCTGCGGTGGTGGGCGTGAACACGGGGTTGGCGATGGCCGGGTTGTTCAGGCCAGCGGCGGGGCTCCAAGTGTAGCTAACGGCGCTTGTGCTGGTGCTATTGGCTTGTAGCTGCACGCTTTGGGCGCCATATCCTAGGTAAATGGTCGTGGCCGGACCGCCGGTGTACACGTTAGAAGTAGGTTGCGCGGTGATAGTAGGCGCGGCACACGAGTACATGGGCGGCATATCGAAGGCTTCTACCTGGTCGGACCGGCTGGTGCTCAGGCCTTGGCGGGCACTGAAGCCCAGACCGCGCTTGGCAAAAGCCGCCCAAATCAACTGCTGGTTGGCGCCGGCGTTATCAGCGCGGTCGGCTGCCAGAATGGCGTCGCGAGCGTCCACGAAGCCGGGGCTACAAGGTTGCAGCTTCAGGCCATCGATGACAAGCTGCATCGCGAGGTTGTTGCCGCCCTTACCGGTGTACAAATTCGGGTCGAACCCGTACTGGTTGATGAGCGACCAGGTCACGTCCCACAGCATCGTGGCCCACACGAAACCTACGCCGTGAGGCTGCGTAAGGACGGCGTTGTTGGTAGCGGCGTAAGTGTAGTTGTTTATTGCGAAATCAGTGCTGTACGGAGAAGGGCGGATGCCGCGGCCCGAGGTCGGCTGATTTTGCACGTAGGTGCCAATGCCGCGGGCTTTGGGGCCAGTGTCGCCGGCTTTCATGGTTAGCATCAGGCCAAACCAGTCGCTCCAGCCTTCGCCACCCTGTTCGGCGTTGTTTAGGCAACTGGAGTTGTTGGGGCCGCCGGTCAGGCGGGTAGAGATGCCGTGGCCGTATTCGTGAGCGATGATGCCGTTGTCGAAGTCACCGTCTAGCTCGGGCAGGGAGCCGCTGTTTTGCAGTACCACCGTTACCGGCGTGCCGGCGTCCAGCTGCTGCCGAATCCGTTGGCCCGCTTCCAGGCTGATCATGACGGCCGGAATAACAATGGCTGGCGTGGCCGTGGTCGGTGTGCCGCCCATCACGGTTGGTTCACCGCTCACGTTGTTGATGACGACCACAGCAACGGCCCCGGCTTTCTGCGCATTCTGGACCTTATCGGCAAAACCGCAGTTGCCCCGGTACACCACGGCAATGTTGCCGCTCACGGCCGCCGCGTTGGTGAAGGCACCGCAGCCTTCCTCGCTGATGCCCGGCGAAGCCGGAGGCGTGCTCTGGGCCAACACCAAGCGGCCGGTTAAGGCAGTAGCAGTCAAAGGTTTGCTAAAGGAGCCCTCTCTGGCCGGGTACGTGCCGGCAATGCCAGCCGGCGCGCTTACCTTGAACAGGTTGGGGTCAGGCGCTCCGCTCCACAAGTACATTTGCATACGGGGAGCCTGGCCATCGGTGGGCGTGGCGAAGTTGGCGTTGTTGCGGGTGGCAATTACGTTGCGGCTGTCCTGCGACTCGGCCATCACCTGGTCAGCACCTAGGCCTTGCAGGGGATTGGGGTTAGTGGTTTGGAAGTTGCCACTGACTTCGTCGAAGCCGTATTGGTACCAGATGTCGTGCATGATGTTACTCATGTAAAACAAGTTGGTCGTGGCGGCGTCGCGGTACGTGACGGGCTGCTTGGTGAAGTCAACCGGAAAGTCGAATAGCAGCGAGGAACCACCGTTGGGGCTATAATTGAGGCCGGCCAGGTTGTTGTTGTTGTCCGGATCTTCGTAAGCGTAGGCGTTGTTGCCGCGGGTGGTCGTGTAAGATATTCCCGGTGCCACGGTGTGCCAACCCATAGGCGAAGCCGTTTTATCAGCCACGTCCGTGCCTACAAATACGCGCGGTCCGTGCGAAGGCGTTTCGGTGGGAATAGCAAATACGTTGTAGGCATTGGCCGTAGGCGCGGCCATCAGGGCCTGGAACGAAAACGGCGCCGCTGTCGGGCGGCTGGAGCTTAGCGCTTGGCCACCAGGACCATCGTTGTCGAAGTTGCACTCCACAACCAGGTTATCTTTTTCGAGGAAGGCGCCGGTGGTAGCGTCCATTCGCACGATCCACCAGTTGCGGGCATCCAGCTCGTAAATGGATACCTCCCAAGCCAGCACCAATCCTTCGGCGGTGGGCTGGTATACCAGCTTGGCCGGAATTGGACGCAGAGAAATGCCACCCTCGGTGAACATCGTGGCCCGGTCAGCGCCTTGCCCTGCGACTTTTGTGGTCAACCCTTTGGGCGAGAGATTAAGGTGGCGGGCGGCAGCGGCCACGGCAGCGGTGGCGTCCAGCGTGGGCTGCTTGGCTTTAACTTTTTTGCCGACCCCTTTCTGAAAACGGTTCCCCAGATTGATAACCTGATCGTCTTTCGACAAGTTGAGGTTGCTAACTGCCCCGTGAATGTCGATGCCTTCGTAGCGCTGCTGAATGTAGAGGTGCTTGAGGCCGTTGTGCTTGCTGGCCGTCTGACTGCTCAACACGAGGTCCGCCAGGTCTTCGTCGGCTAGCTGCAGGGCTTGTTTGTTTTTTCTGAGGTGGTCCAGGGCCACCTGCGGAACGGGCTTTTTTTCGGCGCTGCCACTGCTTTGGGCAAAAGAGGCCAGATTCGTGGCCAGCAAACCTAGGGTCAACATCACCCGGGATGCGAGAAGTACTAGTTTACTCATGTACTAAAAGGGGTTAAAAGTGGGCTATAGAGGCTGTTTTTTGGTTGATTGAAAGCCATACGATATTCACCGACTATCCGGTTCCTCGGTTTACGAGCCAAACCGCATATTCTTTAAAACATTAAACGTTAGTGCTTTAGTTATAATTTGCCTGCTCGCGGCGCAGTGGCGGGTTCACACCCTCATTGGGCTACATTGGTTTCAGCGTTAATTCCTGGCATTTATCCAGGGCCAGGCTGCCGGACTGAACTGGCTTTAGCGGCAGTAAGTAGCCGACCACGCGGATGTAGTAGCAGGCGGAAATAAGTCAGTTAAACGGCGATACGTAGCATCTATAACGATTCCGCTACCAAACAGGCCGCTGGTGAAGTTAGCGCTGTCAATCAGTTCAGGATTTAGAACGACCACTCAGTTAAAGTTCTTGTTATGAGCAGCCTGGGTGCGTAAAAGCGCGCAGAAGTCGCCGCTTATCTTGCTGCTTGCTGAACGGGAATCAGACAGCTCAAAGGAGCCCAAGGGAGTTGAAACATTTCCGTATTCCCTACCTTACTACCGTCCGTTGGTTTAGTCGGGTAGCATGCTGGTTGCTGTCAGCCAGTAAGTACCCGGCGACAAGCCTGGTGGAGCCGCAACCAACTTTTATCTCCTCTCTACTTTGCCCCGCGCTTTATGTCGTTGCAACACAAGCTGCTTTCCCTTTTCTTACTGCTGCTCACGCTGCACGCTGCGGCCCAACCAACTCCCGGCGCGTACAATGTGCGCACCTACGGAGCCACCGGCAACGGCAAAACCCTTGACAGCCCCGCCATCAATAAAGCTATTGCGGCAGCCGCGCAGGCTGGGGGTGGAACCGTGTACTTGCCGGCCGGCACTTACCTGAGCGGCAGCCTTCACTTGAAGAGCAACATTGAACTTAACCTGAGCGCCGGCGCCGTTCTGTTGGGCGCCCCACAGGCCATGAATGCCTACGATCCGGCCGAAACCTTCGCCGGTAAAGCTTACCAGGATGGCGGCCACACTTATTTTCACAACAGCCTGATTTGGGGAGAGGACCTGACCAACGTTTCCATCACGGGGCGCGGCCTGATCGACGGCGGCGGGCTGACGCTCAAGGACAAAGAGCACTTAGGTAATCCCACTGGAGGCTCCATTGGCTTGGGCGACAAGGCCATCGCCCTCAAGCGCTGCCACAACGTGCTCATCCGCGACGTGACGATGGTACGCGGCGGACACTTCGCCATCCTGCTCACGGGCTGCGACCTGACCACCCTCGACAACCTGACCATCGACACCAACCGCGACGGTATCGACATCGACTGCTGCACCAATACCATGGTTTCGAACTGCCGCGTCAATTCGCCCCACGACGACGCTATTTGCCCCAAAAGCTCCTACGCCCTGGGGCGGCCCTGGCTTACGGAAAATCTGCTGATCACCAACTGCGCCGTGTCGGGGTTCGAGGAAGGCACCTTACTGGACGGCCGCCGCATTCCGGCCAAAGTGGGCTGGTCGAGTGGGCGCATCAAGTTTGGTACCGAGTCCAACGGCGGCTTCCGCAATTGCGTGGTGTCCAACTGTGTGTTTGAGAGCTGCAACGGCTTGGCCCTGGAGGAAGTGGACGGCGGCATCATGGAGAACATCAGCATCTCCAACCTAACGATGCGCAACATCTCGCACTACCCCATCTATATCACCTTGGGTAGCCGCAACCGCGGCCCGGCCGAAACCACCAAAACGGGCGTAGTGCGCAACATCTCTATTGCCAACGTGGTGGCCACCACCCGTGATTCACTCAGCGGCATTCAAATCACCGGCGTGCCGGGTCACCCGCTGGAAGGCATTCGGCTCAGCAACATCTACGTGCGCTACCAAGGCGGCGGCACTACGGCCCAAAGCCAGCGGGCGCTGCCCGAGCTGGCCTCACTGGAAACGCAGTACCCCGAACCTTTCCTGCTGGGCCCCACGCCCGCCTACGGCCTTTTCGCCCGGCACGTGCGCGACCTGAAACTAAGCAATATCCGCTTCGAGCTGAACGGACCAGACCAGCGCCCGGCCCTGCTCGCCGAAGACGTGGAGGAACTCTCCCTGGACGACTTTCAGGCTCCGGTAGCCAAGGGTGTCGAAACCGCCCGGTTTGTTGACGTCAAAGCGCGCCGGGTGCAGAATGCGCCCGGCATCAAAGCCACCAAGCCAACGCGCTAAGAAATCGAAGTTCGTTTGCGGGTATCAAAGACGCTTCAGTATGCAGCACGCGGGGCAGGTCCGGTTGGGTTGACATAAGTCAGTTTGCTTGCTGAACCGTTAGGTATCGAATGCTTCGGCCACAGGCTTTAGTTGCTTAATTATGTACTGGCCATTTCCGTTGTCAGTGGTACCTTACTACCATGAGCGTCTGCCACAACAGTTCCTTTTTCCGTTTCTGCGCATGAACAAACTTCTTCTTTCCGCTACCTTATTACTTGCCACTGCTGCCGTGTCTGAGGCCCAGGATTTCAAGTATCAAACGCCCCCCAAAGCCATTCAGGATTTGCTGCTAGCGCCTCCTACGCCCCGCGTGAGCTTGACTTCCGACGGCCGCACTATGGCCTTGTTGCAAGTGCAGGATTTCCCCACGGTGGCAGAGTTGGCCCAGCCGGAACTACGTTTGGCGGGCTTGCGCTTCAACCCGCGCACCAACGGCCCTAGCCGCGTTAGCTATGCGGTGGGCATCAAGCTCAAAAAGTTGCCCAACGGCGCCGAAACCGACGTAAAAGGTCTCCCAGCGCAGGCGCGCATCAGCGGCGTCAGCTGGTCGCCCGACAATAAAACGATGGCCTTCGCCCTCACTACGCCCGGCTCCGGCTCGGATGGTCGGGTGGAGTTATGGGTGGCCGACGTGGCCACGGCCACGGCCCGCCGCCTGCTTAGCACCCCCCTCAACGATGCCTTCGGAGCTTCCTTTGAGTGGGTATCCGATAGCAAAACGCTGCTGGCGCGCACCGTACCCGCCGGCCGCGGCCCCGCGCCATCTGCCGATGCGGCGCCTACTGGTCCTGCCGTGCAAGAGAGTAGTGGCAAAAAATCTGGGGCTCGTACGTACCAAGACTTATTGAAAAACCCTGCCGATGAGCGGTTATTCGATTACTACGCCACTTCGCAACTAGTAAAAGTAAGCTTAACGGATGGCCAGGCCCAGCCGCTGGGCCAGCCGGCGGTTATTCAAACCGCGTCGCCCTCGCCCGATGGCAAATACGTGCTGCTGCGTACCCGCCACCGGCCGTACTCTTACCTGCTGCCGCTGAGTAGTTTCCCGCAGCGCATCGATGTACTTGACATAGGTAGCGGGACGCTAGTGAAAACCGTAGCCGACCTGCCGCTGGCCGACAACGTGCCAACCAATTTCGATGCCGTAGCTACTGGCCCGCGCGGCCACTCCTGGCGCGCCGACGAGCCGGCCACCATTGCCTACGCCGAAGCCCAAGATGGCGGCGACCCCAAGGTGAAAGCCGATATTCGGGACAAGCTCTACACCCTGAGTGCGCCGTTTGCAGGTGCCGCGCAGGAGCTGGCGGCGCTGCCGATGCGTTTTGCGGGCCTCACCTGGGGCAACAATAAGCTAGCCCTGGCCGATGGCTACCGGTGGGCCGACCGCCACCAAACCACCTGGCAGCTCAACCCTAGCACCCCAGGCGCGCCGCTCCAGGTGCTCTTCGACGGCTCGGAACAAGATACCTACAAGAACCCCGGCTCGCCCTACGAGCACCGTAATGCCCAGGGCAAATCGGTGCTGCTCACCGGTGGCCCCACGGGGCAGAGCATCTATTTGCTCGGCCAAGGCGCTTCCCCCGAGGGCGACCGTCCTTTCGTAGACGAGTTGGATCTGACCACCAAGAAAACCACCCGTTGGTGGCGGTCCGAAGCGCCGGTTTATGAAATCCCAGTGGCTATTCTGGATGCCAGTGGCCAGCACCGCGACCTACTTACCCGCCGCGAGTCGTTGAATGATAATCCGAATTATTACCTGCGCGACGCCACCAAAAAAGACAAGCTAACGGCCGTTACCAAATTCGCTAACCCTTACGCCAGCTTTGGCGGCAGCTTCAAAAAGCAGGTGCTGCATTACAAGCGCGCCGATGGGGTAGACTTGACGGCTGACCTGTATTTGCCCCAGAAGTACAAGAAAACCGACGGCCCGCTGCCCACGCTAATGGAGGCGTATCCCGTTGAATTCAAAGACAAAACCAACGCTGGGCAAGTGAGCGGCTCCCCTTATACGTTCACGCGGCTGAGTTGGGCTTCCCCCGTGTATTGGGTTACGCAAGGCTACGCGGTATTAGCCAACGCCAGCATTCCGATTGTGGGCGAGGGCAACAAGGAACCCAACGATACTTACATCGAACAGCTAGTAAGCAGCGCCAAAGCCGCCATCGACGAAGGCGCCCGCCTAGGCGTAGTGGACGCCAACCGGGTGGCCGTAATGGGCCACAGCTACGGGGCCTTCATGACCGCAAACTTACTTTCGCACTCCAATTTGTTCAAGGCCGGTATTGCCCGCAGCGGCGCCTATAACCGTACGCTCACGCCGTTCGGCTTTCAAGGCGAGGAACGCACGTTTTGGCAGGCCCCGGAGGTGTATAACGCTATGTCGCCGTTCAACTTTGCCGACAAAATCAAGACGCCTATACTACTCATCCACGGCGAAGCCGACAACAACTCCGGCACCTTCCCCATTCAGAGCGAGCGGTATTATGCCGCGCTAAAGGGCCAGGGCGCCACCGCCCGTTACGTGGTGCTGCCCGCCGAATCACACGGCTACGCTGCCCGCGAGAACTTGCTTCACATGCTGTGGGAGATGGATTCGTGGCTAAACAAGTACGTGAAAGCCCCGGCGCCTGCCAACTAAAGCCTTGCTGAATAATTGGTGAGCGGCCTGGAAATACTGGTGTTTCCGCTTTAATGCAGTTGTTTCAATTGCCCTTAGCGTGGGCGCTGCCTTCACACAGCCAAATCCGCAGTAGGGGCGGGAACTGCCCGCTGGCACCAGCAAGCAATTCCCGCCCCTACTGCGGATTTAACTTATTTATTCACTAGGATCTTCGTTACCACGCCGAACCATAAGTTGCTGGTGCGCAACTACCAGTCACCGGAACCTGCTTGTTCCTGTTCGTGGATTTAGAAGACTTCCCGAACCTGGCCGAAGTGTTGAGTAACGACCAGTCCAGCTACTTCATGCGAGCCAAGCCCTACCAGAACCTGTTGGTGCACACCACTTGCGCTTTTTTCTTCAGACGCAGGCCCAATAGTATTTCATGGCTACCCCGGTGGTAGCCAGCTAGTTCTGAGAGGCCTGCATCATAGGAATAGCCTAGCGTGAGCTGCTCATAGCTGAGGCCCACCATCCCCACAAACGAGTCGAAGGCCCGCCATGACACGCCCGCCCACAGCAGGTCCTGGTACTTAAGCTTGGCGTTGAGGTCGAGTGAGAGCGGGGCCGGGTTTACGGCCTTAACCAGTACCGACGGTACCAGTGACCAGTCCTCGCTGAGCGGCAACCGTACCCCCGCCGTAGCAAAGTAGTGCCGCTTTAAGTAGTTGCCCGCGCCCGCGCCCAGCTGGTTGTTTCCAAACGAGAAGTCGAGCTTGTTGGCCAGCAGCTGCGCCCCCGATACTCCCGCGTAGAACTTGGAGCTGTACACCCACAAACCTACCGAGGCATCCAGCACCCGCGAGGCGTCGCTAGCGGCGACGGTGGTGGGGTCGAAGAACTGCAGCTGCTGACCATCAACGGCAAACTGCTGCATGCCAGCCGACACACCCAGTGCCGCCCGCAGATCGGGCGCCAAAACCAGGTTGTAGGCGTAGGAAACGTAGGCCCCCTTCCGGCTTGTGGGCCCGGTCACGTCGTTGTACACGAGGGCGCCCAGCGCGTGAAATGGCCGGCGCCGGTCGCGGATGGTGCGCTTGTTGGTGGTGCGCCACTTGCCGAGGGAAGAACTGATGCTGGCGTAGTAGGTTTTGGGGGCTCCTTCTAGGCCCACCCATTGGGTACGGTAACTGAACTTAACGTCGATGTAGTCCTCCACGCCGGTTGCGCCAGGGTTTAGGATGTAGTTGTTGTTCATGTACTGGCTGTACTGCGCCTGCTGCTGGGCCAGGGCCGGCGCGGCTGCCAGCAGCAGCGGGAGCAGCAGTAGAGGTAGAACTCTTTTCATATCAGTAATGACCTTGACGGCTATCTAAGAAAACCATGGGCCTGCGGCGCCCAACGCCGCAGGCCGTTTTGTTAATACAGAATCGTAATCGACCCGCTGTAGGATTTGCCCAGGGGGCCCTTCGTGACGACGACGTAGTAGTAAGTGCCAACTGGAGCAGGCTGGCCGTTGATGTCACCGCGCCACTCATTGGCCCGGCTGTAGTTGTTAACCGAGAAGATTCGGTTGCCCCAGCGGTTGAATACGCTTACGGTGTTGTCGGGGAATTGCTCGATGAACTCGATCTGCCAAGTGTCGTCGCGGCCGTCGCCGTTGGGTGTGAAGGCGTTGGGAATGCGAATAGCTGGGCGCACGGTCACCGTCATCTGGTCGGAGTCGGCGCAGCCCGCGGCCCCGGCCGAGATGGTGTAGGTGGTGGTCACCGTAGGCGACACGATAGGCTGCAGTCGGTCATTGCCCGGGAAAGTCTGCCCTGTCGAAGTCGTCCACGTTACTGGGTACGTGCCATCGGCGCGGCCTTCCAGTGCCACGGAGGTACCGGCCAGAATCTCTTTGTCGGGGCCGGCATCCACGTCAACCGGCGGTTGAATACGCACCGCCACGCCATTGGAAACCGCCGTGACGGTTTGTCCGCAAGCGTTGCTCGTGCGCAGACGCAGCGTCACGGTTTGGCCTTCGCGCAGCGTCGTGCTGGTGAAGACCGGGCCCGTGGCACCCGTCACATCGTTGCCGTTGACCTGCCACTGATATTCGGGTGTGGGGCCGGCTTCCGTTACACCGGTAAGACTAAACGTAAGTGGCGCACCCAAGCAAACCGGTCCGCCGGGCTGCACAGCAATGGAAAGCGACGGCATCGGCGCCGGGGTGCGCGTGACCGTAACCGTGGCCACGGCCGGCCCGGTGCTGCACAGCCCCGCCGTAGGCGTCACCTCGACAGTTACTTGGTCGCCGGAAACCAACGTGCTGCTGGTGAACGTGGGCCCACTGGCCACGGCCACATTGTTGACGAGCCAGCGGAAAGTAGGGGCGGCACCCGCGTTGGTGGGAACGGCCGTGAAAGTCAGGGCAGTGCCAGGGCATTGCACGGGCGGAGCAGTTAAGCTCACAGTAGGAGTCACGACGGGCTGCACCCGTACCGTCACCGCGTTTGTTACGCCCGTTGAGCAGGTGCCCGTACCCGAAGTCACGCGGCGGCGGAAGTAAGTGGTGGCTGTGAGAGCACCGGGCGCGAACGTTGGGTTGGTGGCACCAGCAATAGCCGTCCAGTTTGCGTTATCCGGCGAAGATTCCCACTGGTAGGCAAAGGTGCCCGTGCCGCCACTGGCTGCACCGCCGCTCAAGGGGGTAGGGGTGGCGCCCGCACAAATATCTTGGTCAGCGGTGATACTACCCGCAATAAGGTCGGGTAACACGGTCAGAACAACGGAGGCCGAATATTCGGGTCCGCAGGCTCCCGAACTCACCCGGCGGCGGAAGTAGGTAGTGGCTGTGAGTGGACCGGGCGCGTAGTCGGCAGCGGTGGCCCCGGCGATGGGCGTCCAGGCAGTATTATTAGGCGAGGATTCCCACTGGTAATTATAGCCACCCGGGCCGCCGCTAGCTCCTGCCGTGCTGGTGAGCGGGGCGGGAATAGCGCCTGCGCACACGGCCTGATCGGCGGCGATGGTGCCGGCGACTAAGGCCGGCGCCACCGTAATGGTGACTACATTAGACAAGGCTGGTGCACAGGACCCCGCAGTTACCCGGCGACGGAAGTAGGTGGTAGCCGTGAGGACACCAGGGGTAAAAGTATCGCTCGTGGCGCCGGCTACGGCCGACCAGTTTGTATTATCCGGCGAAGATTCCCACTGATAGGCGAACGTACCCGTGCCCCCCGTAGCTGCGGCATTGCTGGTGAGCGGGGCTGGCGTGGCGCCGGCGCACAGCGCTTGGTCGGCGGCAATACTGCCGGCCACCAGAGCGGGCAGCACCGTTAGAGTGATAGAGGGCGAATACGCTGGTCCGCAGCCGCCGGAATTTGCCTGGCGGCGGAAGTAGGTAGTAGCCGTGAGCGGACCAGGCGCATAGTCGGCAGCGGTAGCCCCGGCAATAGGTGTCCAGGTTACGTTGTCTGCCGAAGATTCCCACTGGTAAGTAACCATGCCCGTGCCACCCGTAGCCGCGGCTGTGCTGGTGAGAGGGCTAGGTGTGGCGCCTGCGCACACGGTTTGGTTGGCGGCAACGGTACCAGCTACCAGAGTTGGCAGCACGGTAATGGCAACAGAAGGCGAATACACCGGCCCGCACGGTCCCGAAGTTACCTGACGCCGGAAGTAAGTGGTAGCCGTAAGCGCGCCGGGTGCAAAAGTCGGCCCGGTGGCGCCAGCTATTGGGGTCCAGTTTGTGTTGTCCGTTGAGGATTCCCACTGATAAATAAAGGTGCCCGTGCCCCCGCTAGGTCCCGCCGTACTAGTGAGCGGGGTAGGCATAGCGCCGGGGCACAGCGCTTGGTCGGCAGCAATGCTGCCAGCCGTCAGCGCGGGTGCCACGGTGATGGTAACGACGTTGGACACCGCCGGGGCGCAAGCGCTGCCCGAGCTAGCTTGGCGCCGGAAATAGGTAGTGGCTGGGAGGGCGCTGGGCGCCAACGTTGGCCCAGTAGCGCCGGCTACAGCCGTCCACGTCACATTATCCGCCGAAGATTCCCATTGATAAACGATAGTGCCAGTGCCGCCCGTAGCCGCAGTATTGCTGGTAAGCGGGGCAGGGGTACCGCCAGCGCATAGGGTTTGGTCGGCGGCAATATTGCCGGCAACCAGGGCAGGCACCACGGTTACCGTGACGGTATTAGAAGGCGTGGTGGTACAGGCGCCGGAGCTTACCTGGCGGCGGAAATAAGTGGTAGCCGTGAGCAGGCCAGGAGCGAAAGTATCGCTCGTAGCACCGGCTACAGGTGTCCAAGTAGTGTTGTCCGTTGAAGATTCCCACTGGTAAGTGAACGTACCCGTACCCCCCGTAGCCGCGGCCGTGCTCGTCAGCGGCGCGACGGGGCTGCCAGCACATACAGTTTGGTCGGCGGCAACGCTGCCGGCAACCAAGGCAGGCGCTACGGTGATAGTGACGACGTTAGACACCGCCGGGGCGCAGGCACTACCCGAACTTACCTGGCGCCGGAAGTAGGTAGTAGCCGTGAGTGGGCCAGGTGCTAAAGTCGGTCCGGTGGCGCCAGTTACAGCCGTCCAGGTAGTGTTGTCCACCGAGGACTCCCACTGATAGGCGAACGTACCCGTGCCCCCCGTAGCCGCGGCATTGCTGGTGAGCGGGGCCGGCGTGGCGCCGGCGCACAGCGCTTGGTCGGCAGCAATATTGCCGGCCACCAAAGCGGGCACCACGGTAATTGTAACGGTGCCAGACAGCGCGTTGCAGGGACCCGAAGTTACTACGCGGCGGAAGTAGGTGGTAGCTGTGAGCGGACCGGGCGCGTAGTCGGCAGCGGTGGCCCCAGCAATAGGCGTCCAGGTTGTGTTGTCCGCTGATGATTCCCACTGATAAGTAAAGGTGCCCGTGCCGCCTGTTGCCGCGGCCGTGCTAGTCAGCGGCGCGACGAGGCTGCCGGCGCATACGGTTTGGTCGGCGGCAATGCTACCAGCGGCTAGGGTAGGCACCACGGTGATGGCTACTGAGGCAGTGAAGCTAGGAGTACAGTAAGGACCTGATTGGTTGGGCAAAAGTAGTTGAGCGCGCCGCCGGAAGTAGGTTGTTCCGATTGGCAGCGAAGCTGGTGGCAGGTAGGTGGGACCGGTAGCCCCGTTGATAGCGGTGAAAGTGGTGTTATCCGATGACGTTTCCCACTGGTAAATGAGCGGCAGGCCAGCATCACCCGAAGCATTGGTAGTACTAGTAAGAGCAGCCGGCGTTGTTCCGGCGCACACTGTCTGGGGGGCAGCAATGCCACCCGGCTCGGGCAGGCCTGGCACCTGAATAACCCCCTGGGC
Source organism: Hymenobacter sp. (assembly GCF_036387835.1). Classification (GTDB taxonomy): domain Bacteria; phylum Bacteroidota; class Bacteroidia; order Cytophagales; family Hymenobacteraceae; genus Hymenobacter. The sequence continues at coordinate 3,628 of NZ_DASVSY010000124.1, read as the reverse complement.
TTCGCGGCAAAAACAGTCATTGGTGATGCGCAGCGTAACGTTGTAGTTGCCGGGGGTAGCGTAGGTGTGAACGGGATTCTCTAGTGAGGAGGAAGTGCCGTCGCCGAAAGTCCAGGCATACACCAGATTGGTGGCTTGCACGGCGAAGCTGGCCTGAAAAGTTATTTCCCGGCAAGCCGTGATTTCCGCGCCAATGCCGGCCCGGAGCAAAGAGCTCTGGTTGAAGTTGGGTAAGCCCAGACCGCTGCGGCGGCCACCCAGCTGCAAGCTGTCATCAGCGTAGCCAATGGCAGCGCCCAAAGAATCGGGGTAGGCAATAAAGCCTAGCGCGGGCTGGTTTTCGCGGGCCACGTAAATCTTGCCGTCTGGGGCGGCCTGCATGGAGCCTAGGTTGACCGGGGTGGTTTGATTGAGTGGAATGACTTGCTTACTGGCCGGCACGTTGGGGGCGCTCAAATCAAACTGCAGCAGCTGCGGCGGGCTTAGCACGGTGGCATAGAGCCGGCTGCGGCCCGGCGAAAATTCGACGCCATAGTAACGGCCCGCCCCGCGGTCGATGATCCGGGGGTTGCTGACCACACCCGTAGCGGCATCGAAAGCAAACAGCTCGACGCTGTTGCTCGCGCTGTCGGCCGCAACTTCGCTGAAGCGGGCCACCGCCAGCTGTTCGCCGTCGGGTGACACTTTCATTTGGCCGCGGTAGCCCTGGGCGGAAAGGCTCGACGTGTGCGCAGACCCAACGCGGGAAATTACCGGCGTGGGCTGGACACCCATCGGCGTCACCTGGTACGCCAGAAAAGCGTCGCCCCGGCTGTCGGTGCCCGTATTTGCCGTGCCCCAACCGTGCACAATGATCCAGATATCGCAGCCATTTTTGTGAAACACGCCCGTCATCTTCTCAGTCGTACCGCGGGCGAGCGGGGTGTTCTTGGTGGCAGCTGTTACCGTGCCCGCCCCCCCGCCGGCGGGAATAACAACTTCCGAGTAGCTCAGGCCAGGACTACCTTGCGCCCCCTGCGTGAAAACGAGGTAGCGCGTAGGCATGCCCGGCATTACGAAGCCCGGCATTTTGATAGCCAGGGGACCATCCGTGGCAAGGGGATTGCCGCCCAGGCCCGTGCCGTTAACCATAACAGTGTGGTTACGGTCCCAGATGGTGTCGCCGTTGGTGTAGAAGAGCAGGTTGCCCGTACCATCCGACATCACCCCCGAGCCAGCGGGCGCCACCATCTGGCCATTGGTTAGCACCGCTGGCGGAATGGAGTCTGTTGCTACGTTGAAGTTCAGACCTGCTTTGTAGCCGAAATACCAGGTGTTGATAAACTTCTCATCTTGGCTGCACTCCGGGGGCGAGGTTCCTTGCGCAAGGGCTGTTGTGGCCGTGCCGCTTAGCAGCAAAACCAGTAGCAGTAGCAGCCAATTAGCTGTTAGTCGTGCCCTCTTGGCTGCGTACCAATTGCTAACGCCAACGGGCTGGCCGGGCTTAGAAATAGGCAGGAAGAGCTTTCGGGTAGTAGATAAGGCAGGAGACGGTAGCTCTGCAGGCATAGGAGGGCGGATAAATAGGCAAACAGGTAAGCAGATACTCAGAAGAAAAGTGCCACTCGCTGTCCTTAAGAAACGGAACCCAATGGCTAATTATTGCTAAAAAGCGTTGCTGGTCGGTATCAGTAAAACTACACACTGCCAGCCAAGTTTATGCAAGCCAATATCAGAATAGTGCCTAAGGCCACCGCCAACCACCAATCTGACGCTAGGTTAGCTAAACCAGCGTTTCCCTAATCACTAATGCCTCTTCCGTACTTGCTACTTTCCAGTCTCTCCAATAGCGCAACGTGCCCCGTCCGGGCAGCCGCCGTGCCTTCCTCTTTAGCAGCGGTAAGGCTTTGCGTACTTCTGCTACGTGAATATGGTGGGACAACAAGTTAAGCGGGGCTGGCTGGCTGCCCCGCTGGCTGCTGGCGGGGCTACTGGCGGGCTACAATTTGGTGCCTAATATCAAGCCCGTAACGGCATGTACGCTTCCCTAAATAGGGAGCCAGTTGTGAGTAGAGAAAAGCGTATTTTCACTACCTGACACCTGCAAGATGAAAAAAGGACGATTCAGCAAAGCCCAAATTGTGGCCATTCTGCAACAGCAAGCCAGCGGCCAGACCGTGGCACAAATTGTGCGCGAGCACGGCTTGAGCGAAGCCACCTTCTATGCCTGGAAGAGCAAGTATGCGGGGGCGAGTGTGGCCGAGCTGACCCGGCTGAAGCACTTGGAGGACGAGAATAAGCGCCTCAAACAGATGTTTGCCGACCTAAGCTTGGAGAACCAGGCTATCAAGGAGATACTGCGAAAAAAGTAGCCAGCCCTGCGGCGCGGCGCCAGGCAGCGCAGGGCTTAGTGAGTAACGGCTGGAGCCAGCGGCGAGCATGTGCGTTGGTGGGGCTCTCGCGTGGCAGCTACCAGCCGGGGGTGCGGGGGCGCAACGACGAGCCGGTGCAGCAGGCGCTCCGGGCGTTAACCGGTCGGCACCCGGGCTGGGGCTTCTGGAAACTGCACCACCGCTTGCGCAAAAACGGCTTGGTCATCAACCACAAACGCACGTTGCGTATTTATCGGGCCCTGGCCCTGAACCTGCCCCGGCGCCTAAAAAAACGGGTGCCGACCCGTGTCAAGCAGCCGTTGGCGGTGCCCGGGACGGCCAACGTGTGCTGGTCGCTCGACTTCACCAGTGACGTGTTGACGGACGGCCGTCGGTTTCGGACCCTGAATGTGCTCGATGAGTACAATCGGGAATTGCTGGGCCTCGAAGTTGACTTTTCCTTGCCCGCCGCTCGCGTGGTGCAGGTGCTGACGCGCTTGGTCGAGTACCATGGCCGGCCGGCGCAGCTGCGCACCGACAACGGGCCGGAATTTATCAGCGCCCGGTTGAGCGAATGGTGCGAGGCGCAGGGCATCGCCCTGCACTGGATTCAGCCCGGCAAGCCGACCCAAAATGCCTACATCGAACGCTTCAACGGCTCGTTTCGCCGCGAACTGCTCGACGTCCACCTATTTCGCTCATTAACTCAGGTGCGTCAACTGGTGGACGAATGGATGCTCGACGACAACACACAACGGCCGCACCAGGCCTTGAATTTTATGCCCCCCACCGAATTTAAACAAGCCGCTTAGCCTCTGCTAACGACTGGCTTACCGAAAGGGGAAGCGTACATTAAGCTCCAAATTACTACAGCTCCTGGCAACAAAATGTACAATAACCGTTTGTTTTTCATCGGAAAGAAAAAGGTCGTTTACTCGACAAAAGACCAACATTGCCAGCACGATCAATGGATCGCACTGCCCAGTAATAGGTGCCTGGAAAAGGCATCATGCTTTGATTACCCGGGGATAAAGTGCTGGTGCTGCTAGCTTGAGGAAAACCATCCTAGTGCTTAGTCAGGGAAATTGACTAACAAAATAAGTGGTCTGTGGGTTGGGGGCTCATGGCACGCCCTCTTACTTTTCAGGTGCGTTAGTTAAAGCTATGCCCTTTAGGGCAAGACTTTAGTTGCTACTCAGCTGTAGAGGGGAAGTAACTTTGCAGCATGCAACAACGGGCAGGTAGTCATTCGGTTCATCAGCTGCAAGGGCATCTTG
>NZ_DASVSY010000123.1:0-9322 GCF_036387835.1 Hymenobacter sp. | reverse complement strand
CGGCCTATGACGACCACTGAACTGTCCGGGCTCACGGGCCGGCGGCCCAACGGGTGCCAGCATGCTGAACGGTCTTCTCGACCAATGACGAACTGCGGCCTGGCCCAAAGGGGTGCCACCACAAACATATGATGACGGTCTGGTTGACTTTCTAACAGCTTCATTATAAGAAGTCTGCTTTACCTGAATTTTTCATCTAACTATTCAGCAATCAACCATTCAACCATTCAACCAAAAACGGATGCGTGGTTTCTTCGGCGCGGATACTGCTGAAGAGGAAGCCACCGATGGTTTTGGGGTAGAAGAACGTGGACTTGGGCGGCATGACGGCCCCGGAATGGCACACCCGCTCCACTTCATCCATGGTTACTTCGTTGGTGAAAACGGCGGCGCGGGCCTCACCGGAATCAACGCGCTTGAGGCATTCGGAAAAGCTCCGCACGTAAGCTATGCCTGGCCACTGCCGTTGCGCGTCGGGGCCGACTACGCCTAGCGCTTTTTCAAGTACAAAGAAGTGCAGAACAGTCAGATCCAGGGCTTTTACTTCGGGCGTGGTGTCCCAATTAAGTTGCGCGTGTATTTCGGGCCGCAGCCGCAGCTTGTAAGCCTGCCCGTCTTGCAAATACAGCCCGAAGGCCCATTGTTTGCCCGCAATCAGCTCGGGCAGGTCGTAGGCGTCTTCCTTGGGCACAACAGTGAAATACGCTTCCAAGCGGGTCAGCAGCTCCGCATCGGTCAGGTTGCCGGGCAAGTCCAGCAGCAGGCGGTGGGTGGGCAGAATGCGCAGGTCGTCGGCGGCCGAGTTGGTGAGGTACATCAAATGGTAGTTCCAGCCCTCGTTGCCAGTGGCAGCGGGGTCGGCAGCCAGGCGGGCCTGCCGGTAAGCCAGGGAGCCCTCGTAGCGGTGGTGCCCATCGGCCAGAATCACCTGCCGCTGGGCCAGCACCGCCTGAAACCGCTCGATGATGTGCGCATCCTGAATAACTGCCAGCACGTCGCGGGCGCCCTGGTAGTCTTCCTCGGTCTGGTAGAGTGGGTCCTGCATGGCCTCGTCCATCCACTGTTCCAGCTCAAACTCATCGTCGCGGTAGAGGCCGTGGGTGGCGCTGGTTTGGAACTCGGTGCGAGCCAGCAGTTCCGCCCGGTCGTTGACCGATGAGGGCAGCGTATTTTCATGCCGCAACACCACGTTATCAGTCCAGGCATAGGCCCGGATGTGGCACATAAAGCCTTTGCGGCAGAACTCGCGGGGGCTGCCCGGCAGCCGGAAATACTGGTAATACACGTAAATGCCCGGCAGCTCATCCTGCCGCAGCACGCCCGTTTGCTGCCATTCCTGCAACCGTACTAGGGCCTCGCCCGCCGCATCATCGCCCCGCGGCACCGAAAGATGAATGCTGTTAAGCTGGTTACGATACAGCGCCTCCCGCTGCTTCTGCGACACGACATCAAAAAGAGGCGAAACGTAGTCGTCAATATGTTGGCTCAGCACCGGATTATACCGCCAGCCACGTAAGGGTTGAATTTCAGCCAAAGTCAGTCATTTAACATTTAACAGTTATCATTTAACAAGTAACAGTCAGCATTCAACAAGCGGATGGCGTGGCCCCTAATGCGTTGCCAGCACCGCGGCTGTTAAATGATAACTGTTAAATGTTAAATGACTACGGAGCCAGGCGGCTCAGGCGCCAGGTGTCGCCCTCGAGTTCGTACACGATACGGTCGTGGAGGCGGCTGGGGCGGCCCTGCCAGAACTCTACGCGGTGCGGGCGTAGCAGATAACCTCCCCAGTGCGCGGGGCGCGGGAGAAGGTCCTGGCCAGCGAAGTCGGCGGCTACCTTTTGCTCGCGCGCTTCCAGTTCTTCCCGGCTGCCGATTATCTGGCTCTGCGGCGAGGCCCAGGCGCCAATCTGGCTGCTGCGGGGGCGGCTCTGGAAATATTCCGTAGACAAAGCCTCGGGCGCTTTCTCTATCCGCCCCTCCACCCGCACTTGCCGCTCTAGGCCGGGCCAGAAAAAGGTGAGAGCCGCCAGCGGCCGGGCCGCCAATTCCTGGCCTTTGCGCGAATCATAGTTACTATAGAAGAGGAAAGCCGCGTCGTCGGGCAAGCCTTTAAGCAAAAGCACCCGGGCCGAAGGCTGGCCGTTAACAGCTACTGTCGACACGGTCATGGCGGTGGGTTCGTCGAGCTGCGCCTGCAGGGCTTCGTTCAGCCACACCCGAAACTGCGGAATAGCGGTGGGCAGTACGTCCGCTTCCGAAAGGGTGCGCTGAGCGTAGGTTTTGCGCAGGTCGGCCAAGTGCGGGTCGAGCATATGGTAGTGGTTGATTGCTGAGTTGTTGATTGTTAGAGGCTGATTATTTAAGCGTTAGATTTTGATTGTCAAGCTCATAGATCAAGGCCATAAGGAAAGTAGACTTCCTGTAGCTGAACATTTAGCAAGCAGCCCCTAATAATCAACAATCCAACAACCAACCATCAACGCGGCGCAAGGTAGTACAATGGCGGCAGGTAGGGAACCTCCGGGGGGGCGTCTCACGTACTGAAGTTAGAAGAAAGCGCTAGCCTCGATAAGGGGCGAGCCGCTTGAAAGCACGTTGTTTTTCACTTCTGCGAATTCTTCGTTTCCTATAACTCATCTCTTACTGAAACGTTATGCCTCGTCTTCGTTCCAGCAGTTTGTTGATTTCGCAGCCTTTTCTTGGTGATCCAAATTTTGAACGTTCCGTGGTGCTGCTGTGCCGCCACGATGAAGAGGACGGTTCGTTCGGGCTCGTGCTCAACCGCTCCTCCAACCTGCAACTAGCGGATGTGCTCCAACTGCCCGTCGCCGACGACTCGGCGGTGGCGCAGATGCCGCTTTATCTGGGCGGACCCGTGCAGCCCGACACGTTGCACTACCTGCACCAGCGCCCCGATGTGCCCGAAGCTATTGCCTTAGGCCAAGATGTGTATTGGGGTGGCGACTTCACCGTCCTGATGGGCTTGCTGCTCAGCGGCGACCTCTTGCCCGAGGAGGTGCGCTTTTATGCCGGCTATTCGGGCTGGACCGCCGGGCAGCTAGCCGACGAAATCGGGGACAATGTTTGGATCGTGCATCCGGATGCTGCCGGGAAAGTCTTTACTTTGGATAATGATGCCTTTTGGCAGGCTATTTTGCGAGAAAAAGGCGGCCGCTACCGGGCGCTGTCCAATTATCCCGTCGATCCGCGCTTAAATTAGATCCTTCCTCGTCGCCCTCCGCCTGAACCCACTTAGGTATTTGCCGGGCCCTTTCTGCTGAACTCATGCTACCTGAAAACGACCAAGCCGCCCCCAACTCCGATAACAATTCGGATTCGCCGTTAAGCATTTTAGAGCGCCGACTGGCGGAAATCCGCTCCCAGCAGGCGCCTGCTTCTGCCAACGAAATCACTGAGCGTCCCGCCACGGAAGTGCATCCTCCTGCTACCGAACCTGCCGGAGCCGGCACGGCCGAGCTGCCCGCCGACGTAACGGCCAGTTCAGCTGAAGCGCAAGTGCCCGCGCACGATGCAGCAGCTTCCGACTCGCAGGCTCGCGCCCAGGATCATTACGGCAGTGAAAATCCGGGCGTGCTGAGTGCGCAGCAAGGAGCCGAGGAAAGTACTCCGGCCACCGTAGTAACGGCCGAAGCCGTAACGCCTGAACCAACTGCTGCGCCCGCTGCTGAAGGAACCACCGAATCGCCGTCTGCGATAGCAGTGGAAATGTCTTCAACCGAGGAACTGCCCGTTGCTTCGCCAGTAGGAGTGGCTGCTGAAACTGATGCGCTAACAGCTGCCCCCGAGCAAGTAGAGGGCACTAAGCAAACTTACGCGCCGGGCGATGCCTCGGACGCCACCCTTGCTGCTTCACCTGATACCGAGCTACCCGTAGAAGAGCTGCACGCCGCGCCGGAAATCGAGGATCTCCCCGAAGGTATTGCGCATCTCACTACGTCTTCTCCCACGCCTGCTACGCCCGAGAATACTGGCTCGGAGCACGAACCGGGTGCGGAAGAAGAGTTTGTGCCGGAAACGCCCGTGCCGGACTTCGCCACTCTCGATTTGCCTACGCAAACAACGCAGTTGCTGGCGTTGCTCTGGCGCCCTGATGCCCGGCAGAATCGCAAGCAGATCACCGACCTCTACCGCCAGTACGAAACGGCCATCAACGCCGACCGTACCGCGGCTCGTCAGCGCTTCACCGAGGCGGGCAACGAGGGCGATGACTTCACTTATGCGGGCCCCGAAGGCTATGCCGACCTTGGCAAGCTGATGCAGGAGTTCCGCGAAAGCCGCGTGCGGGATGCCAAAGCCGAAGACGACCAGCGCGCCCGCAATCTGGTGCACAAGCAGCACCTGCTTTCGCAGTTGCGGACATTGGTAGAGTCGGCCGAAACCAAGGACAGCTCGGCCCGCATCAAGGCCCTGCAAAACGATTGGAAGGCCACCGGCCCGGTGCCGCAGAAAGACACCCAGGAACTGTGGAACAGCTACCACGCCCTGCTCGATATTTTCTACAACAACCGCGGTCTGTTCTTCGAGATGAAGGAACTGGACCGCCGCCGCAACCTGGAAGCCAAAGAGGCGCTGATTGTGCGGGCGGAGGCATTAGCTCAGCAGTCGAGCATCAACAAAGCCCTCAACGACTTGCGGCAGCTGCACGAGGAGTGGAAACACATTGGGCCCGTGCCCAACGAGCAGCGCGAGGCGCTGTGGCAACGGTTTTTGCAGGCTTCCGAGTTGGTGCACAACCGTAAAAAGGAGTTTCTGGACGTGCGTTCGACGCAGGAAAACGCCAACCTGGCCCGCAAAACGGCTTTGCTGGAGCAGTTGCTGCCCTTCGGCGATTTTCACACGGAGCGCGTGAACGAGTGGCGCGCCAAAACCGACGAGCTGCAAAAGCTGAAAGAAGAGTGGGATGCCGCGGGCCTCGTACCCCGCGACAAGGCCGACGCCATGAACAAGCAGTTCTGGGGCGCTTACAAAGGCTTCTTCCAGCACAAAAATCAGTTTTTCAAAGCTCTCGACGAAGAAAAGAACAGCAACCTCAAGCGTAAGCTAGAGCTGATTGACCAAGCCGAGGCAGCGCTGGCAAACCCCGACTGGGAGCAAGGGCGCGAAATCGTGATTCGCCTCCAGAAAGACTGGAAAACCATCGGCCGCGTACCCGAAAAGCAGTCCGATAAAGTCTGGAACCGTTTCCGGACTGCCTGCGACGCGTTTTTCGACCGTAAAAACCAGGAGGTGAAGCAGCGGCAGGAAAAGGTGCAGCAAGCCAGCCACGCCCAAACCAGCTACCTCGACCAGCTGGCTGCCAGCGTAGCTGCCCTGAGTGCCGATGCGCCGGGCAGCCTCGAAGGCTTCCGCCAGCACGTGCAGGACTGGCAAGCCTTTGGTAGCGCCGAAAGCAACCCGCGCGGCAACAACGAGCGCGCCGACGAGCGGTTCCAAAGCTTGATGGGCAAGTACCTCAATACGGTGCCCAACGTAAGCTATGCCGAGCAGGCCGAGCTGCTTTTCAACCTGCAAGTGGAGCGCCTCAAGTCCAGCCCCGATTCGCAGCAGCAGCTTTACAAGAAAGAGCAAGCCCTGCGTCGCGAAATCAACGAGCTGGAAAACGACATTTCCACGCTGCAAACCAATTTAGAGTTCTTTGCTCGCTCTAAAAACGCCGCTCAGCTCCGCCAGGAGTACCAGGGCCGCATCGACGAAGCACAGAATCGGATTGATGCCCTGAAAAAGCAATTGCGCGTAATCCGCAGTTAAGCTTAAGCTAACAGGCCACTACACACAAAACCCTTGGCATCTTTGTCAAGGGTTTTGTGTGTAGTGGCCTCTCGTGTCAGTTGCTACCGCAGTTTATAGTTTAAGTGTGGGCATAAAATCAATAGCACCGTGATTAAGTAGTAGTGAAAAGTATTTGTAGTAAATAGTAAAACCGATATACTATAGTAAAGCGTATGATATTTATTTCATGCCTGCCAAGAAGTGAAAGGAATAGTGGGGAGAGCTGAGGTGGTTGCGAGGTTATCTGGCAGATGTTGACTTGTGCGCTATGCGGCCTGTACATACTTAAATACATCATAGGGCTATGCAAACCTTGTTCGAGATTCCTGGCCTAACCATTGCGCACGATCCTGATAATAAGTGGCTGTACGTGACCTGGCAGGGCGAACAAAACGAAGAATCAACGGTGGCGGGCTGCGCGATGGTTTTAAACAAAGTGCGCCAAACGAAGAGCACTGCCATCTTAAACGACGGCCGCCAGGCACTTAATGGCTGGAGTGAGGTAGTGCGGTGGATTGCCCAGGAGTTTTTCCATGCCCTTGCCGATAACGGAGTGGAGGCCATAGCGTGGGTGAGTCCTGCCGATTGGCCTGCCCGTATTGATAGCGAGCGGGTCCTATCCTTCACTACCCGTCCCCTCGTCGATACTTTTGAGGATACCGAATCAGCTTACTCCTGGCTGCTAACGGTGGCGGCGACTAAATAGCGAAAATTGAATTATTGCGTACAGTTTATCTTGTACGGATCAACTGGCCTATTTTCGATTGTTATTTTAACGAGCAGATTTAAGCTAGCTTTACGGCGCTGTTTCTGTTTTTCGGCGCTTGCTTTTACAGACGAGTCCTGCGAATTCTCCTTCATAGCTGTTCCTTTTGAATACCTGCTCTCCCGTCGTTTGCTTTACGAACAAGGCCAGTTGTATTACTAGATATTCCGAAGGCTATCTGCACGTGACGTGGTTGCCAGGTTCGGAGTCGAGTTCCGACATGCGCGCTTCCATGGAACAGCTCTTAGTTGAATTGGAACGGGTGCCTTGGGGCAAGGTGGCGGCCGATCAGCGTAATTTGTTTCCTCTGTCCACTAAAGATTCCGCTTGGCTGCTGCTGGATTGGTTGCCCCGCGCTACCAAGCACAATTTATACCGCTACGTAGCCATCTTATCGGCGAGGGATATATTCTGCCGTTTGGCCATGCATTCGCTGACTTTGCATGCTCAAACGCAATTTCCAGTAGTTTATCGCCTGTTCGAGGAAGAAGAAAATGCGGTAACCTGGCTGCTGGCGCAAAACTGAGCAAGCGTCTTGCGGGCCAAGTCAGAGCAAGTCTAGCCGAGCTTTCGACAATCGAAATAAACCGCGTTAGGCCGCTGGTGCCGCGCTGTTGTGGTGCGCCGCGTCGAGCATGTCGGCTACGCTAATGGCCACGTTGTAGTGCACCTGCTCGGCCGCGAAAAGGGCAAAGTGCTGCCGGCCGCATTGTATTTTCAGGTTTTCCACTTCGCGCCGCTGCTGTTCGTTGGGAGTTGCCTTGGTTTCGGCCACGAAATAGACGGGGCCATCTGCTTCTAGTAACACAACCCAATCGGGCACGTAGTAGCCCAGGGGCGTAGGAATCTGGAAGCCGCGTGGAAGCTTGAAGAAGAACTTTACGGCCTCATTTGCTTCCAGGTCGCGGGCGAAAGCGCGCTCCGTGTCGTTGTCTACGGCCGCATAATTGTAGAGGGTCTTTTCGGGGTGCGTACCGACGGCAAACAGGTTGCTGAGGAAGGTTTCCCGCTCTTCGGCGGCGAATAGCTGCAAGTCGTGCTGCTGACCGGGCCACCGCTCGTATTGAATACCTGCTACCAGCAGCTTGCTCAAGGCCCGCTGGAGTACGCCCACTACGCTGTCGAGGAAAAGCTGAGGATTAATCTCTAATTCCCCGTACCGCTCCGACTGTTTCAGGACTTCGAAGATGGTTTGCCGCGTCACCTCTACCCGCTGCTGAATGTAGGCGTACACATCGGGTATGGGGTAGCGGATGGCAGCCGTATCGGTGGCCGTAGCGAATTGCAGGGCCGCTTGCACGCCCCCTCTTTCGCTCATTTCCAGCTTGGCGGTTGCACTGGCAAGCCGGGCCCGGCTCGTCAGGGGTACTCGCGCAAAGTCGCGCAGCTCCTCTACTGCTTCCCGGATCAGGTCCGCCGAGTGGTAGCCTACCCGGTAGCGAGTTTTGTGGTTGATTCTGGTCCAGAGGTCGAAAAACAACGGGCAGCTTTCCGGCGTCAGCTCTTTCGTGAGGCGGATAGCGGCTACTTCCCGCGCATTTTTGATTCGGCCCTCGAACTGCACACCAGTTTCTTCCTCGATTTCTGCTTGCAAAGTCCTGGCGAAGCTTTCGTAGCTTTCATTGGCCACCACGGTCAGCAGATTCAGGCTTTTGTCGTGAACCCGCTGGCCGGTGGCATCTACGGGCAGCCGCAATCCGCGCCCGATTTCCTGGCGCTTGCGCAAGGTGGTTTTGGCTTCGCTGAGCGTGCAAATCTGGAACACATTGGGATTGTCCCAGCCTTCGCGCAGGGCCGAGTGCGAGAAAATGAACTGCACTGGTTCGGTTGTGCTAAGCAGCCGCTCCTTGTCTTTCATAATCAGGTTGTAGGTGTCGTCGTCGGCTTTGGTGGCGCCGTTGGTGTCCTTCAGCCCTTTCTTGTCTTGCGAGAAATAGCCGGCGTGTACTTGTTGCGCCGGATAGGGAATCAACCCCTGGTATTCGGGCTGGCTGGCGTACTGGTGAAAGGCGTCTTCAAACCACACGCCGAGCTTGCCGAGTTGGGGTTGGCCGGCTTCGGTGATGCCCCGGTAATTCACTACCTGGTCGATGAAAAACAACGATAACACCTTGATGCCCCGCGGTTGCAGCTGCCGGACCCGCCGGAAATGGTGCAACACCGTTTGCTGCACCTGAAACCTCATAACCTCCTCGTGCTGCCCGCCCGCCGAGGCGCCGAGGTGCACCATTAAGCCGCCGCTAAAACGCACTTGTCCGGCCGCGTTTATCTCGTTGACGACAAAGCCTTCCCGATACGCATCGCGCCCATTTGATAAGGTAAACAAATCGTCGCCGGGCTTGACGCGCTTTTCAACCTGCACGACGCCGGTTTTGCTGTTTTGGAAAAACGCAAGCTTAGCGGCTATCGTCAGCTTGCCCGGTACCAGGGCCTTCAGCTCCACAAACGCCGCATTGTGGTCGGCGGCGCCCGTGATGCCGTCCACCACAATCTGCTTGACCAAACCCCGGTCGTAGGCTTGCACTGGGTTGAGGCTGTAGACCAGGTTGTAGAGATGCTTGTGGGTGGCCGAGTAGCGCAGCAAACACAGCGGATTCAGGTTGGCCAAGGCCGCTCGTCGCACGTCGGTTTCCATGTTCTGCGGCTCATCGACAATCACCACCGGCCGCACCCGCTGCAGGTATTCGATAGGCCGAACGCCGGTTTCCCGCCTGGTATTGATGATGTTGCTGTCCTTGGTAAACGCATCGATGTTGACAACCA
>NZ_DASVSY010000122.1:0-170096 GCF_036387835.1 Hymenobacter sp. | reverse complement strand
TAGCGCACAAAGATTGATTAAACAACATCAGCAACGATGAGACGCGAAGTGTCGCGTCTCTACACCGTTCACGAAACGGCAGTAGGCCCTAAACCAGAACCAAACCTAATACTTTCACAACTTCTCTATTGCCATGCCACTTCATGAAGTGTTAGACAAAAAACTCAGTAAAGTTTACGAGCCTAAGTCTCGTATCGATGATGTTTTCAAGGGCTACGACATCACCTTCCTGACCAACGAGCACGGTGAGCCCGTCACCTTGTTTTTCGGCAAGCGCCGCCCCGACGGCACCATTTCCGGCGAGCGGTACACCCGTACCATCAAGCGGGTGCCCGGAAGCCTGGAAGTCAAATCCAGCCATTGGGACAACCAGGGCAAGATTATGAACCGCTAGTTTTCAGCCAGTTCACCTCAATAAAACAGCCTGCCCCATGCTTGGGGCAGGCTGTTTTATTGGTAATGGCAAGAACGATAAGGACAACGTAGTGTAGCAGCCACACCAACCAGCTACGGAGCCATCAACTGCCCGATGAAGAGAATCACATTCGATGACTTCTCCCGGATCAGGAACACGAAGGGCCGGTCGGCGGTGATACTCGATGGGAGGGAAGTAGTGATGATGCCCACCGAAGTTGCAGCGGCCGCTTCGGTGCCTTCTTCGTTTACGTCGAGGTAGGTTTTATGCAGCACTTTGCTGATTTGCAATCCGCTCTTGGTGCCTTGTATCATCTGGCTGAAGTTGGCTTGATCGGAAAAAGCGATGCCCATGCCAAGCTGCGTCAAGGCTTCCTTCAGCTCCTTCTTATACTCCATCTTGAACTTAGGCAAACGCAGCTCTAAGCTGCTCGTGTGAGCACCAGCCAACCAGGTGCTCAGGTTCGCGCTGTTCAGCTCCGGCGTGATGTCGGCTACGGTTTTCGAGGCAGCTGGCAAAATCAGCGTCATACTGAACTGCTGGTTGCCGTACGGCAAGTCGATTACCTGCTTGGTGGCGTCGGCGTAATAGGCGTACTGACCGTTTTTCAGGGTCATGAAGTCCGTGGAAACGGAGGTGCCGTCTTCTTTATGGAAGTCGGCGCGGCGGGTGAGCTGCTTGTCGAACTGATAGGTCCAGGTGCCTTTGAAATAAATGGCATTCACCAGATACATAACGTCGTCGGCGTTTGTGCTCTCGATAAGACTTTCAATCTTGCCGTTGGTTTTGTTCTTCACCCAATTGTTGATAACGTCTTTAGAGCCCGTCGAGCTGAAATCCAGGCCTTTCACCATCGCATCGAAGTAGGTGACATTCTTCGACACAAAAGGCGCCTGTAGCTGATATTGCTGACCGTGCCAGATGGAATTGGCGGTGGTAAACTTCACGTTCTTGTCGATGTTGGGTAACAGCTCGGCAAGCATCTTGAACGACTCGTTGATTTCGGTGTCGGTTTGGGGTGCGAAGCCTAGGGTCTCCTTGATGGCTTGTTTGGTGGTGCCGTCGGTGCCGTTGTAGGTCATGGTGATGGCCGACGAAATACTCAGTGGCGAGATAAACAGGTTAGTGGCCGCTTCCTTGGCCCGGAGCGTGGAGAAGGCGCGGAAGGCAAAGTCGTTGGAACTGGCTACCGTTTTCACTTCGGCGGCCGTTAAGGGCCGCAGGTTCGGGGTATTGTCGCCGCCGGGCGCCGCGGCATCTTTCTGGCAGGCAGAAAGCAATAAAGCGGCTCCGGCCACTCCTAGCCAGGCAGCTCGGGTAAGTATTTGTTGCATTACATGAAACGTAAGGGTGAATGAATACAGAATACCGCTTGCTCAGTACAGTGCCCAGAGGTGGCCTGCACAAGTAGAAGAGCCAGCAGCGGGGACGGAGGTTGCATGCGGGTTCTCAGATGTATTCGTTGCCTGGTCCTGCCAAAACGGCGGCCCCCGCACTCCGGTCCGATGGTTGCCGTAAGCAGAGCTTATGTCTTGGATATCATCTGTTTTAAGTAAAGTTTCCGCCAAAGCGCCCCGTCCCGATGGCAAGCCGGCGCTTACCGTGCGCGAACGATTTTCGGCGCTCAGAAACCTGCCCGAATTCCTGCGCCTCATCTGGCAGACCAGCCCCACCCTAACTCTAAGCAACGTGGGCTTGCGCCTGCTTCGGGCCGCGTTGCCGGTGGCTATGCTTTATGTGGGCCAGCTTATTCTCGATACCGTGGTGCAGCTTAGTCGCCAGCCCGCCGCCGAGCGGCTCCTGACGCCCGTTCTCACCCTGGTAGCGCTGGAATTCGGCTTAGCTATCCTCTCCGATGCCCTCGGCCGCGGCGTGGCCCTGCTCGACTCTTTGCTCGGCGACCTGTTTGCCAACCGCACCTCGGTGCGCCTTATGCAACACGCCGCCGAACTAGACCTCGATCAGTTCGAGGACAGCACGTTCTACGACAAGCTGGAGCGGGCCCGCCGCCAAACCTTGTCACGCACCGTGCTTATGGCCCAGGTGCTCAGCCAGGCCCAGGATGCCATTACCATGGCTTTTCTGTCGGTGGGGCTGGTGGCCTTCAACCCCTGGCTGCTGCTGCTGTTGCTGATTGCCGTGATTCCGGCCTTCCTGGGCGAGTCGCACTTCAACGAGCGCAGCTACTCGCTGGTCCACGGCTGGACGCCCGAGCGGCGCGAGCTGGACTATCTGCGCCAAACCGGTGCTTCCGACGAAACGGCCAAGGAAGTGAAGATTTTCGGTTTGTCGGAGTTTCTGATTGAGCGGTTCAAGCTGCTCTCCAATGAGTTCTACCAGAAGAACAAGGACCTCGTCATCCGGCGGGCCAGTTGGGGTACGTTCTTTGCGGGCGTGGGCGCGGCCGGTTACTACGCGGCCTACGTCTATATCATCAGCCAGGCCGTGCGCGGCCAGATTTCCATTGGCCAGCTAACCTTTCTGGCGGGTTCGTTTGGGCGGATGCGGGGCTTGCTGGAAGGCATCCTGAGCCGCTTCAGCAGCGTGGCCGACGGAGCCCTGTACCTCCAGGATTTCTTCGACTTCTTCCACCTCAAGCCCCAGATTGTGCGGCCCACTGCCACGCAGTTCGTGCGCCCGTTTCCGCAACCAATCCAAGAAGGCTTCATATTCGAGAATGTGGGTTTCAAGTACCGTAACGCCGAGAAATGGGCCCTGCGCCATCTTGACTTCGAGTTAAAGGCCGGCGAAAAGCTGGCACTGGTAGGCGAAAACGGCGCCGGCAAAACCACGCTCGTCAAGCTACTCTCGCGCCTCTACGACCCCACCGAAGGCCGCATCCTGCTCGACGGCCACGACCTGCGCGAATACGATCCTGCCGAGCTACGCCGGGAAATCGGCGTGATTTTCCAGGACTTCGTGCGCTTCCAACTGCCGGCCGGCCAGAACCTGGCCGTAGGCCGCATCGAGGAAAAAGAAAACCGCCCCCGCATCGAGCTAGCCGCCGCCCAGAGCCTCGCCGACTCCGTCATTGCCAAGCTGCCCCAGGGCTACGACCAAATGATAGGCCGCCGCTTCAACGGCGGCGTAGACCTAAGCGGCGGCGAATGGCAGAAAATTGCGCTAGGCCGCGCCTACATGCGCGACGCCCAGCTGCTCATCCTCGATGAGCCCACCGCCGCCCTCGACGCCCGCGCCGAGTACGAAGTGTTCCAACGCTTCAACGAACTCACCCGCGGCAAAACCGCCGTGCTTATCTCGCACCGTTTCAGCACCGTCCGCATGGCCGACCGGATTCTGGTAATTGAGCACGGCAAGAGCGTGGAAATAGGGAGTCACGAAGAGCTGCTGGCCCGTGGCGGGCGCTACGCCGAGCTGTTTCAGCTGCAAGCCGCCGGGTACCGGTAGCAGGCAAGGGCAACGCGGGAAAATAATATCTTAAAACCTGAGCGCTCCATATTTCCCGCGCTGCCCTTAGCTTGCAGTGTCAGTTACCTCTGGTATATATCGTGTGCCCTGCGTTATGAAGAATATAGTGTGTCTGCTGCTGATGGGCGTGGGTCTGTGGGCTTTTAGGTTGGCTGCCGCAGACCCCGTCGAAACGAAAGTATATGTCATTTCTATAACGGGAGCGGAGGTGCACGAGAAGCCATCGTGCCAATCCAAAGTGCTACGGAAAATTCCGATTGGCGCGGCCGTGAATGCGCAGCAAACCATCGCCTCGAAAGAGGTGAAGCAGGTCGGCGCTGGCTTCGCACTTCAGGGCGACTGGATAAAGGTGACAGCCCCAGCGTATACCGGGTACGTCTTCAGTTCCGACGTAACGAAGCACAAGCCGAAAATCGAGAGCCGCGACGGATTGACTTTCGTGGATTTGCTAGGAACCAAAAAAAGTGCCCGCACAGAAAACGAAAAAGTAGCAGCCGCCAACAAGAACAGCGCCCCTGAGTATGCCGTCCATGAAACTACGGAGTACGCAAGCGGCACGTATACCATGACGACCCATGACGGCTGTTTCGATCATGTGTACTCGTTCAGGCGCCTTACGCTGCCCGAGGTGTATCACCATATGATAAGCAGCTACTCCGGATATTCCAGCTTCAACCCCAAGAAGTTAATGCAGCCCAAGCTGATATCCAGGAAAGGTAATGTGTACACGTTCACCTGCGGGTTTGGAGACAGCGACGCCGCGCAGGATTTAAAGCTCACGGTCAAGGATAATGGGGTTATTACCATCTCTTCCAACGACTGCACCTGAGCGCACGCAGCCGCCCGGACATAGCGGCATTCATTAGCAGGTAATAAATGCTTGAGTACACTTTCACTGAATCTTTATCTCCCGTTGGCGCAGGCACCGAAGCTGTTGTGCGCCTGCTGGCAGCAACGCTGGAAAGCCCCGTTGATGAACTAAACGCAGACCTGAATTATCAGCAGACCCGCCAGCCGGTGCAGGCGTGGCTAACCCTGGCCGGTGGGCAGCTGATAGGCTGTAAGCTCGGCTATGAGCGTAAGCCAGGACAATACTACAGCTGGTTGGGCGGCGTGCAGCCCGACTTTCGCGGCCAGGGTATTGCAGGGGAACTGATGCGCCAGCAACATGCGTGGTGCCAGCAGCAAGGCTACCAGCGCATCCGGACCCAGACCTACAACCGCTGGCGCCCCATGCTGCTCCTGAACCTGCGGGCCGGCTTTGATATTGTGGGCACAGTGCAGGGCCCGCGCGGCTTGATTATCGTGCTTGAAAAAGAACTGGCCGCCTAGCCAGACTGCTTGTTTTTGCCACCAGCAACATCGCAGCTTACGGGCGGTTGTATAGCAGAAAACCGGGTGCGGCTCCGCCGGATTAGCAACTTGGAAATCCGGGTTTCAGTGGCTGGCAGCGGCCTTTCTATCCCCTAGTAGGTTCGTTTTGTTGTTGATAAAAGTGCGATTAAAACGAGGTAGCCAAGTTGTAGGAGCGACGATAAAATTGTGGGGTTTGCCGGAAAGGGCTGGTTGAGGCACAAGAAATTTTGCCTTTTTAGGTCTGAACATCAGCATCTAACCTTTAAATAGTTTCGTAACTTGATGCCTGTGATTCCCCTCATATCTGCCACGTTATGAAATTGTTTTCTACTCTTTTTGTGGGCTCTAGCTTAGCCTTGGCCTTATCGGGTTGTTTTGCCGCCCGCGAAGCGCGCGTCGAATCCGATTACAGCTACGCCGGCGCGTTCCGTCGCTACCGCACCTATGAGTTCGTGACCGGTGAAGGATTGGCTGCTGATACCAGTAAACTGGGCGAAGTACTGCGCGACGCCATCCGAACGCGCATGAAAGTGCAGGGCTACCGGCCCAACAAGCGCCGGCCCGATTTGCTGGTCAACTTTCGGGTGTACGAAGGCGACATGCGCTTCCGGGGCTACGCCCAGGAAGATATATCCCGCTGGGTAAACGAAGAAAGGATAGAGGACGATGAGACGCCTGCCGAGCAGCGCACCGGTTACCAGCCCGTGCGGATGCTGCTCGCCGAAGGCACCCTGCTCATCACCCTGATCGACAATAAAACCAACCGGGCCGTCTGGAATGGCTATGCCTCCGGCGTGACCGTGCCGACTGGGGTTCAGGGCGAAGTGGTACTGCGCCGCTCCGTGCGCTCGATATTCGACCAGTACCGGGTGTTCACCGCCGGCTACCTGGAGGGCGGCAATCGAGAGCAAACAGAAGAATAACCTGTTCACAATAGCAAGCCCGGCTTCGTTGCCTTCGAGCATTTTATTGCTTTGAAGCAGTGAAGCCGGGCTTGGCATTTACAATGTTTACTACAAGAGCCCGTTAGCGCCGGCTCGACGGAATCCGAAATTGCAGACCGATGCTCGGCACGATGGTCAGGCCACTGAGGCTGGCGCTTTTGTTGTTGAGCAGCTGGTAGGTGCCGTAATTCTGGTAGTAGATACCAACTGAGGGAATAACATAGGCGTAGCGGTAGCCGATTTTCGCATTCACAAAGCCCCCGAAAGAAGGAAAGTTGGTTTTCTGCTCTAGCAGCGCCGGCACCTTTGCGCTGCCGTTGAAAACCTTGCTGGGCTCGAAGCCATAGCGCAAAAACGTGTGGGTGTACACCACGCCGTAGGAAACAGCCCCAATTTCTTCTTCGGCCCCAAACGAATGACTAAATACCAGCGGCACAATAATATCGTGCCGGGTGGCCCGGAAACCCAGAACATCATTGATGTTGTCGAGGAACGGTAAGCTTGGCAGGCTGGCGCGCTGCGTGGCAAACTGCAAACCGATGCTGGCGTAAGTAGCGCCGGCCGGGCCGCCCGGACGCT
The DNA here is from genome assembly GCF_036387835.1 of Hymenobacter sp. Taxonomy (GTDB): domain Bacteria; phylum Bacteroidota; class Bacteroidia; order Cytophagales; family Hymenobacteraceae; genus Hymenobacter. Next base: position 163,373 of record NZ_DASVSY010000122.1, on the reverse strand, counting down.
CTACGGTGCCGGTGGGCCCCAGGAACTGGTAAGCGGCATCGAATACATGCGAGCCAAACGCGTATTTATAGCCAACATCAAGCCGGTCGAGCGCGCCGTAGCGCACATATAGGTCGGAAGAGGGGCGTACCGGGTCGAGCACGTAGGCCAGGGCCGCCACTTGCAGCCGGTCGATGGTGCCGGAGTAACCCACCGTATCCTTGTTCACGGTTGCCGCCGCTGCCGATTTCAAGGCTGAGCCAGTTTTACTGATGGTTTCGGTGGCTACGTTGAAGGCCAGGTTGCCGCCCACCCGGAACTCGCCTTTGGGCGTGACCTTGCCCGTACTTACAATGGTGCGTGGGGCGGTGCAAGATTCAACCAGCAAACTAGCGGCGGCCAGAACCAGAAGGGCCGGCCGGCTGAAGTGAAAAAACGAAATCATAGGGCGAAGCGCAAAAGGCAAGAAAAAGCGGTACGAGTAAAGTTTTACCAAAACCGGGCCGAAAGTACTCAAAGCCGGCCCACAACTTAGTGTCGGCTGCCGGATTGCTTTATTTTGAATGGTTGCGTGGTGGAGGTTGAGTTTCGTGCTGAAGTTGTTATTTCACACCTCAACTATTAAGTAGTCACCAATCAGCATCCAACCAATGAACATCCTATACGGAGTGCCGGGGGAGGGCATGGGGCACGCCACGCGCAGCAAAGTGGTTATTCAACACTTGTTAGAAGCCGGGCACGAGGTGTTCGTGGTGAGTAGCTCGCGGGCGTATCAGCTGCTGGAGCGCACGTTTCCGGGGCGGGTGCACGAAATACGTGGGTTTCACCTGGCCTACAAGAGCCTGACCGTGTCGAAGTCCCGCACGGCGGCTCTTACGTTGCGCACGGCTCCGGAAAACCTGCTCGTCAACTTCCGCAAGTACCGGGAGATGCTGCGCGGCCTGGATTTCGACGTTGTGGTATCCGACTTCGAATCGTTCAGTTACCTTTTTGCCCGGCTGAAGCGCCTGCCCATCGTCAGCGTCGACAACATGCAGATCATCAGCCGGGCGCGGCTGGATGTGGCGGTGCCAGCCGCTGAGCGCGACAATCAGGAGCTAGCGCGCCAAATAGTGCGGGCCAAGCTGCCGCGCAGCCAGCACTACTTCGTGACCACCTTTTTCCCACTGCCCGTCATCAAGCCCAATACCACGCTGGTGCCGCCCATTATTCGCCCCGAAATTCTGGCTGCGCAGCCCACCACCGGCGCGCATGTGTTGGTGTATCAGTCGGCTACCACGCAAAGCAACTTGGTGCCGCTGCTGCAAGGCCTGCCCAACCAGGAGTTTCGGGTGTATGGCTTCAACAAAGAGGAAAGCCACGGCAACGTGCAGCTGAAAGCGTTCAGCGAGCAAGGCTTCATCAACGATTTGGCCAGCGCCCGCGCCGTGGTAACCAACGGGGGCTTCTCGCTGATCAGCGAGGCTGTTTATTTGCGCAAGCCCATCTGCGCCATCCCCATTCCTGCCCAATTCGAACAGTTTCTCAACGCCGCCGAAGTCGATAAGCTCGGCTACGGCCGCCACTTCGAAAGCCTGACTGCCGATAACATCAAGGCGTTTTTGTACGACTTAAGCGGCTTTGAAACGGCCCTGGCCGGCTACAGCCAAAGCGGCAACTACGAGTTGTTTCAGCAGCTAGCCGGCGTTTTGAATGGCTTGAGGAAGCAGTGAGGTACCGTTTCTTGTGCCGAAAGGTTAAGAGAGGACTTGCGCCGGAACCGATTCTCGCTCTGCTTGAGCTGGTTTCCACTTGTAAAACCAGCTCATACTGCCGTTGCAATGCTAATCGTTCTGCAGAGGCGCAGCCAAAGCATCTCGCGTGCTGACACAGGAGTGGTATTCCAACCTCAGCACGCGAGATGCTGCGGCTGCGCCTCTGCATGACGGTTGCTTTGGCAACGTGAGCTTGTCTCAAACTATGTTTATAAGACCAACATGATACATGGGCCTAAAACTGCTTAAGAAGCAGCTTTAGGCCCTTGTATAGTCACAAGTAGTATCAGAACTACTTGGCGGCGGTTTGTTCCAGGAGTAGGTAGCGGGCGCGGTTTTGCTCGGGTTCGGCGCGGGTAGTCACGTCGATATGCATCACTTGAACGCCGTTGCTGCCATTGGCGGCGGGCCAGGTTGGTAAGCCGGTGCCGTTGGGGTTGCTGGTCTTGATGAAGTTGGCGAAGTAGCTCTGCATGGTTTCCGACACCTTTTGGTCGTCCGGGGTCCAGGCGTACACCTTGTTGGTAGCCAAGTTGCCCATGGCGTACTCGATTTCGGCGGAGTGGACGGCGCCACGGGCCGGTGGGGCTTTGGGGGCGGCCGGGTCGGCGGGTTTCACTACGCCGCCAGCCAGGCCAGCGGTGGCGTTGCCCATTTCGGGCGTCATGGCCGGGCGGGGCCGAGCGTAGAGGTAGCGGTAAACCGGCTTGCCACCAGTTTTGCCATGCACGTCGGCCCATCGCCAGGTACCGTAGGCAATAAACCGGTCGCTGGCGAGGTCGGTGGCAGCTTGCTCGGCTTCGGCTTCGGTAGTGGCCGGGTAGGCCTTCAGCACGTCGTTGGCGCGGGCACCGTAGAGCTTTTGAACGGCCTGCGCGAAGGTTTCGGGAGTAGGTTTTTCTTTGCCCAGGACGGCACCCGCGTTCATCTCCTGCGAGTTCCAGCCCACCAGCAACGGTACGTGCGCCTGCTCGCCCGCAGTAAAGATTTCAACCGGAGACTTCGGGAAGAAATAGCCATCGACGACGGTGGAAAAACGTTTGGCGTCAGGCTTGCCAGTAGCTTCCAGCAGCTGCGTGGCCGGCATTGCTCGGAGCGCCGCTAACGAACTAGCCCCAACAGTCGAGGCAAAAGCCACTCCGTTTTGCTCGGCCTGCGCCAGCGGCATAGGCGGCGTCAACGACAACAACGAGCCACTTTCCCCGATGGCGCCGGCAATCAGGGCCTTCGACAAGGGAGAGGCCATTTGGGCACTAACCGAATAAGACCCCGCCGATTCGCCCGCAATGGTTACCTTTTTTGGGTCGCCGCCGAAGGCCGCAATATTCTGCTGTACCCACCGCAGGGCCGCGCTCTGGTCGAGCAAGCCGTAGTTGCCGGAGGCGTGCTGCGGCGACTCTTTGGTAAGCTCGGGGTGGGCCATAAAGCCGAAAACGCCGAGCCGGTAGTTCACCGTTATGGCTACTATGCCGCGCCGGGCCATGCTTTCGCCGTCGTAGCGCGGCTCGGAGCCGTCGCCGGCCACGAAGCCGCCGCCGTAGAAATACACCAGCACCGGCAGGCGCTCCTTGCCCGTTTTAGCGGGCGTCCAGACGTTCAGGTAGAGGCAGTCTTCGCTCACGCCGTTGGAGCGAAAGTTCATGTCGCCGAACAGCGGCAGCTGCATGGCACGGGGACCAAACTGCTTGGCCTGGCGCACTGCCGTCCAGTTTTTCACTGGCTGCGGCGCTTTCCACCGTAGCTCTCCAACGGGCGGAGCCGCGTACGGCACTCCTTTGAACATGCGAATGCCATTCGGGGCCGTAGTGCCTTCAAGTGGTCCATTGGCGGTTTGCACGCGGTCGGCAGTGGAAGATGCGGCCGCCGGTTTTGAAGTTTGGGCCATAGCCATTGGCGCCAGCTGCAAGGCGAGAAAAGAAACGATAAGTAGTGTTTTCATAAGCAGTGAATAGCTGAAGCTGTGTGGAATGCAGCGCGGAACGGAAGTGGCCGGATTTCCGTGCTGTGGTGCAAAGAAGGGTGGTTTGGGAGTACAGACGCAATTTTCTGCGTCTTGTTGTCTTGGTAAGAGCGTCGGCTTCTGTTTGCCCTTTGCGGGGCGCAGCTACGTTATTTCCGAGCCGACTTCATTTCCTCAAATTTCTCTTGCGGCGCGAGCAACTTACGGCTTTTCTCTGCTGCTTCTTTAGGCACCTTGAAAGAAGCGGTCTGTTTGATAGCGGAAGAGGAGCTGCCGGCCTTGAGCTGGTAGGTGCCGGCATCGGTAACCCATGCCGAGGTGGCCGTGTCGAACGAAGCTAAATCGGCGGCAGCTAGCGTGAATGTGAGGGTCTGGGACTGGCCAGGCTGCAAGAGGTTGGTTTTGGCAAAAGCTTTCAACTCACTTTCCGGCTTATCGAGCTTGCCTGCTGGGGCTCCCACGTAGAGCTGCACCACTTCCTTGCCGGCCACCGCACCGTTGTTGGTTACGCTGATGGTGGCTGTCATTTTATCGGTTAAGGAAGTGGTACTTAGCTTCAGCGGCCCGAACGAAAAGCTAGTATACGACAAGCCGTAGCCAAACTCATAAGCGGGCTTCACCTTGAAGGAGTTGTAGTAGCGGTAGCCGACGTAGATGCCTTCCTCATAAGTGTTTTCCGACGGGCGGCCCATCATAGGGTTGCCCCCGGCTCCTGCTGCTGCCAGCTCTTTGCCGGGGAAGCTGCTGGCATAAGGTACATCCTGGTAGGCCACTGGAAAGGTAGTGGCCAGCTTGCCCGAGGGCGGTACGCTGCCGCTCAGAATATCGGCCACGGCGTGGCCCCCTTCCTGCCCGGGCTGCCAGGCCAGCAGAATGGCATCGGCTTGCCCGCGCCAGCTGGCTACTTCCGTCACGCCGCCTACGTTGAGCACTACCACTACTTTTTTGCCTTTAGCGTGGAAGGCCGTGGAAATTTGCTTGAGCAGGGCTTGCTCGGTGGCCGTAAGAGTGAAGTCGTTTTCCACTTTCCGGTCGCCGCCTTCGCCTGCACTGCGCCCGATGGTAAACAGGGCCACATCGGCCTGCTCGGCCTGCTGTTGCAGCACGGTCGCCTCAACCGGCATTTCCGCAATTACAGGTGCCGGATCGAGCAAGCCTTTAGTTTTGGGTAGTTTCGCTTTCTCAACCTGCAAGTACTTCCTGTAAAGCGCACTCAGGGGCGCTGCTACCGTAAAGCCCGCGCTGGTTAGGCCCTGCGTTATCGACACCACGTAGGCCTTGTTTACGTCGCCGCTGCCGGTGCCGCCCGCTACCAGGTTGTAGGAAGTGTTGCCGAACGCGGCCACTTTCTGACCTTTGGCCAAGGGGAGCGTTTTCGTTTTGTTTTCCAGCAGTACCATGCCCTCGGCGGCCGCGGCGCGGGCAACGGCCGCGTGTTGCTTCAGGTTGGGCTTGCTAGTGTACTTGAGGCCTTTGAAGGTGGGCGACAGCAGCACCAGGTTCAAGACCCGGGTGGCGTTGGCATCCAGCTCCTGTGAGGTCAGGGAGTTATCTTTCAGGGCGGCTAGTATGGCCTGCGTTTGGGCCAGGGTGCCGGGCATCAGCAGGTCGTTGCCGGCTTTGAGCTGCGCCACCGGGTTCTTGCCGCCGTACCAGTCACTCATCACCAGCCCCTTGAAACCCCACTCCTGACGCAAAAGCGCATTAAGCAGGTCGGGGCTTTGGGAGGTGTAGGTGCCATTTACCAGGTTGTACGACGTCATGACCGTCCAGGGCTGCGCTTCCTTCACTGCTATCTGAAAGCCCTTCAGGTAAATTTCCCGCAGGGCCCGCTCGCTCACTTTCGAGTTGAGCTGCATTCGGTTGAACTCCTGGTTGTTGACCGCAAAATGCTTAATAGACGTGCCCACCCCGTTGGATTCCACCCCGTTCACCAGCGCCGCGGCAATGTGGCCCGTTACCACGGGGTCTTCGGAGTAGTACTCGAAGTTGCGGCCTCCCAACGGATTGCGGTGAATGTTCATGCCCGGTGCCAGCAGCACATCAATACCAAAGTCGCGGACTTCCTCGCCAAACGCCACGCCTACTTTCCGCACCAGCGCCACATCCCAGCTAGAGGCCAGCAGAGTAGCCACCGGAAACGCCGTGGCGTAGTAGGTTTTGGTGCTGTCGCCGCCCCGAATCGGGTCGATCCGCACGCCGGCCGGGCCATCCGACAAGGTCAGGGACGGGATGCCTAGGCGGGGAATGGCGTGGGTGCGACCTGCCGCGCCCGGTACCTTTTCCGGCACTTCCCGGTCGCCGGGGTTGCCGGGCGGCAGCATGCCCGGCGGGAAGCCGGAAGGGTAAAAGCCCATGCCCACCACCAGCAGGACCTTTTCTTCGGGAGTAAGAGCCGCCACTACTTCTTTCAAAGTAGCCTTGCCTAGCTGGGGCGCGCCGGCCGTCTGGGCCGCTGCCGCGAAACTACCGCTCAGCAGCAAGCACACTGCGGCGGGCTTGCCAAGATAAGCGGTTCGGGCAGCCAGGGCTGCGAAAGAAAATGGGTGTGTTTTCATAGGTGGGAATTGGGACAATGAGGGAGCAAAAATTAAATTGACAGTAGGTGCTGCCAGGGGATAACCGCATTACTGTTAACACATACGCCGGGAAAAGCAACGTCCGTGGCCGGTCGTCACCTTTCGGCGGCGTGTGTCAGCTGTATTAAAAAAGTGAAATCGAGACTTACAAATTCAATGTACCACTCGCGTAGCAAGTACGGCTAAAGCATCAAATTCGCTGGCTCCATCTTCTCTAGTAACCCTGATTCTGCACCAGATTAGGATTGACGTTGATTTCCGACTGCGGAATGGGCAGCACGATGTTGAAAGGCTTAACCCCTTTCGCAATCAGAGCAGGAGAAGTTAAGAGTTTGCCCGTGCGCTTCAGATCATACCACCGCTCGTCCTCGAAGGCTAACTCGTACCGACGCTCCCGAATAACGGCATCTTTGAAATTAGGCGTAGCGGCGGTCAGATCTTTAGAGGATGCCGTAGTGATCGGCAGCCCGAAGGCCCGGCGCCGCACCCGGTTGATGGCATCCAGCCCTTCAGTGGTTGGGCCGACAGCTTCTGCCAGCATCAGGTACACATCAGCCAGGCGCAAGACGGGAATATTCAACCCCGAGTCCCACACGTTGGTGTTGACCGTGCCGATAAAAAACTTCTTTACGTTGAAGCCGAACGGGGAGCCAGGCAGCGACGCAGGCTGCTCGGGAGCTACCGTGAAGCCGGCAGGAATAGGATACTTGTCGCCGGGCACAAACACGGTTACTGTTTTCCGCAGGTCGCCGGCCTCGTAGCCGTCCACAAATTCCTTTTCCGGAATATTGAATCCGTACCCTCCCCCGGACACCACGTAGGGGTAAGCGGAAGTAGGACCACCAAAGAACCGGGCGCCCCAGAACTCGTTGACAATGGAACCCGGGCCGTCGGTAGAGTACGTGTTCAGGCCAGACTTGAACTGCACTTCGAAAATAGACTCCTGCCCGTTCTCGTTTTCGATCTTGAAGTTGTCGCCATAGTTAGGCCACAGCGTTTTGCCGGAGCCCGCAATAACCAGCCGGGCTTGCTCGGCCGCTTTGGTCATGTCGCCCTGCGTCAGATACACTTTGGCCAGCAAGGCGGTAGCAGCCCATTTGGTAGCCCGGCCTGTGTTGTCACCGGTGTAGGAAGCCGGCAGCTTGGTGATGGCGTCGGTCAGGTCTTTGACGATCTGGGCGTACACTTCGGCGGCCGGCGAGCGGGTGATGTTGGCTACTTCCGCGGGGCTTTGCGCCGGCGTGAGCACCAGTGGCACGTCGCCGTAGCCGCGCACCAAGTAGAAGTAATACAGCGCCCGCAGGAACTCGGCTTCACCCAGGTAGCGGCTTTTCACGGCCTCATCCATCTGAATGGCTGGCACGCGGGTCAGCACCTGGTTGGCCTGGCCGATACCCAAATAAGCCCGTTGCCAATGCGCCGTGATTACCGGGTTGGTGGTTGGAATAGAGAACACATCGAGCTGTTGAAACTCGATGCCATCGGCACCGCCGCCGCCAAGCGAAGAGTTGTCCGACATTACGTCGCCAATTCCCCACAGGGCCGAATTGAACATACCGCTCTGGTTTAGCTGCGAGTACACGGCATTGGTGGCTTGCAGCGCGTCGGTGGCCGTTTGGTAGAAGTTCTCCGTCGGTACGGCGTCGCGGGGCTGGAGGTCCAGGTAATCTTTTGTGCAGCCCGCTGTTAAAGCCAGCATCAGTAAAGCTGCACCAGCGGTTTTCTTATGTGTCATGATGGTAGTCGTTGTAAGAGGTAGGGCTTGCGGCAACTCGCAGGAACTGCCACCGCATCCAAATTTTTTTAGAACCCGATATTGACGCCAGCCAAGAAGGAGCGGGCCTGCGGGTAAATGCCCCGGTCGATGCCTAAGCTACCGCCTTGGTTGCCAAGTTCAGGGTCGAAGCCCTTGTAGTTGGTGACGGTAATCAGGTTTTGGCTGGTTACATAGAACCGGACGCGTTGCGCATGCAGAATTCCGAGCACAGATTTAGGCAGCGTCTACCCCAGCGTAATCAGCTTTACGCGCATGTACGACCCGTCTTCAACGTAGTGACTGGAAATGCGTAGGTTCTGGTTGGGGCCGTTAGCTACTGCCCGCGGAATATAATTGCTTGTGCCCGGCCCCGTCCACCGCTCCAGCGCCAGGGTGCTCGCGTTGGCCGAGGTGTAGAGTCCGCCTTCGGTGTAGTAGCGGTTCAGGTTATAGACATCGTTGCCCTGCGAGCCTTGCAGGAACACGTTCAAATCAAAGCCTTTAAACGAGAAGGTATTGTTCAGTCCGTACGTGAAATCCGGGTTAGGATTACCAATGTAGGTTTGGTCGGCGGAGGTGATGGCTCCGTCGCCGTTCAAATCCCGGAACTTGATGTCGCCGGGGGCCGTACCCGAGGTCTGATAAACGCCCGAGCTGGCACCCGCATTCAAGGCATCCAGCTCTCCTTTGGTTTGGATGAGGCCATCGGCTACGTAACCGTAAAACGAGCCAAACGGCACGCCGGCGGCGTAGCGTACCAAGCTGCTACCGCCCCGGGTGGTCTGTCCGAAGTAGGGCCGACCAGTGCCGAGCGAGGTGAGCTTGTTGCGGTAAGTAGTGAAGTTGAACGTGGTGCTCCAAGTGAAGCCGCTGCCTTCGCTCACAAAATTGTTGGTAGTTATCGAGAGGTCCAGGCCGCGGTTGCGCGATGCGGCGGCGTTGGTGTTCACCGCGTCGCCGGTACCGCCGACGTAGAGGGCGGGCACGGGTGCAATCAGGTCGGGCGAGCTGCGGGTATAGAGGTCGAGGGTGGCCGCCACGCGATTTTGGAACAACCCTAAGTCAATACCCACGTTGGTTTGCTCGTTGTTTTCCCATTGCAGATCAGGATTGGGCAGGCGGGTAGGCGCCGCGCCGGTTGCAATGTTCTGGGTGCCCGTACCGAACACATATTGCGTGCTCGTGCTGGAATTGACCGTGGCCAGGTACTGGAAGGTGCCCGCGTTGATGGGGTTGCCCACGCGGCCGTAGCCCACCCGTAGCTTCAGGTTACTAACGCTGCTGACGTCCTTAAGAAAGCCTTCTTCGGAAATGCGCCAGCCCGCCGATACGCCGGGAAAGAAGCCGATATTGTTTTCCCGGCTGAAAGCCGAGGTGCCGTCGAAGCGGGCCGTAGCCGAGAAAAGGTACTTGCCGGCAAACTCGTAGTTCACCCGCGAAAAGTAGCTTAACAACCGGCTCTGGCTGTTGCCACCGAAGTTGGTTTGCCCCGCGGTTGGCCCCCGGGCGATAATTTGCAGGTCGTTGCGGCTGTAAGCCAGGTGGTTGGCGCCCAGGTAGTTGCCTTCAAATTGCTGCGCCGACTGCCCAGCCAGCAGCGTTACTTGATGGTGGTAACGCCCGAGTTTCTGGTGGATGAATACTGCTGGCGCGACGTCAGCGACATTCCCACCCTGCTCTTCGACCACCAGGAAATCATTGAAACGGCATTGCTCACGCTACGCGGCCAGATTTACCAGCAGCCCATCGGCTACAACCTACTGCCCGAAAAATTCACGCTGCCCGAAATCCACGCCCTCTACGAAACCATCCTCGGCCGCCCGGTCGACCGCCGCAACTTCCGCAAGAAGCTGCTGACGCTAGGCTTGATCCGGCAGCTTGCCGAGTTGAAAAAATCGGCCCGCACCGGTCGCCCTTCCTCTATGAATTCGACACGGAAACTTATCATAAGGCCCTGGAGGAAGGCGCCACTCTAGGGTTTTGAAGTCGGTAGCCTCCAAGCAGTAAGTCAGCTTTTTGCCTTCCGAATGACGTTGCGGGTGAAGTCCGACAAGACCAGCGTGCCGCTAATGGCCGCCCGCTCCAGGAGCAGCGTGTCCCAGTGCTCGGTGCCTTCCCAGAAAACCTGTTTCATGGCTTGCAATGCCGCCGGTGCGTAGGCCGCCAGCTTTACGGCAAAAGCCTGCACCGCCGCATCCAATGCCTCCTGATCCTCGGACAGCTCGGCGTACAGGCCTTTCGCATGGGCCCAGGCGGCCGGGCGAAACTCGGTGGCATCTAAGGCCAGCTGCTGATACGCGGCCGTGCCAATCTTCCGCTCCACTACCGGGCCAACCACAAACGGACCGATGCCCACTGCCAACTCGCTGAGCTTGATAGCTGCCTGCGTGGTGGCAAAGCAATAATCGGTGGCCGCCGCCACGCCCACGCCACCGCCTACCGCCTTGCCCTGCACGCGCCCGATGATGATTTTAGACGACGTGCGGCAGGCATTTATCACTTTCGCGAAGCCGGAAAAGAATTCCAGTCCCTGCTCTTTGGTTGCGATGGTTTGCAGCTCATCGAAGCTGGCGCCGGCGCAAAAGGTCCGGTTGCCTTCGCTCTTGAGGACGATAACCTTGGTTTGCTCGTCTTGCCCGAACCGCCGGATGGTATCAGCCAAATCCGTCAGTACCCGGCTCGGCAGGGAGTTATGGGAAGGGTGGAAGAAGGTGATGGTGGTGATGCCGTGCGCGTCGGTGGCGGCAGTTACGGTGCCGGCAGTTAGGTTGTTCATGTGGTATTTCACGCAGTGTATCGCAGTGGTTTCCGCAGTGTTTCGCAGTGAACGGCCACCGCGAAACACTGCGTGAAACTACGCTTGGTTTTTCTTCTTCACCATCGTCAGAATCGTGGCTATGGCTACGGTTTCGCCGGTTTCATCGGTCACGTCGACCAGCCAGCGCACGATGCCTTTGGCTACGTCGGTTTCGTCGCGCTTTTCCTGGTCTACTTTCTCTTTCACCGTGAGCTTCACGCCAATGGTAGTGCCGGGGTACACGGGCTTGGTGAAGCGGCACTCCTCGAGTCCGTAGTTGAGTAGCACGGGCCCTTTGCGCGGGTCCACGAACATGCCGGCCGCCTTGCTCAGGATGTAGTAGCCGTGGGCTACGCGGCCCGTGAACAGCGTGCCTTCCAGCGAGGTAGCGTCGACGTGGGCGTAGAAATTGTCGCCTGATACGTTGGCGAAATTGCTAATGTCAGCCTCCGTGACGGTGTGCTTATGGGTAACGTAGGTTTCACCGATTTCCAGCTCCTCGAAATAGTGCTGGAACGGGTGCTTGTCTTTCTCTATCTGCCGGGCATTCTGCTGGTACACTTCCGTGATGGCCGTAATCATGCTTGGCGAGCCTTGAATGGCTACCCGCTGCATGAAGTGCTCGACGCCGCGCATCCCGCCCATTTCCTGCCCGCCGCCCGCCCGGCCGGGGCCGCCGTGAATAAGCAAGGGCAGGGGGGAGCCATGGCCGGTACTTTCCTTGGCTACTTCCTGGTTGAGCACCAGAATCCGGCCGTGGTGGGTGGCCGCACCGAGCACAAATTCTTGCGCCGTGCGCGGGTCAGCGGTGGCAACCGAGCACACCAAGGAGCCTTTACCAAGGTTGGCCAGCGCCACGGCTTCGTCTACATCGTGGTAGGGCATCAGGGTCGCTACCGGCCCGAAGGCTTCCACCTCGTGGGTATCGGTGAAGCGGAACGGGTCGGAGTTGAGCAGCACAATCGGCGACATAAACGCGCCTACTTTGCAGTCGCCCCCGATTACCTGCACGTTGTCTAGGTCGCCGTACACGATGGGGGTGTTTTTGGCGAGCTGCAACACTTGCTGCCGTACTTTCTGCACCTGCGCCATGCCCGCCAGCGCCCCCATGCGGACTCCTTCGGCCAATGGGTGCCCCACGGTGGTTTGGGCCAGGGCTTTGCCCAAGGCAATCTGCACGTCTTCCAGCAGGGTTGCGGGCACGATGATGCGGCGGATGGCCGTGCATTTCTGCCCGGCTTTGGCGGTCATTTCCTTGCGTACTTCCTTGATAAACAAGTCGAATTCCACGGTGCCCGGCACCGCATCCGGACCCAGCACGGCCGAGTTCAGCGAATCGGCTTCCATGTTGAACGGCACGGCTTCGGCCAGAATGCGCGGGTGTGCCTTCAGCTTGCGGCCCGTTTCCGCCGACCCCGTGAACGTGACGACATCCTGGTACGTGACATGGTCGAGAATCCCTTGGCCCGAGCCGCACACCAATTGCAAAGCACCTTCGGGCAGAATCTTGGAAGCAATGATTTCGCGCACTACGGCTTCGGTGAGGTAAGCCGTGGGCACGGCCGGCTTCACAATGGCCGGCATACCGGCCAGTAAATTCACGGCAATCTTCTCCAGCATGCCCCAGATGGGGAAGTTGTAGGCGTTGATGTGCACGGCGACGCCTTCCTTCGGCACCATAATATGATGCCCAATGAAGTTGCCGCCCTTCGACAAGGCAATCGGGTCGCCATCAACGTAAAACGGCTTATCCGGGAACTTGCGGCGCAAAGAGGCATTAGCGAACAGGTTGCCAATGCCGCCTTCAATGTCGATCCAGGAATCGGCGCGGGTGGCGCCGCTGCGGTAGCTGAGGGTATAGAAGTCTTCCTTTTTGCTGTCGAGGTGCAGGGCCAGGGCTTTAATCATACGGCCTCGCTCGTGGAAAGTCATCTTGCGCAGCGCCTTGTTGCCCTTGGTGCGGGCGTAGTGCATCATTTCGGCGTAGTCGAGGCCGTCGCTGCTGGCCGTCGCAATTACGTCGCCGGTGCTTGCATCGTACAGCTCTTGCTGCTGGCCCGTACCGGCAACCCAGCGGCCGAGGGCGTAATTTTCTAGTGCGGGAGTCATAGGTGGAATGTAGAACTGAGACGTAAAAGCCTAGCTTTAGATAGACTTAATTATTCTGGAACGATGTAGAGACGCCACACTTGGCGTCTCGGCGTTGCTGAGGTTGTTTAGATGATGCGTATCCGGTTGTTCAACGCCGAGACGCGAACCGAAGGTCGGCGCAGCCAAGTGTCGCGTCTCTACCTCGTTCATTCACTGATCAACCTTTATGACCTTCTTTTAGGCTCTACATAAAGAAGTGTTGCCGTTCCCGGACCATGCGGCGCAGCAGGGGGCTGGCGCGGTACCGGTCTTCGTGGTACTCGGCGTAGAGATGGTCGAGCGTGTCGAGTACATCGGCGATGCCTAGCTCGTCGGCCCAGGCCAGCAAACCCTTGGGGTAGTTGACGCCCTTGGTCATGGCTAGCTCCAGGTCGTCGCGGGAAGCGACGTTCAGGGCCAGCGCGTCGGCGGCTTCGTTGATGAGCAGGGCCAGCACGCGGCTAACAATCACGTTGCCCAGGGCTTCGTCGCGGTTGGGCACGGGCGGCACAGCTTCGGGGGCGTAGCTGTAGAAGCCGCGGCCCGTTTTGCGGCCGTAGTAGCCGGCTTCGAACAGCCGTTTTTGCGTGAACGAGGGCTTGTAGCGCGGGTCGTAGAAGAAGGCCGTGAACACCGATTCCGTGACCCGGTAGTTGACGTCGTGGCCGATGAAGTCCATGAGGGCAAACGGGCCCATGCGGAAGCCGCCGAGCTCGGTCAGGGCCCAGTCGATGGTGGCAATGTCAGCGAAGCCTTCTTCCAGAATACGGATGGCCTCGCCGTAAAACGGCCGCGCTACCCGGTTCACAATGAAGCCCGGCGTGTCTTTGGCCAGCACCGGCAGCTTGCCCCAGCTCTCAACCAAGTTCCGGATTTCCGCTGCTAGCCCGGACCGGGTCTGGATGGCAGGAATCACCTCCACCAGCTGCATTACCGGTGCCGGGTTGAAAAAGTGGATGCCGATAAACCGCTCGGGCCGTTGGCAGGCCGCCGCAATAGAGGTGATAGACAACGACGAGGTGTTGCTGGCCAGCACGCAATCGACGGAAACAATGCCTTCCAGCTGCCGAAATAGCTGCTGCTTCACCATCAAATCTTCTATCACGGCCTCTATCACCAGCGCGCAATCGGTGAATTGCTGGATGTCGTTGGTTGGGTGCAGCCGAGCCCGCGTCGCGTTGGCGGCCTCAGTGGTCAGCTTGCCCTTCTCCGCCAGTTTGCGCAGGTTCGCTTCGATGGAGTGGCTGGCCCGTTGCAGTGCCTCGGCGTTCTGGTCGAGTAGGCGGACGGTGTGGCCCGCCGTGGCTACCACCTGCGCAATGCCTGCCCCCATGGCGCCGCTGCCAATAATGCCGATAATCATTCGCCGGTGAAGGTTGGTTTGCGTTTCTCCATGAAGGCCGATACGCCCTCGCGGTAGTCGGCGGTGTGGCCGGCGCGGTATTGGTAGTCGGCTTCGCAACGCAGCTGCTGCTCTAAGGTGTTCTGGAACGAGGCATTGAGCAGCTGCTTGGTGTAGGCGAGGCCCTTGGTAGGCATGGCCGCCAGCTTTACCACCAGTGCTACTACTTCGCTGTCGAAAGTCTCGTCGGGAATGGCCTTGTAAATCATGCCCATCTGCACGGCTTCCGTGGCGCTTACCTTGTCGCCCGTCATCATCAGGGCCGTAGCGCGCTGCATCCCAATCAGCCGGGGCAGAAAATACGTGCCGCCGCTGTCCGGAATCAGGCCAATCTTGCTGAACGCCTGAATAAAGGAAGCCGATTCTTTGGCCACCACCAGGTCGCAGGCCAGGGCAATGTTGGCGCCCGCACCCGCTGCAACGCCGTTTACGGCCGCCACCACCGGTTTATCAAGCTCCCGAATCAGCTGCACCACCGGGTTGTAGTGCTGCTCCACTATTTCCGATACGCCGGGGCTGCTCGGGTTGGTAATTTCGGCCAGGTCCTGACCCGCGCAGAACGCCTTGCCCGTCCCCGTTAGTAGCACTGCCCGCACCGTAGCGTCTTCCTTACACTCGCGTAAGCGCTGCTGCAATGCCAGCGCCAGCGGCTTGTTGATGCTGTTGAATACGTCGGGCCGGTTGAGCCGAATAGTGGCTATACCAGCTTCCAGGGAGAAAACAAGAGAGGCGGAATCAGGCATTGGGTGGGAGGAGCTAGGAAAGGGAAGTAGTTAGGAGACAGATGTTAGGAGCTAGGAGCTAGAAGCTAGGAGGCAGGAGCTAGGAAGTAAGAGAATAGAATGAGCGAGCAATTAGAGTACGGGTAACCCTCTGAATTCTTTGCTCCTAGCTCCTGCCTCCTGCCTCCTAGCTCCTTCCAAAATCAACTATGGCACTTAAAGTAATCGAACGGCTCGTGGCAGTCGTCGCACTGGTAGAAGGCTTTGCAGGCGGTGGAACCGAACTGGCTTACCAAGTGCGTGTTTGCGGATTTGCAGAGCGGGCAGCGCACGACGGTGTCCTGGCCGAAAAGGTTGAGCAGATGGCCGGTAGCCGTGCCGTCCACGGGCGGGGCAATACCGTAGGCTTCCAGCTTTTCGCGGCCCGCTTGCGACATCCAATCGGTGGTCCAGGCGGGGCTGAGCTGGTTGTGGATGGTGACTTGGGTGATACCTTCGGCCAAGAGGCGCAGCCGGATATCGGTGGCAATGGTGTTCATGGCCGGGCAGCCCGAGTAGGTGGGCGTGATGGTTACCGCCACGGCTTGGTCCAGCACCTGCACGCCGCGTACAATGCCTAGGTCCAGAATGCTGAGTACGGGTACTTCCGGATCGGAAACCTCTTCCAGCAGCTGCCAGATACGCTCCTCGGTGGGCGCCTGCGTTGCTACCATGTCATGCCGGGGTACGTGCGCTGCATGTACTGCAACTCGGTCAGGATATAGCCCAGGTGCTCGGAGTGCCGGCCTTCTTTGCCGCCGCGCTGCATGTACGTTTCCTGCGGAACAGGCACGGTAGCTTCGGCAAATACCTTAGCCACGTGCGCCTTCATGCTGTCCTGCAATACTGCGTAATCAGGAATAATACCCAAAGCTTGTAGGGCCTGCTCGTTGGCCGTAGGCGTGGTAAGCTCGCCGGAGTAGCGCCACAAGCTGGCCAGCGCTTTGTCGAGGCGCTGACGGCTTTCTTCGGTACCATCGCCCAGGCGTATCATCCATTCAGAGCTCCACTTAAGATGGTAAGCCGCTTCCTTCCACGACTTTTCCGCAATGGCCGCCAGCCGTTCGTCGGGGCTGGTTTGCAGTTGTTGCAGGAAATGAAAGTGAAAGTTATCGAACAGAAACTGCCGCGTTACGGTGTCGGCAAAGTCGCCGTTGGGCTGCTCCACCAGCAAAGGATTGCGGTATTCAGTGGCTATGCGCAGAAACGCGAGGCTGTCTTCAGTGCGGTCTTTGCCTTCTAGCTCGGCAGCGTATTGGTAGAGGCTGCGGGTTTCGCCCAGCAAATCCAGCGCAATATTGGCCATGGCTAGGTCCTGCTCCAGAATAGGGCCGTGCCCGCACCACTCCGAGAGGCGGTGACCCAGAATCAGGCTAGTATCAGCTAGCTGCAACACGTACTGAAACAGCTGTTGCCGTACTTCAGGTGCATAACCGCTCAAGGCAGAAGTGTCGGATGGGGCGACTTGCATGCGGATAAGAGTTACATGTGCTTGATGGAGTCCGGCACTTCGTAAAAAGTGGGGTGCCGATACACTTTGTCGTTGGCCGGATCGAAGAACGCCCCGGAGTCATCGGGGTTGGAAGCATGCATGTGCATAGACTCCACCACCCAGATGCTGACGCCTTCCAGCCGGCGCGTGTACACGTCGCGCGCGTTCTGGATAGCCATGGTAGCGTCGGCGGCGTGCAAGCTGCCCACATGCTTGTGGTCGAGGCCTTGTTTGCTGCGAATAAATACCTCCCACAGAGGCCATTCTGATTGATTCATATTCTTGCGGCGGACCTCCCCCCCTAGCCCCCTTTCCAAAAGAGAGGGGGACTAGTTCTAGACTTTTAGAACTAGTTTAAGGAAAGGCAAATAGTGAAAACTAGAAGTTTGTTTTAGAATGCTAGAGCTAGTGCCCCCTCTCTTTTGGAGAGGGGGCTAGGGGGGGAGGTCCCCCGTTAGGCGGCTTCGCGCTGTTTGCGTTTGGCAGCGTGAACCAAGGCGGCTTCACGCACCCAAGCGCCGTCCTCGTGGGCTTTGACGCGGGCACCAAGCCGGTCTTTGTTGCACATGCCGTTGCCCTTCACCACGTTCCAGAATTCCTCCCAGTCCACGTCGCCAAAGTCGTAGCCGTTCTTCACTTCGTTCCACTTCAGGGCGGGGTCGGGGACGGTCAGGCCCAGGTATTCGGCTTGCGGCACCATCATGTCCACGAACTTCTGGCGTAGCTCGTCGTTGGTGAAGCGCTTGATGCGCCAGTTCATTGATTGAGCGGTGTTCGGAGAGTCAGCGTCTTTCGGGCCGAACATCATGAGCGTCGGCCACCACCAGCGGTTGAGGGCTTCCTGCGCCATTTCCTTTTGCACCGGCGTGCCTTCGCACAGCGTCTGCATAATCTCGAAGCCCTGGCGCTGGTGGAAGCTTTCTTCCTTGCACACCCGCACCATAGCGCGGGCGTAAGGGCCGTAGGAAGTCCGGCAGAGTGGTACCTGGTTGAGAATGGCTGCCCCATCAACCAGCCAGCCCACGCAGCCCATGTCAGCCCAGGAGAGGGTAGGGTAGTTGAAAATGCTGGAATACTTGGCTTTGCCCGAGTGCAGATCAGCCAACATCTGGTCACGCGAAGCGCCTAAGGTTTCGGCGGCGCTATAGAGGTAGAGGCCATGACCCGCTTCGTCCTGCACCTTGGCCAGCAAAATCGACTTACGCTTCAACGACGGGGCCCGCGTAATCCAGTTGCCTTCCGGCAGCATACCTACCAGCTCGGAGTGTGCGTGCTGCGAAATCTGCCGGATCAGCGTCTTGCGGTACGCGTCGGGCATCCAGTCCTTGGGCTCAATACGGATATCCGCGTCAATGCGGGCCTGAAACTGCTCTTCGAGGTTGATTTCTACCGTTTCCATGCGCCGTTAACAAAGTTAAACTAACAATCGTTAGTTAAAAGTAAGGAAATCTCTGTTGGTTCAATAGGGACCTTATCCCTAGTTCCTCCTTCCCCCGAGAAGTGGAGCCAGGGCGTGAGGTCCCAACTACTGATCGAAATCAACCGTGACCGTCTCCGATAGTGGGCGGGCCTGGCAGGTTAGTACGTAGCCTTTCACTACTTCGGCGTCTGATAAGGAGTAATTGACGTCCATTTCCACTTTGCCGTCGGTTACGCGGGCGCGGCAGGTGCTGCACATGCCGTTTTTGCAGGAGTAAGGCGCGTCGGCTCCGGTTTCTAGCATGGCATCCAGAATGGTGTTGCCGTAGTACGACATCTGGAGCAGGTGGGTGCTGCCGTCGAGTTTCACCGCGACCTGGCTCTTTTTGTCGTCCTCGCCCGTGGGGTGCACTTTCGTGGGGCCGGCTTGCAACTTACTGCTGCCGGCCGAGGTGAACATCTCGAAATGAATCTTTTCGGGGGCTATGCCGGCCGTAGTTAAGGCGGCGCGTACGCCGTTTATCATTTCCTCGGGCCCGCAGATAAAACACTCGTCTATCTGGCCGGGCGGCAAAAGCTTGTCGAGAAACTGTTGGGCTTTTGCCTCATCAATGCGGCCGAAAAGCAAGTCGGTGTCGCCTCGCTCGCGACTGAGGATGTGGTAGACGCTCAGGCGTTGCAGAAACTTGTTTTTCAGACCCTCAATGGCCTCTTTGAAAATAATAGAGTTGCGGCCCCGGTTGCCGTAGATAAGCGTAACCTGACTTTGGGGCTCAGTCAGCAGCACGGTTTTGATAATGGAAAACACCGGCGTAATGCCGCTGCCCGCCGCAAAGGCTACGTAATGCTTGGCGTTGTCGGGGTGCAGGTCGGTGTAGAAGCGGCCGGCGGGCGGCATCACCTCCAGCTCTTCTCCCACGCGCAGCGTTTCTACCGCCAACGACGAAAACCGCCCCTCCGGCACCTTTTTGATGGCCACTTGCCATTCGCCATCCAGCGGGCTGCTGCAAATAGAGTAGGAGCGGCGCAATTCCTCGCCGTTATGCTCCCGCCGAAACGTGAGATACTGCCCTTGCGTGAACTTGAACGTGTCGCGTAGCGCAGCCGGTACGTCGAGTGCCAGTGTAATGCAATCGGGCGTTTCCCGCTGAATACGCTTGATTTTGACTTTATGAAAACGACTCATGGATTATCAGTTGCCAGGTGTGAGTTGCCAGTTGCCAGATTGTGGAATAACTCACAACTGGCAACTGATAACTCACAACTGATCCTATTTCGCTAAGCCATTCAGCAGAATGGTCATGATATTTTGCTCTAGGTCTTCGGGGGAAATGCCGCGGCCGGGGCGGTACCAAAGCTCCACCCACCGCACCGCCGACAGCATCGTGAACAAAGCCACCGATACGTTGACGGGTTGTAGCTCGCCGGCCGCAATGCCCAACTCAATCAGGGTGGCAAAGCCCTGCTCGTAGCGTTTGCGGGCATCTTTAAACTCGGTGAGTTTCTCGCCGGTGAGGTATTTCCAATCGTTGTTGGCGACTGATACGGCCGCGCCATCTTCCAGCATCAGGTACACATGGAGTCGGAGTAGGGTTTCCACCTTTTTGGTGTAGGGCGCCTCCATTTTCTCTACCTCGGCTAGCTGCGAGATGTACGTGTTGGATATATAGAAGCAAATGCTCTCCAGTATCTCGTCCTTGGACTTGATGTGGTTGTACATGCTGGCAGCTTCCATGCCTACTTCGCCGCCTAAATCGCGCATAGACGTACCTGCAAAGCCTTTTTCCTTGAAAAGCTTAGCCGCTTCGTCTAGTATGCGCTGCCGCTGATTGACTTTGCTCCGTTTGGCCATCGATGCTGTATGCTGTGCCGGTTCTTGGGTTTCACTTCTGCCCTTGCTGTACGTGCCTTGGTCAGGAAAAGGAAAAACAGTGTCGGCCCAACAAAACTAGCTTTTAAAAACTAATAGCTGTTAGTTTTTAATATTGCTTTCTAAACGAAGCGCAGTTCAAGTAAGCCGTGTACGCGGGATGTAAAGAGACGCGACACTTCGGGTCGTGTCGTTGCTGAGGTCGTTTACCTGGACTGTGCTAGGTTGGTCGTTCAACGAAGAGACGCGAACCGAAGGTTGGCGCAGCCAAGTGTCGCGTCTCTACTCTACACGGTTCGCCCAAGCGCTACAAGGACAAAACGTCTATAGCCCGTCACGCCGAGAATACCGCCTCATCACCGAAAATGCCCCGCCAGAACCAAGTTCCGACGGGGCATTCAATTACGGTGCGAAGCTGTACTGCTTAGAATATTTTACCCGGATTCAAGATTCCTGCCGGGTCAAACACGCGCTTGATGCCGCGCATTAGCTCCAGGTTGGCTTCGGGTAGGGCAATGCCGATGTAGCCTTTCTGCACCAGCCCGATGCCGTGCTCGCCTGAGATGGTGCCGCCGAGCTTCACGCACAGCTGGAAAATCTCGGAAATAGGTTGGCGCAAGCCTACGTTCCACTGTTCGTCGTTGAGGTCGCCGCGGATGATGTTGACGTGCAGGTTGCCGTCGCCGGCGTGGCCGTAGCACACACTCTTGAAGCCGTAGCGCGCCCCAATTTCCTTGACACCCTTCAACAAGGTGGGCAGTTCGGCGCGGGGTACGACGGTGTCTTCTTCTTTATACACGGAATTGTAACGCACCGAATTGCCGATGTTGCGACGAATGCGCCACAGGTCGTCTTTCTGACCAGCCGTGTCGGCCAGCAGGATTTCGCCGACCTCGTAGTTCTCGAGCACACCGTATACCTGCTCGGCTTCCTTGTAGAGCTGGTCCAGGTCCTGGCCGTCGAGCTCGATCAGCAAGTGGGCGTGAATGTCTTCGGGCAGCGTAAGCGGAATCTTGAGGTAGTCGGACGACCAAGCAATGGCTTCGCGCTCCATAAACTCCATGCCCGAGGGAATAATGCCGGCCCGAAACACCGCCGAAACGGCCTCGGCGGCCTGCTCCACTTGCCGGAAGGGCACCAGCATCAGGATGTTCTGCTGTGGATAGGGCAGCAGCCGGAACACCACCTTGGTGATGATGCCCAAGGTGCCTTCCGAGCCCACCATAAGCTGCGTGAGGTTGTAGCCGGTGGAGTTTTTTAGCGTGTTGGCCGCCGTCCAGATAACGTCGCCGGTGGGCAGCACCACTTGCAGGTTGAGCACGTAGTCGCGGGTGGTGCCGTATTTCACGGCTTTGGGGCCGCCACTGCTGTGGGCCAGGTTGCCGCCGAGCGTGCAGCTGCCTTTGCTGGCCGGGTCAGGCGGATAGAACAAGCCGACTTCCTTCACCGCGTTCTGAAACACCTCGTTTATTACCCCGGGTTCGACGGTGGCTTGCAGGTTGCGCTCGTCTATTTCAACGATGCGGTTGAGCCGCTCGGTGCTCAGCACCACCCCGTGGTGCACGGGCAGCGCCCCGCCGCTGAGGCCGGTGCCGGCGCCACGTGGGGTTACCGGAATGCGGTTTTCGTAGCACAGGCGCATAATTTCGCCTATCTCCTCAGCGTTACCGGGGCGCAACACTACATCCGGGGCGAAGTGCAGGTCCTCGGTGTGGTCGCGGCCGTAGTCGGCGTAGGCATCGGCGGTGGCAGCGGCCTCGGCGCGTTGCGCAGTCAGAACGTGGGTTGGTCCAACAATAGCCTCAAAGGCTACTACCAACTCGGGCGTGAGGGATTGGAAATTCATAATTCGAAGAGCTTATGGCTGATTCGCGTACCTTTGGCTTGATGCAGGAATACACAACGAATGTACATCATTCGGCGCACAGACGTAATTGGTGGCCGATATTGATGCTAATTCTACTGAGTGGATTAGCAAGTTGCAGCGGCTCAAAGAAAGTTAATTACCGCAACGGCCGCTACTATTCGGCCCGCGACATGGCCCGCATAAAAGCCGCCGAGCGCAACCGCCGGGGCCGGGCGCCGGTTGCCAAATCAAAATCCAGAACTACCACGGCCAGCGGTACCGCCAAGATTGTAACCAAACGCCGCAGCACCCCGCTCAACGCCAGCCGTGAGATGGTCGCGGTTATTGAAACGGCCCGCTCGTATCAGGGCACTCCTTATAAGTATGGTGGCACCACGCGCCTAGGCATGGATTGCTCGGGCTTGCTGTGCGCTTCCTTCGCCGCCATTGAGGTGGCCATTCCGCGTTCCAGCAACGAGCAGGCACTATGGGGCGACCCGGTGAAGCCGCAGGATTTGAAAGTTGGGGATTTATTGTTTTTCGGCGCCTCGCCGGGCAGCAACTCGATAACCCACGTGGGCATGGTCACGGAAGCCACCCCGGAAGGAGTGCAGTTTATTCATTCCTCTAGCTCATTAGGAGTAGTAGAGAACAGTCTGGAAACCGATTATTACCTGAGCCGCTTTATCAAAGCCGTGCGGCCTCCTTTGTAATATATCCAGATATAGTAGGCCTTTGTTGAGCTTGTAAAGACGAGGTAGGGGAGCCTGCATTCTTAACTATTCTGTAATAATCCGCGTTAAAGCGTTGACTATCTTTGTGTAGCAGCTGAAAGCAGCGACTGTTTTTTTTTTACATGAAACAGCCGAGTTTACGCTACCTCCTTTTCTTACTGTGGCTATTGCTGTCGGCGCGGGCGGGCTGGAGCCAGGGCGCCACTACTTCCGCCATGAACGGCGCCATCACCGACCAGACCGGAGCCGCCCTGCCCGGCGCTACCGTCATTGCCATTCATACCCCCACCAACACCCAATATGTGGCTCCCACCAATGCGGAGGGCCGCTACAACATCCAGAACATGCGCGTGGGCGGCCCCTATACCGTTCGGGCCACGTTTATTGGCTACCAGGATGCCACGCGGGAAGGGGTTTTCCTGACCCTGGGCCAGAACCTGCGGCTCGACATCAATATGAGCGAGGCCACGCAGCAGCTCTCGGAAGTGATAGTGAGCGGCCGTCCCGACCCGGTAATCAGTGCGGGCCGGACCGGCGCTGCTACCACCGTGCAGCGCGAGCAGATCGAGCGCCTGCCCACGCTCAACCGCAGCTTGCAGGACTTCATCCGCATATCACCGCAAGCCACTGGTGGGGGCAGCAGTTCTCTTGGTGGCGCCAACAACCGCTACAACAACATCACCATCGACGGCGCCGTGAATAACGACGTGTTCGGGTTGTCGGGCACCGGTACACCGGGTGGCCAAGCCGGCACCGGACCGATTTCGTTGGACGCCATTCAGGAGCTGCAAATTGTGATAGCGCCGTATGACGTGACGCTTGGCAACTTCACCGGCGGCGGCGTCAATGCCGTGACGCGCTCCGGCACCAACAACTTGTCGGCGTCGATTTACGGGTTTGGCCGCAATCAGAGCATCGTGGGCCGCAGCGTGACGGAGCCCCGCACTAGAGCAGCCGATTTCTACAACTACCAAACCGGATTCCGGGTGGGCGGCCCCGTGGTGAAAGACAAGGTGTTCTTCTTTCTGAACGGGGAAATCAACCGCCGCAGCGAACCGCTGTCTTTTGTGCCGGGCACCTCCACTTCGCGCCTCGACCTGAATGTCATCAACCAGATTGCCAGCACGGCCCTGGAGCGCTACGGCTACGAGGTAGGGGAAGCCGGCGACATCACCCGGCGTACCCAAAGCAACCGAATATTCGGCCGCCTGGATTTCAACCTGTCCGACAAGCACCAGCTGACGGTGCGCCACAACTACGTAGATGCCTTCGACGACAACATTACCCGCACCTCAACGGCTCTGCGTTTCGGCAGCAATGCCTACGTATTCAACAACACCACCAACAGCAGCGTTGTCGAGCTCAACAGCAACTTAGGAACCATCTCCAACAAGCTGCTGCTCAGCTACACCCGCATCCGCGACACGCGGGATGTGCCGGGTTCGCTGTTTCCAACCTTTGAAATCAACGAAGCCGGCAACCGCTACACCTTCGGTACCGAGCGCAGCTCGGGATTCAACGAGCTGGATCAGGACATTTTCGAACTGACTGACAACGTGACGAAGTCGTTCGGCAAGCACAACATCACCGTGGGCACTCACAACGAGCTGTTCAAATTTCGCAACCTGTTTATCAACAACGGGGTTGGTTACTACCAGTTCAGATCGTTGGCAGATTTCATCAACCAACGTCCTAACCGCTTGCAGGCTGCTTTCGCCACTGCGAACAATGGCGAAGCCGAATTCAGTGCTATGCAGGTTGGCGTATATGCTCAGGACGAGTACTCACCCCTCGAAAACCTGCGCCTCACCTTGGGCGTGCGCCTGGATGTGCCTTTCTTCTTCGATAAACCCACTTATAATCCGGGGGTGACCGAGCAATTTGGCAGCAACATCAACACGCAGAACGTGCCCAACGGCCAATTACTATGGGCGCCCCGCCTCGGCTTTAACTGGGATGTAAACAACGACGCCAAAGTTCAGGTGCGCGGTGGTACGGGTATTTTTACCGGACGTGTCCCTTTTGTTTGGGCTTCCAACAGCTTCACCAACAACGGCCTGATTCAGGGGGCTATTGATATAACCAATCCTACAACAATACAAACTGACGTTTCGCAGATTCCGGCTACGTATAGGGCACTCAATACTACCGAAATCAACGTATTAGGCGAGGACTTCAAACTGCCGCAGGTATGGCGCACCAACGTAGCAGTTGACTTCCGCCTTCCCGGCGACATTGTAGCTACTCTGGAAGGTATCTACTCGAAGACAGTAAACGATATCTACTACCAGAATATCAACCTTACGGCTCCCGTGGGCCGACTAGCAGGCCCGGACCAGCGGCCGGTATACGCAGCTACCACTGCGGGACGCCGAATCAACCCGAACTACACCAATGTGCTGCTGCTCAACAACACCAACCAAGGCTACCGCTACAACGCCACGGCACAGTTGCAAAAGCAATTCACCAACGGCCTCAATACTACGGTGGCCTATACCTATGGAAGGTCGCGGGAAATAAACAGTGGCACCAGTAGCACAGCCTTGTCGAACTGGCAGTTCAACCAAGTGCAGTTCGACCCCAACAATCCGGAGTTAGGGTATTCTGTTAATGACCGTCGGCACCGCATTCTGGTCACTGGGGGCTATACCATCCACTACGCCAACAACAGAACGGCTACCAACATATCTCTTATCTATGAAGGGTTGGCCGGCTCGCCTATTTCCTATGTATATGGTCAGTTTGGCACCGACGTAAATAACGATGGCGCTTTCTCAAACGACCTCATCTACATTCCCCGCAACGCCCGCGACCCCAACGAAATTGCGCTGGTAACCAGCGGCTCGTCGGACACGCGCACGTTGGCCCAGGTACAAGACCAGCTGGAGGCCTTCATCCAGAACGACCCGTACCTGCGTACCCACCGCGGGCAGTACGCCGAGCGCTTCGCCGCCCGCACCCCCTGGACGCATCAAATAGATATTCGCGTGGCGCAGGATTTCAATTTTCAGGCAGGCGGCAAGAAGAATACTCTCCAAGTGAGCTTCGACATTCAGAACGTTGGCAACTTGCTGAACAATAACTGGGGCAATCAGTACTCCGTTCTCAACAATGCCATCGAGCTGCTTCGCCCGGAAACGGTTACTGGCCCCAACGTTCGCCCCACCTTCTCCTTCCCGGCAACATTTGCTACCAACGGCAACCGGGGCTATGATATAGCTCCCTTCAACTCGCGCTGGCAAGGTCAGCTGGGCCTTCGGTATACGTTCAACTAGGTTTTTAACTTAGTTAACAAAAAGCGAGCGGAGATTATCTCCGCTCGCTTTTTGTTTATGCTCTTGTCGTTATAGGTGACGAAATTAATTTTTAAAGGTATTGCAAAATATAAATTCCTGTATAATGAATGTTAAGAATCTCAAATTAATAACTGTTTAATAATGTGTTTTAAACTGACGGGCTGGGTACTTTTGTACCCAGTTTTCATCAATCCTCTTTTTCATGAGAAACACCTATTATCGTCATCTTCTCTTACTGCTTCTGGCGGTCTTGTCGATACAGCAGGGCTGGTCGCAGGGTGCCACAACATCAGCCATGAACGGCGTGATTACCGATAAAGATGGTGCTGGCTTGCCAGGTGCCACGATTATTGCGGTGCACACGCCTACCAATACTCAGTATGTAGCGCCTACCAACTCAGAGGGGCGTTTCAACATTCAGAACATGCGCGTTGGTGGCCCTTACACGGTTCGTATCACCTTCGTGGGCTATCAGGATGTTACCCGTGAAAACATCTTCTTAACGCTCGGTCAAAACCAGCGCTTAGACATCAACCTGAGCGAATCTACCCAGCAACTGAACGAAGTAGTAGTAGCAGGCCGCCGTGACCCGGTTATCAACTCGGGCCGTACAGGTGCTGCTACCAACGTGCAGCGCGAACAAATTGAGCGTTTGCCCTCACTGAGCCGCTCGTTTCAGGATTTTACTCGTCTTACGCCGCAAGCCTCAGGAAATGGCACAAGCTTCGGTGGCCGCAACGGTAACTTCAACAACGTTACTATCGACGGCGCCATCTTCAACAACTCCTTCGGTTTGAGCGGCACAGTAGGCGGTCAGGCCAACGCACAGCCTATCTCTTTGGACGCCATTCAGGAAATACAAGTGAGCATAGCGCCTTTCGACGTTCGTCAGGGTTCGTTCACTGGGGCTGGTATTAACGCTATTACCCGTTCGGGTACCAACGATGTCTCGGCTTCCGTATATGGCTTTCGTCGTTCCAATAACCTAGTAGGCGACAAAGTGCGCGACATCAACCAGCCATTCCCCGAGTTTAAGCTTAACCAGCTTGGAGCCCGGGTGGGTGGTCCTATTATCAAAGACAAGCTGTTCTATTTCGTAAGTGTGGAAGGCGAGCGTCGCGACGATCCGCCGGGCACTTTCGTAGCTAACCGTCCGGGCTTGCCCGTACCTGGTCCGGGTAGTAATACCTCGGCTGCCAGCGCCGCTGAACTCGATGTTTTGTCGAACTTCCTGCAAACAACTTACGGGTACAATCCTGGCCCTTACGAAGGCTACCAGCTGAAGCAGAACTCCGATAAGATCACGGCCAAGATCGACTGGAACATCAATGCTTCCAATACCTTTGCCATCAAGTACAACTACCTCAAGTCGTACCGCGACGTAGCGCCGTCTGGCTCTGGAGCGCCAACTGTAACCGGTGGCCGGGGTTTGTCTACCAACACGCTGCCGTTTCTAGCATCGTATTACCGCATCAACAACAACCTCAATTCGATCATCGGTGAATTGAACTCCACCATCAAGGGTGGACTATCCAACCAGTTGCAAGCTGGCTACACGGCTCAGCGTGACTTCCGTTCGTCGCTCGGCGGTTCGCCTTTCCCATTTGTTGATATTCTCTACAATGCCAACGGTCCAGGCGCACTCAACAACGAATTCACTTCGTTTGGTTACGAATTGTTTACGCCCATCAACGTACTGAATTCGGATATCTATCAATTGTCGGATAACATCAGCAAAACGGTAGGCAACCATATTCTTACGCTCGGCACCTACAACGAGTACTACAAATTCGCTAACGGCTTCGCGCCAGATCTGTACGGCCGGTATCGTTTCAACTCCCTAACGGATTTCTACAACTCGGCAGGCTACAACTACGATCTTAATACGTTAGCTATTACTCCCCGTGACAACGGTCCTTTGGCTTCGGCCACGAACAACTACACGGTTCGTTATGCACTCAACGTGAACGAGGCCAATCCGAGCTTGAATTTCCCGCTTGCTGAAACGAAAGCAGCTCAGCTCGGCTTTTATGCGCAGGACGAATGGAACGTTAAGCCGAACCTGAAAGTAACCACCGGTTTGCGCATCGATGTTCCGATCATTCTGAGCGACTTACAGCGCAACGAAGATGCCGCAAGCATCAGCTTCCGCAATGGCTACCAGATCCTAACCGATGAGGTGCAGAAAACGTCAGTAATGTTCTCGCCCCGTATTGGCTTGAACTGGGATGTGAACAACGACGGCAAAACGCAGTTGCGTGGTGGTAGCGGTATCTTCACGGGTCGCGTACCGTTTGTTTGGATTTCCAACCAGGCCAGCAATAACGGCTTGCTAGGTGGGGTATATAGCAACTCAGGTATTCCGTTTAATACGACGCCAGGGTTCCTGCCAACAACCGTTATCAACAACGTACCGGTTCCTAACCCAACCGTAACGCCGGCTAACTACAACCTGGCCGTAACGGAGCGTGGCTTCAAGTTTCCACAGGTTTGGCGTACCAACATTGGTATCGACCAGCGCCTGCCCGGCGACATCGTTTTCACGATTGATGCTATCTTCACGAAGGACATCAACGCCGTGTATTTCGACAACGTGAACTTGCCTAATCCGCAGGCTCGTGCCGCTGGTGCCGATAACCGTCCGCTCTACCGCAACCCCGCCGCTTTGAACCGGACTGCCAACGCTGCAAGCCCGACCTATCAGGTTAGTCCAAAAATCGTGTTCAACGATGGTGCTATCGTTATGCGTAACACCAACAAAGGTTACTCTTACAGCGCTACCGGACAGTTGCAGAAGTCGTTTAACAGCGGCGTTTTCGCTAGCCTGGCTTACACTTATACCGACTCGCGCGACGTAAGCGTTGGTGGCTCGACTCCTTTCTCGCTGTGGTCGGCCCGTGCCATCTCCAGCGACCCGAACGCCAACGTGCTTGGTTACTCGGAATTCTTGCGCCAGCACCGGGTTATTGCTTCGCTGTCTTATCGGAAAGAATACCTCGGGCATTTAGCTACCACTATTTCGGGCTTCCTCGACCTTGGTCCGAACGGTCGTTTCTCTTATGTGTATAACGGTGATTTGAATGGTGACAACGTAGGTAACAACGACCTGATCTACATTCCGCGCACCCAGAGTGAAATCAACCTCACCAACCTCACTCTATTCAACAATACGCCTCAGCAGACCATTTACACCGCAGCTCAGCAGTGGACAGATCTTGATAACTACATCAATCAAGATAAGTATCTGAGCGCCCACCGGGGCCAGATTGCTGAACGCAACGGCGCTGTAAACCCTTGGGTTGCTTTTGTTGACGCTCGCTTGCTGCAAGATGTGTTTACTAACATCGGCAAAAACCGCAATTCGCTGCAGTTTAGCCTCGACGTATTCAACATCGGTAACCTAATCAACTCCAACTGGGGTGTAGGACAGACGCAGCAGCGTAACACGCCTATCTCGTTTGTTGATTTCGACCAAGCTTCTGGCCAGCCACGCTTCAACTTCAACCCAATCACGAACGCCCGTACGGTATTCCCGGACGGTTCGGTTACCACCAACGTGCAGACGCTGAACGTAACCAACCGCTACATTACTACGGAGTCGTCCCGCTACCGTATCCAGCTTGGCCTGCGCTACACCTTCAACTAATCGATAAGCTGTTTGGTTGATTCCGCAAAGAGCGGGCGGGCACTTAGCCCGCCCGCTCTTTTGTTTGCTACGATATGGGCAGGGTAGGCTTGGAGTTGTGTTACTGTCTTGCGGAATAGCATTGGTAGATGCTGACAACTGTGCTAGCAGCCAGGCATACCGTCTTCACCGCTGCCCTTGAATTAATCGGCTCACTGCGCCGAGTGCCTATAACGAAAACGCCCACTGTCATTGATGGCAGTGGGCGTTTTCGTTATAGGCACTCGGCGTACCAGTACGACAACAGTCGTTTGCTTTGCCTGGCCTAGAAGGTGTAAGCGGCAACGTTAGTATCCAGCGTTACACTGTAACGGCCTGCCACAGGTGCTGCTGTACGCGTGAAGCTTGACCCTTGAAGTGTGAGAGGTGTAGGTGTTTTGCTTACACCGTTAACCAATAAATTGGCAGTTAGGCGCTGCGAGTTGGCGCGGCGGCCCGGACGGTTGGTAGAACTCAACACCAAGCGAATACCTGTGCTCGGGGTATTTTCAGAAACGGTCAGGTTGGTGGCAACAGTATAGGACTGTGCAGCACTTGTGAATTCAGTACCTCTGATCGTCTTGACTGGTGTAGCACCGGTCAAAGTCGGATAGCTCAGCGTACCATCAGTATTAACAGTGGGCGTTAGTACATATATATCCAAGCGAGGATCAACCAACAGCGTATCACTTGCAATGGTACTAGCAGTACGAGCGTAATTGATAGTGACCGTTTGAGCGGTGCGCGTTACGCGGACAGGAGCTGGGTCAGTGCTAATCTCGGAGCAAGAAACTAACGCAAGACCACTCAGCAAAGTAAAGAAAACGTGTTTCATTGATTGAAGTGAAGTTGGGAATATAAAGGTAAGTCAGAAACTTGTTCCCCGTTAAGGAAAATTGTCGAATTGCTAGGGAGATAATGATAATGTAATCTGTGCGCTCAACTTTTTTTCTTGAAGATGAAGGGCTTAGGTAAAAAAAGCGTCCTTGAACTTGCTAAACCAAAAACCAGCTGTACTTTTGTTGCACTCAAACGCAATTGGCGGATGAGAAACCTAAAATGGGGGATTAGCTCAGCTGGCTAGAGCGCTTGCATGGCATGCAAGAGGTCATCGGTTCGACTCCGATATTCTCCACTTTTTAAAAAGCCTAACCTTACCCGGTTAGGCTTTTTCTTTTTAAGGCTCAAGCCATCGGCTACCATTCGCAAAGTCACCCCCACACGACTGCCAATAAAAAAGACGCATCAAGTGGTGCGTCTTTTTTATTGGCAAAGGAATCGTCACCAGAATCCGTGTAATCTCATTTAATCCGCCAAATCTGCGATTCAGACAAATAAGCCTTCTACTGACAAGTACCGTTCACCGGTATCATAGCAGAAAGTAAGGACGCGGCCGCCCTGGGGCACTTCGTCCAGCTTTTTGGCTACGGCGGCCAACGAAGCGCCCGATGAGACGCCCATGAAGATGCCTTCTTCGCGGGCAGCGCGCCGGGCCATATCAAATGCCTCTTGCTGGCTTACCTGAATGGTGCCATCGAGAATCTCGCGGTGCAGGTTGGCGGGAATAAAGCCAGCCCCGATGCCTTGGATAGGGTGGGGGCCAGGAGCACCGCCGCTGATAACGGGCGAGAGTTCCGGCTCCACGGCGAAGGTTTTCATGTTAGGGAAAAGCGGCTTCAGTACTTCCGTGACGGCTGTAATGTGGCCACCCGTCCCTACGCCAGTGATGTGATAATCGAAGCCTTCGGGTGCGTCGCGCAGAATCTCCTGGGCCGTAGTTTCGGCGTGTACTTTGATGTTGGCCGGGTTTTCAAACTGCATGGGCATCCAGGCGCCGGGCGTATCCCGTACGATTTCGTGGGCTTTTTCGATGGCGCCTTTCATGCCCTTTTCGCGCGGCGTCAGCTCTAAGTTGGCTCCGTAGGCGGCCATCAGGCGGCGCCGCTCAATCGACATAGACTCAGGCATGACCAAGGTCAGCTTGTAGCCTTTCACGGCCGCTACCATGGCTAGGCCTACGCCGGTGTTGCCGGAAGTAGGCTCCACGATTAGGCTATCGGGCGTCAAAATGCCGTCTTGCTCGGCCTGCTCTATCATGCTTAAGGCAATCCGGTCTTTGATGCTACCGCCGGGGTTGGCGCGTTCCAGCTTCACCCACACTTCTACGTCGGGGCGCTGGGCAAAAAGCTTGTTGAGACGTAGCAGAGGCGTGTTGCCAATGGTATCCAAAATGGAGTGGGCTTTCATGTTTTGGAAGTTGGTTGTTGATTGTTAGTTGTTGATTGTTGAAGGCTGATTGCTAGTTGCTGAACTATTGCTTTACTGAGTGCTCCAATAACTTTTTGTTAGCAATCAGCTTCCAACAATCAACAATTAACAATCAAATTGAAAAAGTTAAGTCGGCTGTAGGATCTTCGCTACGAGTGACGTGAATTTGGGCTCGGTGGTACACCCGCGAGTGAGAGGGTACACTTTCCGTAAGCCAAACGTTGCCGCCGATGATGCTGTGGCTGCCAATCACGGTATTGCCGCCCAAAATAGTAGCGCCGGCGTACAGCACCACATCATCTTCAATGGTAGGATGGCGCTTGATGCCCTGCAATTCCTTGCTGACGCTCAGCGCCCCGAGCGTTACGCCCTGAAATATCTTCACGTAAGCGCCAATAACCGTCGTTTCGCCAATCACGATACCGGTACCATGGTCGATGCAGAACGAAGGACCGATACGGGCCCCGGGGTGAATGTCGACGCCCGTTAGCTGATGGGCGTGCTCACTGATGAGGCGCGGCACGCGGGGCACGTGCAGCAGGTGCAGGGCATGGGCCACGCGATGCATAGCCGTAGCGTAGAAACCCGGATAAGTGGCAATAACTTCTTCGGTGCCCTGAGCAGCAGGGTCAGCAGCCAGAATAGCGGCGGCATCGCGCAGGAGCTGCTCGCGCAACGAAGGCAAGCGGGCCATGAAGGCGGCAGCCACGGCGGCCGGCGCGTCGGACAGCGGTACGCGGGCAAGGAGAGCTGCCAAATCGGTTTGATACTGGCTCAGGGTGGCCGCTATGGCATCCGGACGGAGCAGCGGCCGGCTGGCTCGCTCCGGGAAAAGCAGTTCAAGCAGTGACTCAGCAAGCTGGCAAAAAGCGGGGCCCGGCAGCGGTGTAGCTACTTGTTGGTGCGCCCGCGCCAGCGCCCGTACAAAAGGAGTATCGGAAGAAAAGGACATAAAAAACGGGCAGAACCCGTAATCAGATTGGGTGCGTGTGCTAGAGAAACAAGCCGGAAAGCGCATTGCGCTTCCGCAACAGCTCTCAACTAGCAGAAGGGCGGAAAGTTCAGGCCGCGTAACCAGGTAACCGCAACCGAGGAGTCTGCGTTAGGTAGACAGTCTTCCCCGGAAGACGTTGCATCTCATTCGTACACTCATCTACGCTAAATAACCATGGCCGATACCACCATTACGAAAATAGATTCCACGCATTCACCTAAAGGTGTAGAAGGCGAAAAGTACCTGGCGTCTGGCATTCACGTAGCCATGCGCCTGTGGGAAGACGAGGAACCCGGCGAGTCGAAAGAGCCAGTTAGTCGCCCCTACGAAACGGTTGGGTATGTGCTAAAAGGACGGGCTGAACTGCACTCAGAAGGCCAAATGGTTTTGCTGGAACCCGGCAATTCGTGGGTGGTGCCCAAAGGCGCGGCTCATACCTACAAGATTTTAGAAACTTTCTCGGCTGTTGAGGCCACTACGCCACCTGCCCAAGCGCACGGTCGCGACGGGCATTAAGTGAACTGGGGCTGTGGACAGTAGCGCGGAAATCCGTTCCGCGGCGAGTAACGCGAGTTCCTACGCGTATGGCACAGTACCAAATACTCGCTCTGCTCGTCGCGGAACGGATTTCCGCGCTACAAAGCTTGGCACATATTATCCAAAAAGGGCACTGAACCAGCATTGTGTTTACAACGCTGGTTCAGTGCCCTTCTTTATTTTACTAGCTCCACGCGTACTATTTTATCACCAATGTCGAGGCGGTGGACCACTTCCATGCCTTTGATGACTTGCGCAAAAATGGTGTACCGGCCGTCTAAGTGCGGGGTGGACGTATGGGTGATAAACCACTGACAGCTTTCGGTGTCTTTGCCGGCTGAGGCCAGTCCTACTGCGCCTTCTCCGTAGCGCAGGTCGCCGAATTCTGAGCGTAGATTATAGTCGGTGCTGCCCGAGCCGTCGCCGCGCGGGCAGCCACCCTGCGCTACAAAGTTGGGTACTACCCGGTGAAAGGTTTTGCCATTGTAAAATCCTTGGCGCACCAGCTCAACAAAGCTAGCCACCGAGCCGGGGGCATCGGCTACGTGCAGTTGCATTAGTATCTCGCCCTTGGTGGTGTTTAGCAATACGCGCTGCTGCGCTGGAATAGCGCGCACTACCGCCCAATTGATGGGGTGACTAGCGGCAGTTGCCACGGGAGTTGGCGTTGCTGGCTTGTTCTGAAGGTAGTCGAGGGTTTGTTGCAAGGCCAGCCAGGCTTCCAGGTCACGGGGCAGAATCAGCTTGTTGCGGGCGGCTACGATAAAAGTTGTGTCGGGCAGCAGCTGCCGCAGGTTCAGCTTGGGGTCGCGCAAGGCCTCAGCGGCAGTGCTCATGATGGTGACGTCGCCGTTGCCCATGGCCCGGCGCATGGTGAGGGCGAAGGCGGCCTGTTGAGCTTCCGGAAAATCGGGTAGCCGGCGCATGGCTACCAGGGCTTCCATGCCATACGACCCGACAACCAGCGGCTGGCCACTAGCAAAGGTGGCTTGCTCTACAAACTCGTAGGCGGCCGGATCTTCGCCCAATGCTTTCAGTAAATAGGCTTTTTCATACGGATTGGTGGCGGCGGTGTAGCGCTGTTGCACCGCCGTTCGAATAGCTCCTCGTTCAGTACCGCCTAGCTTTAGCGCTGCCGCCAGCAAGGTGGCCCGCACGCGCCAATTATCGAGCTTGTTAGCTTTCTCCAGAAACAATACGCCTGGTTCGCCGCTGGCGTGGGTCAGGAAAAACTCTGCGGCGGTTAAGGCTACTTGGCGGCTAGGATCAGAAACGGCTTCCCAAGCAGTTTCTTTCACCGGAGCATACATCGTGGCATTCATGGCCCGCAAGGCACTTACCCGCACCCGGTAGTCAGTGTCACGACGAACCAAATTCACCAGCGTAGGCGCTATAGTAGGGCTCTTTACTTTGCCTAAAGCGGTGGTTGCCGCTGCTCGGACCAGCGCATCAGGATCGGTAGTGGCAGTGGTTAGCGCCGCTTGGTAGGCCGTAAGGTCGAGGCGTGGCGTACGAGCCAGGGTGAAAGCGGCGCCCTGCCGAGCAGCTAGTGGCTGTTGTTGATCAAGCAGGGCTACGGCTCGGGCTACGGCCGCTTCAGAAGTGATGCCCCGATTACCAGCGCGAAGCAAGGCCCACGCCTGTCCCGACACCGTGGCCGTATCGGAGCCAGCAAAGCCGCGAACCAGTTGCCGCAACGAAGTAGCAGTCACGCAGCGACCCAATGCCTCAAATAAATACCGTTGATTAGCAGAGGGCGCCGAGGTAAGCCGTGCAAGCAGTGGTGCTACCGCCGCCGAGTCGCCAGTTTGGCCTAGCGCATAAGCGGCAGCCCGTCGTACGTCCTGATCGGGGTCATCGAGCAAGGGTTGTAAGCGGGCGGAGGCAGCTTTGTCTTGTACAGAAGCCAAGGCCAAGGCGGCGGCTTGTCGGTAGCGCGCAGTTGCGTTGGTTAGGTAGGGGAGTAGTGCGGTTGTATTACGCTCGTCTTGAGCAGTTGCAATGGCCCGCCGAATGGCATCATCAAACGGATTGGATGCGGGAAACACAACTGACGCAGTAGATTGGGGCGAGGAAGTAGTGCAGGCGGTTGCCAACGCGGCCAGCAAGCCAGCCCAACAAAACAAGTTGGCTAACCTAATCGAACAAGTAGATGGAATCATAGCTCGCCCAAAATAGCCAAAATTCATCAGCCAATAATGACATAGCCCTTCAGCAGCGTCCAGCTAAATTTTCAACCAAATCGACAGTGGAGCCTCGGAGCCTATCCGAAAAACAACGACATTCTCAGACACAGGAAATCACGCGTGCCAGAGTAATTCAACCGTCAGGGTTAACCCCTGCACGCGAGATTCCTCGTGCCTCGGAATGACGCCCTTCTTTTTCGGAGTGGGAACCAGCGTAAGGCTTTCGGCTGGAACAACTCATGCATACAACTCGGCCCGCCCCATCACAAGATGAGGCGGGCCGAGTTACATATACAACAAGCATCTTAATTTTGCTCGTCTTTCAAATGGTCTTCGCCCCCGTACGGAGCCCCAGCGGTGATATCACCGCGCAAGCCACCCTGCGACACGCCCGGACCCGTATTGGGTTGCTGCGCCAAGGTGCTGTTTTCTTCGGTTATGTTTACCTGAGAGGTGGTGGCAGGCTGACCGTTGCCCGTGATAACCGAAGTAGCTTCGCCGACGGGACCAGCTAACTCGTTTACTTTCTGAACGTACTCCCGGCGGGCTTCGTCTTCGCTCATGCCTTTGAACTTGCTCCACGAGTCCCATTGCGCCTGCGACATCCCCTTGGGCCCACTAGGATTTGAGGGCGTATCGTCACCTACCACATCTTTCTCCGTGTCGTGGTCCCCTTCCGTCGCTTGCTTGTAGAGGCCATATAACTCGTTCATATGCGCGGCGGCTTTATCGCCGGGGAGGTTATCAACGCGCGATACAGCCGCTTCAAACTGCTGTTGCAGATTTAGATTATCCTGAAGATTCATAGTATGTGAATATGTGAGTGGGCTGAAGAGTGAAAGTATCTTGTGTACTAAGCTGGCACGGCTTTGGTTGCAAGGCCGCGGCTGCTACTTTTTCGCTCGACAAGTCTTCAGACTTCGTACTTTTGCCCATCCTATGTGTGGAATAACCGGACTATTCGCTTTCACTGATACAGGCCGTAATGCGTTGGCCTCACTGCCCGCCTCTACCGACGCCATTATTAGCCGGGGCCCTGATTCGCAAGGACACTTCGTGTACGACCGTTGTGGCCTTGGTTTCCGGCGACTCGCTATTCTCGACTTATCAGCCGATGGCAACCAGCCCATGACCGACGAGTCGGGCCGGTATACCATTGTGTTCAACGGTGAGATTTTCAACTTTCGGGAGCTGCGGCAGCGGCTCATCAACAAAGGCTATCAGTTTCATTCGCAAACCGATACCGAGGTTATTCTGCGACTCTACATCACCGAAGGCCGTGGTTTCCTGAAAAAGCTGAACGGCTTCTTCGGCTTAGCTATCTACGACAAAGAGGAAGACTCGCTCTTCATTGCCCGCGACCGAATGGGGGAGAAGCCCGTGCTCGTGTACCGCGACGAGGACCGGTTGATGTTTGCCTCCGAGATGAAGTCGCTGCTGGCCCTGGGCATTCCGCGGAAGCTCGATTACGTGGCGCTCAGCCACTATTTGCAGCTCAACTACATTCCGGGGCCGGCTACTATCTTCAAGGGCGTGAAAAAGCTGCTGCCCGGCCACTACCTCTACATCAAGGGGACGAAGGTGGTCCGCAAGCGGTGGTATAAGATTCCTTACGACCCCAAAAAGGTTGAGAAGAACAAGCTCAGCTACGAGCAGCAGCAAACCAAGCTGGTTAATCTACTAGATGACGCTACGGCCCGCCGCCTGGTGGCCGATGTTCCCGTAGGCGCCTTCCTTAGTGGTGGTATCGACTCCAGCGTGATTGTCGCCCTGGCTTCGCGCCATACCGAGCACCTGAACACGTTCAGCATCGGCTACCGCGACGAGCCTTTCTTCGACGAAACCAAGTACGCCAAGCTGGTTGCCGACAAGTACAAGACCAACCATACCGTCTTCTCGCTTTCCAACCAAGACCTCTACGACCACATTTTCGAGGTCCTAGACTATATCGATGAGCCTTTTGCCGATTCGTCGGCGCTGGCCGTGTACATTCTCAGCAAGCATACCCGCGAAAAGGCCACCGTTGCCCTCTCCGGCGACGGTGCCGACGAAATGTTTGCCGGCTACAACAAGCACATGGGCGAGTTTCAGGTGCGCAAAGGCGGCTTCAAAGCCGAAGCCGTTACGGGCCTAAATCTGCTGTGGGACATCCTGCCCAAGTCGCGCAACTCGTTTTTCGGCAACCGGGTGCGGCAGTTTCAGCGGTTTTCGCGCGGCATGATGAGCGGCCCCAAAGACCGGTATTGGGATTGGGCTACCTTCGCTTCGGCTGCCGATGCCCGCAACCTGCTTAGCGCCTCCGCCCGGCGCAAAGTAGGGAAGAAGCTAGCCGAGAAGCGTCGCAAAGACATCCTCGAAAACCTGCACGCGCAAGGCGACTTAAACGAGGTGCTGCTAACCGATATGCAGTTGGTGCTGCCCTACGACATGCTGGCCAAGGTAGACCTGATGAGCATGGCCAACTCGCTGGAAGTCCGCCCTCCTTTCCTTGACCCCAATGTGGTGCGTTTTGCCTTCTCACTGCCCGTAGAAAGCAAAATTGACGCGCAGATGAAGAAGCGCATTGTGCAGGACGCTTTTCGGCCGCTGCTGCCGGAAGAGCTCTACAAGCGCCCTAAACACGGGTTCGAGGTGCCGCTGCTGAAGTGGTTCCGTGGTGAGCTACGGTCCCTCATCGAAGACGACCTGCTGTCCGACACCTTTGTTGAGGCGCAGGGAATATTCGACGTCAGTGCCGTTAGGGCTCTGAAAACACAGCTTTTCTCCCGCAGTCCCGGCGATGTACATGCTCGCATATGGGCTCTGATTGTATTTCAACACTGGTGGAAGCGCTACATGATGGCACCCGTACCACAAGCAGCCAGCTCCGCCCTATAAGTAATCCTCCCGCTTTTCACACGCCTTATGAAAATTGCAGTAGTCGGCACCGGATACGTCGGTCTGGTAACAGGTACTTGTTTTGCCGAAGTCGGCATGAATGTTACCTGCATTGACATCGACCAAAAGAAGATCGACAACCTCAAGCAAGGTATTTTGCCTATCTATGAGCCTGGTCTGGAAGAAATGGTGACTCGCAACGTAACCGCGAATCGCTTGCAGTTCACTACCAGCCTAGGCGAGGGTATCAAGG
This sequence comes from Hymenobacter sp., assembly GCF_036387835.1. GTDB lineage: Bacteria > Bacteroidota > Bacteroidia > Cytophagales > Hymenobacteraceae > Hymenobacter. The sequence continues at coordinate 124,819 of NZ_DASVSY010000122.1, read as the reverse complement.
ATTGCGACGTGGCCTTTATTGCCGTAGGAACTCCTCCCGGCGAAGATGGCTCGGCTGATTTGAAATACGTACTGGCGGTGGCGCGTGGCATTGGCGAGCACATGACCAGCTATGGGGTTATCGTAACCAAGAGCACCGTCCCGGTTGGTACGGCGGCCAAAGTGCATCGTGAACTGACCCAAGCGCTAGAAAAGCGCGGGGCCAACATCGAGTTTGATGTAGCTTCCAACCCGGAGTTCTTGAAAGAAGGCGCGGCCATCGACGATTTCCTGAAGCCCGACCGCATTGTGGTGGGCGTTTCGTCGGAGCGTGCTGAGGAGGTAATGAGCAAGCTTTATAAGCCCTTCCTGCTCAACGGCCACCCCATCATCTTCATGGATATTCCGTCGGCCGAAATGACGAAATACGCTGCCAATTCCATGCTGGCAACCAAGATTTCGTTTATGAACGACATTGCCAACCTATGCGAAATCATGGGGGCCGATGTAAACATGGTGCGGAAGGGCATCGGGTCTGATGCTCGGATCGGTACCAAGTTCATTTATCCGGGCATTGGGTACGGCGGCTCCTGCTTCCCCAAAGATGTAAAGGCCTTGATTAAAACGGCCGCTGAGAATGGCTACCAGATGCAGGTGCTGCAAGCCGTGGAAAGCGTAAACGAAGCGCAAAAAGAAGTGCTGTTTGACAAAGTAAAAAAGCATTTCGGCGGCGAGCTGGAAGGCCGAAAAATAGCCCTATGGGGTTTGTCGTTTAAGCCCAAAACCGACGATATGCGCGAAGCTCCTTCGTTGGTTATCATTGAAAAGCTGCTGGCGCACGGCTGCACAGTGTCGGTATATGACCCGGTAGCCATACCAGAAGCCAAGCACTCCCTCGGCGACACGGTGAAGTACGCGAAAGATCAGTTCGAAGCCCTGGTTGATGCCGACGCACTGCTGGTTGTAACGGAGTGGCCTGAGTTCCGTTCCCCAAGCTTCGAGGTAGTAGGCAAGCTCCTCAAGCAAAAAGTTATTTTCGACGGCCGCAATATCTACGACCCGCAGGAAATGAAGGAACTTGGTTTTGCCTACCATTGCATCGGCATCCGCACCGCCCACAAAGAACCCGCAATAGCAGCGGCAAGCCATAAGCTGTAAGCCACAAGCTTTTCTTTTTACCTTAAAAAAAGCTTGCGGCTTACAGCTTGCAGCTCAAAACAATATGTCTGACAAGAAACGCGTACTTATTACCGGCGGCGCTGGCTTCCTAGGGTCTCACTTGTGCGACCGGTTTCTGGCCGAGGGGTACCATGTAATTGCCATGGACAACCTCATCACCGGCGACCTGTCCAACATCGAGCATTTATTTGGCCGCGAGGATTTCGAGTTTCATCATGCCGATGTATCGAAGTTTGTGTTCGTACCTGGCAAGCTGGATTACATTCTGCACTTTGCCTCGCCCGCTTCCCCCATCGACTACCTCAAGATTCCGATTCAAACCCTGAAAGTAGGCTCGCTCGGGACGCACAACTTGTTGGGCCTGGCCCGTGTAAAAGGTGCCCGGGTGCTAATTGCCAGTACTTCGGAAGTATATGGCGACCCCGAAATTCACCCGCAGGTAGAAGAGTACTTCGGCAACGTAAACCCGGTAGGCCCGCGTGGTTGCTACGACGAAGCCAAGCGCTTCCAGGAGGCCATCACTATGGCTTACCACAACCACCACGGTTTGGAAACGCGCATCATCCGCATCTTCAACACCTACGGCCCCCGTATGCGCCTCAACGACGGCCGCGTGCTGCCCGCTTTCCTTTCCCAGGCCCTGCGCGGCGAGAACCTGACCGTATTCGGCGATGGCTCACAGACCCGTTCCTTCTGCTACGTCGATGACCTAGTTGAAGGCATTTACCGGCTGCTGCTCAGCGATTATCACTTGCCCGTGAACATCGGCAACCCGGCAGAAATCACCATCAAGGAGTTTGGCGAAGAAATTGCCCGTCTCACCGGTGTCGAGTTCAAACCCGATTACCGCCCCCTGCCCGAAAACGACCCAATGAAGCGCAAGCCGGACATTACCAAGGCCAAGGAAATTCTTGGTTGGGAGCCTAAAGTAGACCGGGCCGAAGGCCTGCGTCGCACGCTAGAGTATTTTAAGGCACACGTAAAATAAGGCAAATGAAAGGCCCCTACCTGATCGAGTTTCCCAAGGTGGGGGCTTCTGACATTGGCTTTATCTCCATTGCGGAATACCCAAAGCAGATTCCATTCGATGTTAAACGGGTTTTCTGGACGTATTATACGCCAGAGAGCGTTCTACGCGGCCGGCATGCGCACCACCTCACCGAACAGGTGCTGGTGGCCGTGGCCGGCCGCATTATTGTTACGGCCGAGCAAGCGGATGGCACAGTAGAGCTGTTCCGACTTGAAGACCCCTATATGGGGCTTTATATTCCGCCGAATGTGTGGCATACCATGCAGTATTCGCATTCCGCGGTGCAACTAGTCTTAGCCTCGACCTTATACGACGAGCAGGACTACATTCGGCAGCATGAGCAATTCCGGCAGATATGGCAGGCGTAAATGTCGGTTTGTTATCCGAACGAGCGCCTGTACTGCCGTTTTACTCTCCTTATAACTTTCTACGGGATATACCTGCCGATCAGCAAGCAGAGTGGTTTGGGCCAGGACGCTTTGCTCGATTTCCAGCTAGCCCGCACGAGCAGGTATTTACTTTCCAGCAGCAGGGGCAGCAAGTACAGCTGTTGTATACTGCGCTGCCCTGGGATTCCGAGTACTTTGGTGTGCCGACTTTCAAACTGCTAACTGCGCTTTTTGATCTGGTGGCCCCAATGGCCGACCGAGTAGCTGCCCTCCAGGCGTGGCAGCAAGAACTAGCAAACAGGGGCGGGTTCTATTGCTTCGGGGAAATTCCTGTCGAGGATACTGCTTTGCTACAAACCTTGACAGCTAGTGGCTGGCGGCTAGTGGAAACTCGGCTACAATTCTACCACAGCCAGATAAGCGAGTTCAACCAGCCACGTTATGCTGTGCGAGCAGCCCGCCCCGACGAAGCCACGCATATCGGACAGATTGCGGCAGCGGCCCGTAACCCATACGACCGGTTTCATGCGGATCCTTGGTTTGGAGAAGCTCGCGCCGACGCCTTCCTGGCTCGCTATGCCAGCGCCGCCGTGCAAGGCTACTGCGACACCGTACTCATTCCCAATGAGTCTGGCCTTCCCGTTGATTCCTTCCTGGCTATTAGCGACCTTACGGCCGATGCTACAAAGCTCGGTGTGGGCTTGTCGAGAGTGGTGCTGACTGCAGCAGGACCGCAAAACAGAGGCTGGCACCAGCGGCTGGTATCTGAAACAGTGCATCGGGCTCGTGAGCGAGACGCACGCTATGTGCTCATGACCACCCAAGCAACGAATCGGGCTGTATTTCGCACCTGCGAAAAGCTTGGCTTTCAACTGGGAGGTAGTACACACGTACTGGTCTGCCATCAATAAAATATTGCCTGATTCAGCGCTGTTGCCTCTCTCTTCGTGATCTTAAGTGTATGCCCAAGCTTTCTGTCATCATACCTTGCTACTTCAATCAAGACAACATTCCCGTAACAGTACGGGAACTGATTGCCAATGAAAGCCGCTTTCCCCCGGAGGTGACGTTCGAGTATGTCTTTGTAGATGACGGTTCCCGCGACCATACTCTGCGGGCACTGTTAGCGGCCCGCGAACAACACCCCGACCGCATTCAAGTGGTGGAGTTAGTTGGAAATGTTGGGTCGTACAATGCTATTGTAGCGGGTATGGCACAAGCTACCGGAAACTGCATGGCCATCATTACGGCCGATATGCAGGACCCGCCTGAGCTAATGGTACAGATGTACCAGCACTGGCAGCAGGGCTTCAAACTTGTTATTGGCAACCGGCAAGACCGGCAGGAAACCGGCCTATCGAAAACACTAGCCGAACTGTTTCACTGGCTGATGAAGCACCTCGCTTTGCGCAATATTCCTGACGGGGGCTTTGATTTTGTGTTCTTCGATCGGCAGGTGCGGGATGACATTGTGCGTATGCAAGAGCGCAACAGCAACATCTTTTACCTGATGGTATGGCTCGGCTACTCCTACGTCAACATTCCCTACGTGCGCCGCAAGCGGGAAATCGGGAAGTCTCGCTGGACTCTACAGAAGAAGCTTAAGCTGTTCATCGATTCCCTGCTTTCCTTTTCCTTTTTTCCTATCCGGGCTATTTCGGTGGTTGGGTTACTGCTCGGGGTGGTGGCGCTGCTATTTGGGCTTTACGTTATAGGGCTGCGGATTTTCGCCCCGCAGGGGCCGGCGGGCTGGACTACGCTCATGGTGGTGGTGCTGTTCGTATCGGCTTTCCAGATGATTGCACTCGGTATTATTGGCGAGTATGTATGGCGAGGTATGGACGCTGCGCGTAACAGGCCGCTCTATGTTGTTAAAAACGTATACAACGTCGACAAAGTAGACTCTCAGTAACCTCACTACACCTGACCTAATAGTATTGATTGAGTGTGATGTATGTGGCAAAGCACTAAGGAAGGGCTAGCTCCTGCTAGGATTAGCAGTCCGGATAGGGCCAAAAGCAGTTCTGCTTTAAGGCTCTGCTGATGTTTGTTGGAAGCTAAAGCCAGTCAGCATTGATTGATAAAACGTTACTTTTTCCTTGGTGATTTAATCTGACTATGCGCATTCCCTTTCTGTCTTTTACGCCTCAGCATGGTCCGTTGCGAGAAGAAATTCTGGCGGCTATAGCAGAGGTGTACGACAAGCAGTGGTATGTTCTAGGCGACCAGGTTCGGGAATTTGAGGCCGCTTATGCCCGCTACAACCAAGTAAATTATTGCGTGGGCGTAGCTAATGGGCTTGACGCCTTGCACCTGGCGCTCAAAGCGTTGCGAGTAGGTCCCGGCGACGAAGTGCTGGTTCCTAGCAATACGTACATTGCCACTTGGCTAGCCATATCGTTTGTGGAAGCTACGCCAGTACCCGTAGAGCCTGATGCGGCTACCTACAATTTAGATCCTGCCCGCCTAGAAGCTGCCATCACGCCACGCACGAAGGGCATCATGCCCGTGCATCTTTACGGCCAGGCATGCGCAATGGGACCTATTATGGCTATAGCCGAACGCCACGGATTGTGGGTGGTGGAAGATAACGCTCAGGCCCAGGGAGCCGCGTGGGAGGGAGGGTTGACGGGTAGTTTCGGCGCTGTAAATGGAACTAGCTTCTATCCTGGTAAAAACTTAGGGGCCTTAGGTGATGCCGGTGCTGTTACCACAAACAGCAGCGAGCTAGCTGCCCAAATTCAAACTTTGCGCAACTATGGCTCGCAGCAGAAATATTACAACGAGGTAATCGGGTACAACTCCCGTCTCGATGAGCTACAAGCTGCTGTGCTAAATGTAAAGTTGCCTCATTTAGCAGCTTGGAGCCAACAACGCCAGGAAATAGCTGGCTTGTATAAGCAGCATTTAACCGGCCTTGGTGACTTAGTGCTACCTGCAGTAGCCACTGGAGCAACGCATGTGTATCATCTGTATGTGGTTCGCACTCAATTCCGTGGTGCGCTGCAAAAGCATCTTGCTGAACAAGGTATAGGCACCTTGATTCACTATCCGGTACCGCCGCACCTACAGCAGGCTTACGTACATCTGGACATGAAAAATGGCGCATTTCCTATTGCGGAGGAGTTAGCGGCTACCAGCCTGAGCCTTCCTATGTGGCCGGGTATGCAGCCAGAACATATAAGTGCCGTGGCAAGCGCCATAAACCTTTTTTTCGCTGAATTTATAAAGTGATTAAGTAAGGCATGCTCCAGTTTGTATCACTTAATTGTCGTGTTGATTAGAAACTGGGCTTTTAGATATAATGACTTTTCTGCCTACGTGACCTGTAAATAGGAACACGCGCATATGTGCTGCCGATATAATTTTATTGGTTAATAATTGTCTAAAAATTAAACTGATAACGATTCATAGGTTGAGTGTATGACAATTAATTGCAAACCTTTTCCATTATACCAAAGCATGTTATACCAAAGCATGTTATACCAAAGCATGAACGATGCGCCTAATTATATGATTACAAGCAGGCTAGCTATATGAACGGATAGAAATAATAGCGGCTAGTAGATTCAGGAAATCAAGAATAATAAATGCCTTTCACTACACTTAATTTAGCTATGGTGTAGTTGTTCATGTAACTGTTGCTTCAGGTCAAATCCAAACAGGTAGCAAATCCGCTTGGCGAAAAACATCTACCTTTGCGTCGCTAAAGCATTTTCAGCTCTTCCAGACTGGGTTTGCTAGATTGCCTTAATTGTTGCACCGCCGGAATTGCCGGATTGCTTATCCCATTTCACAGTTGCATGAGTACCAGAACCAGCATCGTCATTACCTCCATCTTCGCCCCCACCAAGGCCGTTACCAAGTTTGCTGGCCTTGCTGATTATCAATTGGTTGTGGCCGGGGACAAGAAGTCGCCGGCTACCTGGAGTGAGCCGAACGTGGTGTATTTGTCGGTGCCTGATCAGGAGGCCATGGGCTTTCAAATGGCGGCCAAGCTGCCCTTCAACCACTACGGCCGCAAGATGATGGGCTACCTGCATGCCATCCAGAACGGGGCGCAGGTGATCGTGGATACCGACGACGACAACATCCCTTACGACGACTGGACCTTCCCTTCCATGGAAGGGAAGTTTGCTACCTCGCCGGCTAATAAGGGCTTCGTCAACATCTATAAGAACTTCACCAGCCACCATATCTGGCCCCGGGGCTACCCGCTCGACCTAATCCTCAACCAGAACCACAACCTGAAAGAAGAGGAGCTAACGACGCAGCCGGCCAAAATTGGGATCTGGCAGGGCTTGGCTGACAGCGACCCGGACGTGGACGCCATCTACCGCCTGATCGACAACACGGAAGTTTTCTTCGATAAGCGGGCGCCCATTGTGCTGGCCGAGGGGACCCTTTGCCCCTTCAACTCGCAAAACACCGCCGTACGCCGCGAGCTGTTCCCGCTGCTCTACCTGCCGGCCTACGTTACATTCCGCTTCACCGACATTCTGCGCGGGCTGGTGGCACAGCCCATCCTGTGGGCCCATGGCTACCGCTTAGGTTTCACGGAAGCTACCGTACTACAGGAGCGGAATCCGCACGATTACGTGAAAGACTTCGAGTCGGAGATTCCTTGCTACCTGCACCCCAACCGGGTAATTGCTGCTGTTACGCGTGCCATCGACAAAACAGTAAGTGTAAGCGAAAATCTACGGCGGGCCTATGCCGAGCTAGCCAAGGAGAACATTGTGACAGCCCAGGAAATCGAGCTGCTTGACCTGTGGCTGGCTGATGTGCAGGCCCTGACCAACTAGAGGCCGTTCTTAACTTATGCAGGCTTTTCCCTCCCTTTCCGTCATTATCCCTTCCTGGAACCAGGGCCGCTTTATCGAGCGGACGTTACTTAGCATCTTGCGCCAAGATTATCCGGGTCAGGTGCAGGTTATCGTTTCCGATGGGGGCTCTACCGACGAGACAGTTGAGATACTAAAGAAGTACGACAACCAGCTTACGTGGTGGTCGGCGCGCGACAAAGGTTTTGTGGACGCGGTAACGAAAGGACTGGCGGCGGCCACCGGAGAAATCCTGGCCATTCAAAGCAGCGACGACTTTTACCTGCCAGGTGCTTTCCGGCGCATGGCCGAAGCTTTTCAAAACCACCCCGACGCCAGCTTTATTTCCGGTGGCGAGTACGGCATCGACCTACACGATAAGGTAGAATATGCCAACTCTTTCACCGGACCTATTACGCCGCATTCTATTCTGTTCCGATTTGTGCCGGCTCAGCACGCTACCTTTGTGCGTCGGCAGGTATTAGAAAAAACAGGGGGCATGCGGGTGGAAGTAGATATGTGCGCCGATATCGACCTGTGGTACCGGGTTGCTCACTTCGCGCCTGGTTTTGCTATTCCTGACATGCTGGCGGCCTATCAGCTGCACCCCGACCAGCGCACGGCTACTTCGCCCAAGTGGTATCCTAATCTGGTGAAAATGGTGGAAAGCTGCGAGCAAAACCCAGTTTACGGCTCGCAGTTCAAGCTCACCAACGACGAGCGGCGTAACCTTTATACGTATTGGGAAATCAACTGGACCGCCAAGCGCGATGCCGCCGCCGCCCGCCCCATTGCCTGGGCTAAGCTGCCAGGCTTGCTGAGCTACAGCCCGCGTACCCGCCGCATGATTCTGGGGAGCTCTGTGACTCAACTCGTCAAAAAAGTGGTTCCGGCCGCTGTGCTCCGTACGCTGCATCCTGCCTCGACAGCCAGCGTCTCGGTAGCTGATTTGAATTGGTGGCAGGCGTAACACTAATCTTGAAGCTTGACGCCATCACGGCGGTAGGGATTAAATAGTGAAGCATGCCTTGTGCTTGGAACTAAATCAGGGACGTTTTGTGATTTCAACTAAATAACAATGAATATTCACAAGGAATGTCTCTTATGTAGTGGTAGCGAATTAGTTGCTCTGCCTGAATTCAACAAAGCGCAATTAGTGCAGTGCAAAGCCTGTGATTTTGTTTTTTGCGGCCCTGTTCCGACTCCAGAGGAACTAAGCATTCATTATTCCTGGTACCCTCGCAATGATGATATATCGCCTATTACCATCAAGCGGTACAACGAATTGTTAGATGGTTTCGAGAAGTACAGAAAAACCGGTAAGATACTGGATGTCGGTTGTGGAAACGGCCATTTTCTGGTTGTTGCCAAGCAGCGGGGCTGGGAGGTTTACGGTACGGAGTTTTCCGAGGAAGCGGTGGCTATTGGGATAGCCAAAGGAATAAATATGCTTGAGGGCCAGTTGGATGTGGCAAACTACCAACCAGAGTCGTTTGATGTGATAACCTCTTTCGAGGTGTTGGAGCATATCAACAATCCGATTGACGAAGTCAACAAGTTCAAAGCACTACTCAGGCCTAGGGGACTACTATACTTAACTACTCCTAATTTCAATTCTGTCCTGCGCTATTATCTAAAAGAGAAATGGAGTGTGATTGAATACCCTGAGCACTTAACCTATTACACAGCCTCAACCTTGAAGAAGTTGATGGCTGGTAACGGCTTTGCTGTAGAAAGAATTTACACTACCGGAATAAGCATTGGCAGACTGAAAGCAGCATCAGCAGCAAATAAGCCTTCCGCAGACAATCAATCAGTGGGAGCTGCGCCTGCGGCACCGGCACCTGGTTTTCGGCAAGTGGATGAGCAGCTGAGAAGCCTGGAGGGAAATCCTTTAGCGGATGTAGCAAAAGTTACGGTAAACTGGTTGTTGAATATTTCCAGAAAAGGGGATGCTTTGAAAGGCTACTTCGTTAAAAAGTAAAAGTAGAGGCGGTTGGTAGAACAGTAGAGCGTAGGTTTGTGCTCTGGTAACCGCAGCTGTGAAAAAAGGCACATCAGCAAAGTAGGAAACCCAAAGAATGACGTTTCCTTCCGGATTCAAAAACAGATAGAAACTTTAAAGTAATCTGCGCACCTCCCAATGGAACAAAACGCAAAAATATATGTGGCCGGACACCGCGGTATGGTGGGCTCCGCCATCCTGCGCCGCCTCGAAAAAGCGGGCTACCATAATTTCGTTACGCGCGTCTCTTCGGAGCTGGATTTGCGCAATCAGGTGGCGGTGGCCGATTTCTTCGCCACCGAAAAGCCGGATTACGTAGTACTGGCAGCGGCTAAAGTAGGCGGTATCAATGCCAACAACATCTACCGGGCCGAGTTTCTGTACGACAACCTGATGATTCAGAACAACGTCATTCATCACAGCTACCTCAATGGCGTGAAGAAGCTGCTGTTCCTGGGCTCGTCGTGCATCTACCCGAAAATGGCGCCGCAGCCCTTGCAAGAAACCGCGCTGCTTACGGGCGAGCTCGAAAGCACCAACGAGCCCTACGCCATCGCCAAAATTGCCGGCATCAAAATGTGTGATGCCTACCGGAGTCAGTATGGCTGCAACTACATTTCGGCCATGCCTACCAACCTCTACGGCCCCCACGACAATTACGACCTCAAGAACTCCCACGTGCTGCCGGCCCTGATCCGCAAGTTTCACGAAGCCAAGCTCAGCGGCGCCCCCGAAGTAGAAGTGTGGGGCACCGGCACGCCGCGCCGCGAGTTCCTGCACGTCGATGACTTGGCCGATGCTTGCTTCTACCTGCTGGAGAACTACAACGAGCCTGGCTTAGTAAACGTGGGTACCGGTACCGACCTCAGCATCCGGGAGCTGGCCGAGCTGGTACAACGCACTGTAGGCTACGAAGGCACCATCCGCTTCAACCCCGAATATCCTGATGGGACTCCCCGCAAGCTCATGGATGTGAGCAAGCTGGCCGAAAAAGGCTGGAAAGCTGCCATCGGCCTCGAAGAAGGAGTAGCTGCCGTGTATGCCGATGCTTTCGAAACGGCTCGGCCGGCTTAGAGCTGTTGAAACTGATTTTACCTTGCTCTGGCAACCAAAGGGCTAGGCTGCTACAACCTTGTTTGTAGTGTTTAGCCTACCTTTGCTTTCACCAATTAGCTGAGTCGGCAAATTTCACTTAGCGGGTAAGACGGGCTTGGTGGTGACAGTTGAGCCTTGTAGGCTTCCCGAATAAATCTTATTATCCAGTTCATTGTGCAAACCACAGAAGCTTTACAGCAACCCAAATCTTCCCCCGTCACCAATTCCTCGGATGATCAGGAGTGGACGGAAGTAATCAGGCCACAAACCGGCCTGTTTGACCTGCGGCTAGACGAAGTATGGCGGTATCGCGACCTAATAATGCTGTTTGTAAGACGCGACTTCGTTTCAACTTACAAGCAGACCATTCTAGGGCCTATCTGGTTCTTTATTCAGCCTTTGCTGACTACGTTGACTTATGTTATCATCTTCGGCAACATAGCTAAGATCTCCACTGACAACATGCCCCAACTGTTGTTTTATATGGCGGGCATCACTATCTGGAATTACTTTGCTATTTCGCTGACTTCTGTATCAACGGTGTTTACGGCTAATGCTGCCATTTTCGGTAAGGTGTACTTTCCGCGCCTGACCATGCCCTTGTCCATTGTGCTTTCCAATTTGGTGCGTTTCGGAATTCAGCTTGGGCTTTTCTTAGCTATCTGGGTGTATTACTTGGCAACAGACAGCCGGGTGCATCCTAATTGGGTTATAATTTTAATTCCATTACTTATTGTAGTGATGGCAGTGCTTTCGCTGGGTCTAGGTATGATATTCAGTGCTCTAACTACCAAATACCGTGACTTGGCTATGCTACTCGTATTTGGGGTGCAATTATTTATGTATGCTACTCCTATTATCTATCCTCTATCAAGGGTTCCAGCTAAATACCAGTGGTTGATTTTGGCTAACCCTATGACTTCTATCGTGGAAACCTTTCGCTACGCATTTATGGGTTCAGGAACTTTCAATTGGCTTTACGTAGCATATAGTAGTGCTGTTTCTTTAATTATTTTAATGGTTGGAATACTGATATTCAATAAAGTTCAGAAAAGCTTTACAGATACTGTATAGAGTACTATTTGTAGAGTATCGATTTTATAATTGAAAGATCAAACTGTAATACTGCCCGCAGAACTGTTGATGAGCGACATTGCTATAAAAGTTGAAAACTTAGGTAAACTTTACCGTCTTGGTGAAGTAGGAACGGGCACCATTAGTCATGATTTGAATCGTTGGTGGGCACGGATGCGGGGTAAGGAAGACCCATTCGCTATGGTTGGTGAAACAAATGACCGCACTACGAAAGGTGGAAGCGAATATGTTTGGTCGCTGAAGGACATAAATTTTGAAGTTAAGGAAGGTGAAGTTTTAGGAATCATTGGCCGTAATGGAGCTGGCAAGTCTACTCTCTTTAAAATTCTTTCCAAAGTAACTACTCCTACAACTGGCAAAATTAAAATAAAGGGTCGTATAGCTTCTCTTCTAGAAGTAGGTACTGGATTTCATCCAGAATTAACAGGTCGTGAAAATATATTTCTTAATGGCGCAATCTTAGGTATGACTAAGGCTGAAATTCACGCCAAGTTTGATGAGATAGTTGATTTTTCCGGTGTTGAGCGCTATATAGATACACCAGTGAAGCGCTACAGTAGTGGAATGTATGTACGATTGGCTTTCGCTGTGGCAGCTTTCCTAGAGCCTGAAATTCTTATTGTTGACGAGGTATTAGCTGTAGGAGATGCCGAATTTCAAAAAAAGTGTTTAGGGCGTATGAAAGATGTAAGCGTCAATGATGGCCGAACGGTATTATTTGTAAGCCATGATTTGAATGCTGTTTCTCAATTATGCACACACAGCTTAATTTTAAAAAATGGACAAGTTGAATATGATGGCATTACCAGTGAAGTGGTAGCTAAATATTTAAATCAGGATCGAACTTCTCCTTCTTATATCAGCTCGGAAAATAATAAGGACACAGATTTTATTCGAGAAATTCACATAAAGAACATTGATGGAGACATTTCTCCTATATTCCATAGTAATGAATCAATTGTTGTCAACTTTAAATTGAATAAAAATGTTTTAAATAAGAATTATGACCTATTCGTAACAATCCTTGACAGTAGAAAAAGAAGAGTTTTTTCTTGTGAAACCAAGATAAGTAGGACTGAATTAAATCTTGTTATAGATCCTATCACGTTGGTTAGAGGTGATTATTCTATTCATGCCTTTGTAAATGTGCCCAAAATCGCGCAATTTAATGTCGTTGAGGATGTATGTAATTTCAAAATATTTGATTCTATTTCCGATATGTCCAAGCATGGTGAATATGATTACGGGGTAGTTTTTGGTCGTTACAATTGGCTGTAGGAAAAATTTCAAAAATTTCAAAATGAATATCATGGGGTTTAAGAATTTTTTGCATCGCAATACTATTGCAAAGCGTGATTACGATAAGAGATTCAAGGCTACAGGAATTACCTTTGAGGAATACTGTAATTATATCTATAAAGGTTCATCTGATAACATAAGCATATTCGAGCCGTCAAATATTTATGGTGTCGAAATAAAACGTGTTGGAAATTATTCTTTTGTTCAAAATGTAGAAGAAGTCTTGGTAGAGGAGGTATATAAATTTGAATCCAATAAGAGCAATCCTTATATAATAGATTGTGGCGCTAATATTGGATTAAGTATAATATATTTCAAGAGACTATTCCCAAAAGCGAAGGTGGTTGGATTTGAGCCTGATAGTCAAATATATAAAGTATGTAGTGAAAATTTAAAGCACTTTAACTTTACTGACGTTCATCTTCGTAATGAGGCTGTATGGAATGAGAATGGTGAATTAAGCTTTCTTCCAGATAATTCTCTTGGAGGAATGGTTGTAGATAGTAAAACATCTAATAATTCTGTTCACAAGGTAAAGTCTATACGTTTAAAAGAGTTTTTAAACGAAGAGGTAGACTTTCTGAAAATAGACATAGAAGGAGCAGAGCTTGATGTGTTAGAAGATATTAAAGAAGAATTAGTAAATGTGAAGTTGTTGTTCGTTGAATACCATAGTGGGATGAACAAGCAACAAGAACTAGACAAAATATTAAAGATAATGGCCGATGCAGGGTTTCGTTACTACATCAAGGAAGCTTGGGATTACATGGAACATCCTTTTGTGAATTATAAGGAGTATGACAATAATAAGATTAATTATGATCTGCAGTTGAATATATTTGCTTATAGAAGACCATAAGTTGTTTTATTTTGATGCGTATTAAAATGGCAGGTGGACCGGTTCATAGGGTTTCAGTAATTATACCGAACTACAATCATGCTCGGTACTTGCCACAGCGTATTGGAAGCGTTTTGCAACAAACGTTTACTGATATAGAGGTTATAATTCTAGACGATTGTTCGCCTGATGAAAGCCGTAGTGTTATCCAACATTATGCTGCATTGGACGAGCGAATTCGAGTCGTATATAATGAAAAAAACAGTGGAAGTACATTTAAACAGTGGAATAAAGGTTTTGCGCTTGCTCAAGGCGAATATATTTGGGTAGCAGAAAGTGACGATTATGCTGAGCGAGATTTGTTAGAAAAGCTAGTCCAACAGCTTGACAAAGATCCAGAAGTAGGATTAGCTTATTGCGATTCTACTACAGTTGATGAAGATAATAATACAATAAATGTATTAGATGATTTCTACTTAGATCTTGACGCTGAATTATGGACTAATGATTTTGTGAGAGATGGCAGGTCATTAATAATAAATTTTATGTCTTACCGGAACATAATTCCTAATGCAAGCGCTGTTGTTATTCGTAAAAATATGCTTGATAAAGTGGGTAAGGCAGACGAGAGCTATAAATTAAATGGAGATTGGGTATTTTGGGCCTCTATTATAGCCGATGTGAAAGTTGCTTTTGTAGCAGAAAAATTAAACTATTTTAGGTTTCATTTAAATAATGTGCGCAGCAAAACATTGGCTAATGGTTTGGCATTAAGTGAATTGACAAGGGTAGTTCGCGTAATGCAGCAGTACGGAAAGCCCAATCAAATTTTTATTGATAAAATGATAGATAAAATGACCGATATGTGGTTTGATGGTATTGTCAAAAATGCAATACCTGTAAAAACCAGCTTGAAGATACTTTTGAATATAAGATCTGTAAAAAATGGGTTCAATGCTCATTTGCTTAAATACATAAAAAAACATATGCTTGATCATAATTACAATGGATTAAAACATTTTTTAGTTACAGGTACTTTTTATAAAAAAATTCAGCCAGTTTATAGGAGTATTAAAAAAAAATCATGATGATTTCTCTAATATACACTTCGTTTGAAGTTTATTATTTCGCAACTGCGAGGCCAATAGAATAAGATGATTGCCTTTTTGTATGATTTCCATAATAATTTGTTCTCGCGACAAGGAAGCGTTACGCAGTGTATCGCAAAGCTTAGCTGCAACTATCGGTGTGCCGTACGAAATAATTGCTATTGACAACAGCAAAGGTCGTTATACAATATTTCAGGCATACAATGTTGGAATTGAGAAAAGTAAATTTAATATACTTTGCTTTATGCATGAGGATATTAGTTTCGAAACTTATATGTGGGGCGAAAAAGTAATAGAGTCTTTTAAGAGTAATAAAAATTTAGGTCTTTTAGGAGTAGCGGGTAGTAGCTATAAACCAGTAGTTCCTTCAGGCTGGTCGTTCGACTCAGCTTGTAGCCAAACAACTTACATGAATATTGTTCAGCATTATAAAGCTGGCAACACACAAAATAAAATTTATAATAATCCACGCAATGAATCTCTTTCTCAAGTTGTGGCTGTTGATGGCGTGTGGTTTTGTACGACTAGGTCTGTAGTGGCGCAATTCAAGTTTGATGATATCTATTTTAGTGGGTTCCATTGTTATGACGTTGATTTCTCATTGACCGTGTTGCAGAAATATGAGGTAGCCGTAACATTTGATATACTAATAAATCATTTTTCCGAGGGAAGTTTCAATGATAGTTGGATAACTGAGACTATCAAATTGCATGAGAAGTGGCGTAAGATTTTGCCTGTCAATTTAGAGGGGTTGTTGGCAAATGAACAAGCGAGAGAAGAGTTTAAAGCGTTTCACGCTATTCTACCTAGACTAATAGGCAAGCAAGCGCTCTGCAAAGACGTTTCGAAGCAAATCTGGAAGAATAACGTGCAAGCTTTGGTTGGGATAAAGAAGTTTATAATAATGAATTTATTGTTAGTGAAAAAAACTTTTGAAGTAGTTCGGAGCTAATATTTTATGAAACAGGATATTGCTATCATCATCCCAATCTATAAGCAGTACTCTCAGTTAAATACTTCGGAGCTTAAGTCGTTGCATAACACTTACAAAGTATTGGGAGCATATGATATTGTTTTTGTGACCCATCAAAATATAGGTTCAACTGCATATTTTCATGGAACTTCTGAGGATATGTCTTTCAAAGTGGAAGTGTTTCCATATGAGTATTTCTCAGGGCTTGCTAGTTATAGTGACCTTTTGTTAAGTTTGGAATTTTATAAGCGCTTTGCTGGCTATAAATATATAGTAATTTGTCAGCTTGACGTTTTTGTATTCGCTGACCAACTTCATTATTTTATTGAGAAGGGCTACGACTATATTGGTGCTCCATGGTTCGAGGGTTTCGATCAGGCTACACATGAAAGTAGTATAACCGGTGTAGGTAATGGCGGCTTTTCGCTCAGGAAAGTCAAATCTTTTTTGGATGTACTTTATGCGTTGGAACTGTTTCGGAATCGAAGGCCTACATTGCAAATATTGCAAGCTGTTACAAAGCATTGGCTGAATGTATTGCGCGTCGCCAAACATGAGTTTCACCGGCGTAGGCAGGCGTACGATCCCGCCTTACCTTGGCAAACACCTATGTATGAGGATGGCTATTGGGGTATTATGGTCCCGGTCTTTTTTCCTTGGTTTAAAGTTGGCACTGTTGAGGATGCTATTGCTTTCGCTTTTGAAGTAAATCCATCATTGCTTTATGCTCTCAACCATAATAAGCTACCAATGGCTACTCATGCATGGGAAAAGTATGATCCGGATTTTTGGAAGCCATTTATTTAAAACAATCAAAGCTGTGAAATATGCTTGATTTATCTTCCTTGCCGCCTGTTCCGGCTGATAAACAGATTTGGCCTTGGACGGCTGACGCGGCAGTGGTTGAAGAGTCTGTCAATTCTTTGCCTTTTATTTCTATCATCACTCCGAGCTACAACCAAGGCCAGTATCTGGAAGAAACGATCCGCTCAATTATAGCGCAGAATTATCCGAATTATGAGCTGATCATCGTTGATGCAGGTAGCACAGACAATACGTTAGATGTTATCCGACTTTACGAACCATGGATAACTTATTGGGTAAGCGAGAAGGATCGCGGACAAAGTCATGCTATCCAGAAAGGTTTGGTTCAGGTGAAAGGAGATATTGTAAACTGGATAAACAGCGATGACTTGGTTGCGCCAGGGGCGTTTTACCGTATTGCCGCCGAGTTCGATCTAACTCGCTACGATGTTATCTGTGGCCGATGTGATTATTTTACTGGCGACATCACGCAACTAGATATGCGTGGTATGCGAATGAAAGTGGAAGAAACAGTTGGTGACACCATAAATTTCCAACAGATAAATCAGCCTTCTACTTTTTTCAAAGCCTCCGTACTCAAAGAACTAGGGGTTGATGAGCAATTTCGTTACACAATGGACTTGGATTTGTGGTTTCGATACTTGTTGATAGCTGGTCAGGAAAGGATACTGCTGTCAGACAACTTATTTTCATATTTCCGGCTACATGAAACATCTAAAACTGTAGCTGAAGGATCACATTTTGTTCAGGATACACAAAAAGTTCTATATAATATCCTTTACAGTGTCGAACAGGCACCAGTACTACTTGCCTCTGTTCGTCGGACGATAAGTGATCCGTCCTTCTTGCCCACTCGCTATCCACTGAAGATTCCTAAGCACACACTATCTGCTTTCGTAAAACATCAGGCTTGGCTAGCAGTGCATCGATACAACGAAATGGGTGAGTACACAGCCGCCAAGCAGTGTTTGGCTATAGCTCGTGAGCATGGGCAGCCACTAAACTGGTCGGTAGTAAAACAATTAATCCGTCTCTATGCTGTACCTAAAGGCTTATTACACCATTTGACTACTCGCTCACTCCAGTAATTCTCATGCATCTGGTAAGCATCATCATTCCGTGCTACAACTACGGTTGGTTACTGGCCGAAACCCTGGAATCCGTACTCGCGCAGAGCTATCCGCACTGGGAATGCTTGCTGATTGATGATGGCTCAACCGACAATTCCCGTACCGTAGCCGAGGAGTACCAGAGCCGCGATGCTCGCTTCCAGTATCATTACCAGGTTAACAAAGGAATGTCGGCGGCTCGTAACTACGGCATAGCAAGGGCGCAGGGCAAATACATCCAGTTTTTAGATGCTGACGACCTGCTAGCGCCTCAGAAACTAGAAATACATGCTGCTTTTTTAGAGGCGCATCCCAACGTAGATCTGGTTTATGGCGACGTGCGCTGCTTCCGGCACGGCGAGCCGGCAAAACTAAGCTGCTCGTTTGATATGTTGGATACTCCCTGGATGCCGAGAGTAAGTGGGCAGGGTGAGGTATTGATAAATGCGCTGATAAAAAAGAACATAATGGCAGTGAATGCCGCCTTGGTGCGGATAGAACTGATACAGCGAGTAGGACTAGTTGCCGAAGACTTGCGCAGTGTAGAAGATTGGGAGTATTGGGTGCGGTGTGCTATGGCGGGGGCATACTTCCAATACGATGAAAACCCTAATGCCTGGGCGCTGGTACGAGTGCACCCAAGCAGCACAAGTCATAACATGCTTAAGATGCACGAACACGAAGTAAAAGTTCGTAAGAAATTAAATGAAACGCTTATGGCAATAGGCGCCAATGAGGCTCTAGAGGTCAACAAAATAGCTATTGTTAAGAGCACGGAGCGAGTAGCAATGAACGACTTGTTGCAAGGCAATAGCCTTGCTGGCATAAAACGGTTTTTGAAGCTCGCTTACGAAACAGGAATGTACACTTACTACTTGAAAAGTATCCCGTATGGCTTCAAGCAGCGGCTAAAGACATTGGGTAAGGTGTCCTAAGTGAAATTTATTCCACTCAATCTTTACAGGACCGCTACTCTTCTTCGAGAGCCACTTTTATTGAATAGTTTTACTGCTTGAACTTAAAAGAAGTAGGTTTCTCTTCTACAAAGAAGCAAGCAAAAGTGGTTTATCGGCTCTGTCGACCCGTAACGGCTACCTCGAGTTGAAAGCAATTAAACACCGGCCACTGCAGCAAAGGCTGTGATACCATCCTCTAAGATTTTAGTAGTTTTCACTAAGCAGACTCAATGAAAGCCACTTTCTTTGTTTTAAACGAACCGGATTTTCTGCAGAACCGGATCTTTTCAGGAGAAGCAATTAACGGAGTTAAAAACTACGGTTTCTTGTTTTCCGACTTACAGCAGATTCTCGCCGGTCATGGTATTGAGTTAGCTACGCAGGATATCTATCCGGCTACTGAGTCCGACTTGATTATTGCGCTCGACCAGACGGTAGCACTAAAGCAAATTCCACTCAAACCTGCGACAAAAAAGTATTTGCTGCTCAATGAGCCGGATACTTATTATCCGGAAAACTGGAGCAAGGAAAATCACGCCGTTTTCGACCGGGTTTTCACCTACGACTACACGTTGGCCGATCAGCAGAAGTACATTCACCATTATTTCGCTATCGATCTGGAAGGAACACCTGCTTTCGAGCCGGTTTCAGAAGAAGAGTTCAACCGCCGTGGGCTTTGCGTGTTGATGGCGGGCATGTTCCAGCTAACCAAGCCCGTTGGCGATTCCAAATCCCTGCTCTACGACCGGTACCAGACGGTGAAATGGTTTTCCCGCTACCAGCCGCAGAGTTTTGCTTTGTATAGCCGCGGTATCAACCCGCGACTCTTGCAAAGTTTTCGTGGCTTAGGGGTGCTGCAGCGGGTACTACCAGCCCCTGTTCTCAAGCAAGTCACCGAAGTAGTAGTGGCGCGTCGTAAGAGTATGCTGGACGTGGTAAGTAAAGGGCCGGTGCCTCCTAATGCCAAAATCAGCACTTTTCGCAACTACCGGTTTGCTATTTGCTACGAAAACACGGCCTTGCCGGGCTACATATCCGAGAAGATATTTGATTGCTTTGCGGCGGCTTGCGTGCCTATTTACCTGGGCGAGCCGGAAATAAGCCGCTTTATTCCTTCGGCCTGTTACATAGACCGGCGAGAGTTTAAATCCGACGAGGAGTTGTATAATTTCATCAAGAATATGACCTATACTCACTATAGAAGTTATATTCAGGCAATGTCCGATTTCGTACAGGGTGTGGAGCACAATAAGTTTGGTTCTGTGCCGAATGCCGAGCGAATCGCAAAAGTGATACTAGAGGACTTGCACATACCAACCACTTTGTAGGAGTAGGAGCACGATTGTGCGGTAAAATGAGCCTGGTACAAAATTTAGAAAGTGAACGATAGTATCAACAAGAACCGCATGAAGGCCACTCTCTATGTTGTCGAGGATCCTGCGCTGATGCAGAACGGTATCTTCTTCAACGAATCTTTTTATGGGATGAAGAACAGTGCCTTCATGTTTGCTTCGCTACGTAACCAGCTAGCTCAACACGGCATCGACTTAGCTACGCAGGATATTCATCTGCCAGAGGAATCTGAATTACTCATTGGGCTTGATAACTGCCTACCGTTTCAGAGCGCCACCTGGCGCAAAGGGCGTAAAAGCTACTTGGTGCTGAGTGAGCCCGCTACTTATTACCCCCACAACTGGAACCCTGACAATCACAAAGTATTCGATAAGGTATTTACGTATGACTATAGCATGGTGGATAACAAGCGGTACTTCCACTACTACTTTGCCATCGACCTAGAGGAAAACAACAAGTTTCGTCCCGTTAGCGAAGAAGAGTTCAATCGTCGGAAGCTATGCGTATTGATGGCGGCCTCGTTTGGGGTGGTAAAACCGCCGAAAAGCTCTCATTCCCTGCTGCATGAGCGTTACCTGACGCTTAAGTGGTTTGCCGAGAACCATCCCGACGAATTCAGCCTCTACAGCCGGGCAATTCACCCTAAAACGTACGAGAGCTTTCGGGGGCTGGGTGTTTTGCAGAAGGTAGCGCCCCTGCCCTTGGTAGAGCAAATCACTCGCATGGTGGCGGCCCGGCGCAAGGCACTCTTTGATGTAGTGAACAAGGGACCGGTCGGGCACGATCAGAAAATTCCGGTTTTGCGTCAGTACCGCTTCAACATTGCCTACGAAAACACTGGTGGCCTGCCCGGCTACCTTACCGAAAAAATCTTTGACAGCTTTGCCGCTTGCTGCGTGCCCGTTTACTGGGGCGACCCGGACGTAGCCAAATCAATACCCAAGGCATGTTTTGTTGATCGGCGAAACTTCCAGTCTCACCAAGAGCTATATCAGTTTCTGAAAAGCATGCAATACGCCGAGTATCGGCAGTATACCGACGCAATTTCCACTTTTGTGAAAGGAGTAGAGCAGGAAAAGTTTGGCTCTGAGTCTAATGCCCGCCGCATCACCGAAGTTATCTTGAGCGACCTGCAGCAGTACGACCAAGTAGTAAACAATTCAAGCAGTTAAAAAACAATGGTTTGGGAGCCAGCTTTTTTTGCTCTTTCTTTGTGCACTAAACGGCTAGCCCTGCATTCTAGCTGAATTTTACTGGAATCTGGACAGTGAGTCCACATACGACCCATTTTACCTTTATATCATGAAAGTAGCCCTGCTTACGGGTATTACGGGCCAGGATGGCGCGTACCTGGCCGAACTTCTACTAGAAAAAGGCTACGAGGTGCACGGTCTGAAGCGCCGTTCCTCGCTCTTCAACACCGACCGGATCGACCATTTATACCAGGATCCGCACGAGGCGAATGTGCGGTTTAAGCTGCACTACGGTGACTTGTCGGACTCCACCAACCTGATCCGTATTATTCAGGAGGTGCAGCCCGACGAGATTTACAATCTGGGGGCAATGTCGCACGTGAAGGTGTCATTTGATACGCCGGAGTACACGGCCAACGCCGATGGTATTGGTACGCTGCGCCTGCTTGAAGCTATCCGGATTCTGGGGCTCACCAAGAAAACGCGCATCTATCAGGCCAGCACGTCGGAGCTGTACGGCTTGGTGCAGCAGGTGCCACAGAGCGAGACCACGCCGTTCTATCCCCGCTCGCCTTACGCCGTGGCAAAAATGTACGCCTATTGGATCACGGTGAACTACCGCGAAGCATATGGCATGTATGCTTGCAACGGTATCTTGTTCAACCACGAGTCGCCGCTGCGGGGCGAAACGTTTGTGACCCGTAAGATCACGCGCGGGGTAGCGCGGATTTCGCTGGGCTTGCAGCAGAAGATCTTCCTGGGTAACATCGACGCCAAGCGCGACTGGGGCCATGCGCAGGATTACGTGGAAGCCATGTGGCGCATTTTGCAGCAAGACACTCCGGAGGACTTCGTGATTGCCACCGGCGTAACCACTACGGTGCGCGAGTTTGTGCAGCGCGCTTTCGCCGAAGTAGGTGTTGAGGTAGCCTTCTCGGGTGAGGGAGTAGAGGAAAAAGGCCACGTAGTAAGCTGCGACAATCCGACGGCCGGCTTGGAAGTAGGTCAGGTAGTGCTGGAAATTGATCCGCGCTACTTCCGTCCAACCGAAGTGGAACTGCTGATCGGTGACCCAACGAAAGCAAAGACCAAACTCGGCTGGGTGCCCAAGCACGACCTTACTTCCTTGGTGAAGGATATGATGGCCGCCGACGTCGCGCTGTTCCAGCGCGACGAGTATCTGCTTAAAGGGGGCCACAAGGTTTACAATTACCACGAGTAGCCAGCCAAGAGCGGTGTTACCGCTTTGAACTACTGGACTATAAGTTTTTAGATGGTGGCAGGAGTATTCCCTACGGGAAGCTTCTGCCACTATTTTATTTTTACCCTTATCAGTGTATAAGCGCCTTCGACAAAGCCTGGATGCCAACGTCTCGCAGTTGTGGCAAAAAGGCTCTTTTGCGCAGAATTTTGCTGTTGCCTTTTCCGGTACGGCGGCCGTTGCGTTACTCGGTTTCGCGGTTTCGCCTATCATGACGCGGCTCTACGATCCGCGGAGCTACGGCCTGTTTGCCCTATTTAATGCCATAGTCAGCAACGTAAGCCTGTTTTCAACTCTGGGTTATGCCCCGGCCTTTGTGCTGCCGCGGCAACACAAACGCTTCCTGGCCCTGGTGCAGCTTGCACTATTGCTTGGTGTGGTTGCGCTCGTTTTCATGCTCTTTGCCTTTGGGCTGTTGCACGAAAAGTTATTGCACTGGTTGAAAGCAGAAGCATTGGGGGCCTGGTTTTATGTGATTCCTTGGGTTGTGTTTGTTTATAACTTGAATATAGTGATGAGTGCCTGGTACCTGCGTACCAAAGACTTCAAGAAACGAGCGGGTATTGATGTGGCCACCGCCGTAGCGGGGCGTGGTCTTACCCTGGGCATGGGTTGGCTAGGGCACGGACCCGTGGGCGGCTTGCTGCTGGGCGACTTGTTTGCCAAACTCACCATGTTTTTCAGCATGCTCTTCAGTGGTATTCACCGGCAGTTGCATGAGTTACGGTGGTTCTTCTCTTGGGCTAGGCTTCGGGCAGTAGCCTGGCAGTACCGGGAGTATCCTTTGTACGTGATGCCTACTGCTTACCTAAATACACTGGCTGGGCAACTGCCTATTTTCTTCCTAACCACCGGGTTTGGCGCTAATACAGTAGGATTGTACGCTTTTTCCACTAGCCTGCTTGAATTGCCCATCAACCTAATTGGCAATGCCGTATCCCCGGTGTTCCTGCAAAAGGTAGCCGAAGTGCATCAACAAGAACCGGAACGCCTCAAACATATTTGTCTCGACCTCTACAACAAACTTTTCTATCTAGGACTGTTGCCCTTTGGCATCATCACTGTGTTCGGCGATTGGATATTTAGCTTTGTATTTGGGGCTCGCTGGGAGCAGGCGGGCATATTTACGGGCTATCTGGGATACTACTATATGTTTAAGCTGACTTCTTATGCTACCAGCCCGATTTACGCAGTACTGCAAAGACAGCACCTAGCACTTCTGGGTACTGGGTTGTTGGTGCTGTTCCGAACTGCCAGCTTGCTATTGGGTATTAGGCTGCACAATCTGGACCTAGGCATGTTGCTCTTCGGAATTAGTAGCGTATTAGTAACCTTTATAATTGATATGAACATCCTGCATTTTCTACAAGTGCCTGTATTGCGAGTGGTTGTACGCAGTCTTATGTCAGTAGTACTGATATTACTTCTGCTCTCGAGTTTGCGAATAGGATTGAAACAGTTGCTAGATTAGTAGATGATAGATATAAGCTGTTTGTTATTATATGACACGAAATGCTTCTAGTTCGCATAAACAATATGATTGTTTTTTGAAATTAATTATAAAGGGCTTTTAAACGTAAAGCACGTTTTTCAAGCAAGTGCCATGACAAGTACCCTAGTAAATAAGTGATGGGCAAACTTGAAAGAAGAAGTTTTTCTTGATCAAAATGAAAATAATGCATCAACAATTGTTGGACAGGAAACCCCCATATATATATGCCGTACGATATATCTCCATACTTTCGTATCCAAGATAGATAAGGGTAATTCAAAGACCCTAAAGCTATTATCAGTGGAGGTAAAATGAATATATGTCCCAGAAAATAAAACCTAGAAAAAATTAATATAGTTATCAAAACTATGAGTAAGGCGATAAAAATATTGCTTCTGTTTTTAGGGCTAGGTAGTTCAAAAAGAGAAAGAAGTGCTCCAGCAGTGAAAAATAAGCCTAGAAAACATATATTATTCACACTCAGGCTAAGTAATTCTAAGTTGTTTGGTAAATGAATAAAAATTCTCGCTGTAAACAATATAGTGAATATCATTAGTAAGGCGAACTTTTTATGGTATAAGTTTTTTATAAAGAAGGTAGTACTAAGCATAATATAAAATAAAAATTCATATGGAACAGTCCATAAAGAGCCATTAATATAGTGAAGAGGATTGTCTGCAAATACCCCAGGGATAAAAGATTGAATATGTAGAAAAGCAGTAAGAAGGTATTTATAGACAGTTGGCTCAGAGAAGTAATCTGCTGCCATCTTATTGCTAACAAAAAATCCACTAAGTATACTAAATATAACAACAACCCATAGCGCAGGAAATACGCGAATTATACGCTTGAAAAAGTAGCCAATTATACTTTTACTTCGTAATAAACTGATAGATATTAAATATCCGCTTATAACAAAGAACCCTGCCACTCCTATTCCTGATAAGGAAGTTTCTCCCTTGCTAAAGCGAAACAATATATCTTCTTCCGGTATGCCTGACAAAGGATATGAGTGCGTGACAATTACTAATGATGCAAAAAGCAACCTTAAGAAATCAAAATTATTGATATGTGTTTGTTTATTGTTTACTGATGACGACATACTGTAGAAAAGAAAAAGGAATAATTCTTAGAAAGTATTTCAGATGCTCGGCTATGTTATAAGAGCATTACAGTGCTTTCATGAACGGTGTACACATGGATTCTGAGAAATTGATCCCGCGAGGCTGCGACGTTATAGAAAACGACATCAACGCATGTCGCGCTCAGTAGAAGAGTATACCGTTCACGAAACCGCTATAAGGCTTACCATATCAGCCACTCATCATAATCCAAACAGTAACAACGAGCTGGTCCGATGCGCATGCCCATGTACATGCCGGGGTTGGAACTGTAAGTGCCAATAAACTTGGTTGAGCTAGCACAGATATCCATGTTAGCGAAAAGCTTAAGATGTTGCGTGTACTTAAACTGATTGTCTTGCTTGACAAAGTCACGATGAAAGTACCCACGCTCAGAAGGGGCGCATAATGTGTGAAATTGCCATTGAGGATATTGTTCCTGTAGCTGCTCTATTACTGTGTAGTCATCTGTCAGAACAAAGGCCTCTTTGTTAGGCGAAAACTCAGCCGCTGGTATCATATATTCACTGAAGTCAAACATTTTAGTTTCAGTGAATTTATCACCTACGCGCACGTGCATGCTAACATAGTCTTCGGGTAGCTGAACTGAATTTACGAAAGCAGCTACTATAGGGGCACTTTGGGCATTGTAGCGCCAAAAGGCTTTTATAACCTGCTGAGTTGCCACCAAAAGGGGAGTATGGTGAAAACCAAGCTCAGGAATATCAAAGGTTTCTTGGGCAAAAGCCAAATCCCGATGACGACTCCACAAATCCTGAGTCATATAGTTGACCCCAAAGAGTAACTTATACAAGGTTGCGATATAACGGTATTTAACGATTTTCTGCAGCTTAGCTTCTTTACTGAGTTCTATAATGTAAGGCCGAAGATTGTAGTCTTTATGGATGCGATGCGTATTAACAGCGCCGAATGGAACAAAAAAATCATTCCAACCGTCGCGAAATGCGAAATAGGTGTAATCGGAATGTAATTCGAACCGGATGCGGTGCTTCAGGCAGTAAAGCATAGCCAGCACCATGTTGTTGTATTCGGAGAAGAACCCCGAATCTATTCCTAACCTGAATACAAGTCTCTTTTTAAAAGAGCTGTTAAGAATATTGTATTGTTGTATCCACTCTTCGGTAGTCATTGGCAAAACAGTAGCTTGAGGCGATAATCGTGCAGAATGAACATCAAAGGTACTTATTTACCTAAAGTTGATTTGCTCGGTGCAACAGAGTAAACCCCCATAGCCAAAGGCAGACTACCTTTGCAGACAGGTTTGCCCGGCTTGATGAGTACGCAGAGTCCTTCAGACCTCGCCCAACTCATAAGTAAGCCTTTTACAGTAATGTTCGCGTCTTGCATGTCTGCTCCTTTCTTTTCCGTCGTTATTCCAACATACAATCGTGTTGGCTTTATTGCGGACACCTTACGTTCCGTGTTGGCCCAAACTTTCTCGGCTTTCGAGATTGTGGTAGTGGACGATGGCAGCAAGGACAACACGGCCGAGGTTGTACGGCAGTTTAAGGATGCAAAGGTGCAGTATCATTTCAAAGAAAATGGCGAGCGAGGAGTAGCCCGCAACTACGGATTAGCGCGTGCCAAAGGCGAATACGTCTTGTTTTTGGATTCCGACGACCTGCTCCATCCCAATCATCTGGCTACTCTGCACGCGGCCATTCAGGAGCAGAACCAGCCTAACTTTATTGCTACAAAGTTCGATTTCAACCGCAATGGTCAACGCAGTTCCAGCGACCTGGCTCCGGTGCCGGCTGGTCATTACGACTTAGGGTTTTTTTTGCGAGGCAACGCGCTGGCGTGCAACATCTGCGTGCGACGGCAGAACCCAGGGTTGAAACTGTTCGAGGAAGACCGCTCCTTTGCGGCTGTCGAGGATTGGATGTTCATGCTGGAGAACACACAGAACGATACGGTTTATTTGGTAGATGCCGTGACGTTGACTATGAACGACCATGATGCCCGTTCGATGCGGGCCGACAACCAAGGTCTTATCAAGCGCTGGCTGAAGCTCATGCAGTGGGTGGCAGTTCATCTAAGCCTGACTCCGTCCCAAAGTCAACAGTTAGAAGGTCACATCTTCTACCTCTGCGCTATTCATGCCTACGCCGATAATTATCGTGGGCAAGCCATAAAGTTTCTGCGCCAAGCTTGGCCGCAATTGCCGCTACGCAAGGCGTTGCTGTTAGCTATGCGCATACTGGCGGGGCCGCAGTTAATAGGGTTGGTAAAGGGAGCCCGCAGTTAACATTCGGTAGATCTATTCGCTGATGAACCTTCTTTTTTTGAGTTATTGGGGTCTCGAAGACTCACTCACCGTTTCCACCGTGTTTCCTCACTTACGGTTGCTCCAGCTGTTACCGGAAGTAAGGCGCATTATATTCGTTACTATCGAGCGGGGCGCAAGTGCCGGGCAGGAACTGCATTTTGCTCCTGGCTTTGCCACTGATAAAATTACGTTTGCACCGTTGCGGAGCCGGCAAAACCAGCCGTTGCTACTCAATAAGATCGACGACTTCGTTCGATTTCCTAACGAGCTGGTGAAGATGGTGCATCAGCATACTATTGAAGTGATTATTGGGCGGGGGGCGCCAGCGGGAGCACTGGCCTATCTTGTCTGGAAGAAAACACAGACTCCTTTTCTGGTAGAGTCCTTTGAGCCGCATGCCGACTATATGCGCGAGTCGGGAGTGTGGAAGGGGTACGATCCACGGTATCTGTTTCAACGCTACTGGGAAGAAAAGCAGAAGCAACTGGCTATTGGGTTGATGCCAGTGGCTGAAAACTACCGGCGTAAGCTTATACAGGAAGGCGTTAATGCACAGAGCATAGTCACTGTTCCCTGCTCAGTGAACGTAGCGGATTTCAGGTATGACGCAGCCCGCCGCCAACAAGTACGGGCGCGCCTTGGTATTGCGGCTGATGCTTTAGTGGGAGTTTACGTGGGCAAGTTTGGCGACATCTATTACGATGCAGAGGCTTTCGATTTATTTCGGGACGCTGCTGCGTACTTCAAACCGAACTTTCGCTTGCTTATCCTCACGCCTAACCCGGAGGCGGAAGTACACGCTAAGCTGGCTAAGGTAGGCTTCACTGCCGAGCAGGTGTTCGTGACCAAGGCCCCGCACGCTGAAGTACCCGGCTATTTGTCGGCAGCGGACTTTGCCTTCGCCACTATCAAGCCCGCGGAATGCCGTCGTTTTTGCTCTCCTATTAAGGTGGGAGAATATTGGGCGGCTGGGTTGCCCGTGCTGCTTACCGAAGGCGTCGGCGACGACAGCGACATTATAAAGCAGGAGGGAGGCGGGGCTACCTTTAACCTCAACAACCCGGCTACTGTTCCTGCCGCCCTACAACAGATTGCCTTTTTGCTGCAGCAGCCCGGCTACCGCGAGCGTATCCAGGCGTTGGCAATTGAGCATCGCA
This sequence comes from Hymenobacter sp., assembly GCF_036387835.1. Classification (GTDB taxonomy): domain Bacteria; phylum Bacteroidota; class Bacteroidia; order Cytophagales; family Hymenobacteraceae; genus Hymenobacter. The sequence continues at coordinate 96,249 of NZ_DASVSY010000122.1, read as the reverse complement.
CAGTGGCACGCGCTGCGGAAGCGTACAAGCAATTGTTGTTGCCGCTGGCCGTTTCACTTGTTTAAGGCCGGTATTTCCCTAAAGCTCTAGCTACTTCAAGCAGTGTCAGGTTTAAATAAAAAGGTTGCCATTCTGCAGTCCAACTACATTCCTTGGAGAGGGTATTTTGACCTAATTGCTAGCGTTGACGAATTTATTGTATATGATGATATGCAGTACACTAAAAATGATTGGCGTAACCGCAATCGGATCCGTACAGCACAAGGCACACAGTGGTTGAGCATACCAGTGCGTCGCGCGAGCTTGCAACAACGTATTTGCGACACGCAAGTGATGGACATGCGTTGGGCATCCCGGCATTGGCGCACACTCAGTCAAGTATATGCCCGAGCTCCATACTTTCAATTTGGTTGCGAATTGCTGGCAGGTCTTTATACCGAAGCTGCTTCGTTGAATTATTTGAGTGCGATTAATCTGCTCTTCATGAAAACGATCTGCAAATCGCTAGATATTCACACGCATATTACCTCTTCCTCTGATTATGCTTATGATGCTCATGCAGACCGCACTACTCGTTTAATTCAGCTGCTGAAAGCTACTGATGGTGTTCACTATCTTTCCGGGCCAGCAGCACGACAGTACTTGGATCAACAGCAAATGAGTGTAGCGGGGATAGATGTAAGTTGGATGAAGTATAACGACTACCAAGCATATCCACAGATACATGGCGAGCCATTTGAGTCAGCTGTATCCATCGTCGACCTTCTATTTAATATGGGGCCAGCAGCCTCGCAATACTTGCGAGCTGGCAGCGGTTCCGTAGCAGCAGGGTTATGATTTCAGCACCCGAAACTTGGTTGGTAAATTATTCAGTAGTAGTGCCGGTTTTTCAGGGACAGGATACTTTACCATCTTTAGTAGAGCAACTTCAAACATTCTTTGCTGAGATTAACTGCTCTTATGAATTAATATTCGTGCACGATGGGGGCCATGCACGGGCCTGGGACGTGGTGATACAGCTGCGCCAGAAGTTAGGCCCCGCCTTTGTGCAAGCCATTCGTTTGTCGCGCAACTTTGGGCAGCACAATGCCTTGCTCTGCGGATTCGGCTATGCCAAAGGGCAGTTTATTGTCACGCTCGACGAAGATTTGCAGCATTCCCCGGCCGATATCAAGCTGCTTATCCAACGCCAGGCACAAGGTAACTTCGACGTCGTATATGGTTGCTACTCTGCTCGGCAGCATGCGGGTTGGCGCAATCTAACTTCAATACTACTGCGCCAAATGCTGCGCCTGGGCATCCCGGAGCTACATGCCGACTATTCCGCGTTTCGCTTGCTGAAAACGGAAATAGCTCGCCATTGCCTAACCATGCATAACTCGTACACATTCTTGGATGGTTACCTCACTTGGGTTACAAACAGTGTTGCCAGTGTAGCCGTCACGCATCAGCCCCGTAGCGTGGGGCGTAGCAGCTATACTGTAGGTCGGCTAGTGCGGCATTCTGTAAACATTTTCATTACTTTCTCTGATGTGCCGGTACGGCTGCTTACTTATACGTCGCTGCTACTATTCAGCTGTACTAGCGGATACTCATTTTATATCTTGCTTCGCAAGCTGATTTACAAAGACCTTTTACCCGGTTTTGCCTCGCTTATCATTGCCATAGGGTTTGGGACCGGATTGCTATTTCTGGGTATGGGAATTTTAGGAGAATATATCCACCGCATCAACCAGAAAATCACCAAGCGCCCTGACTTTGTGGTGCGGGAAACGTATACCGAGTAATGCTACGATGAAGAGCGAGTTAGCGCAACAGGAAATTAGACGAGTTGGCTTTCTGGTATCCGGCAATGGGGGAACCCTTAGGTTCATACATCGAGTGTCGCACTGCTTGAAGCTTCCCTTTGTAATAACGACAGTGCTAGCAGACAGGACCTGTGGAGCCCTGGAATATGCTCGTGCAGTTGGCTTGCCCCATCAATTATTGGACTATACGCGCAAGGATGTAAGTGCACTGCAACAAGCTCTGCAGGAGGCATCTCCCGACGTGATAATTACGAATATCCATAAGATTATCGATGAAGAAACTCTGCGCTTGCTGCCCGGCCGGTTCATCAATTTGCATTACTCCCTACTGCCAGCTTTCAAGGGGCTTATCGGAATGCAAACCATCGTTAAAGCCCGGGAACTTAACGTTACAGTAGTAGGGGCTACCTGCCACGAGGTAGACGAACAAGTGGATAACGGGCGTTGCTTGGCCCAATTCGCTACTAGCGTAGATTGGAGCCACGATACGTTGCCAGAGGTATATGAGCTTGTGTTTCGGGGGGCTTGTTTGGTGCTGTTACAAGGCTTGTTGCAACATCAGCAAATTACTGTAGAACACAAGCAAGGAGTACTGAGTCTGATGGACCGCCAATCAATTTTTGCACCTAGCGTAAGCTTTCCAGTTGAAGCACTAGACGAGGCGTTTTGGCAGCGTCTGAAGAAAGAGTAAGCTTTTTCTGTAGAGACAGTTGAGCATACAAGTCGGACGATTAGCTGTCGGGAAGGAATGTAGGAACTACTACCTACCAGACAGCAAGCTTGTTCCGGTTCGGGGGAATCCTGTTAGTTTTGTAGCCCTGCCTGCCAGTAGCCGGCTTTGGTTTATGCTGATACCATTTAACAAGCCTTATTTCGTCGGCACCGAAACCCGCTACATAGAAGAAGCCGTACGCTCAGGTAAACTATCAGGCGACGGTATATTCACGCGGCGCTGTGAGGAGTGGCTGCAAGCTCATTTTAACGCGCCTAGGGTGCTACTTACCACCTCCGGCACCGACGCCTTGGAATTGGCAGCTCTGTTACTTGAGCTAGAGCCTGGTGACGAAGTGCTGCTGCCAAGCTTCACCTTTTCCTCTACGGCCACTGCCTTTGCGCTGCGAGGAGCGCGGCTGGTCTTCGTAGACAGTTCCCCAAGCAGTCCAGCGCTTGATGCCACCCAGCTAAATAGCCTCGTTACGTCTCGAACCCGTGCCATTGTGCCGGTGCATTACGGCGGCGTGGCCTGTGATATGGCGGCTATCCATGCTGTTGCCGAAGCCCATGATTTGGTGGTAGTAGAGGATGCCGCGCAAGCACTTGGAGGCAGCTTCAAAGGGCAGCCACTCGGTACGCAGGGAGCATTAGGGGCTTTCTCATTTCACGAAACTAAAAACGTGACGGCCGGGGGTGAGGGGGGAATGTTGGTTGTGAATAGCCTGCAACTAATAGCAAGGGCCGAAATCCTGCGCGAGAAAGGTACTAACCGGGCTGCTTTTTTTCGGGGGGAAGTAGCTAAGTACAGTTGGGTAGATATAGGCTCGTCATTTTTGCCCGCTGAGATAAACGCTGCTTTCCTCTGGGCGCAATTAGAGAAGCTAGATTTTATTCAGCAGTGTCGGCAAGAAATATGGGCGCGCTATTTCAAAGAGTTACAGCCTCTGCAAGCTCTTGGAGTAGGTTTGCCAAATATCCCTGACTATTCAATTCAGAATGGTCATCTGTTTTATTTGGTCTGCCGCTCCCTCACTGAGCGAACCAGCCTAATCGATTTCTTGAGGAAGCAGGATGTCACGGCCATATTTCACTATCAGCCCCTGCATAGTAGCCCTTACTATGCCGCCCGACATGACGGACGGGAACTGCCTTGGGCAACTCATTATGCTGATTGCCTAGTTCGACTACCTTTGTACACGGAGTTAGAAGCAAGTCAGCAGCAACGAATCATTCGTGCCGTCTTAGCCTTTTATCAAGTAGCATAGTTTCTTTTAGTTGCTCATTTGCCGCGTATGCGCATTCTTTTCGTCGTTCCTTATCCGGCTGGCAAGGCACCTTCGCAGCGGTTTCGGTTCGAACAATATTTGGATATTCTCACGCAGGCTGGCCACTCTTACCGTTTGGCGCCTTTTCTTTCTGACGCAACCTGGGCTATACTCTACAAGCCAGGTCGGGCTGGCGCCAAGGCGTTAGGAATCAGTGGTGGTTTTCTGCGGCGCATGCTTTTGCTTTTTTCTGTACCCGCTTACGATTATATTTTTATTCATCGGGAAGCCTCACCCATAGGCCCGCCAATATTCGAGTGGATAATAGCAAAGGTGTTAGGCAAGAGAATAATTTATGATTTTGATGATGCAATCTGGATACCGAATACGTCGGAGGCTAATAAGATAGTAGCCGGCATAAAGTGGCATCAGAAAGCGGAGAGTATCTGTCGCTGGGCTTATAAAATTAGCTGCGGCAACGCCTATCTGCAGGATTACGCGCGCCAATTCAACGCCGCGGCAACAGTGAATCCTACTACCATTGACACGGAGCATCTTCACAATCGTATCCGCAACCAACGGGCCGCGGGCCGCTTGGTGATAGGCTGGACAGGAACCCACTCCACACTAAAATACCTGGAACAGGTGGTGCCCATAGTAGCGGAGCTGGAAACACGATACGATTTTGAATTTCGCGTGATTTCCAATCAGCCACCAGTAGTACCACTAAAGTCATTGCGGTTTCAACCGTGGCGCAAGGAAACTGAAATAGAGGACTTAGCAGGATTGCATGTAGGCCTTATGCCACTCGAAGATGATCCTTGGGCAAAAGGCAAATGTGCATTCAAAGCCTTGCAATACATGGCGCTTGGCATCCCGGCGCTGGTATCGCCAGTTGGCATGAACACAGAAGTGGTGCAGCCCGGAGTGAACGGCTACATCTGCAATACTCCGGAAGACTGGAAGCAAGCACTGGAGGCCCTAATGCTGGACCCAACCCTACGCTCACGGCTGGGTGAGGCGGCACGCACCACAGTAGTGGAGCGTTATTCTGTTTGCTCCAACCAGAAGAATTTCTTGCAACTGTTTTCGTAAGAGTATCTGCTGTTCGCGCTGCCTCTAGGCTGCTACTGTAGTTCGGGCGCGAGTAGGCCGCGCTTTAGCGGTTGCTTCCGCGTAGAGGATATACAAGGCTGACAAATAAAAGGGCATCAATGGAATCTTGTAGCGCACCAGAGTGCCAAAATTGCCACTATTCACCCCAACGCCTACTGCAAATATTATAGTAAACATCAAGCAGAAAGGCAAAATTGGCCGAGCCGAAATTAAACGTAAGCTACGAGCCAAGCCAGCACGAAATAGGATGCTGATGGTAAACCAGGTAAACCATAAAGACTCAAGAGCTGACAACAGCATGATTGGGTTTCGAGCTTCCCAAATAAAAGGACGATAAAGCGTTACAAAAATAGCCTGAGGAGCTACGCTTATAATACTGCCTAAACTCCCATCTAACTTACCAATGTCGTAAGCAGATCCATTATCCTTTGTACGACTATATAATGCCTGCTGAGTGATTCTACTTCGCTCACCTATTTTTTCTACATCAAAACGCTCATCTCCTTTGGTTAGATTAACGGAGCCAAAATAGCCCACAGCTAGCCCCATAACAATTAAGAAAGGTTTTGACAAAGTGCGCAATAAGGAATTGTTGATACGCTGACTATTCTCATTGAATACCCATAGAGAGGCTGGTGCTAAGAAAGACATAAGAATATATACTTTGATCATAATCAGTAAATAGGCACCTAAGCCACCAAGTAAGGCGGAACGCAAAATGTTGCGTTTTAAAATAAGGCCATGATAGAAGCCATAAAAAATCCATCCTAAGGCGCCTAGACACAGCGAATCCTTCATAAGCCCCGAACCCCAGAAAAATACGGAAGGCAAAAAGAAAGTGGCAATAGCTAGTTGTTTGTAAGCTGCCGGATATAGTCGTAAGAAGGTAATATACATTGCCCAAATACCTGTGAAGCTGATGAGGGCAAAGAATAGCGCTATAACTGTGTAGCAGTTAAAACAAAACAGGCCTAAAAAGGCCGCAATTCTTACTACAAAAAACTCGGTATTATCTCCCCCGGTGCTGCCAAACCAAAACATGCGGATTGTATAGGCCGCAATATCCGGAGAATTTTTTGTGGCGGTAAGGAGCTTTAAACCCGTGAAAAACGATTCGGAGAAAGCATCATGAATGATAGTAGCATGATAATAATAATTAAATGTGTCCCCACTGTTGTAATAAAACTGATAAATAATCCCTAACGCTATGGCTCCAATAAATTTTAATGTCAGAGCTGGTATAAAATATTTCTTGGTATAAATATTAGTAATTTTGGGGCGTACTACGTACGCCAGCGCATAAAATAGCGCTAAATAAAAAGGGGTAATAAAGAGGTCTTGGAGTGACATAGCCGGGGCAAACAGGCCTACTTTTTATTTTTCTTTAAATAGGCCTTTGCCTCTTTGGAGGCCGCCGACTTGTTATCCGCAATGTCACGCACGATGGAATAGTAACGGCGAGCGGTTGCTACGTCTTTCTCCCTGTCAGCTAGGCGGGCAAGGTTGTAGTTGGAGTGCAGATAGAAGCCTCCTTTTATTTCATCGGTGAGCTCAGAGAAGACAATGCAACGCTGGTAGTAGTCTTTGGCCTTGTCATAGTCCCTATAGCGGTTTTGCATTAGCCATCCTAGGAAATAGGTAGCATAGCGCCCACTGGTTGCTTCGTAGCTGGGCATTCCTTGGTTAAGCTTGTTTAGGATTTCTAAACTGAGACGCTCACACTCTCGAAAGTCGCCAAGGTTGAAGCAGGACAAGGCATAGAAGCGTTGAAAGTAGCCGTTGTCGGGGTAGGTTTTGGCGAGGTTGCGGGCAATAGGTGCAGCGGCTTCCCAATTGTTTTCCTCGTTGTTCAGGATACGCATGAGAAACACCTTAGCCTCCGGACCTACATAAAAACCATTGTCGGCTACGTTGCGCAGTTGCTGTAATCCAAGCTGCTTGTTGCCCTTCGGGAACAGAAGCAGTACTGGCTTGAGCAGCGGGTAGTTGGTGGGAATCCAGACAGCGTAGTAGTTGAAGAGCGCTTGCCCAAACAAGAATTCCGGGCTTAGCCCATTCGCTTCTTTACTTAGATCCAGGTATTTCAGGGCCCGCTTGGCGCTGATAGTTGCTTTAGGCCAGTTCGAGCGCTCGGCATTTAAGCGGCCATCGAACCCGTAGGCGGCAGCAAGGAAAAAGCAGGCTTCGTAATTTTTTTCGTCAGCATCGAACTGGGCCTCCGCCTTCCGGATGGTGGTGTCCATGTAAGCAAAGAAAAGCTTGTCGTACTGCTTGGTTTTGATGTTGGTTGGTACGATTTTCCACCACTGACTTAAGCCCATCAGGAAATAGGGCATTGGGTGGTTGGGGTAGCGTCGCCGCAACGAGCGAAATTGCTTTTCGGCCCGGTCGTATTTGCAGTTGTATAGGTTCTGGACAGCCCCTTCTAATTCCGTCTGAATATCCTTGTCGAGTAAGAGCCACCCCTTGGTATTGGCGGTAGGCATCACGTCCACATTATCGGTTTGGATGTTGCGGATAGGCGAAGACGACCGGGCGGTATCGGGCTGCTGGGCGAAAGCCAGGAAGGGCAGCAACAATAAGAAGAGGATAAATCGGAGGCGGAGAATCATAGACACGGTCACTTGCAGGTACTGATTCGGCAAAAGCCTAGGCAGCGCCTCCCATTGGGAGAACTAAAAGTATGGCTTTTGTCCTAGTTTTAAATAAATAACTGCTCGTCATGAAGCTTTTACACACCTTATGTCGCATTGCGGCCCCCTCCGGAAACGAAGCCCCGCTTACTCATTATCTGTTGGAGTACATCGAACAGCACAAAGGCAGCTGGCAAGTGCAGCCTACTGTATTGGCTGGCAGCGAATGGCAGGATTGCATTATGCTGGTCTTCGGTGCTCCTCGTACGGCAGTCTTTGCCCATCTGGATAGTATTGGCTTTACGGTTCGCTACGGCCAGCAGCTGGTACGGATTGGTGGGCCAGTGCTGGAAGCAGGTTGTCGCCTTGTTGGACGCGATTCGCAAGGCGAGATTGACTGTACACTGACCATAGACGAAGAAACCGGCGAAATAGGCTATGAGTTCACCCGGCAGATTGAGCGGGGTACTGAATTAACGTATTACTGCGACTTTCGGGAAACCGATACTACTGTTCAGTCATGCTACTTAGACAACCGGCTTGGGGTCTGGAACGCGCTGCGCTTATGCGAAACATTAGAAAACGGTATTATCGCCTTCAGTTGCTGGGAGGAGCACGGCGGCGGCTCAGTAGCCTATCTGGCTAAATATATTCAGGAAACCTACGGCGTGCGCCAAGCTTTGGTATCTGACATTACTTGGGTAACGGAAGGTGTAGAGTCAGGTCAGGGTGTGGTTGTTTCCTTGCGCGACTCATTGATTCCACGCCGTGCTTATGTGGAGCGTATTCGCCGCATTGCAGAAGTGAGTGGCATTCCGTACCAACTGGAGGTGGAAGGCAGCGGTGGTTCTGATGCCAAAGAGCTGCAGCACGGCGCGCAGCCGTGGGATTGGTGCTTTGTGGGCGCGCCAGAAGACAACGTGCATTCCCCCAACGAAATAGTGGATAAGCGCGACATCGAAAGTATGGTGGCATTGTATCAGGTGCTGATGCGGGAGCTGTAAGTAGTGGGTTCATTGCCCGATAGTTGGGGTTTATCTTGCTTGGTGCCAAGCAAGGTAAATTGTCTTTTGAATTACTTCAGTATTGCCTTTTTGTTGCTTGTTATCAGTTAACTAGCAGCATAGTCAGCGAGTGTATCCTGTGAGTTAGTTGCTGCTAGCTGATCAGTTTGTTTTGATGATACCTTACTTTTCGTCGTGTGCGATGATGGAAGTACCGTTCCGTTAATACTGTGGAGTGTAAGGCGCCGGTAAAGACTGGGAACTGAGGTGGTTGGAGTTGTAGGTAAAAGCTCTATTTTACCCGTGCAATTCTTTCTGTTTTCCTTCCAACCTCAACTCCCACTCTTTTACTGCCGCTTTATGATGAATTTTCTTTACGTAGTGCCCGCATTAGGGGTACTGGCTTTGGTGTACACATGGCTACGCTCGGGCTGGGTAAGTCGGCAAGATGCCGGCGACGAGCGAATGCGCACCATTGCGGGCTATATAGCAGAAGGAGCTATTGCCTTTCTGAAAGCTGAATACAAAGTGATGGCCGTGTTCGGCCTTATTGCCGGAGTTTTTCTTTTCTATCTAGGTAGCACGGGCGAAAAATCCAGTCCAGTCATTGTTATTGCCTTTCTTATCGGGGCTTTGCTGTCGGCAGCGGCGGGGTTTATTGGGATGAAGATTGCCACGAAAGCTAACGTACGTACCGCGCAGGCTGCCCGCACTAGCCTTTCTCAGGCGCTGAATGTGTCCTTCTCCGGGGGCTCGGTCATGGGCATGGGCGTTGCAGGACTGGCCGTATTAGGGCTTGGCAGTTTGTTTATTGTCTTCTACCAGATGTTTGTGGTAAGCAAGGGCGGTGGGGCCAACGGCGTCGAAATGGAAACGGCGCTTGAAGTGCTGACGGGCTTTTCGCTCGGCGCCGAAAGCATTGCCTTGTTTGCCCGCGTAGGGGGAGGCATCTACACCAAAGCCGCCGACGTGGGCGCCGACTTGGTTGGTAAAGTAGAAGCCGGCATTCCGGAAGACGACCCGCGCAACCCCGCCACCATTGCCGACAACGTAGGCGACAACGTGGGCGACGTGGCCGGCATGGGCGCCGACTTGTTTGGGTCCTACGTGGCTACCATTCTGGCCACCATGGTGCTTGGTCGCGAAGTGGTAGCCCGTGGCGACCAGTTCCAGGGTCTTTCTCCCATTCTGCTTCCCATGGTAATTGCCGGGATGGGCATTGTGGCCTCCCTGATTGGTATTTTGTTGGTGCGCGTGAAAGAGGACGGCAACGTGCAGGCCGCTCTCAATTTCGGCAATTACGTGTCGGTGGTAGTGTCGGCAGTGGCTTCTTACTTCATCATTCGCTGGATGCTACCGGCGGGCGATTTGGTTATCAGCCGGCCCGGCTCCGTGCCGTTCACTTCGCTCGATGTTTTTTACGCCGTAGTCGTAGGGCTGGTAGTAGGTACGCTGATGAGCATTATCACTGAGTACTACACGGCTATGGGCAAGCGGCCGGTGCTGAGCATTGTGCGGCAAAGCAGCACCGGACACGCTACTACCGTTATTGGGGGCATATCGGTCGGCATGGAATCCACGGTGCTGCCCATTATTGTGTTGGCCGCTGGCATTGTACTTAGCTTCGAGTGCGCTGGCCTGTATGGCGTTGCTATTGCGGCGGCTGGCATGATGGCCACCACGGCCATGCAGCTAGCCATTGACGCCTTTGGGCCTATTGCCGACAATGCTGGGGGTATCGCCGAAATGAGCGAGCTGCCCAAAGAAGTGCGCGAGCGGACCGACATTCTCGACGCTGTAGGCAACACCACGGCCGCCACCGGCAAAGGCTTTGCTATTGCCTCCGCGGCCCTAACCTCGTTGGCTTTGTTTGCCGCCTTCATGGGCACGGCTAACATCACGTCCATCGACATCAGCAATGCCCGGGTGTTGGCGGGCTTGTTTGTGGGAGCTATGATTCCGTTTATCTTCTCGGGCCTGGCTATTGCGGCTGTAGGCCGGGCCGCTATGGCGATGGTGCAGGAAGTGCGCCGGCAATTCCGTGAGATTCCTGGTATCATGGAAGGCACTGGCCGGCCCGAATACGAAAAGTGCGTGGCCATTTCCACGCAGGCTGCCATTCGGGAAATGATGCTGCCCGGCGCCATTGCCCTAATTGTGCCCATCATTATCGGCTTCTCGTTTGGTCCCGAAGTATTGGGTGGTACCCTAGCCGGGGTAACCGTGAGCGGCGTGCTGATGGCCATCTTCCAAAGCAACGCTGGTGGTGCTTGGGACAACGCGAAAAAGTCGTTTGAAAAAGGCGTAATGATTGACGGCGTGATGCAATACAAAGGCTCTGATGCGCATAAAGCGTCGGTTACCGGCGACACAGTGGGCGACCCGTTCAAGGATACGTCAGGACCCTCGATGAATATTTTGATCAAGCTGATGAGTATTGTCTCGCTCGTTATTGCTCCGCACATTGCGGCCCCGGAGAAGGGCGTGGCACCAGCGCAAGGCAGCTTCAAAAGGGAGGTGCAAGCCCGCCCTTACGTGCGCTACACCAACCTCACCGACAAGGCCACCGAAGCAATAACCGTGTTGCTGCGCCAGCAGCTATAGCCTATGGCTTCTGAATGCTCGGTGCTGGTTTCTGATTGTCGTGTCAACTGCGGCTTTCTGAATATCGGCTAGAAACCAACGACGAGCAAATTGAAACTGAAGAGGAAGAGCCGTCTGCCCGTACCAGGGAGGCGGCTTTTTCTATTACCTTTGGCAGCCCGCTCTGCTGCGGCCCAACTCCATACGGATGAACCCGGATTATATTTCACTGCATAACAAGCAGTTCGAGCCTTATTTATCGGCTAGCCAGCTTGGGGCAGCTATTGAAGAGCTAGCCACCCGGCTCAACCAAGATTACGCTTACAAAACGCCGTTGTTTGTAGCTGTGCTTAATGGCTCGTTTATGTTTGCCGCCGATTTGCTGAAGGCGCTGCATATTCCTTGCGAAATCTCATTTATTCGGGTAACGTCGTACCAAGGCACCAGCAGCACCGGAAAGGTGCAGGAAGTATTGGGCCTGACCGAGGAAATAGGCGGGCGCCACGTTGTTATTCTGGAAGACATTGTGGATACGGGTCATACCATGCGGATGCTGCTCGATACCCTTGGCGCCCAACAGCCCGCTTCACTGGAAGTGGCCAGCTTGTTTATCAAGCCGGAATGCTTGCAGCACGAACTAGCCATCCGCTACGTAGGAATCAGCATTCCCAATGATTTCATCGTGGGCTATGGCCTTGACTTCGACGGGTTAGGGCGTAACTATCCCGACGTATACAAGGCTGTATAGGCCGAGAGCTGAATGCCGCCGTCAGAATTCACTGATAAGCAGTTAGGCTTTGCCTTTACTTGCTTATCTTTCTCAACCCCATCTAAAATTTTCCTGTAATAACCCACACGCTATGTTAAATATCGTGCTTTTCGGCCCGCCCGGCGCTGGCAAAGGAACGCAAAGCCAGAAGCTGATTGCTCGCTACAGCCTGGTACACCTATCCACGGGTGATTTGCTCCGCTCCCAAATTGCGCAAGGTACCGAGCTCGGGCTGCGTGCCAAAAAGCTCATGGACGAAGGCTTGCTCGTACCCGACGAGGTGGTCATTGGCATGATTGAAAGTCAGTTGGCCAGCAATACCGAGGCCGCGGGTTTTATCTTTGACGGATTCCCCCGTACCGTTCCGCAGGCAGAAAGCCTCGATGCCCTCATGCAGCGCTACGACACCGGGGTATCGTGCATGATTGCGTTGGAAGTAGCCGAAGAAGAACTGGTGACGCGCCTGCTCGAGCGGGGCAAAACCAGCAACCGCCCCGACGACCAAGACGAAACTAAAATTCGCAAGCGTGTAACCGTATATAACACGGAAACCGCACAAGTGGCAGGCTTCTACGCAGCGCAGCAGAAATTTCATGCCCTAAACGGCATCGGCGCTATCGAAGACATCTTCCAGCAGATCTGCGCTATTGTCGATCAGCACCAGGCGGCCACTACCGAAGATACCCGGCAAGCTACCGACGAAGTAAAAGCGTAACTTTGTAGCTACTGCCCGTTATAGGTAGGGCAGAACTCTCTGTCATGCTGCGCGTTCCACCTCCCGAGTGGAACGCGCAGCATGACAGTCGTTTTTTTACACTACTCACTCAGGAAATAAGCAACTAGGAAGCGCAGCAATTCTTAACTTCTTATTTCTCACTTCTTACTTCAAAAAGTGGCTTCCAACAACTTCATAGATTACGTTAAAATCAATTGCCGCTCGGGAAAGGGTGGGGCAGGCTCGCACCACTTTTTCCGGGCAAAAGGATTACCTAATGGCGGCCCCGACGGGGGCGACGGGGGACGAGGCGGCCACATCATTCTGGAAGGCAACTCGCAGCTCTGGACCCTGCTGCACCTGCAATACCAAAAGCACATCATTGCCAAGCACGGCGAAAACGGTGGCGAAAACCTACGAACCGGCGCGCAGGGCGAAGACATCATCATTCAGGTACCCTTGGGCACCATTGCCCGCGACGCCGAAACCGGTGATAAAAAGCTGGAAATCACCGAGCATGGGCAGCGTCTTATTCTAACCCCTGGTGGCCGGGGAGGACTCGGCAACGACCATTTTAAGTCGGCTACCAACCAAGCCCCCACTTACGCGCAGCCTGGTGAGCCCGGTATCGATGAGTGGGTAATTCTGGAGCTGAAGCTACTGGCTGATGTTGGTTTGGTAGGTTTCCCGAATGCTGGTAAAAGCACACTACTCTCAGTGGTGTCGGCGGCTAAACCGAAAATTGCAGACTACGCTTTCACCACCCTTACCCCCAATTTGGGCGTAGTGGCGTATCGCGATTATAAGTCCTTTGTGATGGCCGATATTCCTGGCATCATAGAGGGAGCAGCAGAAGGCAAGGGTTTAGGAACGCGCTTTTTGCGGCATATCGAGCGCAACTCCATTCTGCTCTTTATGATAGCCTGCGATAGCCCGGACATTGCGGCCGAGTATCAGGTGCTACTTGATGAGCTAGAGCAATTCAACCCCGAGCTACTAGAGAAAAACCGGCTGTTGGCTATTTCCAAATCCGATATGCTGGACGAGGAACTGGAAGCGGAAATGCGCAAAACGTTACCATCTGACTTGCCTACTATCTTCATATCCAGCCTGGCGAATAAAAATATTCAACAGTTAAAGGACATGATTTGGCAAGCGCTTCATTCATAGAAAAAAACGCAGCATGTTATACGCTGCGGGCTTATGCTTGCGTCCGGGAGACAAAGTGCTTGTACTGCTACGTGGCAGTGAAGGAATAATTTAAACAACAGGCGGCACACAAGGAATGCTAGACTTTCCTTGTGTGCCGCCTGTTGTTTTAAGCTGGTAAGCCTAGCTCTAACCGGCTACCGATTCCGTGTTCGTCACGGTGCCGGTCGTGTTTGCGTAGCTGAAGTGAGTTGCCTGCTCGGCACGCAACTGATCAATCAAGCGGCCTTCAGGCAGGATTACATCGTCGTACGTCAACACATGGTCGCGCTCAACATCGTGGCGCAAGATGCAGCCCTCCGCTACCCCGATGGGCAGCAGGTTCTCTTCGCGCGTCACGTCGGCGTTTTCGGCGAGGCCATACGTATGGTAGTGCCCGATACCGTCGAGCTGCTGACCAGCCTTGAGAGCAATCTTAGCGGCCGTAACAACTTCTACCCGCATAGGACCGGCTGGTGCCAACGCCGCATCCTGGAACAGAACTGCCCGCGCAACCGAAGTTGGGGTTTCGAAGTGGCAGAGGTGATACGGAGTGTAGAAGCAGTAAAGTGGTCCGGGTCCTAGCTTGTAGAGCTTCAGGTAATGCTGCTGCACCGGGTCGTTGATGGTGCCAAGCACGAACACACCTGGTCCGGGGTCGGCGCCCACCACGTAGTCGACGATGCCGGGACCACCGTTGAGCAGTAGCTCTTGCGGATACCATTCGGCGGCCTTGGCAATAGGAGTGCCTGGTTCAACGGTCGGGCCCAACATGCCACGGCGGGCTACGCGCATGTCAAGCGCGTTGGCAATAACAGCTTGTTCGAAGCTGATTTTGCTGCCATCGGCAAAACTGGTAACCATGCTCGGGTTCTGGCCCCACTGCCGGGCAAAACCTTCTTGCGTAGTCGGGTTCCGGTACGGATCGTGCAGGCCTTTGATGTTGCCGCATAGTACGGGGGTTACCCCAATACCTTTCACGAAGCGGGCCAAGTTGAGCGTCACGCCCGGCTGGTCACCGTCGGCAACCGTGTAAACCACGCCGGCGCGGTCGGCATACACTTTCAGAATAGCGCCTACCGTACCATCTAGCTCGGCATTGAGTAGGATGATGTGCTTGCCGTGTTTGATAGCCTCCATCACGACGTGGGCCCCGTGCTCTACAGCGCCCGTTACTTCGATGATGGCATCAATGCCTGCTGCCTGACTGAGCAGCAACGCATCATCCGTAATAGCGGGTTGGCCTAGCTGTATGCAGGCTTCGAGCTGTGCTACAGTGCCTACTTCGCGGATATTGGTTACGCCGGAGTCGGTATAAGCCTGCCGGGCTTTATCGATGGTTCGGTTAGCAATGGCTACGAGTTCCATGCCTTGCACGTAGCGGCAGATTTGGCGCGCTACGCCTTGGGCCATGAAGCCAGCGCCGATCATGCCCACCCGGATTGGGTTGCCGGCCTTATGCCGTTGTTCTAAGGCTTTATCAACTATTATCATGAGATTAAGAAAGAAGATGCAAAAAGTGCTTTATAAGCAGCCTTGTGGTTCAGCTAGATAGGTAGAGGCGCTGCCTTTTGCGTGGCTTGGTATGTAAGCTAGAAAATAAACAATGCTACCTCTAGGTTCCTACTTAGGCTGAGCAGAGTCGCAGCTTTGTAGCGCGGAAGCCACAGGAAATCTGTTCCGCGACGAGCGAAGCGAGTATGCCGTACTGCGCCGTATGCTGCTCACGTTTGGGAACTCGCTTCGCTCGTCGCGGAACAGATTTCCTGTGGCTTCCGCGCTACGGGTCACTGATTCTAATTAGCAGCAGCTACCGGCCGCGGAGTGAGCACGTAATCCGGGTGGTTGCCGTCTTTCTCGGAAATCAGCGCGGGCTGTATGGGCCACTGAATGCCGATAGTTGGGTCGTTCCACCGCAAGCCACGCTCGGCGCCGGGGGCGTATTTAGCCGACACCTGATAGGTTACATCCGAATTGTCGGCGAGGGTGATGAAGCCGTGGGCAAAGCGTCCGGGCACGAATAGCATGCGGAAAGAGTCGGCAGTAAGCTCAACGCCAATCCATTCGCCGTACGTCGGCGATTCTTCCCGTAAGTCAACAATCACGTCGTAGATGGCGCCGCGGGTGCAGCGTACCAGCTTGGTTTCTTCGTGCGGAGGCAACTGGT
Organism: Hymenobacter sp.; assembly: GCF_036387835.1. GTDB lineage: Bacteria > Bacteroidota > Bacteroidia > Cytophagales > Hymenobacteraceae > Hymenobacter. The sequence goes on along the minus strand of NZ_DASVSY010000122.1, from coordinate 80,287 downwards.
AGTGCATACCGCGTAGCGTGCCGCGGAGCGGGTTTGAGGATACGTTGGCTTGTAGTGGCGGCATGTGAATGCCATGAGCGGCAAACTCGTCTTCGCACCAGGAACGAGCGAAAAAGCCACGGTCATCCGTCCGGCGCTCGACATCGATGATGAAGGCACCAGCTAATTTAGTTGGGGTAAATAGCATGTTAAATAGGATTGAAAGGAGGGTAAAGCAGAATCGGCTGTTTACACAGCGGCTGCTTGAAGCGCTGGCTCAGTCGGCACCTGTGTTGACTGCGGAGCCCACGTAAGCGCCTCGGTTAGCTGCCCTGTCGTTTGTAGGCGGTTGATAACGCGCAAACGCATTAGCTCGGAAGAGCGGAAGTCGGCGTCTTTGAAATTGATACCGAGTAGACCGTCGCGGAGCTCGGCCAGTGTATCAGCCAGAGTACGCACGGGCTGATGGTCAGGGGCTAATTGCCGATACAAGCTGAAATCAACCTTGTAGGAGCGTTTGTCGGGTGGAGCAGCCGAATTCAAGGTCACTTTAGTGCCAGGAATGGCTTCGGCCACTGCTTCGGCTAGCTCGCGTACTTGGTAGTTCCACACGTCGGCACCCACGTTGATGGCCAAAAAGGCACCACCCGTAGTGGTTGGGCGCTTGATAGCCCACTCGATAGCACGGGCCATGTCTTGCACGTGAATCAATGGCCGCCACGGTGAACCATCACTCAAAATAGAGATGGTACCCGCAGAAACTGCCCCCGCCACAAAGTCATTGACTACGAGGTCTAGGCGGAGCCGGTCGCTCCAGCCGCAGGCGGTAGCAAAGCGCAGGCACGTAACGCAAAACGTTTCGTCGGCCAGCGGTTGCAGGTCTTGCTCGCTCATTACTTTAGAGCGGGCATAGGCCGTAAGCGGGTTCAAAGTTGAATCTTCGGTTTTGGCACCTTCGCCCCCGGCACCATAGATGCTGCACGAGCTAGCAAAAATGAACGACCGTACGCCAGCCGCCTTAGCGCGCTGGGCCAGCTGAATACCGGCCGCGTGGTTTACTTCCAGCGTCACGGCCTCGTAGGTTTGCCCCATTGGGTCGTTGCTGATAGCGGATAGGTGCACAATAGCATCTACCCCCTGCAACAAAGTGTCCGGCAATTGGCGCACGTCGCCGAAAACCTGACGATCTAACCGGGTTTCGGGCAAGCGGCCTGCTCCTGTGAGGCAATGCGCGAAATATCCCATATCGTAGCCAATAAGCTCGGCTTGAGGAAACTCCTGCCGTAGGCGCGCAACTACGCCGGGCCCTACGTAGCCCATATTACCAGTGATAAGAATGCGGTTCATTGAAAAGCAGCTAAAAAGCGAAATAACATGTTCTGCTAGTGTGGAAGCAGATAATTTAGAGAAGAGAGCGTGATAAACTGCTGAGACTAGCTAGTCACGAGGGTGCTTGCATTGGGAGCAGGCGTGCTAACGGGCTGCACGGCGGGCGTTGCGGCCGTGCGCGAATCGTTCCATACTTTCCAGGGCGCATCGCCAGCTTGCCAGAGGCCTTCCAGCATGTTCCGGTCGCGCAGCGTGTCCATCGGCTGCCAGAAGCCGGCATGACGGAACGCAGTTAGGCGGCCTTCGGCGGCCAATTGTTCGAGCGGGCCTTTTTCCCACACTGTATCGTCGTCGGGGATATAGTCTAAAACGCTAGGCTCCAACACAAAAAAGCCCCCATTGATCCAGGGCGTTTCGCCGCCAGTGGGTTTCTCGGTGAAGTCGTGAACTGAAGACGAGGTGTCACTCAAGTTGAAGACGCCAAAGCGGCCAGGCTGGCGTACGGCCGTTAACGTGGCAAGGCCTCCCTGCTCGCGGTGGTGCTTAATAGAAGCCGTGATATCTACGTCCCCTACTCCGTCGCCATACGTGAGGCAAAATGTGCTGTCGCCGATGTACTCACGCACCCGGCGCAAGCGGCCACCAGTCATGGTTTCTTGGCCGGTATCAACCAGGGTTACCGTCCAGGGCTCGGCGTGGGCCCGGTGCACGTGCATCTCGTTACGGTCCATACGGAAAGTAACGTCGGCGTTGTGCAGGAAATAGTCGGCGAAGTACTGCTTGATAAGATGGCCCTTGAAGCCACAGCAAATCACGAAATCCGTAATGCCATGGTGAGCGTAAATCTTCATGATGTGCCACAAAATAGGACGACCTCCTATTTCTACCATGGGTTTAGGCCGAATGGCACTTTCTTCACTGATTCGAGTACCGTAGCCACCCGCTAGGATTACTGCTTTCATTGTATCTGTAGTAAATAAGTTAAGTGTGGGAAGAAGGAAAGAGCGCGTTGGGTATGGTAAAATTTTGAGAAGACCTTGAAATCTATAAACTGGCTTGCTTTTTTATAGCGCTTAAAATTAGTCAGGATCTTATAAACTTTCAAACAATTTTCATAAAATTTTCCATAGAATGGCTTTATTTTTTTATAGCGTGTGAGATTAATGCTATAGATTAGCTACATCGTAAAATGCACATGCTACAATGCCAGTGCTTTAGATCATTTCCAGATGAGCTTGACCACAGACTAGGTGCAAATGTTTGTATTGAAGCCAGACAAAGGAACCTGCCGCAAGTGTGTTGTTGTATTCACGTAGAAACTAGAATGCTAGTTTGAATCAAGCACTTGTTTGTGCCACATTGGCAGCACAAATAGCTTTGGCAAACTCCTTGCCCGCACGTTTTGCTATCTGGCTGAAAACAAAGTGAAAAACCCGTTCCGACGAATATTCAATAAAATGGCTGACGATAATAACGTACCCCAGGACGACAATTTAGCTGCGGATCCAGAGCAAGTAACTGGCGAAATGACCGACAACGAAGCATCAGTCTTGACTGATGGGGAAGACACTGCAAAAGCAGAGGACACGACATCGGAAGGCGAGCTAAAGGAGCTCAAAGATAAGTACTTGCGTTTGGCAGCCGAATTTGAGAACTACAAGCGCCGCACTACGAAAGAGCGCGCCGACTTGTTTAAGACTGCCAACCAAGAACTGATGGTGGCCCTGCTGCCTGCCCTCGACGACTTCGAACGGGCACGCACGTTCACTAAAGACACCGAGGATGCCAACGCTGTGCGGGAAAGCATCGACATTATATATAACAAGCTCCAGAAAACCCTGAACCAAAAAGGCCTCGCGCCCATGGAAGTGAAGGGCGGCGCCTTTGACCCTGATTTGCACGAAGCCATTACCCAGATTCCGGCCCCGTCGGAGGAGCTAAAAGGTAAGATTGTGGACGAGGTAGAGCGCGGCTACTACCTTGGCGATAAAGTGATTCGCCACGCAAAAGTGGTACTAGGCAGCTAAGGCTAGTGTTGAGTAGTTGGTGTTGAGTAGTTAGACGATGTTTCTACTTATTGTCCAGCGCTTGATCTTATTACTCAATACGTAACACGTACGACTACAAATGGCAACGAAGCGAGACTATTACGAGGTACTGGGCATAGCAAAAAATGCAGCCGGGGATGAAATCAAGAAGGCCTACCGTAAGGTGGCCATCAAGTATCACCCCGATAAAAACCCCGACGACCCGACAGCCGAAGATAAGTTCAAAGAAGCCGCTGAAGCCTACGAGGTATTATCGGACCAGAACAAGCGCGCCCGCTACGACCAATATGGTCACCAGGGTATGGGCGGCAATGGCGGCGGCCCGAGCATGGAGGACATCTTCAGTCACTTCGGCGACATATTCGGCGGCGGTGGCCAGGGAGGCTTTGAAGGTTTCTTTGGCGGCGGTGGCCGAGGGCAGCAAGGTGGCCGGCGCGTGCGCAAAGGTTCTAACCTACGCATCAAGCTGAAGCTGGACCTGGAGGAAGTGGCCAATGGGGTCGAGAAGAAGATCAAGGTGAAGCGCTATGTAGCGTGCACAACTTGTACTGGTACCGGCGCTAAAAACGGCACCGACTTGAAAACCTGCGGTACCTGCCAAGGCCAGGGCCAGGTGAAACGCGTGGTGAACACCATGCTTGGCCAGATGGTAAGTGCCTCTACCTGCCCTACCTGCGACGGCGAAGGCAAAGTGGTAACCAGCAAGTGCGACGTGTGCCAAGGCGAAGGTCGGCAGTTGCATGAGGAAGTTATTCCGATCAACATTCCCGCCGGCGTAGCCGAGGGAATGCAGCTGAGCATGAACGGCAAAGGCAACTACCCTGAGCGGGGCGGCGTACCCGGCGACTTGCTCATCCAAATCGAGGAAGAGCCGCACGAGCAGCTCAAGCGCGACGGCAACAACATCATGTTCGAGCAGTATATCTCGTTCGTGGATGCCGCACTTGGCGCTAGCATTGAGGTGCCCACCATCGAAGGCAAGGTAAAAATCAAAGTGGACCCCGGCACGCAGCCCGGCAAAATCCTGCGCCTGCGCGGCAAAGGCATCAAGGACATCAACGGCTACGGCCGCGGCGACCAACTCATTCACCTTAGCGTCTGGACGCCCAAGAATGTGACGGGCGAGGAGCGGGAGTTGCTCGAGAAGCTACGTAACGCCCAAAACTTCACCCCGAACCCTGGCAAAAACGAGAAAGGCTTCTTCGAGAAAGTGAAGGAGTACTTTCAATAGAATCACGAATTTGTCCAGATTAAAGCAAACTATACGGATTCTGTGCACCTTCAACAAAAAGCCCGCCCTCCAGTTTGGAGAGCGGGCTTTTTGTTGAAGGTGCGTTCTGCTGCCTTACCTCGCCTGAACTTGCTGAGCGTAACGAGCCTAGACAGCCACGCAGTGGGGGCAAAGTTGCAGATCCGGCAATCGTGCCGCCAGTTGTAACGCGGTGTCAACTATCCAAGTAAAGTGTACGGGTCGTTCTGGCATTCATTTGGCCTGACCTCCCAATCTTCTCTTAAAATAGAAGCAAAGCCAACCTCACGCGGCGGCGGAACGGCAGGTAACGAACAATGAATGGTAACCATGACGCCCTAGCGGAATAGTTGCGTAGTTGTAGGTGTCAGCAAGAGACTGTGGCAGCAAAAAGCCCGTTTGACATTGCCAAACGGGCTTTTTGTTACCCGGCCCACTGCCGCCGAGAGCTGCCTACTTATTGCTTTACAACCCGTTTTGTAACGGCGCCATCGGAGGTATGTACACGTACTGTGTACACGCCTGCTGGTAGCGTGGTCAGGTTGATTTCCTGTTTGATACTTCCCTGTTGCGGACGCAGCGCCATGGTTTGCACCACTTGGCCTACTACATTCAGCACCTCGGCAGGCAAGGTGCCTTGCTCGCGCAAGCCGCTTAAGCTGATGGTGGCGGTGCCGGCCGTTGGGTTTGGATGCAGGGTTGCCGCGGCCTCCAGGCCGGTAGCCCGGCGGGTAGCCAGCGTAACGAAGCTGCCGTACGTGGTGAGGTAGGAATTTACATACCGTCCTAGCGAGGTGTTGTACTCTTGTTCCACTGCCCGACGAACCTCATTAGTAGCAGTGTAAGAAAGCACTGTCCGGTCCGCACTGGTAATAGTCCATGCATTGTTGTTCCAAGATTCGGTTTGGTCCAGGATTAGGTTGCCGAAGTTATCATAGGTGGTAGTAATTCGGTCGTCATTGACCCACATATTGGGAGCCGTGGGTTGCTGCTGCACTTCGACGTAACTGCCATTGGGCTGATACGTTATCGTACTCCGTTGGTCGTCCACCCAAGCACCACCGCTCCACTCCTGATCTTCATAATAGCTAGGAAGCAGCTTGCCCCAATCATACCATGTGATATTGCGGGTACGCTCGTCGTTCACATAGGCCCCATTATTCCATTCCTGATAGACAGCCTCGGTCCATTGATTGTTGGCGTTAACCGTGAAGGTTATGCGTCCATCTTGCTCCCAGATGTTGTTGCTCATATTTAACTGCTCATACACCCGGCTTGTCACTACGTTGGCGGTATTGTATGTATACGTGGTTCGGTAGCTGGACTGGGTTACCCATGCCGTACCGTTCCATGTTTGTCTAACTTGCAGTGTATTATTGCCCTGCGCATCGTAGGTGTACTGTTCCCGCTCATCGTTTACGTAAGCCGAGCCATTCCAGTTCTGGTCGGAGTACTCGGTTACTTGGTTACGAGAGTTGTACGTATAAAATTCTTTGCCTTCTGGCATAGCAGTAGCCGAGTCAGAATAGACCACTTGGGTGTTGTTGCCCCGAGAGTCGTAGCTGTACGTGCTGACCGCACCGGAGGTGTTCCAACGGTTGGCAGTACTATTCCAGGAGCGCCCTGTGCTACGACCCGGTAGCGTAATAGTGGCAGTACCACGGTGCGCGTTGTAAACGGATGCAAGATGGGTGTGCTGGGACTCACCTTTGCCTAGCAGGAGCTTCACGGCACGGGTGGGAGTTTGTGTTTGCGCGTAGGTAGCAGGAACGGCAAGTAACCAGCCAACCAAGCAGGAGAGTAACGTTTTCTTCATTTCGTTTTATTATAAATTTTGAATATGCTATTTATAAAAGATTATAATCTCAGCATAATATAGTTTAGTGAAATGTTGAAAAATACCTAAAACTAGGTATGCCTTAGCAAGAGCAAAGTCGCATGATTAAATAAAAACTGCCGCTAGCTGTAATGCCACGGCTGGGCTGCCGATATAGGGTATGAAACTGCTGCCCGCATGAGTCCCGTTGCACCCTCTACTGATTTTATAGCTGTCGTCAACGAGTACCAGCCGCTACTGCGGCGGGTGTGCCGTTTGTATTGCGCCGATACCGACGACCGGCAGGACTTGTTTCAGGAGGTGGTGCTGCAACTCTGGCGGGCGTGGCCGAAGTATGTGCCCCAGCCCGGCACCAAGCTCAGCACCTGGCTCTACCGTATTGCCCTGAACGTGGCCATCAGTAACCTGCGCCAGCGCACCCGCCGGCCCCAGCCCACCAGCCTGGAAGGAGCCGCCCTGCAACTGGCGCAGGAGGTAGAGCCGGCCGGCTACGAGCCTGAAGAAATGGCCGCGCTTTATTCCGCTATCAACCGGCTTTCCGATGTGGATAAAGCCTTTGTGCTGCTCTATCTGGAAGAGCGCACCTACGAAGAAATGGCCGAGATTCTCGGTATCACTCAAAATAATGTGCGCGTGAAAATGCACCGCGTGCAAGACAAGCTTCGCCACCTGCTTACCCAACCCGCCTAATGGAACTTGATGATTTACGCCGAGCCTGGAAGCAGCCTACTGCAGCCGAAGCACCGCCGGCTCTCGATAAGGCCGCGGTAGCCAAGCTGCTGGCGTACGGAGCCGATTCGCCCGTGGCCAAGATGCAGCGCAATGCCCGCGTCGAAATGGTTCTGACAGCGCTGCTGATGCTTCTACCTTTCGCATTTATGCGGCCCAACAAGCCACTTACCGTGTTTTGGACGACTTTCATGGTGGTGTTAGGGTCTGGGCAGCTGTATTATTACTACTACAAGCTAGGCGTGCTGCGCCGAATGGCAACCGTGGAGGGCAACGTACGGGACCACCTGCGGAAGCTATGCCTGGAGTTGCGCCGCTTGCTTCGTTTCCTCTACCGCGTCACGCTGGCTACCGGGCCTGTTACGTTGTTGCTGCTTTTCGGGTCGTATGTGGCCATAGAACAGGTTCGGCCAGCCGGTTTACGGCCCCAGTTTCTGTTAATTGTTGCGGGCGTGACATTGGTCTTAGGTTTCTTTATACAGCTGTGCGTGCTCTACGGCACCCGTCGCTACTTGCAGCGCCTCTACGGCCAGCACCTCGACCGGCTGGAAACTTCATTGCAGGAACTAGAAGAGTAGGCTGTTGCCAGCCGCAAAATTTCGCCGCATCAGCATAGTAAAATCTCTACATTTAGACTCCACGTTTCACCTTCCTTTCAGCCGTGCAACCCATTCTACAAGCTATTAACGTGCACAAGGCCTACGCCGCGCACGTCGCCCTCGACGGCGTCAGCCTCGACATTCCCGAGCGGAGCATCTTTGGCTTACTTGGCCCCAACGGCGCCGGCAAGACGTCCCTCATCCGCATTATTACGCAAATAACCGCGGCTGATTCCGGCGAAATCCGGGTGCGGGGTGAGAAACTTAATCCCCGGCACATCAGCCAGATTGGCTACCTGCCTGAGGAGCGGGGGCTCTACAAAAAGATGAAGGTAGGAGAACAGCTCCTGTATCTGGCTCAGCTTAGGGGGCTTTCTAAAGCCGATGCTACCCAGCGCATCAAAAGCTGGCTTGATCGGTTGGAACTGCGCCCCTGGGTGAGCAAGAATGTGGAAGACCTCAGCAAGGGCATGCAGCAGAAGGTGCAGTTCATTGCCACGGTGCTGCACGAGCCTAGCATTATTATCCTGGACGAGCCGTTTTCCGGCTTCGACCCCATCAACGCCAACCTTATTAAAGACGAAATTCTGCAGCTGCGCGAACGGGGAGCCACCATCATTTTCAGTACCCACCGCATGGAATCGGTGGAAGAGCTCTGCGACAACATTGCCTTAATCAACCGCTCCCACAAGGTGCTCGACGGCTCGGTGCGGGACATTAAAAATACCTTCAGAACGCAAACCTACGAGGTGGAAGGACGTGGCCGACTCATGGTTACACACCCCGATTTTGAAGTGCTGGAGCACAAAGAGCGGGAAAACGGCCATTTCTACGACCGAATAAAACTGCACGCCAACACCACTCCCAACGACTTGCTGCGCTACCTCATTAACAACGTGGAAGTGCACACTTTCCGGGAGCAAATTCCAAGCATCAACGACATCTTCATCCGTCGGGTGCAGGAAACCATGCCCGAAAGCCTACTGGAAGAAGTGAGAAGGTAGAATAAAGGAGTTAGGAGTTAGGAGTGGGAATAACTTCCAGTCTCTGTCTCTAAACTCCTGGCTCTATACCTCCAACTCCTAGCCCATCCTCCTGTCTCCTAACTCCTAGCTCCTAACTCCTCCCTTCTCATGGATAAAATATGGTTGATCCTGCAGCGCGAATACCTAACGCGGGTGCGGAAAAAAAGCTTTCTAATCATGTCGTTGCTGGCGCCGCTGCTGTTGGCGGGTACCACCATCGGTATTGCCAAGCTGTCAGGCTCTTCCGATATGGATGTGGTAGCCGTTTTCGACGAGAGCGGGCAGCGCCTGTTGCAGCAGCTCGCCGGTACCGATGATGTGCGGTTCGTACCTGCTACGGGCAATTCACTGGCCGCCGCCACCGAGGCGTTTAAAAAGGCGAAGCCCAAGCAAAACGGGCTGCTTTATTTTCCGCCGAGCTTCACAATGGATAACACGAAAGGCATTCAACTGCTAGCCGATGGTAATGTGAGCTTGAAGCGCCAAAGCACGATCCGGAAAGCAGTAAACAAAGCGGTAGGCGAACTGAAGATGAGCCGCTCCGGCCTCAACCAAACCACCATCGACAATCTGCAGGCGAATGTGGAGCTGGATGCCGTGGACTTAACGCAACAAGGCGGCCGCAAAAACAATGTGGGCGCCACCACTGGCGCTGCTTACATCCTCTCGATTCTGGTGTACATGTTCATCTTCATCTACGGCGTGCAGGTGATGCGCGGGGTGAGCGAAGAGAAATCCAGCCGGATTATGGAGGTAATGCTATCCTCAGTGAAGCCGTTTCAGCTGATGATGGGCAAGATTCTTGGAATTGCGGCGGTGGTATTCACGCAGTTTGCGCTGTGGATCGTGCTGTCGTGGGGACTGACGACGGTAGTGGCGCCTTTGCTAACGGACTCCATTCGGAAGTCGCCCCCCGCCGCGGCGGCAGCGGGTATTCAGGAAGCAGCCGCGGCGCGTGAAAAATCGTTGGCTACCGCTGATGCTACGCCCGCCGTAACCCCGGCTTCGGTGGAAGCTAGCAGCCCCTGGAGCTTCCTCGATGGCCTGCCCGTGGCTACTATCATTGGGGGCTTCCTGTTCTTTTTTCTAGGTGGCTACTTGCTGTACTCGTCGATGTTTGCGGCCATTGGAGCCGCCGTTGATGATCAGACCGACGCACAGCAATTCATGTTCCCGGTCACGGTTCCTCTCATCTTGAGCTATATCGTTAGTATCAACGTGATTATCAATGGCGACCCGAACGGCCCACTGGCTTTCTGGCTGTCTATGATTCCGTTCACTTCGCCTATTGCCATGGTCATGCGCTTGCCTTTCGGAGTACCGCTTTGGCAGGTGCTGTTATCGGCGGTGCTGTTGATAGGAGGCTTCATATTCACCACGTGGGTGGCCAGCCGTATTTACCGGGTGGGGGTGCTGATGTACGGCAAGAAAGTGAACTACCGCGAGTTGTCGCGCTGGATGTTCTACAAAGGCTAAGGTAAAGTAGCGCCTTAGCTTGTGCCTTCCTGCAAAAGCCCCGGTGCCGTTGGTGCCGGGGTTTTCGTTGTTTAAGGGCGGAGCTGTCCGGAACATTTCCCACCATGGGTGGGTATCTAAGTGTATGCACGCACAACCCCAAATTCAGAAGTTTCTCCGGCCACTGACCATCTGGCTGATCCTTTTGGTTGTTTCCAGCTTCACCGCTGCCGATAAGCCAGCCTATCGTTTGTTCACCGCCACCGGCAAGTCCGTCGACTACGAGAAGATGCTGAAAGAGCTGGCGCAAGCGGATGTGGTCTTCTTCGGCGAGCAGCACAACGACCCGATGGGGCATTGGCTGGAACTGCAACTCACAAAAGACCTGGCTGCTGCCAAGCAGGGCCAGTTTGTGCTTGGTATGGAGATGTTGGAGCGCGACGTGCAGCCCCTGGTCGACCAGTACACCACTGGCGAGCTAGACGACAAGGCATTTGAAGAGCAAAGCCGCCCCTGGCCCAACTACGCCACCGATTACAAGCCGTTGCTGCAACTGGCAAAGCAGCAAAAGTTCAGAGTAGTTGGTACCAACGTGCCGCGCCGCTATGCCTCTCAAGTAGCGAAAGGCAGTCTGACCGCGTTGAATGAGCTGCCCACCGAAGAAAAAGCCTGGATAGTGCCACTGCCCATAACGGTCGATTACGAGTTGCCCGGCTACAAGAACATGGCGAAAATGTTCGGGGGCGACGCCACCCACGCCACCGGGGTGCAAAACATCATTCAGGCCCAAGCCTTGAAAGACGCCACCATGGCGCACTTCTTGGCGCAAGCCCGCACCGACGGCCAATTGCTGCTCCACCTCAACGGCAGCTACCACTCCGACAACCACGACGGTATTATCGCCTACCTGCGCCAAACCAACCCCAAGCTGAAGGTGCTCACCATCAGCACTGTTTCGCAGGAGCAGCTAAGCAAGCTGGACAAGGACAATGAGAAGAAGGCCGACTTCGTGCTGGTAGTGCCCGCCGACATGACCAAAACGTATTAGGTTGTTGCAGCCGATTTAGCTGGCGCCGCCAGAACACTGCGTACTTCTGTGTAAACTTCTGCGTCCTCTGGCGGAACCAACACCAGAACAACCAAGATTAGCCTATGCAACCCATACTCTCCACTCAGAACTACGCCGCCCTCCCCGACAACCAAACGCTGCAACGGCTCTGCAAAGCCCTGGCCGTGCTCGATGCCATTAACTCGCCGGAAGTGGAATACCGCTACCACACCTACGACGCCAATTGGGACCAGGGAGAAGAGTTTTTCGAGTTGAACGACGGGGAAGGCGACCAACTAGTGGTGCTGTTTCGGGAAGAGGGCTGCGTAATAAACGGCTACGCCGATGGCCTCGAACAGCCCGATAAAGCGCGCGTAACCCGCGGGCTACCGGAGGTGTTCGACGAGTTTATGTTTGGCGAGCCAGTCAATTCCATCGGCACTACGTTCTGCCTGTGGTACACGCCACGCTACGGCTGGCAAACCGGTCCGCTCGAAAACGAGGAAGACGGCTCCGAAGATTTGCTGTACATCTTCGATGGGTTGCCCCAAACCTACGTGGAGTGGGCCACCGAATACTTCGACGAAGACGCAACCAAGCAGCCCATCGACCTCACCGCAGTTGCTCGTATTTACCAAGCAGAACCGCTCACCAAAGCCATGGTGCTGGCCATCGTGGAGAAGGTAGACGACTGGCTGCAACTGGAAAACGACCTGCAAGGAATTGGCTACCCGTACGATTTTAGCTAGTCACACTTCTTAAAAAAGGTTACGTAATTGATAACGGAACAGTCAAGAGGAATGAACAACTACGAGTTGTTGGATTTAATTCGCCGCCGTCCGGCTATGTATATAGGCCGTCATTCCACAACACACTTGAGATGCTTTTTAGATGGCTACTCTATGTGTTATCATACAGCACAGCTAGTTATTCATGATGAAGTCCCTGATTTTGGGGGCTTCTACGATTGGGTTGCGAATAAGCTAGGATACTCAGATTCTGTGAGAGGTTGGGCAAATAGGATAAACGAGCAGCGGCAGGACCCAGAGGAAGCACTTTGGCTATTTTATGAACTTCTAGATGAGTACCGCGAACTGAGACCACGCATACTTGCTCAGGTAGACTATATACAACCCCTAACTCCTAACCCTACTTTATACAACTACTATGGACTACGTGGTCAACAGAATTTCACTACGAAACCCAGACCAGCAATTCTATCCATTGAAGAAGTATTACCTAATCAACAGTGGGTGGCGCTCTATGCCAAGAAAGATGGGATTATTCTCGATAGATGGCCTGCTAACACAGTAAATGACGCTGTAAAGCGGGCAAGCGAAGTATTTGGGGTAGACCCGGTTGATTGGAACTTTACGTAGCCACAATGAAGGCTACCCGCTGTCATCTCTGGATTTTATTAGTTCTGCTACTTTTTAATTGTCGGGTGCTAGCTCAACGTGCGCAGCAACCGGCTTTCACGGTGGTGCCACTCGGGGTGAAAGGAGGCATTGAGGAAGGCAACCTGTCTGCTTATCTGGTGGCGCCGGTCGGCAGTACTTCCTACGTTTGCCTCGATGCCGGAAGCTTACACCAAGGCATCGAGAAAGCCATTGCCAACAAGGTGTTTGCCGTGCAAGCCGACACGGTATTGCGCAGCTACATCAAGGCCTACTTACTCTCGCACGCCCACCTCGACCACGTAGCCGGCCTGCTCCTCAACGCCCCCGACGATGCGCCCAAAACCATCTACGGCCTGCCCGAGTGCCTGACGATTATACAGCGCGACTACTTCAACTGGCAAGCCTGGCCTAACTTCGGGAGTGGCGGCAAGTCGCCGGCGCTCCGCAAGTACCAGTTGCGTGAGCTGATGCCCCGGCAGGAAACAACCATCGAGCACACTGCGCTGCGGGTGCAGGCTTTTCCTTTGAGCCACGCCGCCCCTTACCAAAGCGCCGCTTTTCTGCTAAAGAGCCAAGATTCCTACCTGCTGTATTTAGGCGATACGGGGGCCGATGAGCTAGAGAAAACCCACAACCTGCGCGACTTGTGGCAGGCTATCAAACCGCTGGTGGTTGCCCACAAACTCAAAGCCATCTTCATTGAAGCCTCTTACCCAAATGAACAGCCCGAAAACCAACTGTTCGGCCACCTCACGCCGGCCCGCCTGCTGCAAGAGCTAACCTCGCTCAGTCAACTAACCGGTACCGACGCGTTGCGCGGCTTACCTGTCGTAGTCACGCACCTGAAACCTACGGCCGCGAATGAAGCGGCTATCAAAAAGCAGCTAGCAGCAGGCAATAAACTGCAAGTGAAGCTGATCTTCCCGGAGCAAGGGCAGCGGCTGGAGTTTTAACAATGTAGAGACGCGACACGTCGCGTCTCCTGGTTGCTGACGTTGTTTAATCTGGCTTGTTCTAGCCGAGTCGTTCAACGACGAGACGCGAACCGAAGGTCGGCATAGCCAAGTGTCGCGTCTCTACATTGTTCAGCAAGCTGTAATGTACCACTACTGCCCCGGCGAGTACGTGCGTTCCGCATTTTTCTTCACGTCTTCGGGGTAGAACAGCACGTCTTTGAAGTTCTCCTCCACGTACAGGGCGGCCTGATCGGTGAAGTGAGGGGAGGAGGGCTGGTTGTTGTTGCCGCCAGCCAGCACCGAGCGGGCCTTGATGCGCGGGCCGAATTCTACCACCGCAATAAAGCTGTTGCCCACGTAGCCATAGCGCTTTTTGGTGCCCGGATACGTCTTCGAGCCGAAGGCTGCCAACGAGCCCCAGGCCGAGGATGTGAAGGCAACGGGCAAGCTCGGTTTCTGGTCGTCGTAGGTTTCCTGACTGTTGCCGGTGAGGCGTTGGAAGCGGTTCACTTCGCCCCAAGGCGTTTTCCAGGTGCCGAAGTCTCGGGTGAGGTCGTCGAGGGTCTCTTGCAGGGCCACTACTTTTTCCTGCGGGGTGGTTTTGGTTACAGTGAAAGCCACGAGGCTGAGGTAGTCGAGGGGCTGACCAGCGGCTACGCGGGTGCGGGCCAGGCGCTGAATTTTCTCGCCCCAATAGGTGGCTACCGTTTGCGCCACAGACGCTTTGCTGTAGCGCTTGTCCCAGGTGCTCAGCAGCTTCATGGCGTCTACTATTTCCCCTTGGGGCGGATTGGCGCCATCAGCAACAAACTGAAAGTCTTTGGCCAAGGCCGGAATCAGTTCTTCGAAAGCTGCTAGGTACGGGTCTTTGGCCGCGGCAATCAACGTGTCGAGCGTGAAAACGGACTTACGGCCAAGCACCCGCACCGCGTTGATGCCCCGGTAGTTTTCGGCGTCGGGGGCCATGTAGGTTGGGTACTTAGTTTTAACCGGGCTGCTCGGGCCCGATACGGTGAAGGGCGTGGAGTTGCAATTCTGGATCCAGCCGCTGGCCGGGTTCATCACTTGCACCAGGTCCTCTACTTTATGCAGGCCCTGCCACTCGGTTTTGGGGTTGCTGCCATCTACGGGTTGGCTCCAATCAAACTGCGGGTCGCGCTTGGGCATGAAGTTGCCGTGCCAATAGGCAATAGTGCCTTTGCTATCAGCAAATACCGTGTTGTTGGAAGCGTTGCCGTTCAGCGCCATTACCTTTTTGAAGCTGGCGTAGTCGGTGGCTTTGGTGCGTAAGTACGACTGTTCCAGCGCTTCCAGCGGCGTATCCATCATGCGCACGGTCACCCATTTATTGTCGGCTTGCTGGCCTACAACCGGGCCGTGGTGGGTGCGGAAGGTGGTAAATTCCTTGCGGACGATCTTGCCATCCTTCTTATAAGGAATTGAAACGGTAGCCACTTGCACGGGCCGCTGCTTTGGGCCGTAGCGGTAGTAAAACTTGCCGTCTTTCTTTTCGATGGTCTCCAGGTATTCATCCATGGAGTCGGCGTTGCTGGAGGTGTGCATCCAGCCGCAGTTGGCGTTGAAGCCCTGGTACACGAAAAACTGCCCCCACGTCACGGCGCCGTAGGCATTCAGGCCGGCTTCGCTGGTCACTTGCACCTCCGGTCGGAAGTAAAACGAAGTATGCGGGTTGATGAGCAGTAAGGCATGACCACTGGCGCTTTTGGTTGGCGCTACGGCAAAGCCATTCGAGCCCACCGGCTCCCGGTCCAGCTTCTCCAAGTCGTTACGCAACCACGAAGACGACTTCTTCTGGCTGTAAAACGCCTTCAGCCGCTCCACCGATACCACGCTGATATTGCCGCCAATGCTGCCTTCGCTGAACATGAGCGGCATCCAGGGCTGGAAGCGGCGCAACAGCTTGGGCTGCACCGTAGGGTGGGTGTGGAGGTAGTAGTTGGTGCCGTCGGCAAAAGCGTCCAGCAACTGCTTCATCCAAACCGGGCTTTTTTTATAAATGGCAATGGCTTGGGTGCTGTCCATGAACAGGCGGGCGCGCAAGTCGTCGTAGATAGCCGCTTCGCCTTCCACCTCGGCCAGCCGACCAATAGAGGTGATGTAGTTGTCTTCGACCCGGGCAAAATCATCCTCACATTGCGCGTAGAGGAGGCCAAAAACGGCATCGGCATCGGTCTTGCCGTAAATGTGCGGCACGCCCCACTTGTCGCGGACGATGCTTACTTGCTTGGCTTGCTGTTGCCAACGGGCTATTTCAGTTGGCGTAAAAGCTTGGGCTTCTGCCCCATAGGCAGACAAAAAGACACCGAGAGCAAGAAGGTAACGCATCAGGCAAATGGGTAAGAAGAAACTTTGCAAGGCCGCGTGAACCGCGAACCGCTAACTTACCAGCAATATCCTTTATCCCTTTAATACATAAAAGCAGAATGGTCGAAGTAACCACAGAAGGCGACAATGCTGTGTTCGAAGTTAAAGGACTGCACAAGCTGTGGGCCTTCAAAAGTCAAATTCAAATTCCGCTGAAACATATCCTTAGCGCCCGCCAAGATGCAGAAGCGCTAAAAGGCTGGTGGCATGGCTTCAAGGCGCCCGGCACGCACATTCCGGGCCTGATAACGGCCGGAACTTTCTACGAAGCTGACAAGCGAATCTTTTGGGATGTGCACAACACCGAAAAGGCCGTCATAATTGATGTAACGCACGATGAGTACAACCAACTAATTGTGGAAGTGGAAGATCCTGCGGCTGTAATAGCACTACTAAGCGGCTATTTGGATGAGTAGGCGCATTGTCATTCCGACATTCCGCGCCTCAAGCGGAGAGAGGAATCTGAGTCAAGTCGTTCAACGGACTAAGCCAGATTCCTCTCTCCGCTTGAGGCGCGGAATGTCGGAATGACAGCGCTTACCTGCTTAAATAGATCTTAAGTTGAAAGTAAAAGCATATAAGGCCATCAAAAAACAAAAGCCCTGACTGTAAGGCCAAGGCTTTTGTTGCATCTATAAAGTGAGCTGAATCAGTGCGTCAGTCAAGCAAATCTGTGACTTAGGACGAAAACGACGAGCCGCAGCCGCAGGTGCTTTTGGCCTGTGGGTTATTGAAAACGAAGCCACGGGCGTTAAGGCCATCCTGAAAGTCAACCTCCATGCCCATCACGTACATGGCGTGTTTCTTATCCATGATGAGTAATACGCCATCGAGGTCGAAGGTTTCATCCTGGTCTTTGGCTTTGTCGAAGCCGAGCAGATAGCTCATGCCCGAGCAGCCGCCGCCCTGTACGCCTACGCGCAGACCGTACTCAGCAGGCACATTCTTTTCGCGCAAGATATTACGAACCTCTTCCAGGGCGCGGGACGTGAGGTTGATAGGAGCAAGCTTAGCAACGGCGGTGGCCATAGTATGTTCGTTTTAAGGAAGTATGTCGGCAAAGATACGAAGTCGTGCAGTATAGAGCGGATAAGCTTCCCGAAATACTGCTACCCACGCGGGGACTTCCATTGCTACAACAGCATAATGCTGCCTGCGGTTCACAGTGTATCTTTGCCCGGCCGAAAACTTGTGGGAACGTGTAGAAGCACCACTTTAGCGTGAAATAACTGTTTTCGGCGTTCAACTATCCGCCGCGCCCCGACGTAGCTTCAGTGCACTTCGGTTGTGCTACCTTCTGGTTTGTATTAATTTTCTAATGGATACCACTGCTTACCTCTTCGACCTGCTCAAAATTATCCTGCCAGCACTCATCGTAGCCGGAGCCATTTTCTACCTTATTCAGCAGTATCTGGAGAAAGAGCAGCAGCGGCGCCTGATTGAGCTGCGGCTCGAAGCCACCAAAACCACGTTGCCGCTGCGCCTGCAAGCCCTGGAGCGCGTCACGCTGCTGCTAGAGCGCATCACGCCCAACAACATCCTGATTCGCTTGGGCAGCGCCGGCCAATCGGCCCCCGATTACTACCGCCTGCTGCTACAGGAAATCCGCGCCGAATATGAGCACAACCTTTCACAGCAGCTCTACATGAGCCCCGACACCTGGGCCGAGGTGAAGAGTGCCAAAGAACACATCCTCACTGTCATCAATAAGTCGTACCAAAGTCTGGCGCAGCCTCAGCAGGCCCGTGGCACCGAGCTGGCTAAGCGCGTGCTCGAAACCCTGATAAACGAGGAAGCAGACCCCACCGAACGGGCCCTGAATGCCGTGAAGCGCGAGGCCGCCGGTCTGTTTTAAATGCAAATATTTAACTTATAGGTAGTTAGATAAAGGTGCGGGTCATCAACTCTCAAGTGTTAAACTTTACTTTAGCTATTCATCACTAAGCGCCAATCGGAACTGTCATTCCGACGCAGGAGGGATCTGAGTCTGATTGTTCAACGAGCTAACTCAGATTCCTCCTGCGTCGGAATGACAGAGCCTGTGCCTAGTTGTGTAGCCTCTAAATACAGGGTATGAACAAAGCACGCATTGCCGTAGACATGGACGAGGTAATAGCCGACTCCATCTCCCGGTTTCAAGAATGGTACGGCACAGATTTCGAAATAACCATCACGCGGGAGCAACTGCACGGCCGAAAGATGCGCGACATTATAGCGCCCGAACACCGGCCGGCCTTACGCGAGTATCCTAACCGGCCAGGCTTTTTCAAAGACCTGCCCCTCATTGCCGATAGCCAGCGGGTGCTACGCGAAATGGCCCAACGCCATGAGCTGTTTATTGCCACCGCGGCCATGGAGTTTCCTAACTCCTTTATTGACAAGTACAACTGGCTCAAGCAGCACTTCGACTTCATCCCCTGGCGCAACATCGTGTTCTGCGGCGACAAAAGCATCATCAACGCCGACTTCCTCATCGACGACAACGCCTTCAACTTCGACGGCTTCCGCGGCGAAGGTTTGCTCTTCGACGCGCCCCACAATGCCCACGAAACCCGTTACCGGCGAGTACACAGCTGGCAGGAAATAGGGGAGATGTTTCTATAAGGTTTGATCTTAATCTTAATAAGCTAGGCAGCCCTTCTATTTCTCAACCGAGAAATAGAAGGGCTGCCTAGCTTATTAACGTCAATCAGCTTCTCGCTTACACGGTTGCTAGTTGCGCATCGATGGCGCGCTGGTAGCAGGCCTCATAATGAGGTACTATTTTGTCGGTTGCAAAGGTTTCGGCGTGGGCACGGGCAGCCGCTTTGAAGCGGGGTAGGTTCTCGTCTTCGAGCACATACAGCGCGTTTTTCACCATATCGGCGACGTCGCCGACGTTGCTCACCATACCGGTTATGCCGTGTTCGTTTAGCTCTGGTATGCCTCCGGCGTTAGTGCTAATGACGGGTACTTCGCAGGACATGGCTTCCAAAGCAGCCAGGCCGAAGCTTTCCTTCTCAGAAGGCATCAAAAACAAGTCTGATACACTTAGTACTTCCTCTACGGCTTCTAGCTTGCCCAGGAAACGCACGTCGTTGCTGGTTAAGCCTAAGTCGCGGCAGAGTTTTTCGATGCGGGGGCGGTCTGGTCCATCTCCCACGAGCAGGAGCTTAGAAGGTACCTGTTTGCGTACCCCATCAAAGATTTGCACCACGTCTTCTACACGCTTCACCGAGCGGAAGTTGGAGGTGTGAATGAGTAGCTTCTCGCCTTCGGGCGCAATGGCCGCCTTGAAGTGGGATTTGTCTTGCTTCTTGAACCGATTCAGGTTGATAAAATTAGGTATCACCACAATGTCCTTCTCGATGGCGAAGTAGGCGTAGGTTTCCTTGCGCAAGTCCGCCGAAACGGCCGTCACGCCATCCGACTGGTTGATGCTGAACGTAACCACGGGCTCGTAACTGGCATCCTTGCCCACTAAGGTAATATCGGTGCCGTGCAGGGTGGTGATGACGGGTACCCGGATGCCTTTGGTTATCAGGATTTGCTTGGCCATGTAGGCCGCCGAAGCGTGCGGAATGGCGTAGTGCACGTGCAGTACATCCAGCTTTTCATTCTGCACGATGTCCACCATTTTGCTGGCCAGCGCCAGCTCGTAGGGCGGAAACTGAAACAGCGGGTACGGCGGAATGTACACCTCGTGGTAGAACAGGTTCTCGTTGAAGAAGTCGAGGCGGACGGGTTGGCTGTAGGTGATAAAATGCACGCGGTGGCCTTTCAGAGCTAGCGCCTTGCCGAGTTCAGTTGCCACGACGCCGGAGCCGCCGAAGGTGGGGTAACAAACGATACCTATGTTCATGGGGAGAGGGGAGTTTGTCTTTGCTTGCGCGAACTGTCATTCCGACGCAGGAGGAATCTGAATTAAATTATCAATCGAAGTACTCAGATTCCTCCTGCGTTGGAATGACAACCAACACCAGCAAGGACAGCAAAAAACAGAAAAGGCGGCAAGCCATCCGGTTGGATGCCTCACCGCCAATTGCAGGTCAGGATAAATGCAGCGTCAAACAACAAATCATGATTTCAGCAGCGACTTGTAGATAACGTCGTGAATACGGGTGCGGATGTTGTACTGACGCAGCTTGTTGTTGCCGGCGTCCGGGTACACCCGATTGGAAAGAAAGATGTAGAGGATTTTGTTTTCGGGGTCCATCCAAACGCAGGTGCCCGTGAAACCGGTGTGCCCAAAGGTGCTGGCCGGCGACAGGTTAGACGTTGGGCCTTCAGGTTTGCTTGGGTCGCCATGGTCCCAGCCCAAGCCGTGTCGGTTGCCCGCCACCGTGCTGCGCGCAAACTCCGTCACAACTGGCGCCTGAAAGTAGTTGCGCCCCCCGTACCGGCCGTTCTGCAGGTTCATCTCCATCAGAACAGCCAAGTCGTTGGCATTGGCAAACAAGCCCGCGTGACCACCGACGCCCCCAATCATAGCAGCCGTTTGGTCGTGTACGGTGCCTTGCAGCTGCGTACGGCGGAAATACGTGTCGTTTTCGGTGGGCGCGATGCACGACTGCGGAAACTTGGCCAGCGGGTTGTACGTCATGGTGCCTAAGCCTAGCGGCTTGTAGAACTGCTTGTCCAGGAAGTTCTCAATCGGCTGGTTCAGCAGCTTCTCGGCTACCCGCTTCAGAATGATAAAGCTTAAGTCACTGTACTCCACCGGATACTTGCCCTTCACCTTCGGCAATAGGCTGGAGCGCATCACCCAGTTCCAAACCGAATCCTCGGCGGTCTGGACGCTGAAAAGGGAAGGCGTTACCTCGTTCGGGAAGCCAATGGCACTGGTACTGGCGTAGAACGTAGGCTTCGGGCCGGTTTTGGTGATGGTCTTCTCCCAGGTAGGAATACCCGCTTTCAAGCCCGCTTGGTGCAGCAGTACTTCGCGCACCGTCATGTCCTTTTTGTTGGACTGCTTGAGCTCCGGCAGATACGACGATACTTTGCTGTCCAGGTTTAGACTGCCCTGATCCTTGAGGTACATGATAGCCTGCAAAGTGCCCGCTACTTTCGTCACCGATGCCAGGTCGTACAAAGTGCTCTGGTTCACCGGCTGCGACTTGTCGTAGGTGCAGTAGCCGTAGCTTTTATCGAACACCACAGCCCCATTCTTGGCCACCAGTACCTGGCAGCCGGGGGCCGCGGCATAGGCTACCGTTTCCAGCGCAATGTTGTCGATTTGGGCCAGGACCTTGGAGTCGAGACCCTCGCTTTCGGGCGTGGCGTAGCGCAGGCGGCGCAGGTCAGGAGTAGGGATGCCCGTCCCAACTTTCAGCTCGGGGGTTACGGTTACGGGCAGGCGGCCTTTAGCTGGCAACGCTCCAAACAGGATCTGCGGCACCACGAGCTGCGCCGGATAAGTGTCTTCGTAGCCGCAAACCAACGTGCGGGCACTGTCCAGAGACTTCAGCGCGTAGGCGTTGCCCATGGCTACCACCACCGTTTTGAGCTTCGGATTAGCTTGTAGCTGCTTGATAAACTTCAGCGCCCCGTCCCCGATACCGTAGTTGTGGGTGGGCGTGTTGTTCATGTTATGCAGCGTCACCACCACCGTATTGTAGGGCGTCAGGCGCGGCAGCAGGCGGGCAAAAGTTGTGTCCGGGGCATAGCGGTTGGCTATCGGATACACCGGGCCATTCTGGTACTTGCCCATAATCTCGCCGATGGTGCTGCCCGTGTTGGCCCCAATCGTGATGGTGGCAATGCGCAGCGTGTCGAGGCGCAGGAAGGGGAGGAGGTTGTCTTGGTTCTTAACAACGGTGGTGGCGTGCTCGAAGATTTCCTGCGCCACCGCGCGGCTTTGGGGCCGGTTCAGGTTGGTCATCAGATTGGGCACGTCGATGGGCTGCATGCGGTTGAGGCCCGCCCAAAACTTGGCCCGCAGAATCTTGCGCACCCGCTGGTCTACGTCTTCCTGCGCGATGCTGCCCGCCGCAATGGCTTCCTTGATTTTGGTTAGGGCTATCGGTACATCTTCCGAGAAGAGCAGCACGTCGTTGCCGGCCAGCAGAGCCAAAGCGTCCAACTGACCCGGTTTGTAGAGGTTGGACACGCTTTTCATGTTAAGCGCATCCGTAAACACCAACCCTTTGTAGGCCATCTTTTCCTTCAGCAGCCCCGTTACGAGGTTGTGCGAAACGGTGGCACTCACCGAGCGTACCGTATCGAAAAGCGGCATGTAGAGGTGGCCGACCATCACGCCCATCACCCCCGATTGAATGGCCTGCTGAAACGGATACAGATCCACGTTGGTCAGGTGGGCCAGGTCGGAGTTGATGACGGGTAATGCCACGTGCGAATCCACGTCGGTGTCGCCATGGCCGGGGAAGTGCTTCACTACGGCGATAATGCCGTGGTCCTGAAGGCCGCGCAGGTATTGGACTCCACGCTTGGCTACTTGTTCTTTTTCTTCGCCGAACGAGCGGTTGCCGATAACCGGATTGTCGGGGTTGGAATTGATGTCCATCACCGGCGAAAAGCTGATGTGCACGCCAAGCGTCTTCATCTTCAGGGCGATTTCGCGGCCCATCTGATACACGTACTGGTCGTCGTCCATGGCGCCGAGCGTCATCTGCTTGGCGAAGTGCATGCTCGAATCCAAACGCATATCAAGGCCCCACTCGGCGTCGAGCGAAATCAGCAGTGGCACTTTGGCGGCAGCCTGGTAGCGGTTGGTGAGAATGGCCTGCCGGCGCGGACCGCCCTGCAAAAACATCAACCCGCCAATGTTCTGGTTGCGGATCAGGTTTTCGATGGACTGAACGTGGCGCTTGTCTTTATTAGAGTAAGCAGCCACCATAAACAACTGGCCGAGCCGTTGGTCGGGCGTGAGCGAGGTGAACACGCTGTCCACCCAATTTTGCTCGGCTACCGACCGGGGCCGTGTGGCATCGTCGTAGGGCACTGCCGATGTAATGAGTAGACCCGTCGCGGCCAGGAGCAACAGGAAGAGTCTAATCCGAAAATCCTTGAGCATCGGCTCCCTTGATAATTCTTGCGTGATACACTCTGGTTGAAAGCAAGCGGAATTCGCCCTACTTTTGCCCAAACCCGTGTTGGAAAGAAAGCGGACCAGAGTATCCGGCGGTCGACGTGACGGGTCCGCGGCATCCATTCCTCAACTCTTCCCAAAAGCTTAATTCGGGTATCCGAACAACGCTTTACACACGAATGTTGATTGCAAATCTACGGATAAATTTTGGTGGCTGGATGTGGAAGCACCGCCGTAATGCAATTTTTCCACGGACTAACGTGTTCATTTTCACCTTTCGTACCTATTTTCTTCCACTGGCATGGCCGACATAATTCAGCTGCTTCCCGAATACCTGGCCAACCAAATTGCGGCGGGTGAGGTGGTGCAGCGCCCGGCCTCGGCGGTAAAAGAACTGCTCGAAAACGCTGTCGACGCGGGTGCCACCCAAATTCAGCTCATCGTCAAGGACGCCGGCAAACAGCTGGTGCAGGTAGTAGACAACGGCGCCGGCATGAGCGCCACCGATGCCCGCATGAGCCTCGAGCGCCACGCGACCAGCAAGATCCGGACCACCGACGATTTGTTCCGCATCCGCACCCTTGGCTTCCGGGGCGAAGCGCTGGCGAGTATTGCCGCCGTGGCCCAAGTGGAGCTGCGCACCAAGCCCCGCGACCAGGAAACCGGCACGCTGCTGCTCATAGAAGGCTCGCAGATTACCAGTCAGCAGCCCGTAGCCTGCCCCGACGGCACCAGCATCAGTGTGAAGAACCTGTTCTTCAACGTGCCAGCCCGCCGCAACTTCCTTAAGAGCAATGCCGTGGAAATGCGGCACATCCTCGACGAGTTTCAGCACATTGCCCTGGCCAATCCGCAGATAACATTTTCGCTGTTTCAAAACGACCTCGAAGTATTCAACCTACCGGCCGGCAAACTAGGCCAGCGCATCGTGAGCTTGCTCGGCAACGGCTACAAAGAGCAGCTGGCTGCTTGCGAAGAAGTGACGCCGTTTATCACCGTTCGGGGGTTTATCGGCAAGCCGGAGTCGGCCAAGAAGAGTCGCGGCGACCAGTTTTTCTTCGTCAACAACCGCTTCATCCGCTCGGCCTACCTCAACCACGCCGTCCTGACGGCCTACGAGGGCTTGCTGCCCAAAGACACGTACCCGTTCTACGTGCTGTTTCTGGACCTCGACCCGAAGTCCATCGACATCAACGTGCACCCGACTAAAACGGAAATCAAGTTCGAGGACGAGAAAACGGTGTACGCTATTGTGCGCGCCGCCGTGAAGCAATCCTTGGGCCTGCACAACATGGCGCCGTCCTTGGATTTCGAGGGCGACGTGAATTTTGCGGCCATTCAACCCTTGCGGTTGACTGGCGACCAGAAAAGCAGCTTCGACCCCGGTAGCTTCCGGCCCGATGCCTTGGCGTCGGCCGCCTCGCAGGCGGCGCAGCCAGCCCCGCGGGAGCCGCGTAGTGGCAGTAGCACCGGCAGCAACCGCTCGTCGGAAGGGTATGAGCGCCAGGTGCCACCACGGCCCACCGAGCAAGCCAAGCGCGAGCTAGAAGAATTCTACAAGTCATTGAGCCAGCTCAATGTGCCCGATGTGGAGCGCGAGGCCACGGCTATTGGGGTACCCGTTCCGTCGGCTTCGGCCCTTACGGCCGCGCAAACGGCCGCCGAAACTCCCGAGCCAGTTGCTCCTAATCCACCAATGGCTCCGGCCGCTGTGTTGCCGGCTGCGGTACCTACCGTGCCGCAGCTGCCCTTGCGCGAGAGCAGCGCCAGCTTGGGCGGCAAGGTGCTGCAGTTGCACCAGCAGTATTTGTTGGTGCCCGTTAAGTCGGGGCTGATGCTGATTGACCAGGCGGCGGCGCGGGAGCGAATTCTTTTCGAGCAGTACGCGCAGGAGCTGGAGCGCGAAACTGGCACGTCGCAAACGTTGTTGTTTCCGCGTACCGTCACCTTCTCGCCGCAAGACTTTGCCGTGCTGCGTGAAGTGGAAGACGTGTTGCGCGCCCTCGGGTTCCGCTTCTCTGATTTCGGCAAGAACACCATTGCCGTCGAAGGTATTCCGGCCGACGTGCCCGCCCGCGACGAAAAGGAGCTGCTGGAAAGCCTGATCGAGCAGTTCCGCAACAGCGCCGGCCCCGTGAAGCTGGAACGCCGCGAGCAGATGGCCCGCGCCCTGGCCCGCCGCGTGGCCACCACCGCCGCCACCGCCCGCCTCTCCGACACCGAAATGACGGCTCTGGTTGATCGGCTCTTTGCTTGCCAGGTGCCCGGCTATACTCCTGATGGCCGCCGGACGTTGGTGATGCTAGAGATGAACCAGCTACAAGCCTTCTTCACCCGCTGATTTCTTGCGGGCTAACTACTCGTTTGGAAAGTATAGCTCAGGTGAGGTTGCCTCTCCAGTGAGCTTACGTCGGGCTTAATCGGCGAAATCTGCCAGTTAAGCGTAAGCAAGAAAATTCAACGAAATCAAGACCAACCAGCGCAAATCAGCGATTCATGTTCCGAATAACTCCTACTGTCCGCACCCTACTCATCGTTAATGTGCTGGTGTTTTTTCTGCAAAGTCAGTTTGGTGCTCAAATAACTGTGCTAGGGGCTTTGTATCCGTTTGGCTCTCCTTATTTTCAGCCTTGGCAGTTCGTGACCTACATGTTCCTGCACGGTGGCATTGGGCATTTGATATCTAACATGCTCGGCCTGGTTTTCATTGGAGCTTCTTTGGAAGACGTCTGGGGGCCCAAACGGTTCCTGACGTATTGGCTGATTTGCGGCGTTGGAGCGGGCGTGCTTTACGAAGGCGTGCGCAACTACGAGTTGCACCAGATGAATGAGGACCGCATAGCGTTTCACCAAGAGCCTTCCGGAATTGCTTTCGCCGATTTCTTTCGCGAAAACCTGCCCGGCGCGGGCGAATCTTACCAGCAAGTTGCGGCGCAGCTACAACGGACACCCAACGACCAGAAGCTAGTTGCTATGGCCACTGAGGCGGTAGACGCCATTTACGACCAAGCCTTGAACAGTCCGGTAGCCGGTATGCTGGGCGCTTCGGGCGCGTTGTTTGGGGTGTTGTTTGCTTTTGGCTACTTGTTTCCGCAGCAGACGCTCTTCATTTTTCCGCTGCCTTTTCCTATCAAAGCGTGGCTGTTCGTGCTGCTTTATACGGCCTATGAGTTGTACCAAGGCATACACCCCGTGCCCGGCGACAATGTGGCGCACTTTGCCCATTTGGGTGGAATGTTGATTGGCTTTATTGTATTGAAAATCTGGCAACGGAATGGCACTCATTATGGTTAAGTGAAGTGACAGCCGTTGGGTGGTAACTACCCAAGATTAGGCGGCACATAACGTTTACGCATGTGCCCTTTCCGGAATCCAGTTCTTTGTCTTAAGTTTCTCTCCTCATGAGTTTTGTCAACGATATTCGTACGGCCTTCAGTCGGCGCGACAACGCGCTTAATCAGCTGCTGCTGATTAATGCAATAGTGTTTGTCGTGTTGATACTGTTCGGTGCTGTTATGTTCGTGAGCACGGGTTCCAGCCGCCAGAATCTGGTGCTGGAATGGATTGCCGTGCCCTCGGAGCCTATGCGCCTGCTCACCCGCCCCTGGACGCTGCTCACGTATAGCTTCACCCACATCGGGTTCTTCCACATCCTGTTCAATCTGCTGAACCTGTATTGGTTCGGCTCTTTGGTGCGGGAGTATCTCGGCGACCGGAAGCTGGTTAGCCTTTACATCCTCGGTGCGTTGGCAGGCGTAGTGATGTACCTGCTGGCTTTCAATCTATTGCCTGTTTTCCAAGGCCGACCTTCTATTTTGTACGGGGCTTCGGCCAGTGTGGTCGCCATCATTGTGGGAGCCGCTACCTTGCTGCCCGACTATACCTTTAGCGTCATCCTCATCGGGCCGGTCAAAATCAAATACATTGCGGCCGTAGTGGTATTAGTGTCTTTGGCCAGCCTCGACAAAGGCAATGCGGGCGGCGAAATTGCCCACCTTGGTGGCGCCTTGCTCGGCTTCTTGTATGTGAAGCAGTTGCAGCGTGGCCGCGACTTAGGCACGCCCGTGCAAGCCGTTGGCGATTGGGTTGGAGGCTTGCTTTCGGGCCGGCCGCGGCTGCGCGTGACGCATCGGGGTGGTAGCTCAACCGCTGCTGCCAAGAAAGGCGCCATGCCCAAGCCCGAGCAAAACGACATCGATACCATTCTGGATAAGATTTCGCGCTCCGGCTACGAAAGCCTTTCCAAAGACGAAAAGCAAAAGCTCTTCCGAGCTAGTCAGAAGTAAATGAATCTTGATCGGCCAGGCATTTTGCCTGGCCTTTTTTGTGCTCGATAATCAGAGGCGGGCGTCCCCTTAACTGGTGAGCATAGTCTGCCAAGTCGTAAATCCTTGGTAGGTTACGCCTCCGGCTCGTTTACTGTCAATATCTCTTATGAAAGTTGTTGGTTTCACCTTTGTTCGCAACGCCGTAACCTACGATTATCCGGTGCTGGAAAGCATCAATTCCTTGCTTCCGCTCTGCGACGAAGTGGTGGTAGCCGTGGGCAATTCCAGCGACAATACGTTAGGTCTGATCAAGAGCCTGAACTCACCCAAGATCCGCATTCTGGAAACCGTGTGGGACGACACCCTGCGCGAAGGCGGCAAGGTCCTGGCCGTGGAAACCGACAAAGCCCTGGCCGCCGTGCCCGCCGATGCCGATTGGGCTATCTATCTGCAAGCCGACGAAGTACTGCACGAGGCCGACTATCCTGCTATCCGGGCCGGTATGGAACGCTGGCAGGCCAACAAGCAAGTAGAGGGCCTGCTGCTAAACTACCGGCATTTTTACGCCAGCTACGACTACATCGGCGACTCGCCCCGCTGGTACCGCCGCGAAATCCGGGTGGTGCGGCCCAGCGCGGGCATCCATTCCTACCGCGATGCGCAAGGATTCCGCAAAACCGGCAACCTGAAGCTGCGCGTGAAACTCCTCGACGCCACCGTGCACCACTACGGCTACGTGAAAACGCCCGCCGCCATGCAGCGCAAGCAGGAAACCTTCGGCAAGCTCTGGCACTCCGACGAGTGGATGGCCGAGCACGTAGTACCCGCCGAAGAATTCGACTACAGCGAAATCGACTCGCTGCAACACTTTCGGGGCACTCACCCGGCCGTGATGCAGGAGCGCGTACGCCAACAAAACTGGCGCTACGACCACGACATGACCCGCAACCGCTACCGGCTGAAAGACAGGTTCAAGCAAGTGGTGTTTCGCCTAACCGGCTACCGGATCGGCGAGTATCGAAACTACCAGTTAGTTTAAACCAGCGTGAGGCTCTGAACGCATCTCAAGCGGATCAGCGGCAAAGGGGTCGTAAGGGGGGTGGAATGCCTTACTGCTTAGAAGGTGCTTGAGAACAAGGGCCTGCGCAAGCAGAAACAAGTAGTAGGTTTAGAGGGGCAAGCCGCTTCCTGTGGCTTATGGTTTAACCACACGTTGAAGTAGCGAATGAAAGCACAACTTCTATCAGAAGAGCAAGCAACAGTGCTAAGCACCAAGCCCCACTACGCCATTCTGGACGGACTGCGCGGTGTGGCCGCATTGCTGGTAGTAGCCTTTCATTTGTTCGAGGCCCATGCCACCAGTCACCTCGACCAGATAATCAACCACGGCTATTTGGCCGTCGACTTTTTCTTTTTGCTCTCCGGCTTTGTTGTTGGCTATGCCTACGACGACCGGTGGGGGCAGATGACGCTGAAGGACTTCTTCAAGGTCCGGCTTATCCGGCTGCAACCCTTGGTGGTGCTAGGGATGATTATCGGGGCCGTGTTTTTCTATTTTCAGGATTCTACCCTCTGGCCTACCATCAGCGAAGTGCCGGTCTGGAAGATGCTGTTGGTGATGGTTATCGGGTTTACCTTAGTGCCGGTGCCCGTTTCGATGGACATCCGGGGCTGGCAGGAAATGCACCCGCTCGATGGCCCCGGCTGGTCCTTGTTCTTTGAGTATATCGCCAATTTGCTGTATGCCCTCGGCGTCCGGAAGTTTTCCAAGACAGCGCTGTCGGTGCTGGTGATAGTAGCCGGGATTGCCCTGGTTCACTTCGCCGTTACTAGTCCTGCCGGAGACGTCATTGGAGGGTGGTCGTTGGACCCCGTTCAGCTGCGTACTGGTTTTACGCGGATGATGTATCCGTTTTTTGCTGGGTTGTTGCTGTGCCGCGTGGCTACTATTGGCTCGGTAAAACACGTTTTCTGGTGGTGCAGCTTGTTGCTGGTTCTGGTTCTTGCCTTCCCGCGAGTAGGCGGTGCCGAACACTTGTGGCAGAACGGTTTGTATGATTCGCTCAATATAGTATTTGTGTTCCCCTTCATTGTATGGCTGGGCGCCAGCGGGCAAATAGCCGGCACCGGTGCCAGCCGGCTATGTAAGTTTCTCGGTGCTATATCCTACCCCGTTTATATCACGCATTACCCGCTTATCTATACCTATACTGGTTGGGTAAGCACGCATAAGCCTTCTGCGCAGCAGGCATTGCCAGTGGCTCTACTCACGTTTGCGGCCATTGTTTTGATTGCTTACGGCAGCCTTAAACTTTACGATGAGCCCGTCAGGCGCTGGTTGAGAAACAAGCTAATAGCTGCCAGATGAGTTACTTGTTCAGCCCGGAACTGTCCTTCCGGGCCGGATAGACTCTTAGCATTGCGGCCTTTCACTTCTGCATGTGGAATTGGCGCCGGTCGGGTGAAAGCCGTTCTACGGCGTAGCGCAGGGCCGTGCGGGGTAGTTGACCCTGGTAGTCGGCCAGAAATTCTTCTAGAGCATCTTCGTTGCGCTTGCCTACTTCGCGCAGCATCCAGCCCATGGCTTTATGAATTAGGTCGTGGGGATGGGAGAGGAGGAGCGCAGACAGTTGGAACGTATCGGCAAACTGATTCTTGCGAATAAAAGCCAGCGTCGAAACCAGGGCCATGCGTTGGCTCCATAGCTGCGGCTCGGCAGCCAACTTATATAGCGGTTCCCGGTCCTTGTCGAGCAAATAAGTGCCTACCAGCATCGGACAGGTGATATCCACCAGATTCCAGTTGTTGACGAAGCGCTGGTTAACCAAATACCGTTCATGAATGACGCGCTGTCCGGCGGGCCCGGCCTTCGGAAACTGGAGCGTCCAGATGATAAAGGCTGTCTGCCGGCACTCATGCCACGGGCTTGCCAACAGCTTCTCGACCTCGGCCAGTGGCAACGCTTGAAATTGTTGGGCCAATTGGCGCTCCTGCGGCAGAGTTAGCCCCAAAAACTGGTCACCGGCACCGTACTCACCAGGCTTCGTCTTGAAGAAGCGTTGTAGCAAGGCAGCACGCGCCGGATCGGCCAAGGCGTGCAAAGCGTTTTCGAGGTCGGCGACAGTCATGAGAAAGCAACTTTGTTCAGGCAATCTAAACTATGAATTAACTGAAACCGGCCGCCCCGCTAGTGCGGAACGGCCGGTTTCAGTTAAAGCGGGAACTAGAACTAAGTTGAAGCTTTGCCCATGTTGTCCAGTGCGTCCATCACTTCTTTCACGTGGCCGCGTGAGGTTTCCAGCATTGCTTTCTCCTCGTCGTTCAACTGTAGCTCGATTACTTTCTCGATGCCGTTTTTCCCGAGGATAACCGGCGCGCCCAAATACACGCCGTTGATGCCGTACTCGCCCTGCAACTCAATGCAAACCGGAAATACACGACGCTGGTCGCGCACAATGGCTTCTACCATTTGCGCTGCCGCTGCGCCGGGGGCATACCATGCGGAAGTACCCATCAGTTTCACCAGCTCACCACCACCAACAGCCGTACGCTGCACAATGGCATCTAGCTCGGCCTTGCCGATCAACTCCGTTACGGGAATGCCGCCCACGGTGGTGTAGCGGGGGAGGGGTACCATGGTGTCGCCATGGCCGCCCATCAATACGGCTTGAATGTCCTTGGGGCTTACGTTCAGGGCTTCGGCCAGGAAGGCGCGGTAGCGGGCGGTATCGAGGATGCCAGCCATGCCAAACACCTTCTCGCGGGGTAAACCCGAGGTGAGGTGCGCCTGGTAGGTCATCACGTCGAGCGGGTTGCTAACTACGATGATGATGGCGTTGGGCGAATACTTTACCACTTGCTCCGTCACCGTTTTCACGATACCGGCGTTGGTCGAAATCAGGTCGTCGCGGCTCATGCCGGGCTTGCGCGGCAGCCCCGAGGTAATAACTACCACCTCCGAATCGGCGGTGCGGCTGTAGTCGCCGGTGACGCCTACGGTGCGGGAGTCGTAGCCAATGACAGGAGATTTCTGCCAGATATCCAGCGCTTTGCCTTCGGCGAAGCCCTCTTTAATGTCAACCAGAACAATTTCATTGGCGATTTCGCGGGTGGCTAATACATCGGCGCAAGTAGCGCCCACGTTGCCAGCCCCAACTACGGTAACTTTCATCGAGTGATGGATTGGGTGTACGGTTTGGGTTCGGGGGTAAAAGTAAGGGTTGAAGGGTTAAATTGTTGAATTGTTAAATGGTTGGCTGTTAAATGGATTGGATTATTAGGACGGCCAACCATTTAACAATTCAACAATTTAACCCTTCGCCTCACATCCGTTTCACCACCAGTACCCGCTCCGTAGCTTCCGTCACCTTGAACCGCTCGTCGGGACGGAAGCCGATAACCCAGGCAATTTTACCGTCGCCGGAAACCAGCACGAATACGTTGTCTTTGAGGTTGAGCGGCACTTTCTGGTCGATCAGGAAATCAGAGAGCTTCTTTTTGCCTTTCATGCCGATGGGCATAAACCAGTCGCCTTCCTGCCAGGGCCGCACGATAAGCGGAAACTTCAGCAAGTCAGCGTCGAGGGCCGCTACCGCTTTACCGCGCGGAATATCGAGGCCGGCGGCTTCGGTCAGCTCCAGGCGCAGGTGCAGGCCGTCGATTTTCAACACTTCTTGCCCGGCCTGAATCTGGTGAGTGCCGAACTTGGTGAGAACTTTCCGGGTGATGACGAGTTGCTCTCGGTCTTTCACCAGCCGGTGCGTCGGCGACTCGAAGCGGCGGCCGGGCTCAGCGGGAAAAGAGGCCACAATGTCTTTCACTACCGGAAAGCTGAACCCGAACGGCCGCAGCAGCTCGTGCAGCACCAGCGTGATAGCGGCCGTGCGTTGGAGCATGCCAATGTTGAGGTAGGTCACTTCCTCCTCGGTGCGCTGCGCCTGCGCCGCCGTGTCGGCTACATAACGGCGCACGATTTCTTCGGCGCCGCCCACCCGCTCGGCCGTGAATTGCAGCGTTTGGTCGAGGTTGGGGTTGATGTCGCGCAGCACGGGCAGCACCTCCTGGCGCAGGCGGTTGCGCTGGTACACCGGACTGTCGTTGGAAGCGTCTTCGCGCCAGATCAGGTGGTTTTCCACGAGGTACTCGAACAGCTCGGGTTTGCCGATGCCGAGCAGAGGGCGCACGAGGTAGCCGTTTTTGGGCGGAATGCCGTGCAAACCTGCCAGGCCGGTGCCGTGGGTGAGGTTGAGCAGCATGGTTTCGGCGGCGTCACGCTGGTGGTGGGCGGTGGCTATGTAAGCCAGGCCCTGCGTCTGGCGCAGGCGCTCAAACCATTCGTAGCGCAGGGCGCGGGCGGCCATTTGGGTGGAAATGCCTTCCTGCTCGGCAAAGGCTTTGGTTTGGAAGAACTCGGCGAAGTAGGGAACGTCGTATTTCTTAGCCAGCTTGCGCACGAACTGCTCGTCGGCATCCGCTTCTTCGCCCCGCAGCCCGAAATGGCAGTGGGCAACAGCAAATTGCACGCCTAGCCGGTGCAGCACATCCGCCAGCACCACCGAATCTTGCCCGCCGCTAACGGCCACGAGCAACGGCTCATCGGTGAGAGAGAAGAGGTTGTGTTCTTCTATGTATTGGCGGACTTGATCAAGCATTGTAGAAAATGTGAAAACGTAGGAAACAGATGGTATACCTAGTGATTATGCCTTAGCCAAAAAAGGTAACGCGAAGTTTCACTTCGCGAGGCGTTGCTGACATCCACCCAAGTAGTAGACTTACGGCAGTTAGCGAAGTTCACCATCCTGTGGCTTCCGTTCCGCGACGAGCACAGCGAGTATTCATGACCACGCCTTGTGGCCCTCTCGCGTAGGAACTCGCGTTGCTCGTCGCGGAACAGATTTCCTGTGGCTTCCACGCTACAAGCAGGTGAACTTCGCGTTACTTCTTCTGGCCAGCTAAGGCAAAAGCAAGTCACAAAAATACGGATGCCCCCTCATTGGGCGTTACGCACAAGAAACCTGATCAGGAATGAATTTCAGAAAGAAAGAGTTTGGCTGGAGCTCGAGGCGTATTTCCTGCCGTTGGTTGGGGTGCGGTTCATGGCTGATGAGTTGGGTGTTACTGCTGGCGAGTTGTGGCCCGGCCGCCAAGCCCTTGCCTGCCGGTAAACAGCCGCTGGTAATCGGGCACGCCGGCTCTGGTTTTCTCACCCCCTTCAACCCCTTCAATCCGCTGCCACCAAGTAGCTTAGCAGGCATTGAGCAAGCTTTAGCGCGCGGCGCCGACGGGGTGGAAATCGATATTCAGCTCAGCCAGGATAGCGTGTTGATGCTCTACCACGACCAAAAGCTGGAGTCGATGACCAACGGCACGGGCTGCATCTATGAGCAGCCCGCCGCCGCCGTGCAGCAGTTGAAGTACAAGGCGGGCTGGTTCTACGACTTCTGGCAAAACGAGCATCCCATTAGCCTGCAACAGCTGCTGGACAAGCTCAGCAAGCGCCCTACCTTACCGTATCTCCACTTCGATCTGCACGAAACCAACCTTTGCAGCCCCGATCAGCCTTTAGCCCGGGCTCCGGCATTGGCGCGGGCATTAGGGCGGCTGCTGAAGCAGTACAACTGGCCGCCAGATCGGCTTTTGGTGCTTACTATCAATCAATCGTCGTTGGCTGCCTTGCGCCAAGCCTTGCCTAATACGCCCTTGGGACTGGAAATAACCGATGATATTCAGGGCCAGTTGCAGGTAGCCAAAGCCGAGAAGGTGCAGGCCATCGTAGTCAGAAAGGATTTGATTACACCAGAAAATACCGCGCAGGCGCACGCGGCGGGCTTGCAAGTTGTTACGTTTGGAGGCCGTGCCTCCAGCACCGTGCAACGCCTCATCGATTGCCAGCCCGATGCCATTGAAGTCGACAACGTGCCCACTATGCTGACACTGCTAGGCCGGCAGTAACGGCAAGCGCTACCTGAGCAGCTCGTTTGCTGCAACACGTAGCTGGCGCTTCATGCTACACCCCCCGCAGCCCGCTACCGCGGCACGGGGGCAGATTCTATACCTTTGCATCTAAATGCCCTTATCTAGATTTCTTTTCCTGTTTTTGATGGTTTGGTTGCCGCTGCTGGCTACGGCTCAGCGCAAACCAGCCACCCAACCCACGCCCGCCAGAGGCCAACGCATCGAGCTGCTACCTGGTACGCAGCAACTGTCAGGTGGCAAGTTCAACGGCGTTGAAATTCGTAAGCTGCTCGGCAACGTGAGCTTCCGGCAAGGAACCACGCTGCTTTATTGCGATTCGGCTTATCAGTACATCGGCCGAAATGATTTGGAGGCGTTCAGCAACGTGCGCATCATCCAAAACGACACCATCACCATCACCGGCGACCGGGCTACCTACAACGGCGACACCCGCAAGGCCCGCATGATTGGCAACGTAGTGATGCGCGACCCCCGCATGACGCTCACCACCAACCTGCTCGACTACGACCTGACCACCAACCTGGCCTACTACAGCACCGGCGGCCACCTCGTCGACCCCGAAAACGTCCTCGACAGCCAGTATGGCTACTACAACACCACCAGCAAAGTGTTCAGCTTCAAGCGCGACGTGAAGCTGGTCACCAAAGACAACACCATTGACACCGATACGCTGCAGTACAACACGGTTTCGAAAGTGGCTTACTTTTTTGGCCCGACGCGCCTGACGGACCGGCAAAACCAGACGCTCTACGCCGAAAACGGTGTGCACAACACCATTACCGGCGTGTCGACGTTTCAGCGTAACGCGAAAGTTGAAACGCCCAACTACCTGCTCACCGGTGACAAATTGGTGTACAATCAAGCCCTAAAATACGGGGTGGCCACTGGGCACGTCTCGATGACTTCCAAGAAAGATAACGTGGTCATCAGGGGCGACGTGGGGCGATATTGGCGACTGCAGGGCCGGGTGAAAGTCTACGGCGCGCCGGTGATGCGCAATATCTCCGGCAAAGACACGCTGTACCTGGCCGCTGACACGCTCATCAGCCAAGAAGGCAAGGCGCCTCTCAACAACGCCGGCGTGATCTACGCCTTCCCGAAAACCAAGATCTTTCGCACCGACTTGCAAGGCCGCTGCGACTCGCTGACCTACAACCGGCAGGATTCCATTATCTACCTCAACAAAAACCCCATCCTCTGGAGCAACAAAAACCAGCTCACCTCCGACAGCATGGAAATCCGGCAGCGGAAGGGCAAAATCGACCAGATGCGGCTTTACGCCCGGGCTTTTATCATCGGGCAGGACACGTTGTTGAACTTCAACCAAGTGAAGGGCCGCCGAATGATAGCTTACTTCCAGGGCAACTCGATAAAAAAAGTTGACGTGCTTGGCAACGCGGAGAGCCTCTATTATGCTCTTGAGGGTGACACGGCCGTGAGCGGCATGAACAAGGCGTTGTCGGCCACTATGGTGCTGCGCTTTGCCGAAAGCAAGCTGCAAACCATCAGCTTCCTGACCAACCCCGATGCCAGCTTTATTCCGCCCCATGAGTTGAAGCCCGAAGACGAGAAGCTCAAGGATTTCAGCTGGCGCCCCACGGAACGTCCGACGCGCCGGGTGGTGTTAGGCAGACACTTTGCGTTGCCAGTAAAGGCGAAGCCCAAGCCCAAAGCTAAGCCTAAGGCAAAGTCTAAAACCGAAGTGGTAGCCAAAATCGGCGCGAAAACTAAGCCGGCCGTTGCCAAGCCTACGCCTGCTAAAACTGCCGCGCCGCCGGCATCGGCCCGCAAATAGCTGCTTTCCGCAGTTATGGTCAGCAGCCAACAATCAATAATCAACAACTGCCAATCAACAATCAGCCAGTGATTCAGGCAGAATCCGTTACCTTTGCGCCCCTTATGCATTCATTCCGCCCAACTCTTTTTGTTCTCTTGTTGAGTACGTTGCTGCTTGGCTCCTGTACCGGCTACCAAAAGCTGCTCAAGAGCGGCGACGTGAACAAGAAGTACGAAGCCGCCATCAAGTACTACGACAAGGGCGACTTTTTCAAAGCTGGTACCCTGCTCGAAGACTTGGTACCACTCTTGAAAGGCCGCCCGGAAGCGGAAAAGGCGCAGTTCTACTTCGCCAACACCAACTTCCGCCAGCGCAACTACACGCTCAGCTCGTATTATTTCAAGTCATTCGCCGACACTTACCCCAACTCGACTTACGCCGAAGAAGCTTCGTTTCTGCAGGCCAAGTCCCTGTTCCGCGACTCGCCGGAGTATGAGTTGGACCAAACCAACACCTATTCGGCTCTGGAAACCATTCAGGAGTTTCTGAACCGCTACCCGGAAAGCAAGTTCCGCCCCGAGGCCGAGAATATGTCGCAGGAGCTGCAGAAGAAGCTGGAAAACAAAGCCTACCAGGGCGCCAAGCTCTACTACGATTTGCGCTACTACCAGTCGGCCGTGGTGGCGCTGACCACTTTTCAGCAGCAGTTCCCCGCCTCAGCCTTCAACGAAGAAGCCGAGTATCTGAAGATCAGTGCCCAATACGACCTAGCCCGTGAAAGCGTAGTTGAGAAACAGCGCGAACGGTTTCTGGAAGTAATAGCGTTCTACCAGCACTTTGTAGACACCTATCCGCAGAGCCGCAACCTGAAAGCCGCCGAACGGATGTACACCGATGCCACGGCTCAAGCCGCCAAGCTCAAGCCCAAAGACGCCGCGGCGAATTAATTTTAATGGTTGAATGGCTGAATTGTTAAATGGTTGGCCGTTCAGCAAGCCGGTAGAACAATCAACCATTTAACAATCCAACCATTTAACAATCCAACCATTTAGCAATTCAACAAATCAACCATTCATCCATGAAGACTCCTAGCAACGTTTCTGCTTCTATTGTAACGCGCAACATGTCTGAATTCGCTGCCGAAACGGGCAACGTATACGAGTCTATTGCTATCATCTCGAAGCGTGCCAACCAGTTGGCAGTTAAGCTGAAAGAAGAATTGAACGGCAAGCTAGCCGAGTTTGCTACCACCGTCGACAACCTAGAAGAGGTGTTCGAAAACCGGGAGCAAATCGAAATCAGCAAGCACTACGAGCGTCTGCCCAAGCCCACCAACCTCGCCATCGAGGAATTCCTGGAAGGCAAAGTGCATTACCGCACTCCCGAAGAAGAAGTGGCACCGGCTGCTCCCAAAGCCGAGTAAACTCGCCTTCAGGTAAGACCAAGAATAAAGAACGCCATGCTGAGCTTGCTGAAGCATCTCGCGGGCTGAAACTGGAGTGGTATTCCAACCTCAGCCCGCGAGATGCTTCAGCAAGCTCAGCATGGCGTTCTAGGTTTTAGTATATTCTTAAACTATATAATTTGGAGTGTAATGGCCTTAGCACTGGAGGGGCGGAAGATTTTGCTAGGAGTAAGCGGCAGCATTGCGGCGTATAAAGCGGCTTCTTTGGTGCGGCTGCTCACCAAAGCCGGCGCCGAAGTGCAAGTGATTCTGACGGCTTCGGCGGCGGCTTTCGTTACGCCGCTCACGTTAGGCACTCTCTCCAAACGGCCAGTGCTGCAAGGTTTTCTGAAAGACGAGCAAGCCGGCGAATGGCACAACCACGTGCACTTAGGCTTGTGGGCCGATGTGTTGCTCGTCGCGCCGGCTTCGGCTAACACGCTGGCTCACTTCGCCAACGGCCTCTGCGACTCTCTGCTAGACGCCGTGTACCTCTCGGCCCGCTGCCCCGTGGTGCTGGCCCCCGCCATGGACCTCGACATGTACGCCCACCCCGCCACCACCGCCAACCTGGTGCGGCTGCGCTCCTACGGCAACACCATTCTCGATTCTCCCGCCGGTGAGCTAGCCAGCGGCCTCTCTGGTCCCGGCCGTATGCTAGAGCCAGAGGACATTGTGGCTGCGTTAACTGAATTGAGATTGAAGAACGAGGAATGAGGAATTCGGCTCTGTGTTCGTTAAGCACAAGCAATGGTAGGTTTGGAAGCTGTTTTAGAGTTTCCTTCAAACACACTTGCACGTCCTGCCTGCTCTGGCGTCGGCGCAGCATCTCATTCGCATCGTTGCACCATCATGGAGGTACCGCCCTAGCGAGCTGCTGCGCCTACGCGGACGCCAGAGTAGGCAGGATCTAAAATGAAATCCTGAAACAGCTTCTTGTCGTCAGCGCCACCCAGACAACATCTCCTTCCTAATTCTTTATTCCTTGTTCCCCAATGCGCGTCCTCATTACGGCTGGCCCCACGTATGAACCCATCGACCCGGTGCGTTTCATCGGCAATCATAGCACCGGCAAAATGGGATACGCGTTGGCCCAGGCCTTTGCGGCCACTGGCGCCCAGGTAACGCTAATCAGCGGACCAACCAATCTGCCGGACCCTGCGCATCCGCTAATCCGGACGCAGCGGGTGGAAACTGCCGACCAGATGTACGCGGCCGCAGCGGCCGTAGCGCCGGAGGCCGATGTATGGGTGTTTGCGGCGGCAGTGGCCGACTACAAGCCGGCGCACGTAGCAGAAAACAAGATCAAGAAAGAAGGCAATACGCTCACGCTGGAGCTAATCAAGAACGTAGATATTGCCGCTACTTTAGGCAAAACCAAGCGGCCCGAACAATTTTCGGTGGGTTTTGCGTTGGAGACTAATAATGAGGAAGCCAACGCCCGCGAGAAGCTACACCGCAAAAACTTCAATCTGGTCGTGCTCAACTCCCTGCGCGATGCTGGTGCTGGTTTCCGCGTCGATACCAACAAAGTGACGCTGCTGGACGCGCAGGGCGAAATGCTTACCTTTGAAGTGAAGCTCAAAGCCGCCGTGGCCCACGATATTGTTCAAGCTGTTCTTGCCCGCCTGCCCCGTGAAGCGTAATTCTCTGCTGTCGTCTGTTTTAGTTGTTCTGACTTTGCTGCTCACGGCCCCTGTTAGCCAAGCGCAGGAAATACTGGCCGAAGTACGGGTCACCACCGAAAACGTAACTATTGCCGACCGCTCCATCGTGCAGCAGATGCAGAGCGACATTCAAGGCTTCCTGAATACCAAACCTTTTACCGGCCAAACCTACCGGCCGGAAGAGCGAATCCGGATGCGGATGTTTGTTGGTATCACCAGTGCTCAGAACGGGCAATACACAGCCACCACCCGCATCGTCACGACGCGGCCGGTGTACGGGACCGGTTACGAAACCAATCTGCTGACCTTTTCCGACCGCAACTTCAAGTTCAACTACTCGCCGCAAAACCCGATTGATTACTCGGAGAATACCTTTGTTAGCAACCTTTCCTCGCTGCTGACTTTCTACGCCTACATTGCCATCGGCCTCGACCAAGACAGCTTCGCCAAGCTCGCCGGTTCCCCTTACTACGACCGGGCCCGCAACGTGCTGCAAAATGCCGCCTCCCAAACCGTAACCAACGAGGCCGACGAGGCGTGGAAAGATGGCCAGACGCGCAACCGCTATTGGTTGCTTAATAACCTGCAAGACCCGCAGCTGGAAGCCTTGCGCACCGGCAGCTACGCCTACTACCGCCAAGGTCTCGACATTTTTATCGAGAAACCTGACGACGCCCGAAGCAGCATTTTTACGGCTTTGCAAGGCGTGCAGGCGGCGGCCACGCGCCGACCCGGCACCTTGTTAGCCCGTGCCTTCTTCGATACCAAAGCCGA
The DNA here is from genome assembly GCF_036387835.1 of Hymenobacter sp. GTDB lineage: Bacteria > Bacteroidota > Bacteroidia > Cytophagales > Hymenobacteraceae > Hymenobacter. The sequence continues at coordinate 40,316 of NZ_DASVSY010000122.1, read as the reverse complement.
CGAAATTGCCAACATTTTTCGCAGTGGCAGTGATGTGCAGCAGAAGCAGAATCTGGCGAATTTGCTCACGGAAGTAGACCCTACCAATTCGGCCAAGTACCAAGCCATGCTTAAGCAACCTTGATCACGGATTTTTTGGATTAGTCGAATTGATCGGATTTTGTGGACGATTTCCTTTCCTGTGGGCTTAGCAACTACCCTTAGTAGCTCTACCAGTTGCTAATCCTACAAAGGTTTATTTGTTTTATGTTGTAGGCGATAACCAACTTGACAAGTAACCGTCCACAAAATCCGATCAATCCGACTAATCCAAAAAATCCGTGATCAGGGAAATAACTTGATGCGAAAATAGTTGGCATAAACCTAAGTTAATTAGTAGGTTTGTAAAACCCGTCTTGTCTGGCCTTGCCAGCGTGGCGGGTTTCTTCTTTGTCAGCTACGGCCGTTACCGGCCTTTTATCTACTAGTATGCTGGTTGATCTTCGCATCCGCAATTACGCTCTAATCGAGCAGCTGGAGCTGCGGCCTTCAGCGCTCCTCAATATTATCACTGGCGAAACCGGCGCCGGTAAATCCATCATGCTTGGGGCCATCGGCCTGCTGCTCGGCAACCGCGCCGACTCGCGCATGCTCTTCGACACCGAGAAGAAGTGCGTGATTGAAGGCCAGTTCGATATTTCCAGCTACCAGCTCCAGGACATCTTCGAATCAGAGGACCTCGACTACGATACGCAGTGCATCCTGCGCCGCGAAATCAGTCCGGCGGGCAAGTCGCGGGCATTTGTGAATGATACGCCGGTAACGCTGGAAACCTTGCGGCACATTGGGGCCAACCTGATGGACATTCACTCGCAGCACGATACGCTTCTGCTTGGGGATGCCGTATTTCAGCTGAATCTGCTGGATTTGTATGCTGGTTTGATACCCGCGCGGGGTCAGTACAGCAACGCCTACCGCCAGTACCGCAAGCTGGAAGCCGACCTTAAATCTTTGCAGGACCAAGTCGCGCAGGCCAATAAGGAGCTGGACTACCACAGCTTCCTGCTGAACGAGCTGGAAGAAGCCCGCCTCGACAACGAGCAGCAGGACGAGCTAGAGCAGGAAGTGAAGCAGCTCGAACATGCTGAAGAAATCAAGTTCAAGCTGACGCATGCCTTGCAAAGCCTGAGCGAAGGCGAGTACTGCGCCGCCAGCAGCTTAAAAGATGCGGCCATCCTGCTTGGTCAGATTGCGCCCTACGCCGATGCCTTCCGCGACCTGAAGGAGCGCCTCGACAGCTGCCTCATCGAAATAAACGACATTGCCGCCGAGGCCGAAGCCGCTGAGCGCCGCACCGAAGGCGACCCCGCCCGTATCGACGAGCTGCAAAGCCGCCTCAACGTCATCTACAACTTACAGCGCAAGCACCAGGTCCGCGACGTAGTAGCCCTGCTGAACTTGCGCGACGAACTGCGCGACAAAGTAAGCTCAGTGCTGAACCTGGACAAGCAAATTTCCCGCCTGCACCGCGACTCCGATGCTGCTCTGGCTACGGCTACCAAACTAGCCACCCGGCTATCTGAAGCGCGCCGCAAGAGTTTCCCGAAATTCGAGAAGGAGCTAGTGGCCCTACTGGCCGACTTGGGCATGCCGAACTCGCGCATTGTGGTGCAGCACCACGCCGGCCCGCCCGCCGCCAGTGGCATCGACATCATCAGCATCTTGTTTACTGCCAACAAAGGCGCGCAGCCCCAAACGCTAAGCAAGGCCGCATCCGGCGGGGAGTTTTCGCGCCTGATGTTGTGTATCAAGTACATGCTCGCCGACAAAACAGCCCTTCCTACCATCGTATTCGACGAAATCGACACGGGTATTTCCGGTGAAATTGCGGTGAAAGTGGGCCGTATGATGCAGCAGATGGCGCAAAAGCACCAGCTCATTACTATTTCCCATCTGCCCCAAATGGCCGCCGCCGGCGATACGCACTACTTCGTGTACAAGCAGGACCGCGCCGACCGCACCGTGAGCTGCATCCGGATGTTGAACCTGGAGGAGCGCATCAGTGAAATTGCACACATGATTGCCGGCGCCAACCCAAGTCAGCACGCCTTCCAGAGTGCCCGGGAGCTGTTAGCTATGCGCGGCGAGGAGTTGGTGGGGTAAGAGCGAAATTGTGAGGTTGTGAAATTGTGAGTTGGTGAATACCTAAATTGCCGCCATCTAATCACGGAAGAACTACCTTGAAGGTGTCGGCGGGCTTATCCGGGCACAACTTCACAATCTCACAATCTCACCATATGTCCAACAACATCCTCGCTGGCAAGGTCGGCATCATCTCCGGTGCGCTCAATGAAGAATCCATTGCCTGGAAGGTGGCCTTGAAGGCCCACGCCGAAGGGGCCCGCTTTGTGCTCACCAATGCCCCGCTGGCTATGCGCATGGGCGAAATCAACCGCCTCTCCGAGCAGTGCAACGCCCCTATCATTCCGGCCGATGCCACCTCGATGGAAGACCTGGAAAAGCTTTTCAGCGGCGCGCAGGAGCAACTCGGCGGCAAGCTCGACTTTGTGTTGCACAGCATTGGCATGAGTGCCAACATCCGCAAGGGCAAGCACTACGGCGAGCTAAACTACGAGTGGTATCAGAAGACACTGGACGTATCGGCGCTGTCGTTCCACAAGATGCTGGCCGTGGCCGAGAAGCAGGACGCCTTCAACGAATGGGGTTCCGTGGTAGCACTAAGCTACATTGCCGCGCAGCGCGCCTTCCTCGACTACACGGATATGTCGCAGGCCAAAGCGGTGCTCGAAAGCATCGCCCGCAGCTATGGGCAGCGCCTGGGCAAGCTCAAAAAGGTCCGCGTCAACACCATCTCGCAGTCACCCACCAAAACCACGGCCGGTACCGGCATTAGTGGCTTCGATGCTTTTTTCGAGTACGCCAACCGCCTCTCGCCGCTCGGCAACGCCCCCGCCGAAGCCTGCGCCGACTACGTGGTGAGCTTGTTCTCGGACCTGACCCGCTACGTGACCATGCAAAACCTCATGCACGACGGTGGCTTCAGCACCACCGGCATTTCCGAGGAAATCGTGGAGCTGATTACGAAAGGGTGAATAAGCGTTTCAATAAAATCAAGAAAGCCCAAGCAACTAACTCGTCTTTATTTAAATCTTAAAAGGACAGTGGCTGTTGCAGAACCCCTCGAACGGGAAAACAACCGCCTAGTTAATGGCTATCAACGGCTCGCACACCTTCAGAAGAGCCCTTTTTAGCCATGTGCGCTTATAGGTGCTCGGTTAAAGCTGGCTGTTGGCGAGTTCTGCAACAGCCACGACAGACAAAAAACCGCCGAAAACGGCTTCCTGTGCAGGAAGCCCTTTCTTGCGCGCCATAGGTAGTGCCAACGAATGGTTTCTAGTGCTTGACCAACTTCTCGTAGAACACTTGGCGCGAAAATCGCAGCTCGGCGATGTAGAGGCCCGCTGCCAGGGATGATACCGGGAAGGGAGGCTCGTCGCGTGCCCCAGTACGGGCGAATTGGGTTACCCGGCGCCCTAGCGCATCGTACAGGGTCAGCGTGAAGGGCTGGCCGCACTCGCTGGCCAAGCGCACGTAGCACGCCTCAGCGCAGGGGTTCGGGTACAACGAAACCGGGCCAGGTTCGCATATCGGCGCTTCCACGGCAGGTTCGCGCCCATCGAAGGTGTTTTGCAGGAAGTTAGGCAATCCCCCATACACCGGCCGGCCGCCAAAGGCGAAGCGCTGCGCACGCAACTCGCACGCGAACCCCGCGGCGTTCGGTCGCCCTAGCACGAACATCGTTTGCAGGCCGTTCTCGCCGGGTGGCGCCCCGGCGGCACTATACGCACTTGCCCCGTACATGCGGCCGTCCGGGCCATTCTGTAGCGCGTAAAACACCCCGCCCCCTTCCGTGGCGCTGACGTTGGTGGCGGGGTTGCCCGCCACGACGCTGCGGCCGGAGGCGGCCACGGCTGCGTCGGTGCCCGCCGCCAGGTCGTATTGACTCAGCACGTTGTACCCGCTGTTGTCAGGCAGCCGGGTGAAGTTTTGGACGTAGAGCTTCGTGTTGTCGGGCGAAAAGCACACGCCGTACCCATCCTGCAGCGCGCCTAGATTCACGTAGTGGGACACAGTGCCGGTAGCGGTGTCGAAGTCGAACAAGCTGAACGGTTCCACGCCGAAGGCCACGGCGGCGGCCAGCCGGCGACCGTCGGGCGAAGCCCTTAGGAAGCCGGCCGTGCCCTTGCCCCGAACGGTGTCGGCGGGCTGTACCGGGTGGGTCGGGCCGATAGCCTGGCGCCGTGGTGCCCCAACGCCCTGGGCCGTGATGGGATAGACGAGGAACTCGGCCGTGCCCCAGACGTGTACCAGCACCCAGTAGTCGCGGCCGTTGGCGTGGGGCAGGGCGGTGAGTTTCTCGGTCAAGCCGCCAGCTAAGGGCACATTTTTCTCGGTCTCGACCACGTCGCCGCGCCCAGCGTCCCGTTCCATATCCACCATGGAGTAGTGCAGGCCGCAGGCACGGTCTTGCACTGGTTGGCGCAGGGTGAACAAATAGTAGCGCCCGGCCTGGCCGGGTACAGGCACGATGAGGGCCCCTTGGTTTGCGTAGTTATTGCCGCGCAGGCCGTCGCCATGGGGCATCAAGTCGTGTAAGCGGTTCCAGACTCGTTCGGCATTCGAGTAAAACAGCAGCTGCCCCGTGGCCGGTTCGGAGGCTACGGCGCTTGCGAAGCTGGTCGTGAGCTGGCCGTCGAGTACGGGAACGGGACTGCCCTGCCCGAAATCGAACCCCGTACGGTCGCCAAAGTACCAGTGGTCGGCTTCGTGCTGGGCCCAAGCCGGTGCGGCCACATAAAGCAGCATCAAGGCAAGCGCAAGGTGGACTAACGCCCTTGAGACACGGAAAGTAGACGGCATAGCGGTAGAAAAAGGACAGGGGCAGAGTTGAGCGCGCTGGCCCTACAGCTCTGTAATCTACTAAAGATAAACCGGTATGTTGCTCTACAGTAGCTCAATAGGAATACGGTAGAACAAACCATCTACTATCACCAACAACTTAGTAGGCAAATGCGTCCTCTTTTCAATTGCGGATACGCTCCGTGATGCTTTTTACAACCGAGTGTCATGGGAGTTTGAATAAAGGGGCCAACGCGGGCGCTAGGCGGCGCGCTGACCACGCGTCCTGGGGAAGTCGAGTACACGATATGGGAAGATGCAACACTTCGCGCCTGCTTGTGGCAAATGTTGCTTGGATGGCAGGGTTCCGTTCATTCACTACCGAGGCGTGAAGTATCGCGTCTTTACAGGGAGGATGAGACAGTTCCGGCCGCGGACATAGGACGATAAAGTAAAAACTCAGCAGCATCTTCTCGCCGGTTAGTTCGTAGGAAAGAAGCTGGTGCCACACCTTACACCAACTTCACGTCATGCCCCAAATCATCCGCGACCCGAAGTTCGACAGTACGCTAGACGTGCTGCGCCAAGGGTATACTTTCCTTTATGACCGCAGCCGCGCGTTTGATTCTGATATTTTTCAGATTCGCTTGATGGGCTTGCCGGCCATATGCCTGCACGGGCCTGAGGCGGCGGAGTTATTCTATGACCCGGAATATTTTATCCGGACGGGCGCTATTCCGCGGCGGGTGCAAACCACACTGATGGGACTGCATGCCATCCAGACGCGCGACAATGGGGAGCACCGCTGCCGCAAGGAAATGTTTATGTCGCTGATGGGGCCGGAGAGCCGGCGGCGACTGATGCACCTATTGGCCGAGCAGTGGCAACGCTATGCTGAGCACTGGCAGCGGCTAGACCAAGTCGTTTTGTTTGATGAAGCGCAGGAAATCCTCTGCCGGGCCGCTTGCACGTGGGCCGGAGTGCCGCTAAAGGAAGAAGAAGTGCAGCTCAGAGCCCGCGACTTTGGCGCCATGATAGACGCCTTTGGCGGAGTTGGCCCGCGGCACTGGCGCGGCAAGCAGGCCCGGAGCCGCTGCGAAAAGTGGATGCGGGAAGTTATCCGCGACATCCGCTCCGGCGAACTACGGCCTGAACGAAACACCGCGGCGCACACCGTAGCCTGGCACCGGGAGCCCGACGGAGAGTTGTTCGACGTGCAGATGGCGGCCATAGAACTGATAAACGCCGTACGGCCCATTGTGGCCATTGCCACTTACATCACCTTTGCCGCCGTCGCCTTGCACGAGTACCCTCCGTACCGGCAGCAGCTACGCAACCCCAACGAGGATTATGCCGAGCTGTTTGTGCAGGAAGTGCGCCGCTATTTTCCGTTTACCCCGTTTTTGGGCGCTATTGTGCGCGACGATTTCACTTGGCATGACTTCCATTTCCCCAAAGGCACTATGGTGCTGCTCGACGTGTACGGCGCCAACCGCGACGAGCGGTGGTGGCAGGACCCGGAAGTGTTCTGGCCCGACCGGTTTCGGCAGTGGCAAGACAACGCCTACGACTTTATTCCGCAAGGGGGCGGCGACTACCTCACCGGCCACCGCTGCCCCGGCGAATGGATTACGATTGAAGCCATGAAGCAGGCCGTACATTTTCTCAACGAAGGCATCACCAACGACGTGCCGCCCCAAGATCTGCGCTACGATTTAACCCGGATGCCCACCATGCCGACCAGTGGCTTTGTGCTGCGCAATGTGCGCGCCACCGGTAAGGCGGCACCCATTGTTACGACGGCGAGTGACGCTACACCCGCATCGGGTGGGTGCCCATTTCATCACAGCTAGCCCTTAACAGGGATCTTGAGGCCAACCTGAGCCATAACATTCACCAATGCCCACCGTTCGATAAAAGGTGTTCGTAGCCAGGTGCTATGTAGCTCTTTCAGTAAATACCCACCACCATGCAGGAAACGAAAACACTCGAAGAACTCCTCGATACGCAGCAGAAGAAGCTAGCCTTCTTTCAAAATATAATACTGCTGGCTGCAGCCGATGGACAGCTAGACGAAGAGGAAGGTCAGTTCTTGTTGCAGCTTGGCAACCGGCTGGCCCTCACGTACGATGACGTAAAGCCCATAATCGATAACATAGGCGTGCTAAGCTTCATCGTGCCCTCCGAAGGCTTGCAAAGAACACTGGAGCTGCAAACGCTGGTGCAAATGATGCTGCAAGACGGCCAGATTGACCCGCGCGAATACGGCCTGTGCATGGAATACGCTACCCGCATAGGCTTCGGCAAAGGTATTCTCGACGACATGGTGGCGCAACTAACCGGCGGCACGGCAGATTCTGGTCGCAATGCTATTACGGTTAGCTAGCCGACGGTAACTGTGCTGTAGCTGTCTGGGTTAGCCTTCTTCAACCAAGGCGTCTGCTTGCGTGGTGGCTTCGTAGGAATCGGCGTACTTGAAATCATCCAGCCAATACGCTGAGCTTACCACCTCGAATATCGCAACTTTATCTTCCTTTTTAATGGGATGCAGTTGCCAAATGATAGATGCTGCTTCAGGAAAGCTGGTGCCATCGAGCTGCTTGTGAAACAGGCGTTTGAGCAGCGTGTTGTCGGGCATGCCCTGGGCTAGCAGGCGTAGTAGCGGTGCTTCTGGAGTCGTGTCGAACAGAGTTAAGGCGTCGGCATCTTCGCCGGTGAGCTGCACTTGAAACTGTACGGCTTCAGCCCGCGGAAATTTACCGTTGTAGGCTTCGAATAGCAGCTGCGTAGCTTTGTAAAAGTCCTCGTGCTGGGTAAGCTGCGGGTTTTCTTCCCATAGCTTTTCGGTGAGCATCTGGTGCGCCAGGTTCTCGATCTGGCCGGTATTGAGCTGATCGGCAAATAAATAGCTTAATACCAGCTGCGCGGCTTCGGTAGGTTCCAGGTCGGTGAGGGCCATCAGGCACATGGCTTTCAGTTCGGCCGGCTCTATTTCGTCGGGGTTATCGTAGCCCGTTTCGCGCAGTAAGTTTTTGTAATCCTGATTTTGCCAGGAGTTTGGCAACTCGGTAAGCGTTTCGAAGGAAAGACGCTCTACGGTGAAGTTTTTCATGAGTAAGTATGCTGGATTTCGGCCGAGGTATGGCCTCACGAAGCGGTAGATAAGCGCTTCGCTAGACTGTGTACGGCTGAGTTTCGCAAACACCCATACTATCTATAAGAATAAAGCACAACGGCACAGCCTATAACGTTCTGATATCCGCGCCAGCAGGAGGGTATTCTACTGCAACAGCACGGGGAAGTAGACCACTACTGCGCTGCATCAGCGGCAGGTTTATGTGGCGCAATGCTAGTTACTATAACCTGATACCAAGCGGGCCATGCGCCGCAGGGCTTATCTACGACGAAAGCCTTTAGCCGCTGCCGGCATACAGCGCAGCCTCCGGCAAAGTAAGATAGGCAAATAGGGTGGTGTGGCCGCGTAAACTGCACGCGTAAGCAAGGTGCCAACAACTGGTTATCTTGTGCTTTGTAAACATGTGGCGCAATCCAACTTTGGCATGAACATCCAGCAAGCCTACAACACATGGGCCAACACGTACGATTCGGTCCTCAATAGAACGCGCGACTTAGAAGCCCACGCTATCCGAACTGTTCTGCGCGATGTTATCGTTTCGGAAGCAGTAGAGCTTGGCTGTGGTACCGGTAAAAACACGGAATGGCTGGTTACTAAAGCCGCGCACGTTACGGCTGTTGATTTTTCCACGGAGATGCTCAGCAAAGCCCAAGCGAAGCTGCCGCTTTCTTCCATAACCTTCAAGCAGGGCGACATCACCCAAAATTGGCAGTTCGTTGCTGAGCCGGTCAACCTTATCACTTGTAGCCTCATTCTGGAGCACATCCAGGACTTGGGCTTTGTATTCGGGCAAGCGCATAAGGCACTTCAGCCCGGCGGCTTGTTCTACGTCGGCGAGCTGCATCCGTTCAAGCAGTACCAAGGCAGCAAAGCCCGCTTCGACACCGCTACCGGCCTATTCGAGCTGGAATGCCACGTCCATCACATTTCTGATTACACCGAAAGTGCCCGCCAAAACGGCTTCGCTTGCCTGGCTCTGCAGGAGTGGTTTGACGAGGAAGACCGGGCTGGCGTGCCCCGAATTGCTTCGTTTCTGTTTCAGAAGAACTAGCGTGACAGTAGGTGTTCGGCCTGAACTTATGCGTTAAGCACCAGGCATTGCTGTAGCTTGTTGAGAAGCCGCCAGCAGACAGCGAAGAAGCCTGTGTGGCTGTGCTAAAATCAATTGCCGAGCGAGAAGTTAGACCTGTTCGGAGCAGCAGCGGCAGGGTATCGTTCAGGGCTTCTTTTGGAAGTTGCTGTTGATGTAAATAATGCTATTATTACTCTAGATAGAAATGCGTTGTACTTTAACTTTTTGTAAAGGAAATATCATATTTATTGGTTGAGTAATAGATTTTAAACTTCAGATTATCTAATAAAATTGCCATGTCATTTAGCTTCGTAATGAGGCGATAATGAAACTTTTATGGCTTTTTATTTCTATTTAATTTGAAGAAAATCTATACTCTTATCTTCCTATTGCTTTCTTTCAATGTTGGGGCCCAAACGGGCATTCCGGTTTCTGAATTCAGACAGTTTGAAGTAGCGCTGCAGCGCTTTATGCAGCGCTGGGAAATACTAGGTGCTTCCGTCGCGTTTGGCAAGGACGACCGACTGGTGTATGCCCGGTCTTTCGGCTATGCCGACCAGGCCCGTACCGAACCCTTGCAGCCGTACCACCTGTTGCGCGTGGCTAGCCTCTCGAAGCCGGTAACCGCTATGGCGGTCCTGAAACTAGTGGAGCAAGGTCGCATCAACTTGGCGGGCAAAGCTTTCGGGCCGCAAGGCTATTTGCAAAGCCCTTACTACACAAGTGTCATCACCGATCAGCGGGTATACGACATCACGGTGCAGCAACTACTCGAGCACAGCGCAGGCTGGGACCGGCTCGTCGGTTGCGATGGCTACGGCAGCTGCGACCCGGTCGATTTTCCGTTGCATGTGGCGCAGAAGCTGAAAGTGCCTAGTCCCGTCGGCGACTCTGCTATGGTGCGCTTTCTGTTGGCCAAGCGGCTAAACTTTACGCCCGGCACGCGCTATGCTTATTCCAATATCGGCTACCTGGTGCTGGGCAAGATAGTGGAGGCAGTTACGGGGCAAGGCTACGAAACGTGGGTGCACAACAACTTGCTGGTGCCCGCTGGCGCCTTGGAAGCCCATTTGGGCCATGACTTGGCTTCGGGTAAGCTAGAGCGAGAGGCCGAATACCAAAGCCAATACCAAACCCTGGCCTGCAATGGCTCGGGGCAAACAGTTCCCGCTGCCTACGGCGGCTTCCACCTCGAAGCGATGAGCGCCCACGGCGGTTGGGTGTGCTCGGCCCGAGACCTGGTGCGGCTGGTGCAAGCCGTGGAAGGCGGCCCCGACCATCCTGGCCTGCTAACACCTTCCACGCTGGCAACGTTGGCGCGACCGTCGGCTGCCAGTCCGGGCTATGCCAAGGGCTGGCAGGTAAACCGCTTTGGCAACCGTTGGCACGGGGGCCGGCTCGATGGCACGGCTACTTACCTGGTGCGCACCGCAGGAGGCTACACCTGGGCTATTTTGCTTAATACGTGCCCAAGCACCCCAGCTTTCTGGCAGGAGCTCGACCAATTAGGCTGGGTGGCTGTTCCAACGGCGGCCGGGTGGCCGTCCCACAACCTGTCGGCGCCATTGCAGAACGCCACCGCCCTTACGGCCACCAAAGATTCGGCGAGCGTGCTGCTGCGCTGGACCCACGGAACCGGCAACCGCCGCTTGGTACTGATGCGGGCCGATGGGCCGGTAGACGTTTTTCCTACGGATGGCGTCCGGTACACCGCGGCTCCTTTCGGGCAAGGTGAGCCGCTAGGCCATGGCACGTATGTGGTAGCCGATGAAACGGCCGATTCCTTGTCTATCCGCAATCTGGACCCGCGTCACTCGTACCACATCCGGGTGGTGGAATATGCCGACAATACCGTAACCAGCAACCAGCCTCTCTATACGCTGGATGGAAACCCAACCCTGGTGCTGGAACCGGCGGGGGCGTTAGCTTTGGATGTGTACCCCAATCCGGCACACGAAGACTTGGCTGTAGCGGGAGCAAGCTTTGCGCTGCCATACGAAGTGATGAGCCAAGACGGGCTGCGCGTAACTGGCGGACAGATGACACCAGGGCAGACTATTCCGGTTGTTAATCTGCAGCCAGGCACCTATTTCATCCGCTTTCAAGCACCCGAAGGCATCGTATCGCGCCGTTTCGTTAAGGAATAGTCTTACGAAATAGCAGACCAAGAGGCTACCCAAAAAGTTTGTCATGCGGAGCTTGCCATAATGGATTACTCTTCGGATAACACATAAGCTCTGTCTGCTACAGTTAGGATTTGTATAAGGGGCAACCCATCCTCTCTGCACAGCAACCGCTTGCACTTGAGTACGGAAAGGCTGTAACCCGACACGAAGAACCCCGCTTAACAGCAGCCGTTAAGCGGGGTTCTTCGTGTCGGGTTGAAGTGCCTGACTTCTTGCGTTTCCTCTGAATAGGGTAAGACCTCGACGCGCTACACCACGGCCTGAGCCGCCGCACGTCCGGCTATGCGGCCCGAGAAAAGGCAGCCGCCAAGAAACGTGCCTTCCAAGGCCCGGTAGCCGTGCATGCCGCCCCCACCGAAACCTGCCACTTCTCCGGCCGCGTAGAGGCCCGGTATTGGTTCGCCGTTGGCGCCTAGTACTCGGCCTGAGAGGTCTGTTTCCAATCCGCCCAATGATTTGCGGGTGAGTATGTGCAACCGAACCGCAATGAGCGGCCCCATGGCGGGGTCGAGCAGCTTGTGGGGTTTGGCCGTGCGAATGAGTTTGTCGCCTAAATAGTTGCGCGCCCCACGGATGGCTGTAATCTGCGAATCTTTGCTGAATGGGTTGTCAATTTGCCGGTCGCGGGCCACGATTTCCTGCTCTAGCTGCTTGAAGTCGATGAGGGGCTCCGGGGTTAGCGCGTTCATGCCCCGTACCAAATCAGGCAGGTTCTTTGCGACCACAAAGTCAGCGCCCTTTTGCTTGAAGGCTTCTACCGGAGCGGGCGCCCCTTTGCCAATGGCACGGCCCAAGGTTTGGCGCCAGCTCTTGTTGGTGAGGTCCGGGTTTTGCTCGGAGCCCGAGAGGGCAAATTCGTGCCGAATAATCTTCTGCGTCAGCACAAACCAGCTGTAGTCGTAGCCTGTCTGGCGCAGGTGCTGGAGCGTACCCAAGGTATCGAAGCCAGGAAACAGGGGCACCGGTAGCCGGTTGCCGCGGGCATCGAGCCACAGCGAGGAGGGGCCGGGCAGAATACGGATGCCATGGCGGCTCCAGATAGGGTTCCAGTTATCGAGCCCCTCGGTGTAGTGCCACATGCGGTCCTGATTAATGGAGCTGGCACCAGCAGCTTCGCTGATACCCAGCATCAGGCCATCTACGTGGTCGGGTACACCCGATAGCATGAGCCGGGGCGCCTCGCCCAAACGAGCGGGCCAGTTTTTGCGCACTAAGTCGTGGTTGGCCCCAATGCCGCCCGATGTCACGATAACGGCCTGCGCTCGAAACGCGAAGTTGGCTACCACCAAGCGGGAGCTTTTTTCGCCTCGCAGCACGGCACTCGGCTCCAATACTTCTCCCCGCACGCCGTCGACCACGCCATTGGTTAAGGTTAGCTCGGTAACCCGGTGGCGAAACTTGAAAGTGATTAAGCCCCGCTTCATCGCTTCGCGGACGCGGTGTTCAAACGGAGCCACCACGCCCGTGCCCGTGCCCCAGGCCACGTGAAAGCGCGGCACCGAATTGCCCGGGCCCCTAGCGCCATAGCCGCCCCGTTCGGCCCAGCCCACAACCGGGAAGAGCCGCACGCCCATCTGGTGCAGCCAACTCCGCTTTTCGCCCGCGGCAAAGCCTACGTACGCCTCGGCCCAGCGCCGGGGCCACTTATCTTCGGTGCGGTCGAAGCCCGCGGTGCTGTACCAGTCTTGCAAGGCCAATTCGTAGGAGTCGCGGATGCGGAGGCGGCGCTGCTCGGGGGAATCAACCAGGAACAGGCCACCGAACGACCAGAAGGCCTGGCCGCCCATATTCTGCTCGGGTTCCTGGTCGAGGAGAAGCACGCGTTTGCCGGCATCGGCCAGCTCGGCGGCGGCTACCAGCCCCGCCAAGCCCGCCCCAATAACCAATACGTCAGCCTCGGTTTGCATAAAAATAACTTGAGTTGTACTGGCCCATGCCCGTGGTTGCTGGTGTTGTTTGGGCAAGCAGAAGATAAGAGAATTCAACTGTCCAGCGAAGATACCGGGATGCCTACCAACTCCGAGGAGTTTGAATGGCCGTTTAACCTGGTAATGCCTTGCGTTGGCATGTTCAGCAGCGGATGCGGCTCCTTTAAAAGCGGCTACATAAGCGCCACATGCCACTAGCTGATACGCAGGCCAAGCAATGTACCGAGCAGCTTGAAGCTGAACCCATTTGTGGTTTGAACTTGAACAAGTAATGATCTTACGGATATATGCAATTTTTAATTGGAATACGTATATTGCAGCGCGTTCAAGACCTCTCCCTTTTCCTAGGGAAGTTATCGTTCTTGATAAAGAAGTGCTCCACTTCAAGGCAGACAAGCAGACACACAAACTATTTGCAGTCAGTGGAAAAACTTCAGGTATTGGAAAGCAATAAAGCTTTGGGTAAGGGTAGTCAAGCAGTTTCCCTTTTAAACTTTTATAGTGGTACGAACCCCTAAAAAGAGCCCAAGTATTTCGTATTCTAGTTATTGAAGCGTAATCTGACCAGCATTTGTCAGAGAAGTGCATACGAATGTGCGCTTAGAATTGCCAAACCAACCCTTGCATTTTGAAATCTAAAAACAGCTTCTGGATCTTTTTCGTTGTTTTACTTTGCCTACACGCAATTTTAGTTTTGCGCATCGATTTCTTTCCGTTTGCCGATGTGCCTAGCCACTTAGCGGAAGGGTCAATTTATAGGTATTACAATGAGGCTTCCAACCAATTTAATAAGTATTATACTCTTAACTATTTATTCTATCCAAATACCTTTCATCTCTTATTTTTCTCCTTGCCTGTTTTCCCTGATGTAGAAATTGCTAACAAAGTACTGCATCTGATTTTAGTTATCACGCTTCCTGTATTGGTTCTACTCGTAATCAGAGAGTTACAAGGTAACAAGTGGTTTGCTATTATCGCTTTTATTTTAGTTTATAATTACAACCTGTCGTTTGGTTTCACAGGAAATGCTATAGCCAACAATACAATATTATTGATCCTTTGGCTTTGGTTGAGGACTACCAATAAGAGGTCTAATTATGTAGCGAACATGATTATGATTTCGCTGCTGTTACTGCTAGTATATTTCTCGCATGCCATGGTAGCTTTGTTCTGCATGCTAATGGTTGGATGCTTTTTGCTGTACAGGTATAGGAACGATTTCAAAGCTCTGGTTCTGAACTCGTTTACTTTAGTGCCTTTAGGAGGATTGATTGTTTATTGGTGGTTTTTCCTTCAGAAATCAGCCGAAAATAGCACTGGGTATACTGCTGATGAAACCTCGACCGGGGCGTTTATGAAGGAGTACTACAAGCATGAGTTTCTGCAAACGTTCTTGATCAGAGCAAAATTTATAGTCGCCGATAATGCGCAGCTCTTTAATGGGCCGCTCGGAAAAATAGTTGCTCTTCTGCTGGCTGTCATCATCTTGGTTCCATTTATAATCATTGGTTATAAATACGCAACTGGTAAAAACGACGCGCAGCGTCAAAGCTTGTATCCTATTATCGACGATAAGCTAGTTTATATTTTTATTCTTTTAGGAGTAAGCTTGTTTTGTTACTTTCTGCTGCCTCAGCGTATTCCGGGGCAAGAGCCTTTGTACGAACGGTTTTCTACTATTCTATTGTTCGCTCTTATTTTCATTGGAAGCAAAGCTCCTCAAGTTGATAACAAAGTATTTGCTTACGCAGCAATTTTAGTTGCTTTTGTGCATCTAGTGCTGTGGGGGCAATATTTTATTCAGTTCGACCGAGAGAATAAAGGTTTCTCTGAAGTACTGCCGAAAGACAATACGAAGGTTCTTTCTTACATGAATTATGATCCTTATTACAGAGGAAGAATGATATACGACCACTTTCAAAATTATTTTATAGTAAGGAACCAAGGTATTTCTACCACCAGAATTATCGACTATAGATTCGGGATGATCAGAAGAAAAGAAAGTGGTGGTCTGCCCTACCAAGGCTACATGTATTACAATGAAAGTCCTCGGAAAATAATGCAGAAGTCAGATTATCTGCTGGTGCGGGGCGATATTTCCGCCAAAGACCAAAAGCTTCTCGATTCACTCCACACGTTCAGAGAAGTCAAGAAGGTTAATAAGTGGCATTTGTTGAAAAAGCAGTAGAAGTTGAAAAGCCAGCGCCTCGTTGCACGATTTAGTTGTGCAACGAGGCGCTGGCTTTTCAACTCACTTAGGAAAGTGAACCCAAGCTTTCTGGCCACAACCCGTAATCGTGGTAGGTAGCTATCTGCCAAATAGCAAGTGCTTGCTTTTCTTGGCGAAGCTGTAGAAGTGCGCGGGCAGCTTGTTCAGCCAGTTCATATGAATAACCGACTCAGTCAGGAGCGAGTAATTCGTTTTATAAACTGCTCGGTGCGAGGTAGTTTTATAGATATTGTACTGGAGCCCTACGGCCGACTCGTCGGCCACCGCTCGGTAGGATGCTGTTGCTAGCAAGGGATGAATGGCGAGCGTGTAAGCCAGCGGGCCAGTTAGCCGTAGCACGCCGATGCCACCCGTACCATGCAGCCAGGGCCGGTACTTATCGATGCTGGTGAGCACGGTTTCAACTACCGCTTTCAGGAACGGGTGGCCCGGCGCGGCAATGATGTGCCACTGCTGGTATTCGCCACCGGCCAAGTGCCCAACCTCTTTCGACATGCCAAAGCCCTCATGCGATTCGCCGGGCTTGTTGCGCCAGTGCGACAAGATGTATCGGTCGTTTGGTTGCAGCACCTCGTCGAGGGGCCGCACGCACGTGCTCTTGATGTCCAGATAAACGCCGCCGCATTTATACAGCAGCAGATAACGGAACAAATCGGCCCGGGCGGCGCCATACCGTGGATTTATACGCTCGTAGTACTTGAGGATGGATGGGCCGTAGTTCTCCTGGATAAACTTCTTTATATCGTCGTCGTCGTGGATGATGTGCGTCCAGCCCGGATTTAGCTTCTTCAGGTTGTCGACATTCTGCTGGAGTTCGGCAGGCAAACTCTTCGTCATGAAGGTCTGATGGATGATACGGGGAATAGCCGTGCCTTCTTCTAATTGCACTACATGGGACTTTCTGCCATCGGGTAAGGCAGGAAAGGAAGGAGCTTTTGTCATGATTTATTTAATGCAATGCTGGAAAGGGCAGCCGAGTACTAGCCGACAACAATATTGCGAATCCTGTGCAAAAGACGTAAAAAGATCAAAGAGGTGGTGCTTCTTCCGCCACTACCTACCGGCCTTTCACGCCAGGATACAGCTGCTGCACCGCATCGCTCTGCACAAACTCTTTCGTGCGTATGTTCATCAAACTCAGGTGGCCTCCGTACGCCGCGCCCTGGTCCAGGTTCCAGACGTTGGCGCGTTGAAGGGGCGTTTTGCTTGCCGGCCAGGTGGGCGTGTGGCCAATAAAACACTCCTGGTAAGCAGATGCTTCCAGCCCGTACTGCCACAAAGTGCGCGTCCAAACAAGCTCGTACGGCTCCTGCTCGGCAATAGGAACCGTGGGGTCGTAGCCGGCATGGACGTACAAGTTGCCTTCATCGTCTTCGAAATAGGGCCGTTGCTTGGCAAAGAAATCGTGAAGATGCCGGATAATCTGTTCTGTGGGGCCTAGCAGATAGGCGTTGAAAGTGGCTTTGCCACCTTGCTTGTACCAGATTTGGTTGAGTTGAGAACGAGGCAATTGAGAGGCCAGCCACTCGGCAGTCCACCAGTCGTGGTTGCCTTGCAGCCAGATGCTGTTCGGAATGCCTAGCAGGCGCTCCACGCACTGCGGTGTTTCGGGCCAGCCATCGGCCACGTCGCCCAAGTGAACAAGCCGGTCGAGGCCAGGGCGAAAGGGACTGCGCTCTAATACTTGCTCTAGCGCACGAAAAGCGCCGTGTATGTCACCGAGTACGTAGGTTTCCATGCGCTTATTACGCGTGAACCAACTGTAAAGCCATCGTTCTAAGCTAAAGACTTTGCTAGAGAACAGGCACCGCTGCAGTAAGTATTGCAGCCCGCAGCCCTGCGGCGGGAGTGGGCCAACAGCACTTCAAGGCCATGAATATAAGGCGTAGCGCAACGAGGCAGAGGCTATGGAAATAGCCACCCCATTTCTCGCTGACTGAACTCAACAACTAATTGGCTCGCTTGCCCTACACCACATCTGCCTTGCTGGCGCCGGACGCGAAACACCCCGCGCTTATTCCAACTTATTCAACCCAAGCGCGAGAAGCCTTGTAGGCTGATGCGGCCTTTCGTGTGAGGTTAGCAGAAGAGCCGAGGCTTTATGAAGGTCGGGGCCCGATGTATCCGCCACTGGATTCGTGCTAGGCAGGCAACTTAGCGGACAGGCGCCGCGATAGTACGAGCCCGAAAAAACTCGTCGGTTTTGCGGTTGAACTCGTCGGCGTGTTCTTGGAGGGTGGCGTGGCCGCTGTTGGGGAGTATCCAGAGCCAGGCCCGAGGTAGATTCTGGTAAATGGCCAGTGTGTGCTCGGGCCGAATCACGTCCCGGTCGCCGGCGATGATGAAGGCAGGAGCTTTCAGGCGGGCCAGCGCCGACAGGGGGATGTGCGGATGCCGCCAGTCGAGCAAGAACACTTTCCAGTCGTTTATGCGGCCGGGGTCAGGGAAGGTTTGGGTGCGGCCTTCCTGGTAGCCGCGCTTCATCTGCTGCCACAGCTCCGGCATCAGGGCCGTAGAGTCGGGCCAAAGGTTGGCGCCGGTGGCGGCTAGTCGTTTCACTTTCTGCGGGTGGCGCAGGGCCAGCACCAGGGCCGTAATGCCGCCGTCGCTCCAGCCTAGCACGTACGCCGAATCGAGGCGCAGGTGGGTGAGCAGGGCCGCGCAGTCGTCGGCCAGCATCTCGAAGCTCAGCGAATCGGTGCGGTCCGTGGATTTACCGTGCGCCCGGCTATCCATGGCAATGACGCGGTAGCGCTTGGCGAAGTAGGGAATCGTCTTCGCAAATTCCTTGCTGCTGCCACCGTTGCCGTGCAAGAGCAGCAGGGGCGGACCGGCCCCGTAGGCTTCGTAGTACAGCTTCACGCCGCGCAGGGTGGCGTACTTGCCAGCGGCGGGGTTGTTGCCATACGGTACCGCCTGCCCATGGGCTAGCTGGGTGAATAGCAGAAGCGCAAGAAGCAGAAAGCGAGGCATGGTCAGATGATTTCGTAGCCAGCACTGCCAGCAGACTACAGAAACTTCGTTTTGCCTGCCAATTGAGCAAGTAAAGCGAAGCACTTATTTCTTCTGAAGATACAGTAGAGTCGACTGATTGGAAGGACCGTATTTATCATTAATCAGGAAATAGCCGCCTCGGTAAGCGGCCAGTCCTTCCCAATTGTAGGTCATATACTCCTTGGGCAACTCGAACAAAGGCTTCCAGCTTACCTTGTTGCGCTTGTAGTACACCCTGATGAGCCGGCAATAATTCTGGTACTTGGTGTCTGGCCGGACAAGCCGGGTATTGGGGTCGGTGGGGGCGGGGCGGTACACGCTGTCGTCGGCGCCATTGAAGAAATAGTTGATGGCGGCAAAACGGTTCTTGCCTTCCTGCACCATATCCGTCACGCGGAAAGGTAGCCGCTGCATGGGTATGAGTTGCGGAATATCAGGCATAACGGCCGCGTTGGGTAGTGCGAAGGCGTAATTGTCGTGCGCGAAGTAGTTGTACTCGTACAGCAGCAGCAAGCGTTTGCCGTAGCTCGACATGGCCTCGAACCCGGCATTGTAAATGTGCGCACCGTTGGAGAGGGTAGGCTTGGCTAGCGGCACCAGATAATGAGTGTCCAGGGTAATAGTGGCCTGGCTATCATCAACCGACCCTTTTATCACGTAGCAGTACGGCGAAGACGTGGCGGTTTCAATAGAGAAATACGCCACGTCGTCCAGCACCGTCACAGCCTCCAACCCTTCGTAGTGCTGCCCCGTGCTGTCTATCCGGGCTCGGATCTGCTCCAGGTTTTGGATAACATATTTTTTATAGGCCAGCTCTGCTGACTTCTGAGCTAACTGTGCTTCGACGCTGGCCAGATCCAGGGCGTACATTTTGGCCTCGGCATGCTCCTGCAAGCGGCTCTCAGCTAGCAGCAGCAATTGGTTGTTGCGCAGGTACAGTCCCGAGAGCTGGTTGTTGCGGTCGGCAATTTCTGCGGGCAAGCTGATGGTACGAGCGGTGAAGTCTGGCTTTTGGGCATTGGCTAATGCCGTTTGCAGCACCAGCAGAACCAGGAAAGGCAGGCGTTTGAGGCAGAGCATCTATTGGCGAGAAAAGTATGCAAGCCGAAGCAGAGAAGAAACGGCCCGTAAAGTTCGCCATGGATACGTTGACTCGGTAACTCAGGCTGTAACCGTGCCGCATGTAAAGGCGGGGCGTCAACAAAACAGCACCTATTTTATTTCGGCTAGCGCCTCTTGCGGCGTGAGCACCGGCAGCGTACTGGCTTGGAAGCCTTTCGGGTCACGGGTGATAATAGCCTCGATGGCCGGTACTGCTGTGGCGGTGAAATGCTGCAAGGCGTCTTCGAAATCAGAAAAACCAGCGGCTAGTGCCTGCCGAACCACAATAGCATCTACCGAAACAATCTGCACTAGCTGCGCCAGATTAGCAAGAACGGCAATAGTTTGTTGGTGGGGCCGCGTCTTGCGCCCGAGGTAGTAAGCCGTTGCGAAGGACAAGCTAGCCACATATAATTGCACTTCTCGCCGCTCCGCTAGTTCCAGCAAAGTCGCCGCATCCATCGCAAATGGCGGGCGGTTCAGTAGGAAATCAATCAGCACATTCGTATCCAAAAACCAATGTTTCATTTCAGATACTTGTTGGTAAGGTACTCATCCTTGGCCTGCTCGTAGGTCATTCCCTCCGGTAGTTGCAGCGCGCCAAGCAAAGCCTGTACCCGTGGCGACAAAGGCGGCAGTTTCGTCCGTGCTTTCACCACGTTTTCCAGATAGGTTTCCAGAATATTTTCCAGGCTACGACCAGTCTCGCGGGCGTATGCTTCGGCTTGCTGAGCCACTTCGTCAGGCAAGGTGATGGTAAGTTGAGTCATAGCAGTGGTGGTTAGCTACGGAAGATACGCGGAATTGAGGGCAGAAGTGCCCGACGGTGCGGGAACGGTTTGCCGCTAACGCAGCAGACGAGGTACAACCTTGTCATCAAGGCTTAGCACGGGTTACGCTACGCTAAACTCGCGCTAGTTGGGGCTTCCCGAAGGCAATGTGACAGACTATCCTACGTAGCATAAGCAGTAGTTGGTGCCGTTGCTAATGCCAGCAAAGAAATGCTTTAAATCATGAAATTCTTGAAGTATGTGCTGCTCGTTGCAAGCCCAATCATTGCCAATATTTCTGTTCCAGATGTTAGGATAAATTCCTGCGTGATTCATTTCATCTGGGTTAAATAATTCGAGAAACGACTTCTCTGTTACTGTATCTAAAAAATCAAAAATAGCTTTAACTGCATCAGGAGAATGATAATAAATGCGCGCATTTTCTAACGCTAAAAAACCGTCGCCTTCATTTTCCCAATCAACATTATTATGATCAAACTCCTGCCCTATAAAAGTTGAAGGTTCAAATAGATCAGACAACAAATCAGTAGTTTCTAGGTCACGCCCTTTAGCCAACATATAGCGTAGTCCTTCGAATGTGTAGAAACTCTTAATCTTTCCAGTGTTTCGGGCAGGGACAAAAGACTCAGGATAAGTTTCCAAACGTTGAAAACAGTCATTATCGACACAATACAGAGATGCTGCTTGACTCATATTATAATCGATTAGAAGACGAAAAGTAGCAAAATAGTCGTCGTTGGATGATCTTTCCTCACCCCGCCGTATCGCCGACCTCATCCTCGTCGTCTACCAGCACGCGGGCTAGCTTCTCGATGTTGAGGCTGCGGGCCGAGGCGTCGAATATCTCGCGGTAGGTGCCGCGTAGGTCGTAGAGCTGCTCGTGGGTGCCGCTTTCCACCATGCGGCCCTGTTTCATGACGTAGATGCAGTCGGCGTCCACGATTTGAGCCAGGCTGTGGGAGATGATAATGACGGTGCGGCCCTGCTTGATGGCGTCGAGCGAGTTTTTGATTTGCTCGGTGGCAATGGCATCGAGGGAGGCGGTGGGCTCGTCGAGGAAGATGATGGGCGGGTTTTTTAGGAATAGCCGGGCAATGGCAATGCGCTGCTGCTGCCCGCCCGACAGCTGCTGCGCATCCGACTCGTAGCCTTTCGGCAGCTCCATGATCTGCTCGTGCAGGTAGGCCTGCTTGGCGGCGTGCTTGATCTGGTCGAGGGTGGCGTCCATCACACCGTAGCGGATATTTTCCTCGATGGTGCCTTTGAAGATGTGGTTCTTTTGGAGCACTAGCCCGATTTGCTGGCGCAGGGCGTGGGTATCGTAATCCGCCAGGGGCTTGCCATCGAGTAGCATCTTGCCGTGGTCGGGGGTGTAGAACTTGCAGAGCAGGTTGATGATGGTGCTCTTACCGGCACCGCTCAGGCCGACTAAGGCCGAGGTTTTACCGGCCTCAATGGTTAGGCACACGTCGTAGAGTGCCTGAGTGCCGCTAGGGTAGGTGAAGTCGACGTTGCAGATATCGAAGGTGCCGTGCAGGTGGGTGGGTTGCAGTGGGCCGGTGGGCTCCACGGCATCTTGGGCGTCGAGGATGTCGAAGAAGCCCTCGGAATAAGTGAGGGCGTCGTTCATCTCGTCGTAGATGCGGTGCAGTTGCCGGATGGGCGCCGACACGTTGTTGAAGAGCAGGATGTGGAACATGATGGCTCCGATGGAAATCTGCCGATCAAGCACCAGGTAAGCCGTGAGGATGATGATGAGCACCACGCCAACCTGCTCGGTAAAGGTTTTGAGGCCGTCGAAGAGGAAGTTGGTTTTGCGAGTCTGGAGCTGCGCTTCCTGAAGCTGCTGCTGCACGCCAGCCTGTTTTTGCTGCTCGTAGTCTTCGCGCACGAAGCTTTTGATGACCACTGCCGAGTCAATCAAATTCACCAGGCCCTGGCTTTTGGCCTCACGCAAGCCTCGCAAGGCGCGACGGGTGCCGTTCAGCTTATCGGCCTGCCGGTAGCTGATCCAAAAGTACAGCGGCAGGATACATACCGCCACCAAGCCCACGTACACGTTGGCCGAAAACATAATAATCAGGGCCACTACCGAGTTGGCAAACAGCGGCAGAATGTCGATGAAGAAGTTTTGCACCAGCTTCATCAAGCTCTCCACGCCCCGGTCGATGCGAGTTTGGAGCTTGCCGGTTTGGTTGCCATTGTCGGAGTAGAAGCCGAGCTGGTAGCTCAGAATCTTGCGCACCGCGTCCTGCGAGAGGGTGCTCGACACGTTGATACGGATTTTCTCGCCGTAGAATTTCTGCCCAAACTGGATGAACGTGTTGATGATTTCCTTGCCGAGCAGCAGCCCGCTCACCAGCAGCAGCAAGTCGGCGCCTTGGGCCAGGCCCATGTTGCGGTTCAATAGGTTCTGCACCGTATCCACGGTGTAGCGCAGCACAAACGGATTCACCTGCGCCGCCAACGACCCCACCAGCGTCAGCAGCAACGTGCCAATAACCAGCGGGCGGTAAGGCCGAACATACGGGTAGAGGCGCTTAATAATTTCCCAAAGGCTCATGCGTCAGTAGGGGCTAGTGTGGTGGTCGCCGGTTAGACGAGTGCGAGGGAGGTGGGGTTATTTGGGACATACCTATCAATAAGCCCCACATGAGCCTTCATGTTACTTTCTGTAGAACAATAAATAGTCGGATGCTGTAGAATTCGGGCGTCTGATGCCAGTCAAGCGCGGTCAATTCCTGCGTAGCCTCCGCGTAAATCTTGTTGTCAACCAAAAATTCAAGTTGCGAAATCTGATTGTCTATGCAACAGACGAAAAAGCGAAACCAGTGATACTCTTCTGTCAAAGGCAATGCCTGAATGATGCGCTCTATATGCGTAAATAATTTATCAGGAATCTGTACAGCCTTGCCAGCGCTTGATTTGATGCCATAGTTTCCGCCGTATACTTTCCATTGTTGCGCCCCAATTTGCCACTGCTCGATACTAATCTGCTCCTCTTCTTCAGTGCTTTGAAGGGCGCCGATTAGCACGTGCAAGCTGTTGTGAGCGAAATTCCGCAGATTGCTTTGGGTGGCTGCCTCGGCGGTGTCTCCAATATCGCCAAAGCACTCGATGATGGTGCGGTCTTTAATAGTAACCTGCACATCGAGCCTGGAAGTGATGCCGTTGGGGTACTGTTGCTGCGTGATATGCCCCTGCAGTAGTGCTAACCGCTTGGTCAGCAGTAAAGCTCTCTGTTCTAAAGGAATGATGCCAACCCCGTGTTGAATAAAAAGATCTTGTAAGTAAAAATTGATTTCAGACATAATTATCAAAGGTTTTTACTGACTCTATCCCACCACTGCATAGTGGTTCATTTCCTGGATGCCGGAATAAAACGGCTTCACTAACTGAAAAAACGCCCCGAACTCTGCGCTTTTGCGGAAGCCGTTCAAGTGCCGCTCCACCGACGTCCACTCGATGCGCCAGATGAATAGCTCCGCGTCTTCCTCGCAGTGGTTGAGCTGGTAATTGAGGCAGTCGGGTACGGCGGCCAGTAGCTGATTGGCTTTGCGGATGGCTTCAACGAAAGTTGGCTGCAACTCAGCGGTGATGCGGTAGCGGATGAATTCGATGGTCATTAGTCGTTGAGGTATAGTTGATTGTTTTGGGCGAAACCGGCAACGTCCTTCGCGAAAGTATTGATTCGGCCAACCGTCTGCGCCGGGCAGGCAAGGCACTGCCTGGTCATGGCGCTGGCAATTGTTCTTTGGGGTGCCAGCGCAGTTGCTTTGTAGTTGCGTAAGCCGCTGTAAGCAATACTTTCCACCCACCTTCCGTACCGCTCACCGGTAGAGTCTTTGTCCATGTAAGCAAAGAACTCCTGCGGAAATTTAATGGCATAGGTCAAGGCCGGTTCGCCAGGATATTCGCCTAATGCACCATCGGAAATAGATATAGTGAAGTCTAAGCACCATCTGTAGAAGGGGCGAATCTGACTGTTATCAGTTGTGGCAAGCGCTAATAACTGAGTTGTAGAATCACTATCATTTGGTCTGAAGCGGGAGGTGTAAAGGGCTTTGGCAAGAGGAGAAACTTTCGGATTTCTTAAGTAGAAGGAAGCGGGTTTACCGCCAATTGAATCGGGGAGCGGATACTGCTCTCCGTTGAATCTATCACGCCATACAGGGCCCTTATAAGTAGCCATATAGTCTGCCAGTGGATCAGCATTAGCAGCAACTTTTTTGGCTGAAGTAGCTGATATAGGAGGTGATGTTGCGGTGCTAGTAATTTCTGACTTCTTATGATTGCAGGCGCAAAGGCACAGCAAAAGCAATGCAAATAAATACTTCATAAGGCGTCTAGCGTGGGTAAGCGCTGAGCTTTGTTTCAAGCGAAGACATGGGGGTGTAATAGAAAATAATATATAATGCAGCAGCTCTGTTTTAGCCTGCAACTCACCGCGTGAGCCGGTAAATCATGAGGGCTGCGCGCTGCACGAGCAAGGGAAGCTCGCGGGTGTTAAGCGTTTCGCCAGGAGCGTGGGCGCCTTTGCCCGAGGCGCCTAAACCATCGAGGCAATCCAGGTATTGCGCTACCAACGACACGTCGCCGGCGCCGCGCGAACCAGGGTCGCCGGGCGTTACGGGGCCGAAACCTAAGTCGCGGCTTACTTAGTCGGCCAGGGCGGCGAGCTTCTGATTGCCGGGGGTGGGCGGCATGCCGGGGAGGTTATCGGTGAAGGTTATTTCGGCGCGGGTGTTAGGTAGGTTGCGGGCCACTATTTCGCGCATTTTGGTGCGGGCATCGTCTTTCTGCTTTTCGGTGAGGAAGCGCAGGTCGCCCGCCACGGCTACTTCCGGCGAAATGATATTGGTTTTGCCGGCCACTTCGCCGTGCGCTTTGCTGGCGTCGTACCTCACCTCCGAGCCGCCCACAATCAAACCCGGATTAAAGGTCAGGTACTGCTCCTGGCTTAGTTTCTCGCGAAACTCATTGAGGATGCGCGCCGATTCGAAAATAGCCCCGTAGCCTACATTCGGCTTGAAAATGGTAGATGAGTGACCTGCCTGCCCATACGTCTTGAGCTGCCAGCTGCTGGAGCCCCGCCGTGCCGTTGCCACCGAGTGCAGCCCCGCCGCCGACTCAAAGGCCAGCGCCACGTCCGACTCCTTGGCTTTGGCAATGAAATCGGCGCGACTAGCTTCGCCCTCGCCTTTGCGCTCTTCGTCGCCGGTGAAGTAGGCCGTGATAGTGGTGTTGTCGAGTAGCCCGTTTTGCTGCAGGGCTTGCAGAGCCGCCAGTAGTACCACGTCACCGCCTTTCATGTCGTTGACACCCTGGCCGGTGGCGGTCGAGTCGTTGAGCTGCGTGTACTTGGTGAACGGCATGTCCAACTCAAACACCGTGTCGAGGTGCCCGATCAGGAAAAGCTTCTTGCCTTTCTTGCCCTTGCGCTGCGCCACCAAATGGCCCGCCCGCTGCATGGCCGGGGGCATGGCTACCCATTCGGTTTTAAAGCCAATGGCGTCGAACTCTTTGCGCAGAATAGCGCCTACTTCCTGCACACCCTTCTGGTTGAGGGTGCCGCTGTTGATGTTCACGAGCTGTACCAGCAGCTTCTCGCTCTGCGGCATATTCTGCTTCACCGAAGCAATTATCTTCTGCTCGGTAGCCGTAAGCTTTTGGGCGTTTGCAGTGAAGCCGCACGCCAGCGCGCAGGCAAGGGTAAGTTGTTTTCTCATGAGGTAGGTCGATAGCTATTCCGTAGATTCAACTTACTGGTTTCTTCCTTTGCCTGAAGAAACATAATTTCAAGAAACTATTGAATTGATAGATTTTCGTTGTTCATTAAAGCTCTAGGAACAGCACTCTCTTAGTTAAGCTACAATGTTGTTCTGGTTGGCAAAGACTCGTATCCACGCAACGCCTGCGGTATTTCTAGGTACTTTAGCTCCTGAAGCTCCTCACACAACCAATCTTCTATGAACACACTACGACTCCTGGCCCTGGCGAGTGGCTTAGCCACGGCCGCTCCTGCTCTGGCCCAGCAAACCGCCGAAAAGGTAGACCAAGCGGCTATTGCTAAAATCAAGGACGAGGGCATGAACCGCTCCAAGGTGATGGAAACTGCCTTCTACCTCACCGACGTGTGCGGCCCGCGGCTGGCTGGCTCCGATGGCTTGAAACGTGCTTACGACTGGACTAAAACCCGCCTCACCCAATACGGCCTCACCAACGCCAACCTGGAGCCATGGGGTGAATTCGGCCGTGGGTGGGATATCGAGAAGTCGTACGTAGCCATGACGGCGCCCTACTACCACACCATGATTGGCGCGCCCAAAGCCTGGACCCCAAGTACCAGCGGCAACGTGAAAAAGCAAGTGGTGTATGTGAAAGCCGCCACCGAAGCAGAACTCGATAAGTACAAGGGCCAGTTGCGCGACAAAATCGTGGTAACGGAAGTCGCCACGCCCCCCAAAGAAGGCTTCGAGCCCGACGCCAAGCGCTACTCCGACGAGGAGCTAAAGAAAATGGCTGAAGGTGCCGCACCCGCCCGTCCCGCGGCTGCGGCGGGCACCCCCGCCACGTCTGAAGCCGACCGGATGGCCACTTACCGCACCCGCATGGCCCTGCGCACCAAAATGAGTGAGATGATGATGGCCGAAGGGGCCGCGGCCGTGCTTAGCACCCGCGGCGGCTCGCAAGGCACCTTTTTCACTTCCAACGGCGCACCCTACGCCCCCGATGCCAAGCCGGTATTGCCCGAGATTGAAATGTCGCCCGAGGACCAGCTGCGTATCATTCGGTTGGTAGAGGCTAATATTCCCGTGGAAGTGGAAATGGAAACCAAAACCCGGTTTCAGACCCAGGACCTGAAAGGCTACAACGTCATAGCCGAAATT
Organism: Hymenobacter sp.; assembly: GCF_036387835.1. GTDB lineage: Bacteria > Bacteroidota > Bacteroidia > Cytophagales > Hymenobacteraceae > Hymenobacter. Next base: position 13,089 of record NZ_DASVSY010000122.1, on the reverse strand, counting down.
CCGGGCACCGACAAAAAGCTGAAGAGCGAAGTCGTCATGCTCGGCGGCCACCTCGACTCCTGGCACGCCGCCACCGGCGCCACCGACAACGCCGCCGGCTGCGCCGTGATGATGGAAGCCGTCCGCATTTTGAAAGCCAGTGGCCTGAAGCCGCGCCGCACCATCCGCATAGCGCTGTGGAGCGCCGAGGAAGAAGGGCTGTTCGGTTCGCGCAACTACGTGAAAAACCACTTTGCCGACCCCGCTACCATGAAGCTGCAACCCGAGCACGAGAAGCTGGCCGCCTACTTCAACCTCGACAACGGCGGCGGCAAAATCCGCGGTATCTATCAGCAAAGCAACCCGGACGTAGCCCCCATCTTCACCGCTTGGCTCGCGCCTTTCGCTGACCTCGGCGCTACCACCGTCACGCCCCGCAATACAGGAGGAACCGACCACCTGTCGTTTGACGCCGTGGGTTTGCCTGGCTTCCAGTTCATCCAGGACCCCCTCGACTACGGCACCCGCACCCACCACACCAACCAGGATACCTACGACCGGCTCATCCCCGAAGATCTGAAGCAGGCCTCCGTGGTAGTGGCCTCGTTCGTGTACCACGCCGCCATGCGCGACCAAAAACTGCCCCGCAAACCCCTCCCCGCCGCCGTTACCGCCACAAGGCCGCAGTAGCGCGAAGCTACGGCTGCCGCAAACGAGCAACGCGAGTATCTGGCACCTGCACCATCTGGCGCGGTTCCGGATACTCGCGTTGCTCGTTTGCGGCGCGTTACTCGGTTAAGCCTAGCTTGCGGGTAATCCAGTTTCTGGGGACTTCCACCTTCACTTCCACTACCGGCTTATCGGTTTTGTTTTTCAGCTGGTTGGTTAGCCGGCTTAGCTTGTCTTTCTCGCTATTGCGCGAAAACAGGATCTTGCCGTAGTCCCGAACGACGTTCACGGCTTTGGGCAGCGTCACACTTACAGTTACTTCCTTGTACTGCGGATCCTCTTTCGGCGCATTGGCAACTGGTCGGCTCTGCGCTTGGCTGCTCATGGCCAGGAATTGCAAGAAAGTCAGGAGCATGAGCAGTTTACCGAGAGACATGAGAGCCGTGTTACGCTAGATAAGATGCTGCTGCTGAGGAGAAGGTTGTCTAACGCTGCTGCAAAACTGTCACGGTTTTCGGTTGAAGCAAGCCTCCCATGATAATTTCCCTCCAAAGCACAGCTGCCAGACCATTACCCAACAACACTGCGAAACACTGCGCCATCCACTGCCAGACCCCGCGCGAAATCCGCTAGAACAACTAGAAGTTCATTATTTCATCTGTAAAAACTTGCGCTTCATCACTTCCTGCACCGGCGTGTTGGTGATCTTGCTGTCCAGCCACGAAACAATATCTAGGTAGAGGAAGGGCCGGCTTTCGAACGGGTCGGCGGCAATGACCATTAGCTTCTCCCGGAGCGCCACAAACGCCTCCCGTACCTGGTTGGGCGCAATGTTGCCCACGTTGCGCAGAAACCGAAAAATCTCCACCTGCATGGGCTGCTGGTCGTTCATCATGCCCAAGAAGCGGTACACCGACCGGACCTGATACTCCAGGCTGGCATCCTCGCCGGCCTCGTAGTGGGCAATCAGGTTCAGGATGCGGGCAAAGCACTGCAAGTCTTCGCGCAAGCTGAGGTCTTTGTACTGGATGATGAGGTTGAGGTACTCGATGGCCTTGTGGTACTGCCCGCTGCCGAAGTAGAGGCTGGCTATCTTGTAGTAGAACACCAGCGTGCGGTGCATGTCGAGCTGCGGCTTGAAGTGCTCCAGGTTTTCGAGCAGCTCCGGAATGATTTCCAGGCCCTCGGTGAAGCGGCCTTCCAGGAAGTAGGCGTTGATGCGGTTGGTGTAGATGTACTGGAACAGCAGAATCTCGGTGTTGGGGCTGCTGCGCCGGGTCTGGTTGGCGGCAAACTCTTCCAGCGTCGTCAGCACTTCCTTAAACTTGCTGTAATAGAGCATATTGTAGAGCGTAGCCAGCAGGTTGTGCAGGCCCTTGATGTAGAGCATGGCCTGTAAGTCTTTCATGTGCGGGGCCTGTTCAAACAAGTCCACCCACTTCTGCGCGTACCGGTAGCAAGCCCGGAAATCCTGGTTGAGCGTGTAGTACCACACGTGCGCCTGGTAGTAGTACAGCTTCTCGAAAAAGTTGCCTTTGCTGTCTTCGAAGGGCGGCAGATTCTCCCGAAAAAACGTGGTAATGCGCTCATGGTCGGCGCGGTTGCGGGCGTGGCCGGCTTTCAGATACAGCCCGTAAAGGCGCAGCGACGCATTGGAAAGGTCGTGCATCTTGGCCAGGTGCTCCACCGTGTCCACGGCCTCGGTGGCCAGGGTTTCGGCGCGGTCTTTCAGGCTGCGCGTGATGTACTGGCTTTCAATTAGCTTCTCGAAGTCCAGGACCAGCAGCACGATGTGGGGCATTTCCACTTGGCGGGCGGCCAGCTTCACTTTCTCCAGCATGCGCAGGCTCTGCTGGTAGAAGCCCTTGTTGTAGAGCACGCGGGCGTAATCGAGCTGCTCGTGCAGTTGAATATCCGGGTTTTGGCCGGCGTGGTACACCCGCAAACTGGAGAGCAGCTGCTTGTAGAGGTTGGCCTTCAGGTTGGCGAGCTGCACCCGCTTGAGTGTGGGCACCTGCACCAGAATCTGCGCCTCATCATACGTCTCCAGCGCCTCTAGCGCGTCGAAAAGCTGCAGGAACTTCAAGTCTTCGGAAGAACCCTGCCGGTTGGTAAACAAGCGGAAATGACGCTTTTCAGAGCGGGTAAGGGACTTTATTAACTGAAAAATGGGCTCTGCGCTCTTGTTGGGCATTGTAGGATGTTATTAAGTAAAGTGCTGATAAATAGATAGTTGATTCGGAATAAGAAGAAGTTGGAAATAGTAGAATCAGCGAACGAACAGTTTACAAGCGGAACTGCAACATGGTACTTAGTTAGATAATTACCACCTCGTTCCGGTTTCACTAGGCTATTCTAGCATGGCACACCAGCAAATCCAAATTTTCGATACCACGCTCCGCGACGGCGAACAAGTGCCGGGCTGCAAGCTAAACAGGGACGAGAAACTTGTTATTGCTCGACAGCTAGAGCTACTTGGCGTCGATATAATCGAAGCTGGTTTTCCCGTTTCCAGTCCCGGCGACTTTGCCGCCGTGCAGGCCATAGCCGCCCAAACCCGCGAAGCCACCGTGTGCGGCCTGTCGCGCGCCGTTGAAAACGACATCCGCGTAGCCGCCGAGGCGCTGCAAAAAGCCCGTTACCCACGCATCCACACCGGCATCGGCACTTCCGATGTGCATATCCAGCACAAGCTCTGCACCACGCGCGAAGACGTGCTGGAGCGCGCTATAGCTGCGGTAAAGCTCGCTAAAAGCTTCGTGGAAGATGTGGAATTCTACGCCGAAGACGCCGGCCGTACTGATAACGAGTTCCTGGCCCGCGTGTGCGAGGCAGTTATCAAGGCTGGCGCCACCGTCCTCAACATTCCGGATACCACGGGTTACTGCCTGCCGCAAGAGTATGGTGCTAAAATCAAGTTCCTCCACGAGAACGTGCGGGGCATTGAAAACGTGCGCCTCTCCACACACTGCCACAACGACTTAGGCTTGGCTACGGCCAACTCCATTGCTGGCGTAATGAATGGCGCCCGCCAAATTGAGTGCACCATCAACGGGGTAGGGGAGCGGGCCGGCAACACGGCCCTCGAAGAAGTGGTGATGATTCTGCGTCAGCACCCCTACCTCAACCTCGATACCCGCATCAATACCCGCCTGCTAGCCGAAACTTCCGCCATGGTGGCGCACCTGATGAGCATGCCGGTGCAGTCCAACAAGGCTATTGTAGGCGCCAATGCCTTCTCGCATTCCAGCGGCATCCACCAAGACGGCATCATCAAGCACCGCGAAACCTACGAAATCATCGACCCCAAGGAAGTGGGCGTCGCCGATTCTTCTATTGTACTCACGGCGCGTTCGGGCCGGGCGGCACTGGCCTACCGGCTCCAGAAAATCGGGTACGACTTCGAGAAAATCACGCTCAACAAAGCTTACGCCTGCTTCCTTGAACTCGCCGACCGCAAGCGGGAGGTAGTAGACGAGGATTTGCACGCCTTGGTAGAACAGGAAAAACTGGTAGCAGTCAACTAACATGGCCAAGTCCTTATTTGATAAAATTTGGGATGCGCACGTGGTAAAAACCGCGCCAGGCGGCTTGGATATCGTGTACATCGACCGGCACCTGATTCATGAGGTGACCAGCCCGCAGGCTTTCGACGAGCTCGAAGCCCGCAACCTGCCCTTGTACCGCCCCGACCGTATTCTAGCTACCGCCGACCACAACGTCCCGACTCGCAACCAGCACCTCCCCATCGAGGAGCCGCTGTCCCGCTCGCAGGTTGATAAGCTAACTGCGAACTGCGAAAAGTACGGTGTGGAGCTCTACGGTTTGGGCCACGCCCGCCAAGGCATCGTGCACGTAATCGGGCCGGAGCTAGGTTTGACGCTGCCGGGCGCTACCATCGTGTGCGGCGATAGTCACACCTCTACGCACGGCGCGTTTGGCGCGGTGGCGTTTGGTATCGGCACTAGCCAGGTGGCGCAGGTAATGGCTACGCAATGCCTGTTGCTGAGCCGCCCGAAGCGCATGCGCATCACGGTGGATGGGGAGTTGCGCCGCGGTGTGACGGCCAAAGACCTGATTCTCTATATCATCTCGCAGCTCGGTACCGGTGGTGCCACGGGCTATTTTGTTGAATACGCGGGTAGTGCTGTGCGCGGCCTGAGCATGGAAGGCCGGATGACGGTCTGCAACATGAGCATCGAAATGGGGGCGCGCGGCGGCCTGATTGCCCCCGATGCTACTACGTTTGCCTATGTGGAGGGCCGCGCCTATGCCCCGAAGGGCGTTGTGTGGGAGCAGGCAGTAGCCTACTGGAAAACCCTGTATTCCGACGACGATACGGTGTTCGACGCCGAACACCACTTCGATGCCCGCGACATTGCCCCGATGATAACCTACGGTACCAACCCCGGTATGGGCATTGCCTTGAACGGCAACATCCCGAGCGAGGTAGCCGCCAGCGAGTCCGAGAGCTTCGATAAGTCACTAGCCTACATGGGCTTCCAGCGCGGGGAGTCGTTGTTGGGCAAGGAAATCAACTACGTGTTCATCGGCAGCTGCACCAACTCGCGCATCGAGGATTTGCGGGCGGTGGCGGCGTACGTGCAGGGCAAGCAGAAAGCCAAGCATGTGGAAGCCATCATCGTGCCCGGCTCCAAGCAAGTGGAGCAGCAAGCCATTTCCGAGGGCTTGGATAAGATTCTGGCTGAAGCGGGCTTTGAGCTACGGGAACCGGGTTGCAGTGCTTGCCTGGCCATGAACGAGGACAAGATTCCGGCTGGCGCCTACTGCGTAGCCACCTCCAACCGCAACTTCGAAGGCCGCCAGGGGCCCGGCTCGCGCACGTTGCTGGCCTCGCCGCTGGTAGCGGCCATTACGGCCGTGCAAGGCCGCATTGTCGATATCACGCAGTATTTGAATTGATGCTTAGTGCCTCACCCCCTAGCCCCCTCTCCTTCAGAGAGGGGAGACTAGCTCTAGAAAAAAATAGTTTAAGTCTAAAAAAGCTAAAAACTAGTTCCCCCTCTCTGAAGGAGAGGGGGCTAGGGGGTGAGGCCCCGACAGAACAATGGAAAAGTTTCAGACCCTCTACTCCAGCGCCGTACCGCTGCCACTCGAAAACATCGACACGGACCAGATTATTCCGGCCCGTTTCCTGAAAGCCACCACGAGGGAGGGCTTCGGCGAAAACTTGTTTCGTGACTGGCGCAGCAACGCCGACGGAACGCCGAAGCCCGGCTTCGTGCTCAACGACGCGCGCTACAGCGGCCAGATTCTGTTGTCCGGCAAAAACTTCGGCTGCGGTTCCAGCCGGGAGCACGCCGCTTGGGCCCTGTATGATGCCGGTTTCCGGGTGGTGATTTCCAGCTACTTCGCCGACATCTTCCGCGGCAATGCTTTGAATACTGGTTTGCTACCGCTGCAAGTAACCGACGCCGAACTAAGCAACTTGTTTGCCTTGGTGGAACAGGATGCCGACACGCAATTCGTGGTGAACCTGCCCGAGCAAACTTTGCACGTGCCGGCCACCAACCAAACGATTCACTTCGATATCGACCCCTACAAGAAGGAATGCCTGATTAATGGGTACGACGACATCGATTTTCTAGTAAGTCAGAAACAGGCTATTGAGGCCTACGAACAAAGCAGAACATGGGCATGGTAAGCAAGAAAATAGCGGTATTGCCCGGCGATGGTATCGGGCCGGAGGTGTGTAGACAGGCGGTGAAGGTGCTACAGGCCGTAGCCGAGCGTTTCGGCCATCGGTTCGAGATGCGCAACCACCTAATGGGCGCTTGCGCCATCGATGCCACCGGCGACCCGCTGCCCGAAGCCACCCTCACCGCCTGCCGCGAGGCCGATGCCGTACTGCTCGGCGCCATTGGCGACCCGAAATACGACAACGACCCAAGTGCCAAGGTGCGCCCCGAACAGGGTTTGCTGCGCCTGCGCAAGTCGTTGGGCTTGTACGCCAACATCCGTCCTGTTACGGCCTACGACGTGCTGCTGAACCACTCGCCCCTGAAGCGGGAGCGGATTCAGGGCACCGATATGGTTATCTTCCGCGAACTGACCGGCGGCATCTACTTCGGTGAGAAAGGCCGCACCGCCGACGGCACCGGCGCCTACGACCACTGCACCTATAGCCGCGACGAGATTCTGCGCATCGCGCACCTGGCCTTCAAAGCCGCCGCCAGCCGCCGCCAGAAACTAACGCTGGTAGACAAAGCCAACGTGCTGGAAACCTCTCGCCTTTGGCGCGAAGTAGTCCGCGAAATGGCCGCCGAATACCCCGAGGTGGACGTGGATTACCTGTTCGTGGACAACGCCGCCATGCAGGTTATCCTGAACCCCACACAGTTCGACGTGATTCTGACCGAAAACATGTTCGGCGACATCATTTCCGATGAAGCCTCCGTCATTGCCGGTTCGATGGGTTTGTTGCCTTCGGCCTCGGTAGGGGCGGAAGTGGCGTTGTTCGAGCCTATTCACGGTTCGTATCCGCAGGCCAAGGGCAAAGGCATTGCCAACCCCATTGCCGCCATTCTCTCGGCTGCTATGTTGCTCGAGCACCTGGATTTGAACACGGAAGCCGCCATGGTGCGCGAGGCCGTGGACGAAGCCCTTCACAACGGCATCCTGACCCAAGAACTCAGCCCCAACGCTCCGTACAGCACCGAAGAAGTAGGCAGCTACATCGCCTTCTGGATTGCTGATTCCAACGAGAAGCAGTGGAACAAAAACAACGTGGAAATCGGCGCCAGCACGATTATCTAACGGTTTTTAGCATAAAGGAACGTCATGCTGAGCTTGTCGAAGCATCTCTACCGCCAAAGTATATGACTACCACCACAACGAAGCGGTAGAGATGCTTCGACAAGCTCAGCATGACAACCGCAATTCTTCCATGAGACAGCAACTGCTACTGGTGATTATAGTGATTATTCCTTGCCTCGCGGGCGCATAGGAACAGCTTTTTGTATCTGACAAAAGCCTTTCTAAGCCCCGCGCTCAGGAAGGCTTTTCTTTTAACTTCTCTTCTTTTCAGGTTCCACACGCATGTATTTCAATCCCGACACTCTCGCTTTTGTAGACGGCGAGTTCGTGAAAGCCGATCAAGCGCAGGTTAGCTCGTATGCGCAGTCGCTGCACTATGGCTATGCTGTTTTTGAAGGTATTCGGTCGTATGCGACACCGGCGGGCACGCAGATTTTCAAGGCCAAGGAGCACTACGAGCGCCTGCAATATTCCTGCAATTCGGTGGGGCTGCCGCTGTCTTACTCGATTGAGGAGATGACGGAAATCACCTACCGGCTGCTTGAACTCAACAACCTGTCGGATGCCTACATCCGGCCGTTGGTGTACGCCGGCACGCCCAACATGACCCTCAAGCACGCCAGCACCAGCAACCTAATGATTGCCGTGTGGGATTGGGGCAAGTACCTCGGCGACCAGTGCCTACGCCTGAGCATCTCGCCCTATCAGCGCCCCAACCCTAAGGCCGTGCCCATCGAGGCTAAAGTGTCGGGCCACTACGTCAACTCCATTATCGCCAGTTCGGAAGCCCGCGGCCGCGGCTTCGATGAAGCACTGCTGCTGGACATGAACGGCTTCGTGGCCGAAGGACCAGGCGCTAACTTCTTCTTCGAGAAAGACGGCGAGCTGTTCACGGCGCCTCCCGGCAGCATTCTGCGCGGCATCACCCGCAACACCATCATCGATTTGGCGCGGGAAGCCGGCATCAACGTCACCGAAAAGTTCTTCACCCCCGACGAGCTGCAAGGCGCAACCGGCGCCTTCTTCACCGGCACGGCCGCCGAAGTTATCGGCATCACCTCCATCGATGACTTGGTGTTCAGCACGCCTTACCAAGACACCCTCGGCCATGTGCTAGCCGAGCGCTACCACGCCCTGGTAACTGGCCAGTCGGTAGCCCGCAGCTCCAGTCTCGCTCATAGCTAGCTTCCGTGAAAAAAAAACGTCATGCTGAGCGCAGTGCAACGAAGCCGAAGCATCTCGCTAGTGTGGTAAACCCAACATCAGCACGCGAGATGCTTCGACAAGCGCAGCAGGACAAACGCCCCGAACGGCCTCTGATACAAAACAAACTTCCTCATGATTCTCAATAAGTACAGCCGCATCTACACCCAAGACGACAGCCTGCCGGCTTCCCAAGCCATGCTGATTGGCTCCGGCCTGTCGGATGCCGATTTGCGCAAGCCGTTCGTGGGCATCTGCTCCACTGGCTTCGAGGGAAACACCTGCAACATGCACCTCGACGGCCTGGCCGACGCGGTGAAGGTCGGCGTGCAGGCGCAAGGGCTGGTGGGGCTGCGGTTCAACACCATTGGGGTGAGCGACGGTATCACGAACGGTACGCCGGGCATGCGCTTCTCGCTGGTGTCGCGCGAAATCATTGCCGATTCCATTGAGGCCATGGCCGGCGCGCACAACTACGACGCCATTGCCACCGTGGTAGGCTGCGACAAGAACATGCCGGGCGCCCTGATTGCCATGGCGCGGCTGAATCGGCCGTCGTTGATGGTGTACGGCGGCACGATTAAGGGCGGCAACTTTAAGGGGCAGCAGCTCAACATTGTGTCGTGCTTTGAGGCGTACGGCAAGAAATTGCAGGGGCAGATTTCCGAGGAGGACTACCAAGGCATCATTCACAATGCCTGCCCCGGTCCGGGCGCGTGCGGTGGCATGTACACGGCCAATACCATGGCCTCGGCCATTGAGGTGTTGGGCATGAGCGTACCGTTTTCGTCGTCGTCGCCGGCGGTGAGTACCGAGAAAAACCAGGAGTGCCTGGATACCGGTGTGTACCTGCGGCGTCTGCTGGAGCGCGACATCAAACCCCGCGACATTCTGGTGCGCGAGGCCTTCGAGAATGCGCTGGTGATGATTACGGTGCTCGGCGGCTCGACCAACGCAGTGCTGCACCTGATTGCCATTGCCCACGCGGCCGGTGTGCACCTCACCATGGAAGACTTCCAGGAAGTCAGCAACCGGGTGCCGGTGCTGGCCGACCTCAAGCCGAGCGGCAAGTACCTGATGGAAGACCTAGCTGCCCTTGGCGGCGTGCCCGCCGTGATGCGCACTCTGCTCGATGCGGGTCTGCTCCAAGGTGACCTGCTGACCGTAACGGGCCAAACCCTAGCCGAAAACCTGGCCGACGTGAAGCCACTAGGCGCCGAGCAAGATTTGCTCCGCCCGCTCAGCAACCCCATCAAAGCCGACGGCCACATTCAGATTTTGTACGGCAACCTGGCCCCGAAAGGCGCAGTGGCCAAAATCACCGGTAAAGAAGGGCTGCGGTTTGAAGGGCCGGCCGTGGTGTTCAACTCCGAAGAAGAACTGAACGAGGGCATCGTGCAAGGCAAAATCAAGGCCGGCAATGTGGTGGTGATTCGCTATGTGGGACCGAAAGGCGGACCCGGCATGCCGGAAATGCTGAAGCCGACTTCCGCCATCATCGGGGCCGGCCTCGGCGACAAAGTGGCCCTGATTACCGACGGTCGGTTCTCGGGTGGTACGCACGGCTTTGTTATCGGCCACGTCTGCCCCGAAGCCTACGACGGCGGCCCGATTGCCCTGGTGGAAGACGGCGACTGGGTGGTACTCGACGCTAGCACCAACACCATGGACGTGCAGCTAGAACCCGCGCTGCTGGAATTACGCCGCAGCCAGTGGCAGCGCCCGCGCCCCAACGCCACGCAAGGAGTACTCCTGAAATATATCCGCACGGTCAGCGACGCCAGTCACGGCTGTATCACCGACTTAGACGAAAGCTATGTTAACGAACGAGCAATCAGCGCAAACCCTGCCTGAGTTAGCCGCCCCGGCGGTACAGCCGGAAACGGAAACCATGACCGGCGCGGTGGCCACCTTACAGGCCCTGCTGGCGGAAGGCGTAGATACCATTTTCGGGTATCCGGGCGGAGCCATCATCCCGATTTACGATGCTCTCTACGACTTCAAAGAGCAGCTAAACCACGTGCTGGTGCGCCACGAGCAAGGCGGCATCCATGCGGCGCAGGGCTACGCGCGCTCTTCTGGCAAGGTAGGAGTGGTGTTTGCTACCAGCGGACCGGGCGCTACCAACCTGGTAACGGGTTTGGCCGATGCGCTGATTGACAGCACGCCGCTGGTGTGCATCACGGGGCAGGTGTTCGCGCACTTGTTGGGCACCGATGCTTTCCAGGAAACGGATATCATCAACATCACCACGCCGATAACCAAGTGGAACTTCCAAGTAACCAACGCCGAGGAAATTCCGGAGGCGCTGGCCAAGGCGTTCTACATTGCCCGCAGCGGCCGGCCTGGCCCGGTTTTGATTGACATCACCAAGAACGCACAGCAGCAAAAGTTCGATGCTGCGCCGTACGTACCCTGCACGCACATCCGCAGCTACCGTCCCAAGCCCATTGTGCGGCCCGAGTATATCCGGGAAGCGGCGGCCCTCATCAACCAGGCCAAGCGGCCGTTCGTGTTGTGGGGCCAGGGCGTGCTGTTGGGCAAAGCCGAGCAAGAGTTCAAAGCCTTCATCGAGAAAAGTGGCATTCCGGCGGCCTGGACCATCCTCGGCGCCGGCGCCCTGCCCACCGACCACCCGCTGAACGTGGGCATGCTCGGGATGCACGGCAACTACGGTCCCAACGTCCTTACCAACGAGTGCGACGTGCTCATTGCCATCGGTATGCGCTTCGACGACCGGGTAACCGGCCGCCTCGACAAGTACGCCAAGCAAGCCAAAGTCATCCACCTCGACATTGACCCCACCGAAATAGGCAAAAACGTGGCGGCCACCGTGCCCGTGTGGGGCGACTGCAAAGAGACGCTGCCGCTACTCACGGCGTTAGTCGAGGCCAAGCTGCACCCCGAGTGGCACGAGCGGTTCCGGGAACACATGGAGCAGGAGGTAGACGCCGTCATCCGGGAGGAACTGTTCCCGACCAGCGAGGAACTGACCATGGGCGAAGTCATCCAGCAGCTCAACGAACTGACCGAGGGCGAGGCCATAGTAGTAACCGACGTGGGGCAGCACCAGATGGTAGCCTGCCGCTACGCCAAGCTCAACAACACGCGCAGCAACATAACCAGCGGTGGCCTCGGCACCATGGGTTTCGCGCTGCCGGCCGCTATCGGCGCCAAGTTCGGTGCTCCGCACCGCCCGGTAGTGGCCATCATCGGCGACGGGGGCGTGCAGATGACCATTCAGGAGCTCGGCACCATCATGCAAACCGGCGTCGACGTGAAGATCATCATCCTCAACAACCGCTTCCTCGGCATGGTGCGGCAGTGGCAGGAGCTTTTCAACGACCGGCGTTACTCCTTCGTGGACATTGCCAGCCCCGATTACGTGACCGTGGCCAGCGGCTACAGAATCGCCGGCAAGCGCGTAGAGGCTCGCGCCGAACTGAAGCAAACCCTGCAACAGATGCTGGAGCACCCCGGCTCTTTCCTGCTCGAAGTAATGGTGTCGAAAGAGAACAACATCTTCCCCATGGTGCCCCAAGGGTGCAGCGTATCGGAAATCCGGCTGAAGTAAATGATAAAAGAACGTGTCATGCTGAGCGAAGGCGCAGCCGCAGTCGAAGCATCTCTACCGCTTCGTTGCCACGTCAGGAATAGTTTATCAAGACCGTCATGCTTCGACTGCGGCTGCGCCTTCGCTCAGCATGACGGTCTTGATAAACAAAAAGCTAATAGCTCAACAACATGACCCGTCAGGAATACAACATCACGGCGTACACCGAGAACCAAGTGGGGCTGCTGAACCGCATTGCCATCATTTTCTCACGCCGCAAAATCAACATTGAGAGCCTCAACGTGTCGCCTTCCGAGGTGGAGGGGATTCACCGCTTCAACATCGTTATCAACGAAACTGAGGAGGTGGTAAGCAAGCTGGCCGGACAGATTGAGAAGCAGATCGAGGTGCTGAAGGTGTATTACAACACCAACGCCGACGTGATTTGGCAGGAAATGGCGCTCTACAAAGTGCCTACCGATGTCATTGCCGAGAAGGCTATCGTGGAGCGCCTACTCCGTGAAAACGGCGCCCGCGCCGTGGTGATTCGCAAAGACTACACCGTGTTTGAAACGACTGGCCACCGCGAGGAAACCGACAACCTCATCCGCGTGCTGCAACCCTACGGTCTCATCGAATTCGTGCGCAGCGCCCGCATCGCCATCATCAAAGCCAGCGACGGCTTCAACAGCAAGCTCCGCGAGTTCGAGCGGACAGAGCCAAGCGCCGAGCCCGCCGAAAACGAGTTCCTCAACAGCCGCGGCAAGGTGTTCACGATGTAGGCCTCACCCCCCGGCCCCCTCTCCTTCAGAGAGGGGGAGCCAAGGCGGCACGTTGTAGCTCTTTGAGTCTAGATATAGTCAGTTTGAAAATATCCTCAATCGTTCGGCTCCCCCTCTCTGAAGGAG
>NZ_DASVSY010000121.1:0-85743 GCF_036387835.1 Hymenobacter sp. | reverse complement strand
GCCGCTGGAGACGCGGAATATCGGAATGACAACGTTCTATTTAGGCGTTTCCGTCGAGTTTTGTGGCCGGAAGTCAAACCACAGGCTGCCACTAATAGGCGTGTAGTTGAGCATGGTGTTCTTCTGGCTTTGCGGGCCCATGGAGGCTGCGGGCTGAAACTTCGTGCCAATGGCAGCAATGGAATTCATGAAGCCAAGGTTGCCCTCAGGAAAAGCCCCCGACGTATTCTCGTTCTTGGCTCCAACCGGACGCGCCGGCTTCAGCATTTGCAGAAACAGCGACTGATCATCGGTGTACACCGTAAACGGCGACTCCTTGTTCTCCACGACCACCCAATACAGTTCGGCGTGGTAGCCCTTGAACTCCGGGTACTGCCAGGTTTCGCCGGTGATGGAGTTGTTGTAGTCTTTGTGCCACACGCCGAACTGCTGGCCTTTCATGCGGTTTTTCCACACCCGATACGGGCCGCGGCCGAGCCACTTCATGCCCGTAATTTTCTCCTCGGGGTAGTTGAAGGTGATGCCCATAAAATCGGCCTCCCCTTTCTGCGAATACCGGTAGTCCAGCTTGGCCGGCTTGCCCGGCTCGAAAACCCACTTCACGTAGAAGTTGGACGGTCCTTCGTAGGTTGATTCCACCACGTTGGCCGCGCCCTGCACCGAATGCTTGAACTGCTTCAACGTGTGCGCTACGCCCGCCTGCACCGGCCCACCCGACAACGAAATATCGCCCTTCGAGTTGGTGACTTTCTGCACGTAGCCCGTGGTTTTGTCGAAGAAGTAGCTGATGCCATCCGCTTTCACTACCAGCGTATTCGTCTGGTCTAGCACTTCTACTTTGGTTGAAGCCGGTGTTGCCGCATACTTCTTCTCGATGTTTTTGGGGTACTTGATGGGCCAGCTCCAAGTGAAAATTTCCCGCTTGTCGGGGCCGGTGGCCGTTACGTACAGCGCGTCGCTTTTGCTCCAGGTGGCCGGTAAGTTCAGCGCCAGAAAACCCTTCGCCCCCGGTGCCAGCGCCTCTGGCTGGCCGGCGCCCGAGGCATCGGTTTTGGGGGCGGTGGCTTTGTCGGCGGGCAGCGGAAACGAAACCAGCTTCCAAGTGAAGGTGCACTTGTTGAGGTTGGTGTACAGGTAGCGGTTCTCCACTTCCAGACGCCCATCGAAGCCGGGCGCCAGAAACTTCTTGTCGATAACCACCGGCGACCATAGCTCTTTGATGGTGTAGAAGCTGGCTTCCTTCTCGCGGTGCGGCCCCAAGATGCCGTCCGGGCCGGAGTTGCCGGCGGCGTCGAGCTTGCCGTTCTGGTCGGTGCGGGCCGCGGCTTCATCATGAAACGACCACAGAAAGCCCCCGCCGAAATATGGATGCTTCAGCATCAACCCCCAAAAATCCTCCAGGCCCGCGCCGTGGCCGCCGTCGTAGAGGCCGTGCATGAACTCGGTGGGAAAGTATACTTCCTTGTCGTAGAGGGCGGAATTGACCACGTAGTTGTAGTCGGGGTAGTGCTTGGTGTCGGTGTTGTTGAACCGCTCCCACGGGTGAATGACGGGGCGTTTCTGCGGGTCGTAGAGGGCGTAGTCGCCGTCGAGGGCGAAGTTGAAGCCACCTTCGTTGCCGTTGTCCCACAAAATAATACTCGGGTGGTTGACGTCGCGCACCACCAGCTCGCGCACCAGCTTGCGGCCTACCGTGGTGTCGTATTTGGCTTGCCAGCCGGTTAGCTCATCGAGCACAAACAAGCCGAGCGAGTCGCACACATCCAGAAAGTGCGCGTCGGGCGGGTAGTGCGACATGCGCACCGAGTTCATGTTCATCTGCTTCATCAGCTTCACATCCAGCAAGCTGATTTCCTTGCTCAGCGTGCGGCCCGATTCCGGCCATTGGCTGTGGCGGTTCACGCCCTTGAGCACGATCCTTTTCCCGTTGACGTACATGCCTTGTTGCGGCCGTAGCTCCATGGTGCGGAAGCCGAACCGCTGCTTCACGCGGTGCATCGCGCCCTTGGCATCGGTAAGGGACACCACTAGGTTATACAGCTTGGGCGCTTCCGGATTCCAGGCCTGAATGCCTTGGAATTGCTGGCGCAACGTCGTCTTCTCTTGGCCGGCACTGGCCTGCCCGGCAAACAAGCTGCCAACCCGCTTGCCATTCAGCTCCTGCACTTCGGCTTGGAGTTTCTGGCCGGCCTTCACGTTCACCGGAAACACATCTACACTCATCGAGCCGTTGGCCTTAGCATTGAGCGCAATCCGGTCGATGTAGGTAGGCGGCACAATCTCCAGGTACACCGGCCGAAAAATCCCCCCAAACAGCCAGAAGTCGGCCTTGCGCTCGGCTTGGTTCACCGATTCGTTGGCGGAGCGCTTGCTCACCTTCACTTCCAGCAGGTTGTCCGTACCGGCCGGCTTCAGCAAGCTCGTAATATCGTACTTGAAACGGTAGAAGCCGCCTTGGTGCACCGGCCCCGCCAACTGCCCGTTGATCTTGACCTCGGTATCCGTCATCGACGCCTCGAACACGATGAACACGCGCTTGCCGTTGCCCGCGCCGGGCACCCGGAACGTGTGCTTGTACATTCCCTGTTCGTCGGGATTTACTTCGTCGCGGAAGTAGTTGTAGGTGCCAAAGCCCTGCTGCTCCCAATTGGAGGGCACCGCTATTTTGTCCCACTTGCCACTTTTCTGGCCTTTGGTACAGTAAAAATCCCACTGCACGGTGTGGTCTTTGTCCGTGCCGGAGAGGTACTGCACCACGGTTTGCTGCGCAAACGTAGTTGGGCAGACAAGGAAAAGCAGGCTGGTTGCTAGTAGAGCTATTTTTCGCATTCTGAGTTGGTGTAGGTGAACTTGGGCAAACCTTTACCGCTGCTATACTTTGCTTGGAAAAAGGTCGGGTTCAACGGG
The DNA here is from genome assembly GCF_036387835.1 of Hymenobacter sp. Lineage (GTDB taxonomy): Bacteria > Bacteroidota > Bacteroidia > Cytophagales > Hymenobacteraceae > Hymenobacter. The sequence goes on along the minus strand of NZ_DASVSY010000121.1, from coordinate 82,836 downwards.
CATTTGCTTGGCTGAAAACAACATCAGCAGCGCAGCACCAGGAGTGTAATTCCCGGGTACCACACTGCTGATACTAAATCAGACATTTCTTAATCACGAGCCAGGCTACCAAGCAGGGTCTTGCGTGATGTTGGGGTTGGTGTTAATCTCGCTCTGCGGAATGGGGAAATAAGCATGCTGGACCACGTTGAAGAATTCACGGCCTTCTTTGTCGCTGTTTTTGATTTCTTGCTCCAGCAAGTTCCAGCGGCGCAAATCATAGAAGCGTTGGCCTTCGCGGAAGAACTCGATCATGCGTTGATGGCGGATTTCAGCCATCATTTGGTCGGCGCTGTAGCCAGCAGGCAGAGGTGCTAGACTGGCGCGGGTCCGAATGCGGTTCACCAGCGGATATGCCTCGGCTGGACGGCCGAGTTTGGTTACCGTTTCGGCATAGAGCAGTAGGATGTCCGCGTAGCGCAGAGCCTTCTCGTTGATATCAGAAATCATAGCACTGACTGCACCAGTACTAATCTCGTTGATTTGCGTGTAGTTCTGGTACTTTTTTACCCGCGAGACTTTTCCGAAGGGGTTGGGAAAATTAGCGAGCGTGTAGGGCTTGCGGTAAAACATAGCTCCTGGATACTCCCAGATCAAGCTGGCGTACATGCGCGGATCGAAGTCGCCGGTCGTGGTTTTTTCGTGCTGAAACTCCCGGAAAATCTTTTGAGTAGGGTAGCCTTGATACCAGCCACCGGCTTCGGAAGGAGCCATGGCCTGCGCCGTGGTAGAACCCTGCGTTTCATTGCCGCTTCCGTTTTCGGTGCCCCCCAGGTCGTTGCCGCCCACATTTTGCATCTGAATCTCGAACAAAGACTCTATGTTATTATCCTTCTCCTTCAGGAAGTTGTCTTCGTAGTTGGCTAGTAGGTCGTAGTTGTAAGGCGCCTTTGGTTGACCCGAAGGTTGCGCTATCAATTTAAACTCGTTCTCGGCCGCTGCCCATTTCTCCTGGTAGACGTATGACTTTGCCAAAAAGCCAATGGCAGCGCCCTGCGTGGCCCGGCCCACCCATTGCGCCGGCCACGAAACGGGCAAGTTTGCTTTGGCCTCCTGAAAATCAGCCTCAATCTGCGCCCACACCTCGGCCCTCGGAGCTTTAGGGTTGGAATATTGCTCTCGTTCCGTGGGTACCGTTAGGATAACGGGCGCATCCCGGAAATTGATGATCAAATAATAGTAGTTAAGGGCCCGCAGGAACTTCGCTTCCGCAGTGTATCGGGCTTTCAACTCATCCGACATGGGAATGGTCGGTATTTTCTCGATTACCTGATTTGCCCGGAAAATACCGCGGTAGCAGCCGCTCCAGAGCGCATCGGCTTGCCCCGTGGTGGCATTATTGGTGAACGTAGTCGACTGGTACATGTCCCGCGAGTCGTTGCGGATGAAAAAGTCGTCGCCGCGGCCGTTAACTAACTGCACCCCTTTATAGCCGAAGTAGCCGTTGAAAGGAGCCTTGAAGGTTTTATAGGTACCTGCCAAGCCCCCCATTATATCCGCTTCCGTTTTCCAGTAGGTTACAACGGGTAGCTGATTGGGGTTGAGCTGGGTTAGCTCATCGGTGCACGAAAAGGCTAGGCTAGATAATAGCGCAAAGCAAAGAATGCGTTTCATGGTGGGGTATCTTGAGGTAGGATTTAGAAAGAAAGTTGAATGCCAGCCAAAGCAGTGCGTTGCAACGGGTAGATGCCGTAGCCCCGGTCCACGCCCCGGTCCAGAATGTTGGTGCCGCCTTCGGAGCGGCCCAAGTCGGGGTTATAGCCCTTATACTTGGTGATGGTGAACAAGTTATCGGCACTCACATACACCCGGCAGGAAGTCACTTTCAGCGCGCCAATGGCCGAGGCCGGGAGGGTGTAACCGAACTGCAGGGTTTTAAACCGCAGGTAGGAACCATTCTCCAGGAAGCGGCTGGAGGTCTGTCCGTTGCCATTGGGGTCGTTGATTACCGCCCGGGGTACGTCGGTGTTGGGGTTGTCGGGTGTCCAGGCATTTAGAGTGGCTTTACCGTAGTTTTGCTCTAGGTTCATGCCTTCTAAGTCTTGGCGCACGCCGTTGTAGATCTTGTTGCCATAGGTGCCTTGCAGGTACACGCTCAGGTCGAAGCCCTTCCAGGCTAGGTTGCCGCCAAACCCGTAGGAAAGGTCGGGCGTAGGGTCGCCGAGGAGCTGCCGGTCGGCTTGGCTGATCTGGCCGTCATTGTTATAGTCGACAAACCGAATGTCGCCGGGCTTAGCATTTGGTTGAATCTTGCGGCCTTCGATGGCATAAGCATCCACTTCTTCCTGCGACTGGAAGATACCATCAGTTTTAATCAGGAAGAAAGCTCCCAGAGGGATGCCCGCTTGACCTACCGTGGCTTGGGCACCCTGGAAGGTAGGCTGACCACCAAAGATTTGCTGCGAGCCTGTGGCCAACTCATCTACCTTGCTACGGATAGCCGTGGCCGTGCCCAGCAAAGTATAGGTGAAGTCGCCTTTGGTGCTGGTGTAGTTCAGAGCGACCTCAAAGCCGCGGTTGGAAATGGTGCCCGCGTTGAATACCGGGTTAGTAAGGGAGCCATTTGAGCCAGCAATGGGCACCCCAATGATAGCACCCTCACTCTTGCGCACAAAGTAGTCAGTGGTGAGCGAGAGCTTATTATCGAAAAAGCCCCAGTCGATGCCCACGTTAGACGACTTGGTTTCCTCCCATTTGATGTACTCGTTGGCTAAGCTTACCTGAATGGCTCCGCCCCACAGCGTCTGTCCGGTACCAATAACATAGTTGGTATTCGGAACGATAGTGGAGTAGTAGAGGTAATCATTGAAGTTCTGATTACCCAGTACGCCGTAGCTGGCCCGTACTTTCAGGTTGGAAACAACAGATTGCAGCGGTTGGAAAAAGGGTTCGTTGATGGCATTCCACGCCAAGGCTACTGAAGGAAAATCACCGTAGCGGTAATCTGGCCCGAAGCGGGACGACCCGTCACGGCGGAAGGTGCCGGTGAATACATACCGGTCGTTGAACGAGTAAACCAGGCGGCCCAAGTAGGAAATTGTAGTGCTTTCGTTGCCATTGCTACTGGCTACCGGGTTCAGGTTGCCGGCATCGATGACTTGCAAGCCTAGCGGGATATTGCTTTTCGCCGCGCCCAGATACCGGTACTGGTTGTTTCGAAACGTGTAGCCCGCCAGTACGTTCAGGCCGTGCTTACCAAAGGTTTTGGCGTAGGTAAGCGTGTTTTCGTGCAGCCAGTTGCCAGACTGGCTTCTGTTTTCGTTTAAGTCAGCATCCGCGTTGGGAAACAGCGTGCCCACTTGGTACGGGTAGGTATAGCTAGAGTAATGGCTGAAGCCAGGGGTATACCCCAGGTTGTACTTGTATTTCAGCCCTTCTATTAAACTTATTTCCGCGTAAGCATTAATAATTGCATTGTAGTTGCGGTTCTCTGGTTTTTCCAAGTAAAGCATAGCCACCGGGTTGGCAACGTTTACAACCGGTCCGGAGGCGCCGCTGAAGCCACCCAATGCCGTGGGGTCATACACAGAGAAAGCCGGAATCATCTTCAGGGCCGAGCCCGAAGGGTTGCCGCCCTGGCCACCCCATCCGCCGGCCGTATAGCGCCAATATTCCTGGCTCATAATAATACTCTCGCCTAGCTTGAGACGTCCCTTCGTGAAATCCGACTTGATGCGCAGGTTCAGGCGAGTGTAATTCGTTTCCTTCACAATGCCCTTCTGCCCGAAGTAGCCCCCCGAGATACTGAAATTGTAGTTGTCGCCGCCGCCGCTAGCCCCGACGGTATAGTTCTGAATGGGCGCTACGTGATAAATTTCTTTTTGCCAATCGGTACCTTCCCCCAGCGCGTCCGGGTCTTTGGCAATGGCCAATGGGGTTGTGCCGGGTGCGTTGGCGTGAGCCGCGTTGCTGACAGTGGCCCATTCCCTAGCATTTAGCACATCAAGAGTCTTCACTATTTTCTGCGCGCCGTAATACGCGTTGGCATCCAGCTTAATCGGGCCTTTCTTGCCCGATTTGGTGGTAATCAGAACTACTCCGTTAGCCCCCTGCGCTCCGTAGATAGAAGCTGCCGAAGCGTCTTTTAATACATCAATAGAAGCTATATCGGAAGGCTGTAAGTAATTGATATTGTCTACCCACACGCCGTCTACAACATATAAAGGGTTGGTATTATTGAAAGAGCCCGCCCCACGCACCAGCACCCGCAGGCCGGCACCGGGCGCACCGGTGCTACTTTCGATTTGCACGCCCGCTACGCGGCCCTGCAATGAGCGGGTGAGCGTGTTGGAACCTTCCGTACGAATATCTTCGGCTTTCACTGTTGAAATAGAGCCGGTTACATCTTCGCGCCGGAGTGCACCATAGCCTACTACTACCACTTCATCCAAGGCCTTGGTGTCGCTTTCCAGGGCTATGGTGAGCGTGGTGCGGCCGTTGAGCGGAATTTCCTGGGTGACAAAGCCGATGGAAGACACTACTAGCGTCGCATTGGCATCGGGCACGCTAAGGCTGAACTCGCCATTTACATCTGTGCTAGTGCCTACCGTAGTGCCTTTTACTACTACCGTTGTGCCCGGTAGACCTTCGTTGTTGGTACCAGTCACCTTCCCCTTTACTACCACCGCTGGCGCTTGCTGCTCCTCAATAGGGTCCGCAATCGATTGTCCTGAAGGACCGAAAGTGGAAGCAGGGGAGATGATGTACAAGTCGTCGCGCATCTTCTCCACTTGCAGGTTGCTTTGCCCGACAATATAGGCTAGCTCTTCTTGCCAGGTTTTGAACGCGGGCCGTTCAGCGCTGACAAACTTGTTTGCAACAATGTCGGTACGGTAGAAAAAAGACACGTCTTTATGCTGTGCCTTAAAGTCCTCGAGCACACTTGCCAGAGAGCGTCGTGCGTTGTTTTGAGTAAACGAAGCTTTACCATTTGTCTTCAGTTGTGGGCTCGAGTGAATGGAGGCAATGGCAGTGCTCTGCGCCTGAGAAGCAATAACCGGGCAACCAAGCAGTAACCCGGGCAGGAGCAGCTTAACCGGAGGTGTATAGTTTTTCATAGGTAGGAATTTGTGAGGGTTGTTTCAGTGGTTGCAGCGTTAGTCTGCCGAATGAATCTGGATTTGCTTGCCATGACGGTCGATCTTCACGTTGAGAGCCTTGCTTAAAGCTGTCAAGAGTATCTGGTCGTTGCCGTTCGGTAAAGTGCCGGTCATTTTCTGCTCTAACAGCTGCTTGTCGGTCACTTCTATTTGTAGGCCGTAGGTTTCTTCCAGCATCTGCACAATTTCCGCTACTGTGCTGCCATCGAAACTCAAGCGGCCGTCCGTCCAAGAAGAATAGAGCGTAGGGTTCACCACGCGTTTCACAGCCACTGACTTCGTGCTGCTGTATTCCACCAATTCGCCAGGTTTCATAAGCACCTGCTCGGTGCGCGCCTGGCGGTGGTTAGTGAGCTGAACCTTGCCGGAGTTGAGTACCACTTGCGCTTTGCCGTGGCGGCTAAGCACGTTGAATTTAGTGCCGAGCACGGCTACATCGAGCGTGCCAATATGTACTACGAATTTGGCGTTCGATGGCGCTGCCGCCACGTCTTGCATAGCGGCCGGAGCTGTGTGTTGCACAGTGAAATATGCTTCACCCGATAGCCATACCTCGCGTGGTTGATTGGAAGCCCAATGCGCGGCCGTTTTTAAAGTGGAGTTGGCGTTGAGCACCACTTCCGAGCCATCGGGTAGTGATAGCTTCCGCTGTTGGCCGTAAGGCGTCACGTACCGAACAAGGTTGGGAGGGGTTGTAGTCTCGCGCTGTAGCCAGTACGTAGTGCTGCCACCTATTAAAACCAGCGCTGCTGCCAGAAGCTTCAGCACTTGGGTCTGGCGTTGGCGCCGGGTGCGGGTCAGCAAGGCCGGCAACTCGTGCCGACTAGATTGCTGGATGGCCGCTAAGAGCTTGCGCGACTCTTGCTGCTTGATATGGTCAGGCACTGAGCGCTGATTGGCCGCCAGCAACCGTAGTAACTCAGCCGCCTGATAAAAATCCGCAGCCCGAGCCGGATGTTGGCTGATCCAGGTTTCCCAAAACCGAAGCGAATCCTCGTCAGTATCAAGGGCGTAAGCTTGAAAAGATTCGTCGGTGAGAAACTCCTCAACAGAGTACGAGTCGTACGTCATGTGAAAGCTGTGTAGGGAATAATGCTGTTTTAGCTTTTATATCTCCTATCACGGCTACGCCAGTATTTTATACTCATACCTTTCCAACTTTTTTCTTGAAAAGCCCAACCCTACCCACTTCAATCCGTACCCCCACCTTTTAAATTTAAGTAAATCAAGTAATTATATCTAAATCTTAGTTGAAAGCACTCGCTATTGCGAAATAAACAGCATAAACAAAGAAGCAAGTAGAGCTTTGCGAAGCGCTTGCAGAGCCATAAAAACAAGATTGCGTACTGACTGAATATTAAGTGACATCACCTCTGAAATCTTCTCGTAGGAGAACCCATCAAAGAATTTCAGATACAGCGCTTCCCGCTGCCGCTTCGAGAGTTTGTTGAGTGCTGCTAGCAACTGTTGACTTTGCTCTTGTGTGTTTTGCTGCTTGATCAGGAAGTCTTCGTAAGAATAGGTAACGTCGAAAGTATCAGAATAGCTTGGGAGCAGCCGGTGCTGGCGCAGTAGCTTGGTTTCGTCGCCTATGTGGCGGCGCAGGGCCTTAAACAGATACGGTTTCACAACTTGCACTGAGCGCAGATTCTCATGGCGGCGCCATAGTTTCTGAAACAGGTTCTGAATGCAGTCTTTCACCAATTCTTCGTCGCCAGCTAGTTTTAGCCCATAATGAAAGAGGGCATCGTAATAAACCTCGAAAAGCGTTGCTAACGCCTGCGAATCACCCATCCGAAAATTGTCCCAAAGTTGAGTTGCATGCTCTTCGGTCATTAGGGTGAGTGGGTTTCGTAGCGCTTGGTGTAGTAAATAAACCAGAAATATTCTTGTTGGAAAGGAAGGCTGCTATATTTCCTTTGATTCTTACTCTTTTTGAAACGCTACGCTACCACTTTCTGGTCTAGAAACTAAATACCTGAAAAAGCAGTCATTGTTTGCGTATTAAATAAGCGTTCAACGCAGGGCGGTGGCCAGTATAAACTGGTTGTAAGCTATCGTTGGATTTGTTGGCTAACACAAATATCTTGTTGTGCACTAATGGCTTGCGCTCCGTGTTGCGGTGCAACCTGCCGTGTACCCGCGTAGACCTTAGTTGAAGTTGGCCGAGTAGTGGGAGGGGGCCGTCCGTGCGGCCCTGGCAATTCCGGTTGTTGCACTGCTCGCACAGTAGGTGTTGCTGCGAAAAGGGCGCTTGAAAACAGACCCTATTACCTATCTTTGTCTCCCTTCCCCAAACACTTTCGACCCCCAATCTCTGTATGAAGTTCATCGTCTCGTCTTCCGCCTTGCTCAAGCAGCTTCAGAGCATCAATGGCGTGGTCACGAACAATCCCGTGGTGCCGATTCTCGAGAATTTCCTCTTCGAGATTGAGGAAGGTAAGCTAACAATTACGGCCTCTGATCTGGAAACCAGCATGATGACGGAGCTGCCCGTGGAAGCCCGTGAGGCCGGCCGCATTGCGGCTCCTGCCCGCATCCTGCTCGATACCCTCAAAAACCTACCCGATCAGCCTGTAACCTTCACGCTAGACGAGGAAACTTACACCATCGAAATTGCGAGCAGCAACGGCCGTTACAAGCTGGCCGGCGAAAACGCTACCGATTTCCCGCGCGTGCCGGTAGTAAAGGGTTCTACGCCCATCGAAATTCCATCGTCGTCGCTGGCCCGCGCCATCAACAAAACCATCTTTGCCGTTAGCACCGACGAGCTGCGCCCGGCCATGACGGGTATTCTGGTCCAGCTCGCCGACAATCAAGTTACGTTTGTAGCCACCGACGGGCACCGCCTGTTGCGCTACCGTCGCTCTGATGTAGGCGCCGGTCAAACCGCCAACCTCATCATTCCGCGGAAGGCCTTTAACCTGCTGAAAGGTGCTCTACCTTCCGAGGCTACGCCAGTAAAAGTGGAGTTCAATAATTCCAACGCCTTCTTCAGCTTCAACCAAATGCGCCTCGTGTGCCGTTTGATTGATGAGCGCTACCCCGATTACGAGAACGTAATTCCGGTGAGCAACCCCAACAAGCTCATCATCAGCCGCCAGGAAATCCTGAACTCGGTGAAGCGCATCAGCATCTACTCCAACAAAACCACTCACCAAGTGCGCCTGCGCCTCGCGGGCTCCGAGCTGACGGTTTCGGCCGAAGACCTGGACTTCAGCAACGAAGCCAACGAAAAGCTGCCTTGCCAGTACGACGGCGAGGACATGGAAATTGGCTTCAACGCCAAGTTCCTGCAGGAGATGCTGTCCAATATCGACTCCGAGGAAATCACGCTCGAACTGAGCACGCCCAACCGGGCTGGTTTGCTGATGCCTACCCTCACCGACGACAACGAGAACATCCTGATGCTGGTGATGCCCGTGATGCTCAACAACTACGTCTAACCACGGAATTGGCCGGATTATTCGGATTACACGAATCTTGTAGACGGCAGGCCGCCGTAAGGTTTGTTTGCTGCTATCCGGCTTACGCACTCTGTGCTATTCCACTCCGACTAGCTGTTTGGTGACCGACCACCCGAATACCGTTAACATTCGCCGTAAGGCCACAGGCGCTTAGCTCAAACGCTACGCGCAGCCGTTCACAAAATCTGTGTAATCCGTTAAAATCCGCGTTAATCCGTGACCAAGAAATCCGAAATCCGCTTCAGCATTGCCCTCGACGACCAGAAAGTGCCCGAGGCCATTAGCTGGACTGCTACCGATGCCGGCCCCGATATTCACTTCGCCAAGGCTATCAACATTGCCCTTTGGGACCGGGACGAGCGGGGTACCATGAAAATCGACTTATGGACCAAGGAAATGCCCGTCGATGAAATGAAGCGCTTTTACGTGGATACCATGGGTGCCATGGCCGAAAGCATCATCACAGCCACCAACGACTCGGTGATGGCTACCAAGATGCGCAACCTGTGCAAGGAACTCATGAGCCACATCGAAGAGGAAGAAAGCAAGCAGCAGTAGTGCACTTGCACTTAAATCCCTAGCACTACTACTACTGCCTGGCAACAAAAAGCCCCGTTAGCAATTGTGCTGACGGGGCTTTTTGTTGATGTAAAGAGAGCTTCTTTTTTATCGGCCTTGCTTGGGGGCCGGGGTGCGCGACGGCGCAATAGTGGCCCCACTAGAAGCCGGTGACGGATTCTGCACCGACTTTACGAAGTTGGAATTGACGTTGGCCGTGCGTGAAGCATAGTCCCGGTCATACTTGCGGTATGTAGAGCGGGAGCCGTAGTAGCTGCTGTACTGATCGTTGGAAAGAACAGCTTGGAGCTCTTTATCACGCTCTTTGCAGACTTCATCGCACTGCTGGGTAATGAGCTGGTTGTTGCCGGCATTACGTTGCTCGATGGCCGCCATCTTGGCTACTTTGTCTTCGTTGATGGCGCGCAGACGAGTGGACTGGTAGCCATTGAGGCGCAAATCGCGCGCCATTTGGTCGGAGAGGCTCTTGGCGCGCTCCTGCACCTGGGTAAGGCGCGGCGGCGACTGAGCTTTTTTGGCAGGAGCGAGGGAGGGCTGTTGCTGAGCCTGGATGCTAAGTGTACTAGCAAGCAGCAAGGAGGCGATGGCAAGTTGCTTTCTCATCGGTCAGATAGGTCAGTGGAAAGTTAAAAGAAGACATCCAGCTACTTATCGATAAGTCGAGAGCTGCCGGATGTCTTTTGTTAACGAAAAATAATGCCAAGGAGTTTATTTTTTCTGGCTGATTGTTGAGTAGCTGATTGTTTACCACTTTGTCAGAACGACCAACCATGCAATAATCTACCATTCAAAACTTGTTTTTCCACATCATCGACTCCACTGGCTTGTCGGTACGGTCGTTGTATTTGGCGTTGGCCTTGCGATTGTAGAAGGTTTCGACGTTGCCTTGCACCGTGAAATAAATAAGCTGCCCAACAGGCATACCGTAGTAAACCCGCACGGGCATCGACACGCTTATTTCCAGCGTCCAGTGGTTGCAGAAGCCGATGTCGCCTTTGCCCGCGGTGGCATGGATATCAATACCGAGCCGGCCGACGCTGCTTTTGCCTTCGAGGAAAGGTACGTGGGCGTGGCTTTCGGTGTACTCTTCGGTAACGCCTAGATAGAGCACGCCGGGCTGTAAGACAAACCCCTCGGCCGGAATTTCAAATTGCTCGATTTCATTGTGCTTGCGAGCATCCAGTACAGCGTCGCGGTAGGTAGCCAGGTAACGACCCAGGTGCACGTCGTAGGAGTTGGTGCCTAGGCAGGTGCGGTCATAAGGCTCGATGATAATGTTGCCCCGCTCAATTTCGGCGAGAATCTGCTGGTCGGTAAGGATCATGGATTGAATTCTGAATTAGTAATTCTGAATTCTGAATAAGTAAGCTGCCTTCTGAAGAACGATAAGTTGCCGTAAACCACTCCAGCTGTTCACTTAATTCAGAAACCAGAATTACTAATTCAGAATTTCTAGTTGTCTTCCTCGTCTTCGTAACGGTCTTCGGGAAGGGCATTGGCGGAGCGGCGGGAGGGAGGAGTGCCCGTCTGGCGGTCTAGTTCATCGGTGAGGGCGTCGAGGCGAGTACGCATGTCGGGCAGGACGCTGGTGACCAGGAAAAGCAGCAGTAAAACCGAGGCACCCGACAGCATCAGGGTCAGGTAGTCCACCCAATCGTGCTGAACTGCTTTGTCGAGGGAGCGGGGGCTGGTGCTCGTGGTGGAAGCAGGCGTGGCCTGGGCGGCGGGCGCGGCATCCTCGGGTGTAGTTGTTAGGGGCGCGTCGATGTCGGCGGGGGGCACGGCGGCGCCATCGGCGGCTAGCTCATCGGGGGCGGCATCTTCGGAGGCATTGAACTGCGCTGCGCTTTGCTGAATGAAGCGCTCCAGGCTCCTTATTAAGGACACTCGCTCGTCGCGGGGCAGTACCCGGACAAAAAACTCGAAATTTTTGTCAACCACGATACTGCGCAGCTGCTTTTCAAATTCTGCCAGATCGGTGCGCCCCCGGCCAAAGCGGTTTTTGTAGCGCTCCGACACACCATTGTAGTTCTGGAACAGCGTCTGCAAATCGGTGCGGCCGTCGAAGTCGTTGAAGTCTTTGCGGGCTTTGGCCGTACGCAGCGATACTGGAAACTTACGCCGTGTAAACGACTTATCGTACACGGTTTCCATGGTGCGAAAATTAAGCTCGTCAACGGTGCGGTCGAACAGGCGTTTGTTGGCTGCGGCGGCCGATTCGGTTTGAGCCCAAAGGCTGCCAAGCAAGGCCAGCCATAAAACCAGGAATAGCGGCAGTAACAGTCGAAGTCGAGGCATAGGGGCAAGAATGTTTAGCGGCAAAGGTAACCGCTGTTTCCCCGGAATCTACTGCTAAAACCGATTTGGTTGGAATTGTGTGCTGGTATTCCTGCTCTAAACTATAGTTAATGGGTTGCGTGGTGCAGAAGTAAAAGCGTAATAACTGAAAGCGTAATTAACTCTTGGTGGATAGTGCCATTGCGTGGTTTTATTGAACAGTGATTTCTATTTCACATAATATAAAATTGTACTTCTTGATATTTTATTTGCAACAGTTATTTAATTTATGCGAGCTGCTTGAACACGAGGTTAATAAAACCTATTTGATTTCAATCAAGCTGATGGTGCCTATTACATACAGTCCATACAAGAGTGAAAAGACTGTTATCAAATTGTTAAATATAAGTCTCTCAAGCACTTTAAATCGCATTTATACTATTTGCATTATTGTAAGCTTACTTATATTATTTTTATATAATCAATATAATATCTTTTTTAGTGAACTATAAACAAGCCATTATTATTACTGCCACTGAATAATACGTAGCTAAATTTGATGCCGGTTTCTGTACGCGGTTTTAGTTCATGTATTTTCCGGAAGTTTCAAATAAGGTTTTCTATTAATGAATAAAAAACTACTTGGATGCAGTAGCATACTGCTGTTGCTGCCATGCTTTGCCTTTTATCCGGTAAGTATTGGCCTTCATCCTTTCTGGCAAGCGCCACTCCTACAAAACACCGAGGAAGCTTTTGAAACCGGGAGCAAGCCCGCCTATCCTAGCGGCACGGTGGGCCTTACTACGGGCAATTGGGTGCTTAACGATGCTGTGCTAGGCAACACGGCCGCCGACCACAAAAATGGCAACCAGGCCGTCCGCCTGCAGCAAGGCGGCACCCTCACCATGGATTTCTTTGTGCCTACGGGCGCTGCCACCGTGACGGTGCAGCACGCCGTGTATGGCACCGATGGCAGCAGTAGCTGGGAGCTTTTCGCGCAGTCGGAGTCATGCAACTGCAACAAGTGGACGAAGGTGGGCCAAACGGTACTGACTTCTTCGGCTACGTTGCAGGCGGTGGCTTTCACGGTTAATATTCAGGGTCGGGTAAAGTTCGAGATTCGGAAAACCTCGGGCGGCCGAGCCCGCCTGAACATCGACGACTTCGTGGTGACGGAGTACGGAAGCGCGCAGCCTTCCGCCGACAACGACAACCTGGCCTTAGGCAACCCGAGCGGAGCCATTGCCGATGTAAATAGCCCCAACAACTATTTGCTGGTGAAGCCGCAGTTTACTATTGGCTATAACCGCGACCAGGGCAAGCCAAACTGGGTATCCTGGCACATCGACAATGAGGACCGGGGCGGCATCGACCGGCAAGACGACTTCCGCAACGACACGGCGCTGCCGGCTGGTTGGTATCAGGTGCAATCCAACAGCTACGTGGGCAGCGGCTTCGACCGGGGTCACAATTGCCCATCGGCCGACCGCACGGCGAGCGTGGCCGACAATTCGGCGACCTTCCTGATGAGCAATATGATGCCGCAGGCCCCCAACAACAACCAGCAGACCTGGGCGGCTCTGGAAAACTACAGCCGGACGTTTCTGCCCAACAACGAAGTGTATGTGATATGCGGCAGCTACGGCGTGGGCGGCCGGGGCTCGAATGCCGATACTACCCTCACCAGAACCATCGACCAAGGGCGCATTACCGTGCCGTCGCGGTGCTGGAAGGTGGTGGTGATTCTGCCAGTGGGCGACAACGACGTTTCCCGGATTAACGCCAATACGCGGGTTATTGCCATCGATACGCCCAATATCAACACGCTGGACCAGAATTGGGGCACCTACCGCACCACCGTTGACGCAATTGAGCAGGCGACGGGGTACGATATTCTTTCTAGCCTGCCGGTTAACGTGCAGACCGTGATTGAGTCGAGAGTCGACAACGGTCCGGTTTCCTGATTCCCACTTCCTTCTTCACTTGGTTTTTCAGCTTTGCTGTCATTATATGAGCATGACTTCTAATCTGTTGCGTCCTGGCCGACCGAAATGGATACTTAACAGGCTGCTAGTCGGCATTTTCAGCTTTGCCTTGCTGGTTCCTGGCAGCGCCAAGGCCCAACTGGTGCTTACTGGCGCAGCACCCAAAACCGAGAACTTCGACGGCATGGGCAGCAGCGCTACGGCGGCAGTGCCGGCGGGCTTTAAGTTGTCGGTAGGGGCTACGGTTTCTTATTCTGGTACTACTACTACGGCCACTACCCGTTCTGGCGGCACATCGGGCACTGGTGCCATGAGCGTCAACTCTGGGGGCGGCGACTACAACTTTGGAACTGGTGTTACGGCTACGGCCACCGACCGGGCTCTAGGTTTTCTAACTAGTAGCTCTGCTGCTTCGCCGCGCCACATTTTGTTGGCCATCAAAAACAATACGGGAGCAGTTATCCAAAATTTAACTGTCGACTACAACATCGAGAAATACCGCACGGGGATGAGCAGCTTCGTGTGGAAATTCTACGGCAGCACCGACGGCACTACCTGGGCCGAGCAAATGGCCGGCGAGGCAACCTTTGCCGCTGGCACTGCCAATGCGGTGGTTGATCCAGCTGATCCAGCTTTCAGCACCACCCGAACCGTCACGCTATCTAATATCAATCTGCCCGTTGATGGCCTGTTTTACCTGCGCTGGAGCCATACGGGTGGTCCTTCAAACGGGCAGGCTTTGGGCCTCGATAACTTGGTGCTGACGCCGACCTTGTCGACGGGTAACCCCACGCCGGTTGCTACTATTACCACGGCGCCTTCAACTTACAACAGCCCCTTTTGCTTGAGTGCAGGTGCGGGCAGCGCGCCGTTTGATGTAGCTTACACTACGTTGGGCACCTTCACCGGGACTTTCAAGGTGCAGCTATCCAACGCCGCGGGGACATTCCCGGCCAATACCATTGACAACATTATCGGCAGCGGGACTTCGCCTATTGCGGCGGTTGTTCCGGCTGCCACGCCGAACGGTACTGGCTACCGGGTCCGGGTGGTGAACGACGAACCTGTAACCTACGGCACCAATAACGGTGCCAACCTCACGGTGGCTTCAAGGCCAACTTCTAACGCGGTTGGTGTTGCCCCGGCTGGTCCGCAAACTGTTGTGGCGGCGGGTACTGGCGCCACGCTAACCGCCACGGCGGCCACTAACTCAACGTTCAGTTGGCTATACAGCACTTCCGCCGCGGGGCCATTTACTACGGCTATTGCTGGCGCTACGAGTGCCACGTATCAGCTTAAGGGTTCGGATTTCGGCGCAGTCGGCACTTACTACGTGGTAGCGCAGGCCACGCTTACCACCACCTGTGGTTCGGTTGAAGGACTAAGCTCGCCGGTAACTGTGATGGTATCGGCTTCAAACCCGGAAGTTGTGGCAACGCCAACCGCAGTACCCGATTTTGGGCGGGTTGCGGTGGGGGCGGCTTCGGTGCCTAAGAGCTTTGCGGTGAGTGGTACGGGCCTGACGGCGCCGCTGCTCGTCACGCCCCCGGCCGGATTCGAAATTCGGACGGGCACGCAGCCTTTCGCATGCTGCGTAATTGAATTACAACCTACCAACGGCACGGTAAGCGCCACGACCATAGAAGTGCGTTTTGCACCCACGGCCGCGCAGCCTTACCAGGCCACTATTCCGGTGAGCAGCACGGGCCTGCCGCAGCAAACGGTAACCGTTAGTGGTAGCAGCCAGGCACCCGTGTATCCGGCAACCGTGAGCACGACTACGCTAACGAACATCCTGCCGACGAGCGTCAACACCGGTGGCACGGTGGAAGGTGACGGCGGAAGTAGCGTTACCGCGCGCGGCGTGGTATGGGGGTTGCTGCCAAATCCGGTGTTAGGCAACCTGAAAACCACCAACGGCGACAGCACGGGTACTTTCACTAGCGCCATCACCGGCCTGACGCCGGGCACTAGCTATTACGTCCGCGCCTATGCTACCAACAGTGCTGGTATTGCATACGGCGAAGAATTTAGCTTTACCACCGCCACTGTGCCGTTGGCGGTTGAGCCTACGCAGTCGGCGACGGTAGCGGCGCGTGAGGTGACGGGCACGTCGCTGAAGCTAACCTTAACGGGCGGCAACGGCGCTAAGCACTTGGTGCTGGCTCGCATTGGTAGCGCGGTTGATGCGGTGCCGGTTGATGCTACCACCTACCGCGACAGTACGGCCTTCGGGCGGGGTGCCCGGTTAGGTACCAGCAGCTACGTGTTGTACGCCGGCAGCAACGACACCGTGGTCGTTACCAACCTGCGGCCCAATACCCCGTACGCGTTTGCCGTCTTCGATTATAACGACAACGACACGCCCTATGCCGAAAATTACCTGACTACTACGCCGGGTATTATTACGCAAACCACCCCGGCCATACCGGCGGCTATGTTGCTGGAGGAAAACTTCGCTTACACGGCCGGTACCCTGCTGACGGCCAACAACTGGACTTCGCACAGTGGCACTTCTAACTTTATTCCGGTATCAAATCCAGGGTTGAGTTATGCAGGCTACGGCGCCAGCGGCATTGGCAATGCCGCAACCCTAACCACGACTGGCCAGGATGTGAATCGTGCTTTTGCCCCCGTTTACGCCCGGACGCCGGTGTATGCGTCTTTTGTTGTTAAAATAACGGGCAGCTCTACCACCGGTGACTACTTCTTCCATTTGGGGCCGGCCACGCTGGCTTCCAACTTCAGAAGTCGGGTGTATGCCCGCAGAGGTTCTTCGACCAGCAAAGTGCAGTTCGGCGTCAGCGACAACAGCAGCAACATCGTGTACGGCACCGAGGAGTACAACACGGGGGATACTTACTTACTGGTGATGAAGTACACCTTCGACGACAACGGCAGCACTACGCAACTGTTTGTAAATCCTGGACTAACGGAGCCCACTGCGGCTACCGTCGGGGTGACGGATGCTGGCAACTCACCGGCCGACATCGGTACGGTGGCGTTGCGGCAAGGCAGTACCACGCCCAACTCGGTGATTGACGGGATTCGGATAGGTACTTCGTACCGGGTAGTACGCACGGGCCTCACCTGCCTGGAACCAACCGCCGCTTTTGCCGCCAATACAGTTTGCGTAGGTATACCCACGGCTTTCACTGATTCTTCGCGCGTAGTAGAATCGAATGCCAACTATGCCTGGGATGTAAACAACGATGGCGTTGTGGATTACACCACCAAAGGCAGCATCACGCACACTTACAGCGCGGCAGGCACTTATACAGCCAAGCTTATCATCACGCAAGGCACTTGCTCCGATACCATCAGTAAGCAGGTAACGGTACGGGCATTGCCCACGGCTGCGCTGAGCGGTTCGGCCACCATCTGCGCCGGCACCAGCACCCCGCTGACGCTGCACTTAACCGGCACGGCGCCATGGCAAGTAGGCTACTCAGCGAATAATGGCGCTGCTATTTCGTTAACCGTAAGCGCCGCTGATTTGGATGCTAATGGGAATTACACCTTTGCGGTACGCCCAACTGCTAACACAACATACAGTCTGGTTAGCCTAACCGATGGTAACTGCACGGGCGATAGGCTAACGGGTACGGCTACGGTAGCCGTAAATACACGGCCTGAACTGACGGTGCCCACCGTGCCGACGGCCACGGCCGCCTATGGGCAGCGGTCTGCTTCGGTCGTTTTTGCCGCTACGGTTACCGGCACCCCGGCGCCCGCCATTACTTACTCGGCTGTATTGAATGGGGCCGCAACGCCTATTACTTCGCCTTACAACTTCCCGATCGGTACGACCACTGTGACGGCCACCGCCACTAACAGCTGTGGTGCCGCGACGCAAACTTTCGAGGTGAGGGTAGAGGCCACGCCGGCTAGCTTAAGCGTGCAACACCAGGACGCTGATGGTCAGCTTACCAACAACGCCATCAAGCCCAACCTGCAGCTCGTCAACCTCACCACCGCGGCTATTCCCTACCAGGAACTAACGGTGCGTTACTGGCTGACGGTGGAAGACTACGCCGCCCTGCAAGTGGTAACCGACTACGCCCAACTCGGGACTCGTAACGTGCAGACGCGCTACGTAGCATTGCCGCAGCCTTATCAAGGGGCCTTCGGCTATGTGGAGTACAGCTTCACGGCTGCGGCCGGCAGCTTGCCTGCCCGTGGCAATTCAGGAGCTATTCAGTCGCGCCTGGCCAAGCAGACCCAAACCAACTTCAGCGAAGCCGATGACTATTCGTACGCCGCCAACCGCACGTACCAAACCAACGACCACATCACCGTTTACCGCAACGGCTTGCTGGTAGGAGGGGTGGAGCCGGCCCCGGTAGCGGCGGCACCGCGCTTCACCGTCTGGTCGCAGAACAAGAGCAGTCAGCCAAACTCCAACACCATCAGTACCTATCTGCAGGTTCGTAACGAAGGCAACACGCCGGTAGCCTACCAGGACCTGACGGTGCGCTACTGGTTTAGCCCGGAAGGCACGCAACAGCTCAATTCGTACATCGACTACGCGCAGCTAGGAGCTAACAACGTGCAAGTGACTTTCGGCCATGCTGGTACGGAAACCTATGCCGAACTGCATTTTGCCGCCACCCTCGGTAGCTTCTCGCCGCTCAGTTTCACCGGCAACGTGCAGTATCGCCTAGCTAAGTCTGACTGGTCGAACTTCGACCAAGCCAACGACTTCTCGTACCAGGTAGCGGCTTCGGCACTGGCTGCAAACCCGCACATCACAGCCTACGTGCAAGGGCAACTGGTATATGGCGTAGAGCCCACCGGTGCCACCCCAACGGCTGCGCGCGGCCAAGGCAGCACTGCATTGGCTGCCAAGCCAGCTGCCGGAGTCAGAAGCGTAGTAAGCAGCTACCCCAACCCCTTCACGGGCAGCACCACCATTACGTTCACCGCCGCACAGGCGCAGGATTACCAACTGGAAGTTTACGACATGCAGGGCCGCCTCGTTAAGCACTTGCAAACCGGCAAAGCCCAAGCCGGGCAGCTGGTGCAGGTGGAGTGGCAAGCAGCCAGTGTTTCAACCGGCGTGTACATGGCTCGCCTCACCACCGGTACTACGGTGCAACAGCTCAAGCTAGTGGTTCAGTAAACCTAGCCACCCAGCCACAGAAAAAGCCGGCCCTATTTAGGGCCGGCTTTTTCATTTTCTAGCTATCCTAAAGGTGAAATGGTGAAAGGTGAAGTTGTGCTTCTATTCACAACTTCACCTTTCACCATTTCACCTTTAGGATAGTCCGTGCGCCTCGCGCATAGACTCGCGGCAGGCAGTGAGGTACACGTCTACCAGGTCGTCGGTAATGGCGGTGCTCACGAATAGGGCTTCGTACTGGGCGGGCGCCAGGTAGATGCCGCGGTGCAGCATAGCTTGGAAATAGCGGCCAAACGCTTCGGTATCGGAGTGCTTGGCGTCGGCGAGGTTGTGAACGGGCTTGTCGGTGAAGAACACGCTGAACATCGAGCCTACTTGGTTCACCGTGTAGTTCAGACCAAGCTCGGCGGCAATCTGCCGGGTACCGTCGGCGAGGCGGGTGGTGATGCGGTTTAGCTCGTCGTAAAGTTCGGGGTGTTCTTGCAAATAGGTGAGCTGGGCAATGCCGGCGGCAGTGGCAATAGGGTTACCGGAGAGCGTACCAGCCTGATAGACCTTGCCCGCGGGAGCTACATTGTCCATAATATCCTGCCGGCCGCCGTAGGCTCCTACGGGCATGCCGCCCCCGATGATTTTGCCGAGGGTAGTCATATCAGGGGTGATGCCATACAACTCCTGCGCGCCGCCGCGGGCCAGGCGGAACCCGGTCATCACCTCATCGAAAATAAAGACAATGCCGTGCTGGGTGCACAAGTCGCGCAAACCTTGCAGGTAGCCTTCCTGCGGCGCCACCAAGCCCATGTTGCCCACTACCGGCTCCAGAATCAAGGCGGCTACTTGGCCCTCATTCACCTTGATAATTTGTTCAACGGCAGCCAGGTCGTTGTAGGGAACTGTCAAGGTGTCCTGGGCTACGCCTTCCGTAACGCCCGGCGAATCGGGGGTGCCGAGGGTGAGGGCACCCGAGCCGGCGGCAATCAGAAACGAGTCGCCGTGGCCGTGGTAGCAGCCCTCGAACTTGATGATCTTGTCGCGCCCCGTATAGCCCCGTGCTACCCGAATAGCCGACATCGTGGCCTCCGTACCCGAGTTAACCAGCCGCACCTTCTCGATGCTCGGCACCATCTGCTTGATCAGCTCGGCCATTTCCACCTCGCGGCGCGTGGGTGCCCCAAACGACAAAGAAGCCGGAATAGCCGCCTGCACCGCTTCAAGCACTATTTCGGGTGCGTGACCCAGAATCATGGGCCCCCAGGAGTTGATAAAATCCAGGTACTTATTACCATCAACATCCGTCAGCCAGGCACCTTTGGCAGACTGCATAAACACCGGGTGCCCACCCACCGCGCGGAAGGCCCGTACCGGCGAGTTAACACCACCGGGAATGTGGTTTTTTGCCCGCTCGAAAAGGTCGGCGCTGGTGGTGAGGGAATATTGCGTGGGAAGTACTGCGAACTGAGACATGAGCGCTGAATGATGCGGTGAATTAGAGTTAAATCAATAAGTAGTAGGTTGCTCACCACTCATTACCTAGTACTTGCTACTGAATATAACCTATCGGATGCCCACTGGGTTCAGCACTTCCAGCTCCAGATGCTCTAATTTTGTGAGCGGTACGTACTGGTTGTCGTGGGCACCGCCGGGGTAGCCGATGCCTTGAAATACCGCTCCCGACACCGGACCGGCATTGGTAAGCTGCTGCTGAAACGCCGGTCCATTCAGGTGGAGCTGCGAACCAAAGTAATACAGCAGCTCGAAGCCGGTAAACGCAAACACGGAAGGCGGCAGGTTCTGGCGCTGAACATAAAGCTGCCGAAACCGCTGCACCCCGAAGCTGCTCCGGTCAATGTACTTCGGGTGCACAAAGTACACGTCGCGGGCATCGAGCTGGCCTAACCCTATGCGGTTGTTGTCGAGCCAGGAGGCGTAGGTGAACAGGGGCGGCCGGGCATCCTGGGCTTTGAGGACATTGAGGGTGTAAGGGCCAATTTTCTTGTCATCAGAAGCTACCACCAAGTGGCCGACGTTTTTTAGGTCGAGGCCAGCAAAGCCCGCGCTCAATGCCTCATCGGTGTTGGCATTAACGCGGCGCATCTCCACCACCCGGCCCCCGAGCGCCTCGTACGCCTGTTTGTAGGCCATACCGAAAGTAGCTTCATCCCGGGTATCATCGTAGAGCACCACTGCCGTACGGGCTCCACCCAAGCGGGTGTAAGCAAACTGTGCCGCCTGCCGGGCCTGCGTGGCCAGGCTAGGTCCGAAAAGGTAATGCCAGGAGTTATCGAGCACCAAGTCGCCGTCTTGGGAAAGCGGATTTACGCAAACAATCTGCTTCTGCTGCGCATAGCGGGCCAAAATCTTGCTGCCCGACTTGTACACTGGCCCAATGATAAGGTCCATGCCGGCTAGCTCGGGCAGGGCCAGTACTTGCTTGAGCTGCAGCGTATCGGCGCCCGTGTCGTAGGCGAAAAGCTGCACCGGATGGCCTTCGCGCTGCAAGGAATCCTGCGCGAGTCGTAGCCCGGCGTAAAGGTCGGTCACGAACTGATTTTTGCGGCGCGTTTCCCAACTCGGGTCGTCGAATTCGAACGGCAAGAGCACGCCTATAGTATAGGTGCTCTTTTTGAGGGCGCGCGGGCGCGGCGTATAGCGGCTGCGGTCCAGCGCAAACTGCGTAATCAACTGGTCGAGCTGGCCTTTGTCGGTGTCAGTATACCAGCCACCGTTGGCTAGTTTATCGGCGTAGGCGCGGCCCAAGGCCACTTCCTGCGGATAGGTTTTTAGCAGATTTTGAAACGAGGGCTTGTCTTTCACGCGGGGCAGATACACCGCCTTCATGTTCTCGCGCTCCTGAACCAGTTTGTCGGCGGGCAGCAAGGCCAGCACTTTCAAGGCGTTGTCGAAGTCGTTTAACTCGAACGACACCTGGCCTTGCAGAAACAAGGCCTCAGGCATGCTGGGCCACTGCGGATACTCGCTGCGCAGTAGATTAAGCATCTGCTCGGCCTCGGCCCACTTCTTGGCGCGGGTGGCGGCCACTGCGTATAGATAAGCGGCCTCTGGAGCTTGCTTGAACTGGTTGCCCGGTACCGCCGCGGGCTCCAACTCGGTCATGGCCAAGTCGTAGCGGGTCTGCCCGATGAGGGTTTTGCCGTTTTTGTAGCGCGTGTTTAGGTCTTTGGAGCCTAAGTTGGCTGGCAGGGGCGGACCAGCGGGTTTGGGGGGCGTTGTAACTGTTTTGGGAGCAGCGGTAACACCGGCAGTTGCTGGTTTAGCTGTGGTGGATGCCGCGGGCTTGGTGGTTGTAGAGGTGCCAGTGGCCGCGGGTTTGCCAACAGTTGATGTGCCAGGCTTGCTGGTGGTGGTAGTAGCCGGTTTGCTGGTGGTAGGGGCTGGAGCGGCGGGCTTGCTGGCCGGCGGCCGGGTAGTAGTCGGCTTAGGCGTGGTTTGTTGAGCTTGATCGGGCAGGGCCAGCGTCAAGCAGCAACCCAACGCGGCAAGTCGCACAAAAGAGAAAAACGGCATAAGCCAGGAAGCCAATAAGTGAGGCGTAATAAAGTCAAGCTGCAACACTGCAGTTTGCGTTCAAATGTACGAAGG
Source organism: Hymenobacter sp. (assembly GCF_036387835.1). Lineage (GTDB taxonomy): Bacteria > Bacteroidota > Bacteroidia > Cytophagales > Hymenobacteraceae > Hymenobacter. The sequence goes on along the minus strand of NZ_DASVSY010000121.1, from coordinate 60,668 downwards.
AAGGTTGGGGAAGGTATACGTGCGCAAGGGGTGCTACACTTCGTGATAGTGTTACTATTATTAATAAGGTAAAGCCTATCTAATGCCACCCGATAACTGATCGGATATTCGGTAGCTGCTTACCACTGATGCAGGCTAAAAGGCTCAACTTCCTGCCTACCTGTTTACACTCGATTTTAATGCCGAATTAAGCTCCATTTAATGATTTTTTAAGTCGGTGCATTTCTCGGTGAAATATCTTTGTATTCAAGAACAGCAGGCCAACACGCTCTTCTTCGCTACACACGAGTGTTCTAGTATTTCCACTGATGATAGTAAAACTATCATAGATGATATAGTTGCTTTATTTTCTTCTTATGGAAACCAACCCTTTTATAAGCACTCAATTACGAATCGAGCTAAACGAGCGGTTGTACCTGCGCGACCCGCAGGACACCGACCTTGGCCGCCGGCTAATGGCTGAAAGCGTGAAGCTGATCGATGAAATTGGCTTCGAGCAATTCACCTTCAAGCGGTTGGCGCAGCGCATCGAATCCACGGAGGCGTCGCTATACCGCTATTTCGAGAACAAGCACCGGCTATTGGTGTATCTGGTGTCGTGGTACTGGGCCTGGCTAAGCTACCAAATGCGGTTTCACACCCACAACGTGCCGAGTCCGGCCGAGCGGCTGCGGCTGATGCTGCGCATTCTCACGCGCGGCCACCAAACCGATGCGGCGGCTACGCAAGTTGATGGGGCCGCCCTGTACCGCATTGTCGTGAAGGAGGCCTCGAAAGCCTACCTCACCAAGGATGTCGACGAAGACAACCAAGCAGGCTTGTTCCGGGAGTACAAGCGGCTGGCAGCAGGTATAGCCGCCGTGGTGAGTGAAATCAATCCAACTTATCCGTACCCGCATATGCTGGTAAGTACACTGCTGGAAGCCGCGCGCAAGCAGCTGTTTTTCGCGCAGCATCTGCCGTCCCTCACCAACACGGCCGCGCAGAAAACCACCGAGGAAACGGTCTATGCTTTTTTGGAAAACCTGGTTTTCAAGGCCTTAACTTAACCACCGGCCACCGATTCAATAACTCCTGCCAACCGCACCCTCCGGGGCTGACGGTCAACTACCGTGCTCTTCGTCGGCTGGAATAGGCTGAAACCCGTCCCCGCCAATTCACCAACGAGCAACTACAAACCAGAAACCTTCTCTAGAAATGGCCGACACTCATCTTGCTGCTCTCACGCCGGTTCAGCGCCTTTTCCGCTTACTCGGCGCCGAGCGGCGCGACATCACCTACCTGTATGTGTACGCGGCGCTAACCGGCCTCATCAGCTTGTCGTTGCCGCTGGGCGTACAGTCGGTTATCGGGTTTGTGAGCAGCGGCGACGTTAGCACTTCTCTGGTGGTGCTCATTGTATTTATTGTGGTGGGCACGCTGCTGGTAGGGGGCTTGCAGGTGATGCAGGTGTACTTGGTTGAGTTCATTCAGCAGCGGCTGTTTGCCCGTGTCAGCTTCGATTTTGCGGTGCGCTTGCCACGGGTGCGCACCGAGTCGCTGGATGGGCAATACCTGCCCGAGCTGATGAACCGCTTGCTCGACACGCCGACCCTGCAAAAAGGACTTTCCACGCTGCTGGTTGAGTTTTCGGCAGCGGCGGTGCAGCTCTTGTTTGGCTTGCTGCTGCTCTCGTTCTACCACCCCATCTTCATAGCGTTTGGCTTGCTGCTGGTGGGGCTGCTGGTCCTCATGATTCGCTTTACCGGTCCTAAAGGCCTGATTACTAGCCTCACCGAATCGAAATACAAGTACCGGGTGGTGGCTTGGCTCGAAGACGTGGCTCGCACCGTGCACACCTTCCGGCACCCGCCGCGCCAGCAGCTGGCCCTCGACCGCACCGACAGCCTGGTAGAAGGCTATCTGGCCGCCCGCAAAAGTCATTTCAAGGTGCTGCTAACGCAATATTGGGGCTTCGTGGCTTTCAAAACCCTTATTACGGCCGCGCTGCTTATTATCGGGTGTTGGCTCTTGATTAGCCGCCAAATCAATATTGGGCAGTTTGTGGCCGCCGAAATCGTCATCATTCTCACTATCTCGGCCATCGAGAAAGTGCTGCTTAAGTTGGATGTGGTGTACGACGCCTTAACCTCGCTCGACAAAATTGGGCACGTGCTCGACCTGCCGGTAGTGGAAGGCCACGTGGGGGCGGCGCTGCCGTTGCCCGCGGCCCGGCAGGGGCTGCGCGTGGAAGTGCGGCACCTTACCTATCACTACCCCGGTAGCGCCCGGCAGACGGTGCAGGACGTGTCGTTGGAGCTGGCGCCGGGCGAGCATGTGGGCCTAGCAGGCTTCGATGACTCGGGCAAAAGCACGCTGCTGCGTATTCTGGCGGGTTTGCTGGAAGGCTATACCGGCGTAGTGGCCTACGATGGGCTGGCGATGCAGGATATTTCGTCAGCCGCTCTCGGGCAGCATATCGGCGATACGATTTCCCACCAAGACCTCTTCGACGGTACGCTGCTCGAAAACCTTACCCTCAGCCAAGCCGGTATCCAACCCGACGATGTGGCCTGGGCCCTGGAGCTGGTCGGCTTGCGCGACGACACCTACGCCCGCCCGTTGGGTTTGAATACGCCCCTGGGCGCCGGAACACCCCTCGCCGACAGCACCCGCCAAAAGCTACTGCTGGCCCGGGCCCTGGTGCGCCGCCCCCGTCTGCTGCTGCTCGGCAACTTCCTGCCCGGCGTAGAGCCTGCTGAGCGCCTGCGCATTCTGCGCCGCGTGCTGGCTCCTGAACACAGCTGGACCGTGCTGCTGGCTTCCAACGACACCCGTGTACTGGCCCTGTGCCCCCGCTTGGCCCTGCTCCGTGACGGTCGCCTTCTCGCCGACGGCCCTTACTCCGACCTCAGCCGCCGCCCCGAAGTGCAAGAGCTGCTGGGGGAGGTGAGTGAGTGAAATAGTGAATGAGTGAAGTAGGCTACGTCAGCATGAAGCCGCGCCATTCGCGCCATAGGCTACTTCACTCATTCACTCATTCTCTCATTTACTCAATCACTCATTCACCACTTTATGCCTTTCGCCGAAAATCCGCTTGATGAAACCAACCCGACGGTGGCCAGTTTCCGCGCGTTCCGGCATGTACAGACGCCGCGGGCGGGCCGCATGCTGGCACGCTGGGCCTCGGGACTTGGCCTGCTGGTGCTGGTAGCCGGGTTTATGCCCTGGACGCAGAACATCCGCTCTACCGGCACGCTCACTACACTGCGCCCCCAGGACCGCCCACAAATTGTGCCGAGCACCATAGGCGGGCGCATCGACCAGTGGCAGGTGCGCGAAGGCCAGCGCGTGCGCAAGGGCGACACGCTGATGGTCATCACCGAAATCAAAGACAAGTACTTCGACCCCGAACTGCTGGCTCGCACCAGGGAGCAGTTGGAAGCCAAAATTGCCTCGTTGCAGGAAAACCGGGCCAAGGGTACGGCTATCGGCAGCCAGCAAGTAGCGCTGCGCAGCGGCCTGCGCGTCAGCCTCGACAAAGCCCGCAACAAAGTAACCCAAACCCGCCTCAAAGTAGATTCCGACGCGGCCGAGCTGCGGGCCGCCAACAACGACTTCGACATTGCGCGCCAGCAGCTCGGACGGCAGGAAACGCTTTACAAGCAAGGCCTGAAGTCGTTGACCGAACTGGAACAGCGGCGTCTGAAGTTCCAGGAAAGCACGGCCAAGCGCCAGGCCGTGGAAAACAAGCTGGGCGCCAGCCGCCAAGAGCTGGTGAATGCCGAGCTGGAGCTGGCTTCGTTGGCCGCCGAGTACCAGGACAAGCTAGCCAAATCAGAGTCGGACCGCCGTTCGGTGACTGCCTATCAGTTCGATACGGAAGGGCAGATTGCCAAAATGCGCAACGAGCTGGCCAACTTGCGCATCCGCTCGGGCTTCTATCACATTCGGGCCCCGCAGGATGGCTACGTGGTGCGGGCTCTCAAAACCGGCCTCGGCGACATCGTGAAAGAAGGTGAGGCGGTGGTGACGGTGATGCCCGACGCCCCGCAGCTGGCCGCCGAGCTGTACGTGCGACCCATGGATATTCCGCTGCTGAGCGTGGGCCGCCGGGTGCGCCTGCAGTTTGATGGCTGGCCGGCGCTGGTGTTCAGCGGCTGGCCTGGTACCAGCTTCGGCACCTTCGGGGGCGTGGTGGCCGTTATCGACAACATCGACTCGCAGGGGCAGTACCGCGTGCTCGTCACCCCCGACCCGGAGCAGGAGTCGTGGCCCAGGCCGCTGCGCGTGGGCTCCGGAGTTTACGGCTGGGCTTTGCTTGATGATGTGCCGATCTGGTACGAGCTATGGCGGCAACTCAACGGCTTCCCGCCCAACTTCGTGGGCAAGCCCACTACAGCCTACGCTGCCAAGGCCGCCAAGAAAACCGACAAGGCCGACACCGAGGCCGGGGAGGAGGAAGCTAAATGAAAGCCTTGTGCATTATCGCAGCAGCAATGCTGACCACCGTACTCGGTTTGTCGGCGCCTGGGGCAGCAGGGCAAATCATTCAACAGCCTTCCGCCCTGGCACCCGGCACCGGGCGAGTGTTGCGGGTGGTCCAACCACTGGAACTGCCAGATACAAGTACGATATTCAGCCTCGCCGACTTGCTGACGTACGTAACGCAGCGCCACCCCATAGCCCGCCAAGCCGGGCTGCAGCCCGAGCGCGCCCGCCAAGAAGTGCGTTATGCCCGTGGTCTGTTCGATCCGTCGGCTAGCAGCAAGTACTACGGGAAGACCTTCGGCGGCAAAGAGTACTTTCATGATTGGGACACCCAGCTGCGCGTGCCGCTCTGGTTTGGCGCCGACGTAAAAGCCGGTTTCGAACGGGGCGTGGGCACCTACGTGAATCCCGAGAATGCCACTCCGCTGGCCGGGCTGAGTTATATAGGCCTATCCGTACCCATAGCCCAGGGGCTGCTCATGGACGAGCGCCGGGCCGCTGTGCGCCAGGCACAAGCTTTGCAGGGCCTGGCCGAAGCCGAGCGGCGCGGCGCCCTCAACAAGCTGGTGCTGCAAGCCGCCAAAGACTACTGGGACTGGAGCCTGCACTACCAGCGGCTGGCGCTGCTCCGCCGCAACACCACCCTGGCCGACGTACGCTTTCGGGCCGTGCGGGAGCGGGTGCGCCAAGGCGACTTGGCGGCCATCGATTCAGTGGAAGCCCTCACCGAACTGCAAAACCGCCAGGCCACGCTGGTGCAGGCCCAGGTGCAGTGGCAAAACGCCACGCTCTTACTTGGTAATTACCTCTGGGACGAGCAGCAGCAACCCCGCGAGCTACCTGCCCAAGTGCGTCCGCAGTTGCTGCCCGCTCCCGCTGCCTGGCGCCCCCTGCCCCCCGACTCGGTAGCCGCGCTGGCCGAGTTAGCGTTGCAAATTCATCCGGAGTTGCAGAAAAGCCGGGCCAAGCTCAGTCAGCTAAGCCTAGAGCGTCGCCTGCTCGCCAACAAGCTGCTGCCCAAGCTCAACCTCGACTACAACCTGCTGCAAGCCGGCCAGCCCTTCAGCCCCGAAACCAGTGCCCGCCTCAGCGGTAGCTACCTCGAAAATAACTACAAGCTAGGTGTGAGCTTCGCTTATCCGCTGCTGCTTCGCCAGGAGCGCGCCAAACTGCAGCTCAACCGCCTCAAGCTGCGCGAAACCGAGCTAGACCTCCAACAAGACAGCCGCGAGATTCAGACTGGTGTGCGCACCGTGGCCAACGACTGGGAAGCTTTGCGCGAGCAACTGCGCCTACAGGAACAAGTAGTGCAAAACGCGGAGCGCCTGCGCAATGGCGAGCAAATCCGGTTTGAAAACGGGGAAAGCTCGGTGTTTCTGCTCAACTCGCGGGAAGCCACTCTGGTTACGGCCCGCGTAAAGCTAGCCGAACTGCAAGCCAAATATGCCCAAACGCAGGCCACGCTGCGCTGGGCCGCTGGCGGAGCAGAATAAGATGCGGTAGTCGCACTCCGCCATTGTCTTCTTATCCAAGCAAAGGCAATAAATAGAAGCTAATGCGCCACCCATCAAGAATACAAAGCTTTGAATCAGGCCTCTAGGATTTGCTCGTGCTGCAACGGAATGTAAAAGTTATTCGTTGTTTAACGGACAATAAACCTGCACGTAAATAGCACGGACTTATGGCATTGCTACCTGGCTTAAAACGCCGTCCCCGAACGTATAGCGACGAAAACCAGCGTGACCCCACCAAGTGGGGCTGGTATATTATGGCAATTATTGCTGTGCTGTGGCTGGCTTACTCCTTGTTCTACAACTAAGTAGGAATGCCTGCTTTTCAGTTAACGCGTTGTAACTTTCAGTGCTGAGCCAATTTACCGCCGCCTGATTCGTTGCAGTCTGCGGATGAAACGCCGATACCTACGCTTATGTCGCTTTTAAATGCTCCGCTTGCCCTGCCCCAGATCCGGCAACGCCTCAATTTAATTTTGGTTTTGGGTGCCTCACTCGCCTTGAGTGTGCTGCTGATTGTGATACGGGTGTTTTTCACGCACCATTTCACGTTCGTATTCCTGCTCTGGAATCTGTTTTTAGCCTTCATTCCTTTCGGTCTGAGCACCATGCTTGGTCTTTCAGCAGGACGCCTTAAGGCGCGGGTGTTGCTTCCCGTTGGCGGCGTGTGGCTGCTGTTTTTCCCCAACGCCCCCTACATTCTCACCGACCTATTTCACCTCGAACGGCGCCTGGGCGTGCCCTACTGGTACGACCTCGCCCTAATTCTGAGCTGCGCCTGGAACGGCCTGATGCTAGCCTACGCCTCCCTCACCGATATGCAGGCTCTAGTAGCGCGCCGGCTAGGCATCGGCATGAGCTGGGCATTTGCTACGGTGGCACTGTTGCTTAGTTCGTTCGGCATCTACTTGGGCCGCTATTTGCGTTTCAACTCCTGGGACATCGTTACCAACCCGCTGACGCTGTTTTTTGATATTGTAAGCCGCCTCTTGCACCCCTTTGCTCATCCTAGCACCTGGGGCGTAACCTTGCTCTACGGTGTATTTCTGGTGCTAGGCTACGCGACTGTGCGATTGTTAGGCCGAATGGGGGAGGAGCCTTTGTAAGACGGTTTGGGTTGCAAGAAGCTTCTGCTTCATCTGCATACACTTTCCAAAGTACCTCTTCTTTAGAGACGAAAAGCCTGCTTAAACCAGCTTTTGCACGTGCAGAAGCTGGTTTAAGCAGGCTTTTCTTTATCAAGAAAGGATATAGTAGGACAAGTACAACTCGCCTGGAAATTAAACGCTGGCATACGTTGCCGCAACAACAAAACAAACAGAGCTATGTAGTATAACTATACTAAGAGCATTGTCCGTAAGGTGAGTAAGGTTGCAGTTAGTGTTTATTTATAAAGTTATATTATAATCCTGTTGCTAGCCACAACTAAGGGTTCCTCTGAGTGATTGAGTAGTTGAGCTACCATAATTTTTATTTTTTTTAAACGTGAGGTATGAAATGACAGAAATAAAATTATCTTGCTTTATCGTTCAGTCTGCGCCGTGCTGGCTATTTCCTATTTATTGCTTTGTTGTCAACCTCATGTTTCCTTCCCCGATTGCGCATGCTATGCGGCTTTGGCAAGATATGCTAGGCCAAGAACACGAAACTCCTCGCTCATTCCTTTGGCAGAACGTGGAGGACATGGAACCCGATGAGGCGGGAGCTATCAACTGGAGAAACCAGGAAGTGAAGACCCGTATTTACTTTAAAGGCGACCGGGTAATATGTGTGTTAGGCGACTACAGCTATTGGTGTCGGCAGTGGATGACCTTCGCTAAATGGCAGGAAGTACCCCTCACACAGGTGCGCCCAAACTAACCGTAAAGTACTGGAAGGTCTGTTGGTGATAGACTCAGAGCAGCAATTAGTAGCTTTACTGACTGAGAGTGGGGAGGATGGAGTCTGCGTGTTGTGAAGTGATGACTGCTGTTTGGTTGAAAAGGATCGAGGGATGACCCTGCCAGTCAAGCTAACTGGCAACCAGGACTGATGGTGTAGTTGGTTTTTAGACGGCAACAGTTCTTAAACGAGGCAGTAGAGTTCAGATATATGCCCTTTGCCGTACCTTGGTGGCCTGATGATGCATCTCCAGACCGATTTTTCCAATACGCCGACCATGACTTGGGAGCGGCTGTTGAGCCGTCGCCGCTACCCCGAACAGCCCCAATTGCACGTCGTCACGGATGCGCCGCCCGTGCGTGGGGCTTTCGTAGCCGACTACGACCGAGTGGTGTTCAGTTCAGCGTTTCGGCGGATGCAGCGCAAGACGCAGGTAATGCCGCTACCTGAAACCGATTTTGTGCACACTCGCCTCACGCATTCGTTGGAAACCGCCTGCGTGGGCCGTTCCCTCGGCCGCCTCGGCGGCCGGCTACTACTCGAAGAAACCGACAACCTAACCAAAACACTGCCGCACCTAGATTCCGATTTCGGCGATATAGTAGCGGCCGCTTGTCTGGCCCACGACATCGGTAATCCACCCTTTGGCCATTCCGGCGAAGATGCCATCTCCACCTACTTCCGCAGTCCAGCCGCCGAGCCCTTCGTGCGGGTGCTCAACGCTGCGCAGCGCGCCGACCTTCAGCGTTTTGAGGGCAATGCTGCGGGATTTCGGACGCTTACGCACACGTATGCAGCGCACAGCAGCGGCTCGGCCGGCCTAGGGCTGACGTATGCTACATTAGGGGCTTTCACCAAGTACCCGCGTCCTTCGGTGCTTGAGGAAGAAGCTAGTACCCGTGGGACCAGCGAGAAGCGGCACGGTTACTTTCAAACGGAAGCGGTTCGTTTTCAGGAAATAGCGCAGGAACTTGGCTTACTGCCCAAGCCGCCTGGCTCGGCGGCCGGGTTCTACCACCGTCACCCGCTGGCTTTCCTCGTGGAAGCCGCCGATGACATTTGCTACCGCATCATTGATTTCGAAGACGGACTGAAACTGAATCTGATTCCCTGCGAAACGGGCCTGCGCTTGCTCCGCGAGATGCTCGGCGATGCTCCTAATCGTCAGCGTTCTGTGGAATGGCACGATTGGCGCGAAGAACTAGGCTACCTGCGCGCCCGCCTCATCAACCGGCTTGTGCAGCAAACGGCTCGCCTTTTTGCCGACCGTGCCCCCGCGTTCCTCCACGGCCGCGCCGACGAACCCTTAATCCAGCAACTCGACTGTTGGGAGCAGTTGCAGCAGATGCACGCGCTTACCGTAGAGCATCTTTATCATAGCCGCCCCGTGCTGGAAATAGAAGCCGCTGGTTTCGACGTTATGGCTGGCCTACTCGATGCTTTTCTGCACGCCACCTTCGATCCTCACACAGGGCCTCGCTCCCGTAAACTCCAGCAGCTATTGCCTGCGCAGTTCCGTGCCAACGGCTCTCAGGAAGGAGTTTCGGCTTACGAGCAAATTATCTTATTAACCGATTATATCGGCGGTCTTACCGACCAAAATGCTTTGAGTTTGTACCGCACCATTCGCGGTATTGATTTGCCGAAGTTTTTCTAAAACCCAACCAGATCAAACATAAATCAGGTTTGCAGGCAGCAGCAACCCCTTGAGGCAAGGTTAGCTCTCGTACTCGTCGAGCACTTCGTGGAGGTCGTTCAAGCGGCGACCGATGAGATTTAGAATATCATCGGGAATCGGAATGGGGCTGCCGTGCCGGGTGGCCAAGTAGCGTACCAGGGCCAGCAAACCTTGCATTTCTTCCTGCACTTGATTTCGAATGAATAGCCAGTGGTATTCGCCTAGCGCCGGGCTTTGCAGGCAGCAATGCCGAACGGCTACCATCTGGCTTATTAGGTTGGCTATCTTTTCTAGAAGCTCTTGTTCACCGTCGCTTAGATAGCGCGGTTCAAAGTCGATGATGCATATAGCACCGATGCGGCTCTCATCGGGCGTTAGCAAGGGAGCAGCAGCGTAGAAGCGGAGTTTTTTATTTCGAGCTGCCTCGGCCGCTTGAACTGTAATAAATGGTGATGTTTCGTTGATTAAATCAGCGTAGACTACGGCTCGATTATTTAAAATTGCCGTTGAGCAAAGAGCTTCCTCTCGTGGTTGAGTTGATACGTTTGGGAGACCATAATTTGCCTTATATAAAACCTGCTTTTCATCCACCAGAGCAATCAAAGAAATCGGTAGATTGAAAATACGTGCCGCAAGTGCTACAAACTCGCCAAAAACAGACTCCTGCAACGAGTGCATAACATCGTATTGATGGATTGATCGAAGGCGTCGCGTTTCGTCAGCAGGAATGAGTATTTGGGAAATTAGGGACATGAGATAATCGGGTGATAATGAAATAAAAAGAATATCCTGTAAAGCAATTTGATGCTTTATTAGATAAGATAAAAGCTAGATCAAGTATTTCTTTATAGACCTCTATTTTTTCTAATAATTGTTCAGATCCTTTCTCGTTTCTGTACGTTGCAGCCGTCGCAAAGTGGTATCGAGGTGTTGCACCCGAATGAGTTCTTGGTACTGTTGGTGTAGCTGTTCCTGTTGCCGGCGCTGCTCCTGCTTCTGAAAAGGACGAACTTTATAGCGGCTACCCGGCTGGCGCTTTAGGTTTACGTAAACCAGCCCCCGGCTAGGGCGGATGGCGGCTTCGCCACTTTTGATGCGGGCTACGCGCTTTTCATTGTTGCCAAACAAGGCTTGCATCGGACTTAGGCCCACGTATAGGTTGGCTTGGCCGTTGAGATGATATTCTCCGCTTACCGCCATATCGGTAAGGTTGCTGTTGAGGTGCAAGCTTGGTACGATGACCCGGTTGCCATCAAGCACAAACCGGGGGCTAACGGGTTCAAAATACAAATGATTTGTACGCTTGTCGCGCAGGAACTTCAAGGCTTGGGCCAGCGCTTCTACATCCAGCAGTTCCAGGTCGCGCAGGTCGGTTTTTAAATAAGCGTATGTTTTCGCCAGGTCGGGCAAGAAATCAGCGTTTAGGTCGGTATGCACATCGGCTTCGCACTGCATAGAGCCCCGCACGTTGTCGGGCCGCAGCAGTTCAAAGCGTAATGCTTCGGCTGCTCGGAACAGGGCCGGTAGCTCTACATCTTCGAGGCGCACCTGCGCCCGTAAGGGGTAATGTTCGGCGTCCACATCGGTTTCCATGCGTCCTTGCAAGGAAACAAAACCACCAAAGGCACGCAACGAGCAGCTTTCCAATCGTGCCGCACCAGGCTCGAGGTAACTGATCAAACGAAAGTCACGGCCCCGCAATATGGCATATTGTACTTCGTCGGCCAATACCCGAACTTGCGCCGTGACAGTGCCATCGAGGAAAGGAGACGAGGACGAAGTGGGCCGCAAGCGGGTGGTGTTAGCGAACTGGCGTTTTGCTGAAGAAGGCGGTGTCAGAACGGTTAGCAACCGTAGCAGCCGTTGCACATTGAGGGTGCCGTAGCGCAGATCTATCTCGGCATGAGCTGCCGCCAATTGACCTTCAGCTATTCGGGCACTGGCGCTAACGCGGCCTCGTCCTCCGGCGCTGGTGCTAAAGTTCAAGTACGGAACCTGAAAATTCAAACCGGCTTTATTGATGCGGAGCCGAAGGTTAGTGAGGTTTTCACCGCCGGGTAGGCGCAGGGTTTGGATGGCCGCCACCACCTGCCCATTGGCGCTGAGCATCAGGTCGCGCAAGCTCGGATCGGGCGTAGCGGCCGAGGCGGGAGTTGCGCGCGCCGGCCGATCAAGCAGGGCCAGCAGGCGCCGGTACTCCAGGGTATTGAAGCGCAACGCCAACTGCGCCTTCACGGGGCGCATCTGCAGCGTATCGGTAGGCCAGCTAACCGCGCCACTTACCCGGCCGCCCCATACGCTGGTTTGCAAATTGCTGAGTTGCACATAGCGGCCATTGTGGCGCACGGTAGCCGCTAAGTGCTGTAGCGTATCGGCGGGCAGCACAAGTCGGCCGCACTGTAACCTAATGTCAAGATGCAGGCCCGGTGGCAGCAGGTTCATGGCCCGGGCCGCAAGCTCTTGATGGCGTGGCCGACCAGGGCGCCAAGATCGAGGAACATGGCGCGGCCGTCCGACGGGCGCCGCCAACAAACCGCGCAGGCGGTCAAGCCGTAGTTCATCCACCACAAAGCTGCCCTTGACGGTAGTAGTAGGGTGTTGCCCGTTGAAGTACGACAGCAGATACGTGGTGGTAGCATTGGCGCGTACATTCATGCCGTTGAGGCGGCCGGAAAGGTTTTCCAGCAGCCACAAACTGTCGCGCAACCCTAGCCGCACATTCAACCCCGACATATCGGCGCCGCGGCTAGGTATCAGGAAGGAAGCGTTTTCCAAGGTGATGCTGCCACGGACGGCCAGGGGCACTGAACCAGAAGTAGGAACTTTGCCGGCTCGGTTGGCCCGTCGCGTGGCCCTGGTGGGTATTTCGGGCAGGGGCCCGTTCAGCGTTAGGTTTAGGGCGGCGTTGCCATGCCGGGCCTGCCATAAGCCCGGGGCTACCACCGCCGCCAGCGTTTCAAGTTCTGTGCGGCCCCGCACCCGGCCGCTCAGGATAGGGCGGGTAAAGTCGCGCGCGGTGATGGCCGCGTCCAGCTCCCCGGCCGAGGAGTACAGGCGACATTGGTCGAAGGTGAGGGAAGTGGTTTGGGGGGAGTGCGCGGGGCCGTTGTCGAAAGTGCCGCGGGCATCCCACCGCCTGATTCGCCGCAAAGAGTCGGCCCATTGGAGCTGCGCATTGCGCAGTTGAAAATGCAGAATAGTGCGCGGCCGGGTAGTAGGACCACTCAACCCTTTGATAGTGTACCAAATACGGGCATGGCTGGTACTGCGGGCTCCCTGCAAGTACCGTTGCATGTTGTTCGGAAGGGCCACGTGCAACACTTCCAGCAACGGCTGCGAGCCTACCATGCGCAGGTCGAGTCGGGTGCCGCGTGGCTGCCCTGGCGGCGGGGCCTGGTGCGTGCCTCTGATAAGTACTGTGTCGCCGTTGAGGGTGGCGTGGGTGCGTAAAAATGTGCCTTTGCGCTGCTCGAAGTTGTACTGATAGCTTACCCAAGCCCGCACCGGCTCTTGCACAAACAAATTGCCGCGCCCACTTCGCAAGTACACGAGCCGCCCATCTAGCGTGCCCCGCACCTGCGCCGTGCCCGCGCGCCCGTGCGCCCACAGCCGGGCCTGGTGTACCACAGCTTCAAAGCCACTGCCCTGCAAGTTGTTGCGGTCTGTAATGTGGAAGTTGACCAGTGTAAGCGAATCTAGATCGAAATCAGGTGGGGCTGAGGCAGTAGTTTTGCGCGGCCCTTTACCATGCAAGCCCCAGTCGTGGCCCGTTGAGTCGGTGAGCTGGTGGAACTCCGTATCGTAAAGGGTAAGGTGATGCACGTGCACTCGGCCCCGCAGCAGCTGGCTGAGTTGCAACCGCGCATCGGCCCGACCAATGCGTAATACGGGCACTGCTGCCCGGGCCGTAGTATCGGTGAGGTGAAAATGACGCAGGGAGACCGTGAAATTCGGAAAGTGGCGCAGCAGGGAAAAATTCACTTCAAAAGGCGCCAGCACCAAGTCGGAGTTGCGGGCCAGCCGCTCCCGCACCAACTGCTCGACCCGCCTTTTCCCCCAATTCGATCCTAGCAGCACTGCCCCAACCAAAATAGCGAGCAGGAAACCCAGCAACGAAAAGCCCAGCAGCTGGCGGAAGGAGGGGCGTTTCATAGAAGGGGAGAAGGCGGCATGAGAGCAGGAGCAGGAAAGAGGGTAGCATTTCTACGCAGAAACCACTGTTGTGGTACAATACGGACTAGCGCGGCTAGACCACAATAGCAGAGAAGAAGTCAACAAGGTAAAGCGAAAGCAGAAATCGGAGAAAGAATTTATTTAGACATTTTCTAAATAGTGATACATTTGAACTCAATTCACTTTCCATCGTTCCCCATGGCCCAATTCTTTCACCACAACGATTATGGCTATTGTGCCCGCTGCCCCCGTACCTGCCATCTGCACTTATGCTTCGGCAACGTCGCTTTAGCGGCAACTCCGCCCGAATTTGCCGAGTTCCGTCAGGTCGTCGCGGATACGTGGCAGCATCACTGCCTCCGCACCTCCGACCCCGAAGCCCGTTGTATAGCGCTGCGCACACCGGCTCCGCATTTGGCGCTGGTTTTCTCTCTGGTTGAATTGACGCAGCTACGCGATATTCTAGAGAATACGGCTTTGCTGCTGGAAGTAGAAGAGTTGCTTACCCCGAAAGCCTGAGCGTAATACTCAAGTAGAAGGAAGCACCTCAGTGGAATGCTCTACAGACATTTTATATGTCCATTTAAAAGCATCGAGTCTTAAGTCTGTTCTGGTCTTCTATAGAAACATAGTTTAGACGTCTAATTATGAAGCTTAAAACAGCCTACAGACTTTCTAAACAGCTTCTGTTAAGAGAAAGAAGCCATACCACTTCACAAAAAAGGCCGCTAACACAACGCCAGCGGCCTACACAGTTGCTGCACTACTCCGTTACTCTTTACTCCCACTCGATGGTAGCTGGTGGCTTGCTGGAAATATCGTATACCACGCGGTTGATGCCGCGCACCTGGTTGATGATTTTGTTGCTGATTTCAGCCAGGAACTCGTAGGGTAGGTGCGCCCAGTCGGCTGTCATGCCGTCTACGCTGGTTACGGCGCGCAGCGCTACTACTTGCTCGTACGTCCGCTCGTCGCCCATCACTCCCACGCTTTGAATGGGAAGTAGCATCACGCCGGCCTGCCAGGTTTGGTCGTAGAGGCCGTGGGCTTTCAGGCCGTTGATGAAGATGGCATCGGCGCGCTGAAGCAAGTCTACTTTAGCGGGGGTGATATCACCAAGGATGCGAATGCCTAACCCGGGACCGGGGAAGGGGTGGCGGTGCAGAATGTTGGTGGGCAACCCTAGGGTATGGCCCACTTCGCGTACTTCATCTTTAAATAAAGCGCGCAGCGGCTCCACCACCCGCAAATTCATCTTAGCGGGCAGGCCCCCCACGTTGTGGTGACTCTTGATGGTCACGGCCGGCCCTTTCACCGACACCGACTCAATAACGTCGGGGTAAATGGTGCCTTGGGCTAGCCAACGAGCACCGTCTACCTTCTGCGCTTCCCGGTCGAATACCTCAATAAAAGTGCGGCCAATGGCTTTACGTTTCAATTCGGGGTCGGTAAGGCCTATTAGTGCCGCATAAAACTCGGCTGAGGCATCGACGCCTCGTACGTTCAGGCCCAGGTCTTTGTAAGAATGTAGTACTTCTTCGTACTCGTCTTTGCGCAGCAGGCCGTTGTTCACAAAGATGCCGTGCAACCGGCTCCCAACGGCGCGGTGCAGCAGCAAGGCCGCCACGCTGGAATCCACACCGCCCGAAAGGCCCAGAATCACCTGATCCTGCTCGCCAATGGTGCGTTGCAGCGTATCCACCATCGAGTCCACGAAGTGCTCGGGGGTCCAGCTTTGGTCGAGGCCGCAGATGTTCACCACAAAGTTCTGGAGCAAGGTTTTGCCGTCGGCGCTGTGCGTTACTTCCGGGTGAAACTGGATACCATACGTGGGTTGGCCTTCGATATGAAAAGCGGCCACGTCAACTTCCGGCGTGCTGGCAATAATCTCGAAGCCCGCCGGCAGGTGCTTGATGGTATCGCCGTGCGACATCCACACCTGCGATTCGGTTGGCACGCCATGCAGCAACGGGCTCTCGTGGTTGACGTGCGCCAGGCGGGCCCGGCCGTACTCGCGGATGGTGGCAGGCGTTACTTCGCCACCCTGCTGGTGGGCCAGCAACTGCGCGCCGTAGCATACGCCGAGCACGGGTATGCGGCCTAAGTAGCTGGAAAGGTCGGGGTTAGGCGATTCGGCGTCGCGCACCGAGCAGGGGGAGCCAGAAAGCACAACGCCCCGGATATCCTCAGTGAGGTCCGGGGCGTGCGTATAAGGGTGAATCTCGCAGTAAACATTTAGCTCCCGAATGCGTCGGGCAATAAGCTGCGTGTACTGCGACCCAAAGTCGAGAATCAGAATCTGTTGAGGCATGAACAAAGGTAAGCAGGGACAGGGGGAGCACAAAATTCCACCCTCTCCCAATCAATATTCCCTAGTTAACCTTCGAATAATATAAGTATTGTACAATCAAATAGTATTAGTTAAAAAATAAATTGTCTTATACATTGATATTATAAATATGATGTG
Organism: Hymenobacter sp.; assembly: GCF_036387835.1. Classification (GTDB taxonomy): domain Bacteria; phylum Bacteroidota; class Bacteroidia; order Cytophagales; family Hymenobacteraceae; genus Hymenobacter. The sequence continues at coordinate 44,488 of NZ_DASVSY010000121.1, read as the reverse complement.
TATACTTGCATCAACAAAGGCTGGCTTGCAACAAATACTAGCTGAAGTCCTACCTCTCTACCCGTTCTTTTACCTCCCACACCTGTTGTATGAAGTCATTTGTACATTTCATTTTTAGTGTAACAAGTCTTTTCTTGTCGACAACTGCCATAGCGCAGCGTGCTACTAGCACCACCTCGAATGCCCGGACATTGCCAAAAACGGCCATTGCCATGAGCAGCACACCCGCTCTCACTCCTTCATCAGCGCCAGTAGTGGAAGCTGCCCCATTGGAAGTTAAAGCTTTCAAAGGAGCAGTAGTTGATGAGATGGGCGAGCCTTTAGCTGGTGTGGTTGTATCAATAATATCCGGTAAGAACCAGTACAGCATTACCACTACAACGAATGCCGAAGGGGAGTACCTGCTGCAAACCACCAACGCAGCACCCATGCTACTAGTGAGTTACGCTGGCTATCAGGATGTGCAGCAGCAAGCTACATATGCGCATCCCATCACCTTTCAGCTTGAGCCCGTTGATAATTACGAGCGCCAACTGAAAAAGAAAGCGAAAGCCGCCGAGAAGGCTTGGCACAAATAGCCCATGCCAAAAACGGCTACTGCTTGGTGTTCCTTGTATCTCTTGAGGACCAGCAGAGAATAAATTTTATAGCAGGATTTTACTATCAGTTGTTTGCTATACAGTTCCTTTATTGTTGAGTAGCCATAAACTGAAGACCACCTATCACTAACCTATTCTATTCTTATAAAGCGCTGCTTTATTCACACACCGGCTAAGTCTACTTCTAGACTTGGACAGTGTTTGGTAAGGCAGCGCTTTTATGCTTGAAGCTACGCAGTGACTACTATTCATTATCAAGCAAGGCAGAGGTCTTTAAAAAGAAAGCTCCTGATTTTCTGGCAGTAGGTACTTGAAAACATAAAAAAGAAGCGGCTGTAGCATAAACCGTTTGATTCGTTGCTATCTTTGCACCCGGCGAGTCAGAACGACCAGCTCCTGCTGAACTCCCCCAGGACCGGAAGGTAGCAAGGGTAAGTGGTTGAGCGGTGCGATTTTGGCTCGCTTTTTTTATCACGGATTTAGCCGGATTGGTCGGATTACACGGATTCAGTTGGCTTTATTTGCTTTAAGAGCGGCGCATTGCGTCGCTCTTTTGCATTTCAGTAGGTTCAGGTTGTGGTCATGTCGTAATCAGAACAGTAAAAATCCGTGTCATCCGACCAATCCGGCTAAATCCGTGAGTAGCTTTGAGGACTTGTTGTTTTCATCTGATTCTGCCTGCCACATGAAATTTTTCATTGATACCGCCAACCTTAAAGACATTCAGGAAGCTGTGGAGCTCGGGGTGCTCGATGGCGTAACCACCAATCCTTCGCTTATGGCCAAAGAAGGCATCAAAGGCACCGATGCTGTTATGGCCCACTACAAGCGAATCTGCGAGCTGGTGGACGGCGACGTATCGGCCGAGGTAATTGCCACCGACTATGAAGGCATCGTGCGGGAAGGGGAAGCCTTGGCAGAGCTGCACCCCAACATTGTGGTGAAAGTACCGATGATCCGGGACGGCGTGAAAGCCATTCGCTACTTCGCCGACAAAGGCATCAAAACCAACTGCACCCTTATCTTCTCGGCCGGACAAGCCTTGCTAGCCGCCAAAGCGGGTGCCACCTACGTATCGCCGTTTGTGGGCCGCCTCGACGATATTGGGGCGGATGGCATGCTGCTGATCCAGCAAATCGTGGATATATTCTCGAACTACGGGTATCCTACGCAAGTGCTGGCTGCTTCGGTGCGCCACATTCCGCACCTGATTCAGTGCGCTGAGCTTGGGGCCGATGTCGTAACCTGCCCGCTCAACGTTATTACCGGGCTGCTCCATCATCCGCTCACCGACAAAGGCCTGGCTACTTTCCTGGCCGACCACCAGCGCGTAAATGCTTAGTTGTGAATGAGAATTATGAATTATGAGTTGTGAACTATGAATTGGCCGATAGGCTCATCCACGTAATTCAGAATTCAGAATTTATAATTCATAATTACTTGCGCCATGTATATCATCAAAGTCAAAGGCAAAGCTAAGATTCCAGACTACATCCAGCTGCGCGACGAAGAGTTCGTGCTCATTGCTTATTTCCGCGCCGACCGGCCTCTAAAGGATCTGCACCGTTATGGGTTGGAGAACAAGGAAACTGCCTTAGCGGCTGTTATCGATGGCCTGGCTTTCGGGAAGCTGCAAAAACTGGAAATCTGATTATTAGTGCTTCGTGCTTGGTGCCTAGCGCTTAGGTTGTTCTGATACACTACTACATAGAACGACTAAATAGTGATAGAACAACCTAAGCACGAAGCACTACCAACTAAGCACTAACTTATGTCTGTTGTCGAGCTGCACGATGCGTATATCATGCAGGATGTAAACACCATCTTGCAGAAGGTCACGTTTACGCTGGAGAAAGGGGAATTTGCTTATCTGGTGGGCCGGACGGGTTCTGGTAAGAGTTCCTTGCTGAAGACGCTGTACGCCGATTTGGGGTTGGGAGCAGGCTCGGGAACCGTGGCGGGCTTTGCATTACCCAAAATCAGCAACAGCAGCAAAGTGCCCTACCTGCGCCGTAAGTTGGGCATCATTTTTCAGGATTTTCAATTGCTCTTCGACCGAACGGTGGCCGAAAATCTGCTTTTCGTGCTTAACGCAACGGGTTGGAGCGGCAAGGCCCGTAAGCAGCAGCGTATTTCGGAGGTGCTGATGCGCGTGGGCTTGGCCAACGTAGCAAGCAAGATGCCGCACCAACTTTCGGGCGGTGAGCAGCAGCGCGTCGTCATTGCCCGCGCCCTGCTCAACGAGCCGTTGCTGCTGCTAGCCGACGAGCCGACCGGCAACCTCGACCCCGACGTGGCCGACAGTATTATGCGCCTGTTCGTGGAAATCAACAACTCGGGTACGGCCGTGCTCATGGCCACGCACAACTACCAGATTATTCAGCAGTATCCGAAACGGGTGCTTAAGTGCGAACAAGGCCAACTGATAGATTCGGCGGTGTCGCCTTTTCAGTTGAAAAACTAGTTTCAGCAACCCGGCATCACTACGTTGGGGCCTGCTGCCAACGCCTGTTGGTACGCTCACCCTCAGGGCAGCAACGGGTTGATTTAATGTGTTGGCTTGATTGTACATTTGACGCACCTACTCGTCACTAACCTTGCTTTGGGCTCTAACCTCTCCCTGTAATCCATGCCCGGTCTCTCCGTATTGATTCCGGTTTTCAACCGCGACGTGACGCCTTTGGTGTACGCGTTGCAAGCCCAGAGCGGAGATTGGGACGGGCCCGTGGAAATCTTGTGCCTTGACGATGGGTCTCAGGAAATGCAACGGCAACCCAACCAGCTGCTAACGAAGCTGGCCGGCGTCCGCTACGAAGAGTTGCCGCACAATATTGGGCGAGCTGCTATCCGCAACCGGTTGGCCAGTGCTGCCCGTCACGAGTGGTTGCTACTCCTCGACAACGATAGTCTGCTGCCCGACTCCCAGTTTCTGGCCCGGTATGCCACGGCCCGAACTCAGGCGCCCGTATTGGTAGGAGGGACCACCTACGAGCATACCGCCCCACCAACCTCGGAGTTAACATTGCGCTGGCTGTACGGGCGGTTGCGGGAAGCCCGGCCGGCGGCCGTGCGGCAGCGGGCACCGCACGGCCAGCTTACGCTCAATAATATGTTGATCGAAACCAAGCTGTTTCGCCGCTTTGGTTTAGATGAGCAGCTAACCCGCTACGGCCACGAAGACACCAAGTTTGGATGGCTACTGCGCCAGGCCGGCATTAAGGTCCAGCACCTCGACAATCCAGTGTTGCACGACGGGCTGGAACCTGCCACCATGTTTTTGCAGAAAAGCCACGAAGCCGTCCGGAACCTAGCCCTACTCTATCGGGCCGAAGGGCTAGGCAGTGACACCAAGCTTCTGAAAGCGGCTCTGCAACTGCACCGTTGGGGGTTGGGCGAAGCTGTGCGGGCAGCTTTCAAACTGCGGCAAACCCAAGTACGGCGCAATCTGCTTTCTGTGCGCCCCAGCCTGCGTCAGCTCGACGCACTGAAGCTGTACTGGATGTTGACGGAACTGGCTAAATAAGCTGCAAGCCGTTAGCCACAAGCTGATGTGCTGCTACAAGCAGGTGGCGTTTCATCAATGCATTAGCTTGCGGCTTGCAGCTCTTATTTAATTCTTGCCGTCGAATACGTCTTTCACGGCGCCGCCTACTTTCTTGCCAACCTTGGCGGCACCTTTTCCAAGGTCTTTACCGGCTTTCTTCACGTCGGAGGCGGTATTGCTGGTGGCTTGGCCTACTTTGCTCGGCTCGTCGGCGGTGCCCTCTTTTACGTCTTTCGCTTCGTTGCTTACGGCAGCCGCGCCCTGCGAAGCGCGGGCTTCAGCTTTATCGACCGATTTGAAGGCAGCGTACTTTAGTTTTTCCTTTTGAATTTCCGCTAAGTCGCGCGCCGGAATGTCACCTTTCACTTTGTCGTAGGCTTCATCGAGGGCTCGCCATTCGGTGTTGATGTTGCGCCAGTCGTCGAGGTCGTATTGGTCTTCGTTTTGTTTGATGTTCTTTACAAATGCCTCGTAGGTGGCGCGGGCGTTGGCTGCCGTTATTTTGGCGGCCGGGCTGCTTGGTTTGTAGTACTTGCCCATTTTAGGCGTGCCACCGGTAGCAGAAGCGTCAACATCAGCGTCAGCAGTTTCTTGGGCTGTGGCTTTATTCTTGTCCCGGTTGTTCCAGGCGGCTTCGCGCTTGTCGAAAGCCTCGGTGTAGCGGGTGCGTAAGGCTTCCACTTCTTGGCGCCGGGCATCGTCGTACTGGTCGGCGTATCGGTCAATGGCCGCTACTTTGGCGTCGAAGTCGGTTTTGAGTTGATTGGTTTCCTGTTCGTGGTCGGCTTCTGCTACTTCTGCTACATTGTTGGCCTTGGCTTCGGCATCGGAAACGAACGTCTGAAAATCCTGGTAAGCTTGATCACTCTCCGCCGACACTTCTTTCTTGTCGGTTGGCGAGCAACTGGTGTAGCCGAAGGCCCCACCAAGCAGCAGCAAAGAGGCGAGGGCGTTTGCAGTGAGGCTTTTCCTGAGCATGGCATAGGGGTATTAGAGCGCAGCGTCTTTATCGGGTAGCCAGGCTGGCTTTGTGGCCCGATAACGCAAGCTTTGCACCTCAGGTTGCGCGGGTTACGCGTCGTTTCAAGCGTCCTTCTATCTTTGGGCTCGCTTGTTTGCTACCTCTTATCTGTGCCTACCTTCTCCTTGCCCTGCGCGCCCATTCAAATGCTTGACCTGCGCGCTCAGCACGCCTCCATACAAAGTGAGCTGGATGTCGCGCTACAGCAGACCCTAGAGGAAGCCGCCTTCATTCAGGGCCCGGCTGTAGCACAGTTTGCCGAAGAGTTAAGTGCCTACCTGGATGGCCCTTGTGTGATACCCTGCGCCAACGGCACCGATGCTCTGCAACTGGCCCTAATGAGCTTGCAGCTGCCTGTTGGCGCCGAAATTATTGTGCCGGCCTTTACCTACGTAGCCACCCTCGAAGCTGCCGCCGTACTTGGGCTACTACCCGTTCCCGTCGACGTTCAACCCGACACCTTCCACCTCGACCCCGCAGCCGTAGAAGCTGCCCTCACGGCGCGCACCGGCGCTATTATAGCGGTGCATCTGTTCGGGCAGTGCGCCGACCTGGCGGCGCTGCAACTCCTGGCCCAGAAGCACGGCGTTGCCCTAATCGAAGACAATGCGCAGGCTATTGGCGCCACGTTCACTACCGAGGCTGGCTTGAGCTGCATGGCGGGCACGGTGGGGGAGGTGGGTACCACTTCGTTCTTTCCCAGCAAAAACCTCGGCGCCCTCGGCGACGGCGGGGCCTTGTTCACCCGCAACCCGGCCCGTGCTACTTACCTCCGCCAGCTAGCTAACCACGGCCAGACCCGCAAGTACCACCACGAGCACATCGGCCTCAACTCCCGCCTCGATACCTTGCAAGCAGCCCTGTTGCGCGTGAAGCTGCGCCACCTCCCGCAGTGGACCACTGCTCGCCAGCAGCTAGCAGCACGCTACGATGCGGCCCTAGCGGATATTGCTGGTTTGCGCGTACCGTTCCGCGACCCGCGCAGCACGCACGTCTTTCATCAATATACGGTGGTGGTAGAAGAAGGAAGCCCTGACGCGTCTAACCGCCGCGACCAGTTGCAGGTACATTTACAGCAGCACGGCATTCCGAGCGTGGTTTACTATCCTTTGCCTACCCATTTGCAGCCTGCTTACAGCTACTTAGGCTACCAGCCGGGCCAGTTTCCGGTGGCCGAGGGCCTGGGCCGCACCGTGCTGTCGTTGCCCATCCACCCGATGCTCACCAACGCGCAAGTAGATGTTGTTGTAGCGGCGGTGCGTACCTGGGCAGCCGTTCAATAAGCAGGCATTGCAGGCGGCGCTGGAGTAGCATATAGGTCAGGTTGGCACTGTTTTTTCTTGCTGCCTTATTACTTGTTTTAAAATTTAGCTCCTCTTTATGCGCCGTTCTTTTCTTACGCTGCTGCTCCCGTTAGCCGGAGTAGCCGCTCTTACCACTGCCGCCATTACCAAGCCCAACCAAGGCTTTAATATCTTTTCTGTGCAGCAGGATATCGAGCTCGGGGCGCAGGTAGCCAAGCAAACCGATTCGCTGTACCAGGCCAAGGGCCAGCTGCTGGCGCGGTCCAGCAACGCCCGCGCTTATCAGCTGCTCGACGGGGTAGTGAAACGGGTGCTCGATAATGGCAACCTGAAATACCGCACCCAATTCCCGTGGGACGTGCAAATCATTAAGGACGACCAGATTCAAAACGCTTTTGCCACTCCTGGTGGACACATCTACGTGTTTTCGGGCCTGATCAAATTTCTTGACAATGAAAACCAACTAGCTGGCGTGCTCGGCCACGAAATAGCCCACGCCGACCGGCGGCACAGCACCCAACTGCTCCAGAAACAATACGGCATCAGCTTGCTGACGGGCGTGGTATTAGGCAACAACCCCAACCAGCTCGTGCAGATTGCGTCTGGCCTAGGCCAACTCAAATTCAGCCGCGCCTACGAAACCGAAGCCGATAAGTACTCCACTATCTACCTCAACGGCACCCGCTACTATTCCTGCGACGGTGCCGCTGGCTTCTTCATCAAAGCCGAAAAACAGGGCGGTGGTGGTACGCCGGAGTTTCTGAGCACGCACCCCAACCCCGGCGGGCGCATTGCGAATATCCAGAAGAGCGCGCAGCAATTGGGCTGCACCGGACGCAACGTAAACAACAACAATTTCGAGGAGTTGAAGCGGCTGCTGTAGCGCAGCGGCAAAGCAGCGCGACAAACAGCGTGGGGGAAGGCAGGCAACAGCCCGCTTTCTCCCACGCTGTTTTCGTTTGGAGAGAAACAGAGAAAAGAACCCAGTTTTTTCGCAGCTTGCCGCTCTTTACTGCTCCTCTGTATCCTGACCCCGTTGGCCGATTTTCTTCCCGCTGTCCGCTTTGTAGTTTGTGGTGTTGGTCATATTGGCCAGCGCCATGCCGCACTGGTTACCCGCCACCCCAGCGCTCAGCTAGTAGCTCTCGTTGATACACGCTCGGAACTGGCTCCCGAATTGGCCTCAGAGTATCCGGGAGTGCCCTTTTTCTCTTCTTTAGACCAGTACCTAGCGCAAGGCCCGAAGGCGGATGTACTAACTATAGCTACACCAAATTACCAGCACGCCTCCCAAGCTATAGCTGGTTTACAGCAGGGTTTGCATATAGTTATCGAGAAGCCGATTGCGCTGCGCAAAGTAGATGCGGAAGCCATAGTGCACACGGCGCTGCAAACCGGGCGGCTGGTGTTTGGCGTGATGCAGAACCGGTATTCACCGCCCGCGTCCTGGCTGAAGCAGGTCTATGACGAAGGCCGATTAGGTGAAATATACTTGGTGCAATTCAATTGCTTCTGGAACCGTGACGCCCGCTACTACAAGACCGGTAGTTGGAAAGGCACGCAAGCGCAGGATGGCGGCACGCTTTTCACGCAGTTCAGCCACTTCGTGGACCTGCTGTATTGGGTGTTCGGCGACATCACCAACATCTCGGCCCGTTTCCGCGACTTCAACCACGCTGGCCTTACCGAGTTTGAAGACAGCGGCTTAGTAACTTTTGATTTAGTGCGGGGCGGCAGCGGCACCCTGCAGTACAGCACCGCCGTGTGGGACCGGAACCTGGAAAGCAGCCTCACCGTGGTAGCCGAACACGGCAGCCTGCGCCTCGGCGGCCAGTACATCAACAAAGTAGAGTACTGCCATCTGCGCAACTACACCCTCCCGGAACTGCCCCCCACCAACCCCGCCAACGACTACGGCCCCTACCAGGGAAGCGCCGCCAACCACGTACAGGTTATTGAAAACGTGGTAGACACCGTGCAGCAGCGCAGCTTCGCCACCACCAACGCGTTGGAAGGGATGAAAGTGGTGGAAATCATCGAGCGGATATACAGTCTGAAATAGACCCGCACTGCGTTTCGACTACCCGGGAAGGGTGTCTTACTGCGTGAGACCTCACAGCGAGACGCTACTCTTGGCTGATTGTATGTAAGCAAGGTGTAGCCACAGTTGCCGACGGCTCGTTCTGTTGTTCTAGGACGTGCAGAGAGTGAAACAGAACGACTTATTACTTCCGCTTACTGCTCGTGCCTAGCAATTCCGTTTTATAACCTATTGAGACATGGATGCTGTTCAGCAAGGCAGCTAAGCTCTTCCAGACTGTCCTGCAGAGGCGCAGCCGAAGCATCTCGCGTGCTGAGGCTGAGTTTACCACATGAGCGAGATGCTTCTTCTCGTCAGCACGACGTTCAACCAACTACCTAAATAGCTTCATGATGATAGCAAATACAACAGTGCGCTTGTGGCTTTGGGTTTTGTTGGTGCTGGCCGCCAGCGGCACCGCTGTAGCCAAACCTAATCCGACAGGTTTCTTGAATCGCACGCTGACGGTGGCGGGAACTACCTATCGGTATCAGGTATATGTGCCAACTGATTTCTATGTGAAGAAGGGGCAGAAGTGGCCGATTATTTTGTTTCTGCACGGCGCGGGCGAGCGGGGCTCCGATGGGTTGCTGCACACGCAAGTCGGCCTGCCTGCCAGCATTCGGCAGCATGTAGAGCGCTGGCCGGCTATTGTAGTGATGCCGCAGTGCCCGGCGGAGCGCTACTGGACCGAGCCTGCTATGCAGACTATGGCACTAGCTGCCCTGGCGGAAGAACAAAGAAAATTTCATCCTGATCCGACGCGGGTGTACCTCACTGGGCTGTCAATGGGCGGCTACGGCACCTGGTTGATGGCTTCGCAACATCCGGGCATGTTTGCGGCCGTGGTGCCTATTTGTGGCGGCGCGTATCTGCCGGCTCACCGGGCCAAGCAGTTTCTAGCACAGCCGCCAGGCCTTTACACAACAATTGCCCAAGGCATCGGTAGCAGTGCGCCCGTCTGGACCTTCCACGGCGGTAACGATTCGGTGGTACCCGTGACCGAAACGCGACAACTAGTAGAGGCCTTGCAAGCAGCGGGTGGCACCGTGCAATACACAGAATACCCTGGTGTAGACCACGACTCCTGGACCAAAGCTTACGATCAGGCCACCTTGGCACAGTGGATGTTCAGCCAACAGGTCACTAGTAGTGGCGTCGTCACGAAAAAGTAAAAAATTTAAAATAAATAATGTGTTCTTGCACTTCAACCGCAATAATTCAACTATTTCATAACAAAAATCAAATTATATTGTGATAAGCATAGGTTTAATTAACCTTTATTTATTTTTTGCAGTAACCAATGAATGAACAGGATATTGGTAAGATCACTATCTTGCGCTATAGTTGAGCTGCATCCGAACAAAATTTCGAAGCAAAACTCATCCTAGATAACGTTTAAAGTATGAGCCCAACCCAACAGATCATTCGGGAAATTGACTTGCTGCCGCCCACCGAGCTACAAGTTGTTTATCAAGAAGTAGCCAAGCGCATGAGCCATATCAGCCGTGCTACCAAAATTTTAGAGAAGTACCGTGGCAAAGGCCAGGGAATTTGGTCGATGGACGCGCAGGAGTATGTGCAGCAGTTACGGCAGAGCACCCGTGGCTAGAATATTCTTCGACACGGCACCCTTCATTTATCTAGTTGAAAACCACGCGGGCTATTATCAAAAAGTAGCAGACTATTTAACTCAGTCGCTGACCGATAATGCCTTATTGGAAACCAGTGTACTGACGTACACCGAGTTCTGCGCCAAACCCGAGCAGCTCGGCCGCCCTGATTTGTTGCTGGACTTCGACGATCTGCTGCGGGACTTCGATTTTCAAATGCGCGAAATAACGCTTGGAGCGGCCACGCTGGCGTACCAGCTGCAAGCCCGATACGCCGGCCTCAAGGGTATTGACGCCATGCAAATAGCCACGGCCGTCGAATCAGGCTGCGACGTGTTTCTGACCAACGACAAAGAGCTCAAGAACGTCCGCGAAATACAAGTAGTGGTAGTGGCGGAACTGTAGCAGTCGTTTCAGGGAGACTAGCGGGTATTAAGGCAGCCTAGGTGGCGCACTACGCGTAAGCTTTTGATATGACGCCCGACGAAAAACTGGCTTACGCTGAGCTACTTGCGTGGCAAAAGCAGATGCAGCAACCGCCCTCCATGTTCAACCGCCTAGCGCGGCGGGTGCAAGCGCGCCTCAACGCGCTGCTGCCCGAGCGAGTGCATAAAGCAATTACGGCCACCATCAAACAGATGGTGCGAGCTGTTTTGTTCGGCTCGATGTATAGTACGCGTCAACCAGTAGTGGCAATGCCTTTGGCGGCGCGCGAAACGAGCATACGGACCCGCATCCGCTACTACCGCAATACGGCCGCCGCCGAAGGAGCCGTGACGGGAGCCGCTGGTTTTTTCCTTGGCCTCGCCGATTTTCCCTTGTTGCTTGGTATCAAGCTCAAGCTACTCTTTGATATAGCGGCCCTCTACGGTTACGACGTAAAAGAATATCCGGAGCGGCTCTACATCCTGCACATCTTCCAACTGACGTTCAGCAGCCAGCACACCCGCAACGAGGTGTACCGCCGCCTTGCCGATTGGGAAACCTACCGCCAGACCCTCCCCACCGACGTCAATGCCTTCGACTGGCGCACGTTTCAGCAAGAGTACCGCGACTATATCGACCTGGCCAAACTGGCGCAGTTGCTGCCCATTATTGGAGCGGCAGTAGGAGCGGTGGCCAACTACCGCCTGCTGGTGCAGCTTGGCGAAACGGCCATGAACTGCTACCGCATGCGGCACTTTGCAGTTGAGGGCAGCGAAATAATACCGCTGCCCTCTTGATAAAGCCTAGACTTCACACTACATAAAAACGCCTCCCCAATGAATTGGGGAGGCGTTTTCTTAATCAATTAAGAGTCTATCCGAATAGGGCGTCATACAGAGCCGTAGCATCTCGCATGTTGAGGTTGTAACGGTAATTACTACACTAGTACAATGCTTCGGCTACGCCTCTCCATGACGTTCTATTTGGTTGTAGCATCCAGTTACTCAATACTAACGTCTCAGTACCTGATAACAGGCTAGCTTTTCATTTTGCCGTTGGCCTTCTGCTTATTGGCTTTTTCGGCGCGCAGCTGCGTGTATTTGGCATACTGCTCGGTGCTTAAAATTTTCTTGAGCTGAGCCTCATACTGCTCTTTGCTGGCGCGCTTTGCCTCGTGCTGTTTGGCTTTGTCGGCGGTGGCCAGCGTAGCTTGTTTGGCTTGCATTTCTTTCTGGCGGGCCAGGTCTAGTTGGCGGATCTGCTCGGTTTGGGCGGCGCTCAAACTGAGCGTTGCAGCCATTTTCTGCGCGGTGTGCTGCGCTTTTTGCTCGGGTGTTTTCTTGGTCTTGGCCGATTGCTCGGTTTTGGATTTCGCTTTAGCTGGCGCAGTTTGGGCCGAGGCAACACCAGCGGAAAACAAGAAAGCAGCGAGCAGAACAAAAGTCTTTTTCATGGGAGTCATAGTTGAATTATCGAATTTCAGAGAGACAGCTGAAGAATATGTGAAGCGGAGTTTTAGCTTCTTATAAGAGTGTAGACAACTCAGATGCCAATATTCATGCAGGAGATAATTATCAGGAAAATTATAGCAGTTTCGCGAACCATTGATTTAGTTTCTAGTTCTTGTTGATGTGGTAGCCGCAGTGGTTAAACCAGGCGCGCGCATCTAGGCTGCTAATCCAGTCAATGGCCTCCTGTAAGGCCAACTCCAGCGCTTGGCGGGTGCGGGCCTGGGCCGCTCGCAGCTTGGTTTTCAGCTTGCTCCAAGCCTGCTCAATGGGCGTCAGATCGGGCGAGTAGGGGGGCAGAAACAGCAACTCCACACCCCGCTCAGCCAGCCACTGCTTTACTCCGTCGAGCTTATGGGCCGAGGCGTTGTCGAGCACCAGCACATCGCCCCGCCGCAGGGTCGGGGCCAGGCACGCGGTCAGATACCAGGCAAAGCGCTGCTGGGTCAGGGCCCCTTCGAGCACTTGCACGGCCCCGAGCCCGTCCACCGACAGCGCCCCCATCACCGTCAATGACTGGCCACGGGTGAGCGGCACGGCTCCGCCTACGCGCTGGCCCCCGCCAGCCCAGGCATAGCGGCGGGTGTAATCCAGGCGTAGAGCTGTCTCGTCGAGAAAATGGAAGCGGGCCACGTCGGGGCGGGAGCAGACGGTTTCGACGTGCGCCGCCCGCGCCGCCACCACACGGGGTGTCTCACGCTCGGTGGCGTGCAGGCTTTTTTTTGCGGCGTAGGCCGTGCTCCCGGAGCACGTTCCAGAGACAGGTCCGGCCCACGGGCCGGCCCGAGTGGGCCCGCCAGGCGTCGTTCAACTCAGCCAACGTGGCGTCGGCGTGCTGGCCCACGTAGTCCACCAGCCAGGCCTGGTCGTCGGCCGAGAGCAGGCGCGCGGGCCCGCCGTTGGCCGGCTTGGGGGCCAAGGAGCCGGTCTCCCGCTGCTGGCGCAGCAACAGGGTGATAAAGGCGCGGCTGACACCAAAACGCTGGGCTACCGCTGCTTTACGAGCACCGGGTTCGTGGCAGGCCGCCGCCACGCGCGTGCGCAGATCAAGCGAGTAAGGTTGCATCTGTGCCTATACGAACAGCCTCACCAAACAGCTAAACGGTTCGCGAAACCGCTATAAAAAGTCAATCCTGCCATTTAACCTCTAGGGTGCAGTAACATCGGGCCGCACTATTGATAGCGGAGAAGAATTTCACGGGCTTTCATCCCGTTGGAGGCCTATTGAGATGCTTGGGCTTTTTTGCACTTCGTTCAGCATGATGGTTAGTGTCACAACGCCAGCACGCTACGTACTTCGGTTCCTGACTTAATGCGGCCCCTGCTGCGGTCTGATGGTTACGATATAGATGCTGGCTTGTGAATACGCGGCGGGTGGACTTACCTTTGCGGCACCAATTCTTTACCGACGAAGGATTGTTTTTATACAGAGGCGCTGAGAGACAGGCTCTAAGACGCGCCGGCAACCCCCGGAACAACCGGAACGGTGCCAACCGAAGGCCAGCGGATTCACTCTCTGGCTCTATAAAAACAAGTTGCCGTGCCTCATTCACTGACCACCCCGCTTTCTATTGTTGCTGCTACATTGGCCGGGCCAGCGGGCCTGCAATGGGCTTGTTGTAACGCGGGTTGTTGTTGCTGAACAACGGTTTACACTGGAAAAACAGCCGTTGGCTGCTTCCATAGGGATGGAGCACAGCGCCACAAACGGCTTTTCACGTACACGTTTTTTGTTCTGGTGCTGCCGGACTCTGGTATCGAAAAGTCTTTCGGGCTTGGAATGCTGCGTTTCGCCTAAGTCAGAGCCACTGTTCAACACCTCGCGAAGCGGAGCTTCGCGTTACTTCTTTTTATGCTTAAAAAATCCTTGGAACTGCTGCGGCTGGAAGCTGCCGAAACCGGTTCTCACACGCTGAAACGAAGCCTGAACGGCTTCAACCTGATTACCATCGGCATTGGGGTCATTATCGGGGCGGGCCTGTTCTCGCTCACCGGTATTGCTGCCGCCAACAACACCGGGCCAGCCGTTACGCTTTCCTTTGTGGTGGCAGCTATTGGCTGCGCGTTTTCGGCGCTGTGCTACGCCGAGTTTGCCTCCATGGTGCCGGTGTCGGGGTCGGCGTATACCTATGCCTACGCCACCATGGGCGAGCTGTTTGCCTGGATTATCGGGTGGGATTTGGTGCTGGAGTATTCGGTGGGGGCGGCTACGGTGGCCATTAGCTGGTCGCAGTATCTGGTGAAGTTTCTTGGCAAGTACAACCTGCACATTCCGGCGCAGCTCGTTATGTCGCCATTTGAAACCACTACGCTGGTGGATGGCACCACCGTGCACGGTTTCGTGAATGTGCCGGCCATGCTGATTGTGCTGGCTATAACGGCCATTATTGTCCGGGGCACCGAGGGTTCGGCCTGGTTCAACACGCTGGTAGTCACGCTGAAAGTATCGGTGGTGCTGGTGTTCATTGCCCTGGGCTGGCAGTACATTGACCCGGCTAACTACCAACCCTACATTCCAGCCAATACCGGCACCTTCGGGGAGTTTGGGTGGAGCGGAATTCTGCGCGGGGCCGGCGTTATCTTTTTCGTGTTCATCGGCTTCGACATCGTGGCCACCATGGCGCAGGAAACCAAGAATCCGCAGCGCAACATGCCCATCGGCATCATCGGCTCCCTGCTGATTTGCACCGTGCTGTTCGTGCTGTTTGGCCACGTCTTGACGGGGTTAGCCAACTACACCGAGTTCAAGAACAGCGCCGCGCCCGTGGCCATTGCCATCGAGAAAACGCCGTATGCCTGGTTGTCGGCGGCCGTCATTCTGGCCATTATCATTGGGTACACCTCGGTTATTCTGGTGGATCTGTTGGGCCAAAGTCGGGTGTTTTTCTCGATGGCCAAAGACGGTTTGCTGCCGCCGGTTTTCAGCCAGATTCACCCCAAATTCCGCACGCCGCTGCAATCCAACTTGCTGCTCGGCTTGTTCATTGCCCTGTTTGCCGGCTTCGTGCCCATTTCGGTGGTCGGCGAAATGACCAGTATCGGTACGCTGCTGGCCTTCGTGATGGTGTGCCTCGGCATCCTCATCATGCGCAAAAAAGAGCCGAACGCCCCACGTGGGTTCCGCACGCCGTGGGTGCCCGTAGTGCCCATCCTCGGCATCCTGACCTGCCTGGTAATGATGGTGTCGTTGCCGTGGGAAACCTGGCTGCGGCTGGCGGTGTGGCTGGCTATCGGCCTGGCCATCTACTACGGCTACGGCAAGAAACACAGCAAGCTGCGGCAGGCGCAGGAAGGCAACAATCAATAGCATAAGCTTCAGCTGTTGCTGCCTGGCGGAAACCACAACGCCCCGGTCATCTAAGGCCAGGGCGTTGTGGTTTACACTGATTTAAAGTTTGTTAATATGTCCTGCTTAATGTTGGAATATCTCTTGCAGGAGGTTACATACTGCTTGCGCCGTGGCTTTGGGCAGCACGCCCAAGCGGCGCACCAGGCGGGTTTTGTCTACTGACCGAATGTGGTCGAGGGCTACCTGGCCCTCTTTGCCCTGAAAGGTACACTCCACCCGGGAGGGATAGTCGCGCCGGGTGCTGGTCAGGGCCGCAATGGTGGCCGTGCGCAGATGGCGATTCATCTCGTCGGGCGAGAGCACCAAGCAGGGGCGGGTCTTGTTGATTTCGCTGCCCTGTGTCGGGTCGAGGTTCACCAGCCACACTTCGAAGCGCTGTACGGCTACCACTGCCATTCCGTTTCCTCAAAGGCATCATCGGCAAAGCCCTCTAGCAGCTCGCCCTCCGGGGTCTGGCCCTTGGCAACAGCCAACTGAAAACGCTCGTTCCAGCCCTCGCGTCGGGGCTTACTGACTGGCTTGATGAGCAAGCCCTCGGGCGTGGGCTGCAGGTCGACCTCGCCAACGAGGTGGTATTGTTGCAGTAATTTCTTGGGCAGCACAATCCCCTGAGAATTGCCCACCCGAATCAGGCGCGTGTTCATGAACGCAAATGTAAGTACAATGTACTTACATTTGCGCGGCATTGATGGTTTTATCTTCCTGAAAGCAGTACGTTCGTGAGCGGCTCTTTTATTCCCCCTGTTGCTTATGATAACTTATGAAGTGCTGGAGCGGGTTGCTCATGCGAACGGTGATGAACGAACACAGGCATTTGCTGAATTAGCGGCGGTAGCAGGCAATCCTATCGCCTACCAATTAGTAGTAGACACTCTGGCAAGCACAAGCGACGACCAAATTACTTTCTGGTGTCTGGACGCTTTAATTAAGCAGTTTCATAGTTTGCTGCCGGCAGATGCGCCCCGGCTGTTTCCCTTGCTACTGAGCAAACTCCTGAACCAATCTCCTCCGATTTCGGATCGCGCCACCTGGGCCTTGAGCGTCACAGGTCCTGCGACGGTCCCGGCGCTACGCGAAGCCATCGAGCAGGCGCCAAGCTCGGACCACCGAACGGCGTATATGTTTGCATTGGGCAAAAACAAACATGTCCACACGCAGGCAACGCTGGTACTTTCCCTATTTACTTACTTGTTGGAGGACACCGAAGCGTCAGTGAGATACTGGGCCATGGTGGCCTTGATGGACATGAGTCCGCTTCGGCCGTGGTTTGACACCCGACTAGATGCCCACGATTTTGAACCCCTGTATCCGAGCGTTCTGCGCGTCGCGGAAGAATTCATGCATAACGGCCAAGACGATTTTGCTGGACGTTACCACGACCTTATTACCCACTACTGGACACAGAGCAAATAAGAAGGCCTTCATCAAAACGAGCCCACGCTACACAAACACCTTCCGCAGTGCCCACAGGCTCCACACAATCACCATTAAGCCCACGCCTACAAACATCCAGCGCACCGGAATGCGGCCGGCGAGGCGGGCTGCGAAAGGTGCGGCGGCAATGCCACCTACAATTAGGCCAAGGATAATCTGCCAGTGCGAAATACCGAGGGTGGCGAAAAACGTGACGGCGCTGGCAAACGTGACGAAAAACTCGGTGACGCTCACCGAACCAATAACGTACTGCGGCGTGCGGCCGCCCGAAATAAGTGTGCTGGTCACCAACGGACCCCAACCACCACCGCCAAACGAATCGAGGAAGCCGCCGGCTGCGGCCAGCAACCCGAGCTTCTTGTGTTTCTTGCGCGGCCCGGCTTTGCGGAACGCTTTGACCAAGATGCGGGTGCCGAGCAGCAGCAGGTACACCGCCAGCAGGGGCTTCACGTACCCCGCATATTCCTCCCCGAACTTGGAGAGCAGATACGCGCCCGTGATGGCTCCCAATACGCCCGGAATCAGCAATACCTTGAACAGCTTCTTGTTGACGTTGCCGAACCGGTAGTGGTGGTAGCCGGAGGCGCCGCTGGCAAACATTTCGGCCGTGTGAATACTGGCACTAACTGCTGCCGGCGCAATATTCAAACTCATCAAGCTAATAGCTGTAATCACCCCGTAGCCCATGCCCAAGAGGCCGTCAACAAGCTGCGCCCCGAAGCCGATAGCCACGAAAATATAGAACGTGTCGGCGTTGCTGGCTACCTCCCACGCCTGCTGCCAGGTGACATAGTAGGAGACGATGTTGAGCAGGATGATGCCCATAAACGCCAGCAGCGACATGGTAGCCCGCCGCCGCCACATCCGCGCCGCCGGCGACTCATACGCGGGGCCGCCGGTTAGCTCGGCCGTTACGGCGTTCAGCGACTTCACCTTGTTGGCGAAGTCGCCGCCCACTTGCTCCCGGATCGAGGACATGCGTTGGAGCACCTCATTCAGCTCGTCGGGGAGGGCGGTGCTCAGCATTTCGCGCAGCCGCTTGGCAATGGTCGGCGACTTGCCGTTGGTGCTGATGGCTATTTTGAGGTCGCCTTTCTGCACGATGGAGCCGAGGTAGAAGTCGCAGGCATCGGGCGTGTCGGCCACGTTGCAGAGCAGGCGCTGCCGGGTGGCATCGGCCTTGATGGTCAGATTCAGAGCCTTGTCATCGGTGGCGACAATCACCAGGTCGTGGCCGACGAGGTCGGTAATCTGGTACGGTCCTTCGCGCAGCAACACGGCCGGGTGGCGGGCGGCCAGTTCCTGCACTTCGGGCAGAAAGCGGGTGGCTACCACCGTTACGGCGGCGGCCGGGCTATTGCTAAGTAGGGCGGCCAGCTTTTCCAGGCCCACATTGCCGCCGCCTACCAGCAGCACGTGCAGCTGCTCCAGCTTCAGAAAGATGGGAAACAGTCGGTTCGCTCCCGTTGGTGGCGGTTCGGAGCGGGGCTGTGTCACGGGGTTGTTGGAAGAGGGCATTTTTTAGTGCTTGGTGCTTTGGTTACGGCGCGGGCGGGGGCCTCACCCCCTAGCCCCCTCTCCTAGGGGAGAGGGGGAACTAGCTCTAGTGTTCTAGTCTAGCTGTTCAAGTTGAAATTTATCCTTTAGAGCTAGTTCTCCTTTCCGGAGAGGGGGCTAGGGGGTGAGGCGCTACTGGTGAAAGTTCAAGCCGTGCGTGGTGGCTTGCACGTAGCCGCGGCGGACAGTGAAATCACCGAACCGCTCCAGGGGCTGGCGGTTTTCGGCGTAGTCGGCGAATAAGGGCGTCAGCTCCTGCACGATACCGTCTTCATCCAGCATTTCCTTGTAGAGTTTGTTGAGTCGGTTGCCGTTGAAAGCGGCTCCTAAATACAAGTTGTAGCGTCCTACCGATTTCCCCACCAACCCTATTTCCCCTAAGTAGGGGCGGGCGCAGCCGTTGGGGCACCCCGTCATCCGCAGCAAAATATCATCTTCGGTTAAGTTATAGGTTTTCAGAATATCTTCCAATCGGTCAAGAAGTTGCGGAAGATAGCGCTCGGCCTCCGCAAAAGCCAGCGAGCAGGTGTTCAGGGCCACGCACGCCAGCGCCCCGCGCCGCAGCCCCGACAGGTTGTTGCCGGTCACTACCACGCCGTGCTCGGTGAGCAGGGCCTGGATGGTGAGCTTGTGCTCGGGCGCCACGTTGGCCAGAATCAGGTTTTGGTTGCCGGTGAGGCGGAAGTCGCCGGTATGGAAGGCGGCTATTTCGCGCAAGGCGGTTTTGAGGGTATGACCGGGCCGATCGGCCACGCGGCCACCTTCGATGAACAGCGTGAGGTGCTGCGCGCCATCGGAGCCGGTGCTCCAGCCGAAGGCGTCGCCGGAGCTTTCGAACTTGTAAGCGCGGCCGAGTTCCAAGTCGAAGCCTAGGCGTTTGTTTAGCTCTTCCCGGAACACGTCTAATCCTACTCGGTCGAGGGTGTACTTCAACCGCGAAAACTTGCGGTTTTCCCGGTTGCCCCAATCTCGCTGAATGGTCAGAATTTTCTCGCACACGTCTACCACCTTATCGGCGGGCACGAAACCGATGACGTCGGCCAGGCGCGGGTAGGTGTCGGGCATGCCGAAGGTCATGCCCATGCCGCCGCCAATGGCCACGTTGAAGCCGAGCAGCTGGCCCTTCTTCTCGATGGCAATCAGGCCGACGTCGTTGGAGAAAATGTCGGTGTCGTTGTGCGGGGGCACGGCCAGCGCAATCTTGAACTTGCGCGGCAGGTAGGTTTTGCCGTAAATCGGTTCGGCGTCTTCCTCGCCCTCATTGGGCGCGCTGATGTGCTGCTGCTCGCCATCGAGCCACAGCTCCCAATACGCCGAGGTACGCGGCGTGAGGCGGTCACTAATCTGGCGCGATACCTCGTACACCTCGGCGTGCACCTTGGATTGGTAGGGGTTGGGGTTGCACATCACGTTGCGGTTCACGTCGCCGCAGCCCGCAATGCTGTCCATCAGGGCTTGGTTGAAGCCGTGAATGGTTTTTTTGAGGTTGCGCTTGAGCACGCCGTGCAGCTGAAACGTCTGGCGGGTGGTGAGCTTGAGCGTGTCGTTGCCGTATTGCTTCGATAGCTCGTCCATGCGCCGCCACTGCGCCGATGTGGCAATGCCGCCCGGCACCCGCACCCGAATCATGAGCGAGTAGAGCGGCTCCAGCTTCTGGCGCTTGCGCTCGGAATCCAGGTCCCGGTCGGTTTGCTGGTAGGAGCCGTGGAACTTGATGAGGTGGGTATCGTCCGGGTTCAGCGCGCCCGTAATCGGGTTGACGAGGCTGTCGGCCAGGGTGCCGCGCAGGTAGTTGCTGCCGTCCTTGACGTGTTCGACTTCGGAGAGTTTAAGCGGAGTATCAGCCATAATCGTTAGTGCGAAGCGGGAAGTGGAGCCGGCGGCGGGGTCGGCCGCAGGTCGAGGGTATGAAAGTAGAACACCCGGATGGTGTGCTGGTTGCGGTAGGTACTGCCCGCCGGAAGCTGCTGAAACAGATGCATATAGCCGGCGTGCAGTTGTCCGTGCTTGCTGGCCTGGTACACCAGCCCGGCAAACAGGCGGTTCTGGTCGAAGTAGTTGTAGCGAATCTCCTTGCCGAAATTCATCATCACCTCGTTGTTGAGCAGAAATTGCACCCCACCGGGGTCGAAACCACGCTTGGTGAGCGGCAGGAACAGCGCCGCATTGTAGCGGGTCCGCCAGTTGAAATCGTAGTCGGAGGTTTGTTGGTTTTCGCGGATGGTGTTGCGAAACCGTTGTTCCAGTCGCACCCATTGCATCAGGCGGGCCTTCGGGAAGCGCGTAAACCACTGCACCTGCTGCCACGGCCGGTGCTCGGGCTGGCCCACGGTGCGCGCCCCGTCCGGAAAGTGGTGCACGTAGGCGTAGCCACCCGTCAGCCGTACATCATCGGTCAGATAATACGTCAGCCCTACCCGCGCCACGCCCTGAAACAGGTCTTGCACAAACCTCTCGTGCAGGCGCAGTTGCAAATCGGTCCAGGTGCCCCACCGCGGCGTAAACCGGGTTTGGTTGAAATACCCCACCCACGTCTGCTGCTCCCGCACATACTGCTTCTGTGCCCGCAACGGCAGCGCGATTAGGAAGAAAGGAAGCAGGAAGAAGAGGCGTTTCATTGTTCGGGTAGTGAATTCAAATCCTATGGGTTGCTAGCTCTAGTCGCCTCACCCCAACCCCTACGCCGCTTGATGCGCGGAATGAAAAGGAGAGGGGCTCTAGTTGTAGCTATCTAAAGGCGGTTTCTAGAACTAGTTCCCCCTCTCCTTTTCGGAGAGGGGGTTAGGGGGTGAGGCAACTAGCGGATTACCGTGTTATCGAAAGTCAAGGCTACATAGTACAACCCGCCGATGGTTGGGCCGGCGGCGTATTGGATGTAGCGGTTGTTGAGCAGGTTAGCGCCGCCGAGCTTGATGGTGGTTTTCAGGGCAGGCACCCGCAGGTTCACTTGGGCGTCCACGGTTTGGTAGGCCGGCACCCGGCCGTTGGCCAGCGGACTTTCCCAATAGAAGCTGCTCTGGCGGCGCCACACCACGTTGAAACCGAGGTTGCGCACCACTTCGCGGTTGCCGAAGCTCAGGTTGGTGGCCCACTTGGGGGTGTTGAAGCCCGTCACGAAGATGTCGGACTGGTCGTTGGCGGAGATATTGTTGTAGTTGACGTTGCCGCCGACGGTGAATTTCTGGTAGAAATTGTAAGTCAAACCCAAGGTGGAGCCGTAGCTATGGTAGTCGTTGAGGGCGTTGGTGTAGACGCGGTACCGGTCCTGGCGGGCCGAGCGGTTGGTGGCCAGGGCTGCCAGCACGGCATCATCCGAGCCGACTTGCACTTGCTGGCCGCTGGCGTTTTTGGGCACGCTTACTTCCACCTGGCCTAAGAAGCCGGAGTAGATGTTGTAGTACGCGTCGGCATCAATGGATAAGCGGTTGTCGAACAATACGCTGCGGTAGCCCACCTCGTAGGCGTTGATTTGTTCGGGCTGCTCGGTGGGCAGGTTGCCGACTTGCAGCAACTCCCGGATTTCGGGCCGTACCGCCGCCTGCGGAGCCGTGCCCCCGTTGGCGGCTACGTAGGCATTCACGGCGGCGTTGAAAGTGGAAATAGACGCCAGCGTGTAAGAGTTGTCAAGGTAGTTGAGGCCTTCGTTCACGCGGGCCAGACCGCCCACGCGGCGCACGTTGCCGTTGTTCACAAACGACAAGGCCTCGAACAGCGACGGGAAACGCCAGCCGTTCTGGTAGGAAGCCCGAAAGTTGTGTTTCTCGGCCAGCGTGTACACGGCGGCCACCCGCGGGTTCAGCTTGGGGTCGAACTCGGGGTTGTAATCGGCGCGCAGCGAGGCGGTCAGCTTCAGGCGGTCTTGCAGCAGCAGCTTGGTGGCCTGCACGAAGCCCCCGAACTTCTTGTAGTACTGGTTGTTACCGCCCGGCTGAATCCGGTCGGCCAGCGGGCGGCTGAAATCCACGAAGTTGTTGCCATCTGGAATCACCTCGTACACGCGGGCATCGGCACCCACCAGCACATCGGCAAATCGGATGCGCTGGCCCACGTTCCAGAGCGTTTCGCCGTGGTAGGTGTGGCTGCGCTGCGTGAGGGCCGCGCCGCCCGGAATGGGCGCCCCCGGCACGTTCACGCCACTATCCCAATTGTTGGTGTGGATGATGGTGTTTTTCAGGTCGTTGAAGGCCGCCGTACCAGGAATGGCGCGGCCGGCATCGGCTACCACGCGGGCCTGCTGCATAGCCACCGGCAGCGCGGCCCCGCCGTTCACCTGGCTCAGCATCTCCCGCCGAAACTTGTCGCCCCAACTCGTGCCCGCCTGCGTGATACCGGTGGCCCCGTTTTGCAGGTCGAGGTTGAGCGCCAGCGGATTAAGGTTAAACGAATCACCCGTGTCCTCGATCAGCATGTAGGCGCGGGCCGTGAAATCCTGGCTTTTCAATTCCACTTTGTGGTTTTGCACCGTCACGCCGTCGAGCTGAATCTTGTTGCCGCGCTGAAACACGCCATCCATCAGCCCAAACCGGTAGCCGTAGCTCAGTTCCAGCTTATCGGTGAGCTTGTAGTGCAAACTGGCATCGGCCTTGATGTTGCGCACGATAGGGTTGGTCAGGTCCCGCTCGTAGTAGCCGGTGCGGCGCACGTTGAAGGTTTCGTTGCGGCCGTTGTAGGGGATAGTGATGGCCACGTTGCCGGCGTTGTCGTCGCCGTAGCGGTTCCAGAGGTCGGCGGCGGGGTTGTTGGCGCCGCTCAGCTCGGGGAAGCGCGGGTTGGCCGAGCTCAAGTTCTGCGGGTTCTGGTCGTTTTGGGTATTGGCCAGCCAGTCAGTGCCGCGCATAAAGTCGAGGTTCACCTTAAAGGCAAACTTGTTGTTGAACGCCTGTGCGTACCGAACCGCCGTTTCCGTCAGCACGCTCGGGTCCCGGTCAATGCCATCCACATGGTTGACGCCCACTTTCTGGTATACGCTGAGGCCCTGGTAGGTGAAGGGACTCTTAGTGGTAAGGTTGGCCATGCCGTTGATGGCGTTCATGCCGTACAGCGCCGAGGCCGCGCCGGGCGTGATTTCCACGCTGGCAATATCGAGTTCCGTCGGGCCGATGGCGTTGCCGAGCGGCACGCCTAAGGTGGCGGCCTGCATGTCTACGCCGTCCACGAGCTGCATGAAGCGGAAGTTGTTGGGAATATTGAAGCCGCGCGTGTTGGGCACTTTAAACGTGAGGCTCGACGTCGTCATCTGCACGCCCTTCACATTCTCCAGCGCATCATAAAAGCTCGGCGCCGGCGTTTCCTTTATAGCCCGGATGTCCAGCTTCTCAATAGCCACCGGCGACTTCAACCGGCTTTCCTCCACCCGCGACGCCGACACCACCACTTCGTTGGTGATGATTTCGCGCGAGTCCAGCGACACGGCAATGCGCCGGCTGCCGCGGGCAATTTCAATTTCGCGCTTATCGTGCCCAAGCGCGTTGAACACGAGCACGAACGGGTATTGCAGCTTGGCTTGCAACTCAAACTTACCGGTGGCATCCGTTTGGGTGCCCACAGTGCCGCCTTTCACATTCACGCTCACGCCCGGCAACGGCTCGTTGGTGCTCTTCTCGCGCACCTCCCCGCTAATGGCAATCAGCTCGGTTTGGGCACGGGCCGGGGTTGCGCTGCCGAAAGCCAGAGCCGGCACGATTAAGTAAGAAGCGTAGTGTGCTTTCATGTTAAGGTTAGTGTGGATTGGAAAGAGAGGTAAAGTGGAAGTAGGGTAGTCCGTAGCGCGGCTGTAGCGCGGAAATCCTGTGGCTTCCGTTCCGCGACGAGCGGAGCGAGTATGCTAAACCGCGCCATTTGCGCTACCGCGTAGGAACTCGCTCCGCTCGTCGCGGAACGGATTTCCGCGCTACCGGCTCAATACACGTCTTCTAGGTAGCGGCGCTGCTTTTTCAGCTGCTTCAAATAGTCAGCGGCATATTCTGCATCCTGGCCGCTTTGCTGCTCGATGATGGTCAGCAGGGCCTTGCGCACATCGGCGGCCATGCGGGTTTTGTCGCCGCAGACGTAGAAGTAAGCGCCGTCTTCCAGCCACTTGAATACCTGCGGCGCTTGCTCCAGTAGGCGGTGCTGCACGTAGACTTTCTCGGCTTGGTCGCGGGAGAAGGCCAAATCCAGGCGGTGCAGGGTGCCTTGCTTGAGGTGTTGCTGCCACTCGGTTTGGTAGAGGAAATCGGTGGTGAATTCGGGGTTGCCAAACACCAGCCAGTTGCGCCCCGTAGCCCCCGACTCAGCCCGCTCGGCCACAAATGAGCGAAACGGCGCCACGCCCGTCCCCGGACCCACCATGATAATGTCAGTAGCCGAATTCTGCGGCAGCTTGAAGTACTCGTTGCGGTCCACCCACACCCGCGCTGTGTCGCCGATGGCGAGGTGGTCGGCCTGGTACACCGAGCAAGCCCCGTGCTTTTGGCGGCCGTGTGCTTCGTAGCGCACGGCGCCCACGGTCAGGTGTACTTCGTTGGGGTGCGCCAGCAAGCTGCTGGCAATGGAGTAGGCCCGCGCCGGCAAGGGCCGCAGCACCGCCGCCAAATGCTGCGCCGACAGGTCGATAGGGAATTGTGAAAGCAAATCCACCACGTCGCGGCCATACAGGAAGGCTTGTAGCTGCGAGGTACCAAGCAGTGCCCCACGTAGCGCCGGGTATTGCGGCGCCAGGGCAGCGTAGCGTTCCAGCACGTCGCGCGTTAGCACCGAAAGCTCTAGCCGCTCGGTGAGAGCCGTTGCCAAATCCAGTTCTACGCCTTTCAGCTGCACCGGCGCCGTGGCATCGAGCCGGGCAGCCCGAATAACGTCTGCCACCAGTTCAGGCCGGTTGGTAGGCTGCACCATCAGCGCATCGCCGGGTTCGTAGTACAGGCCGGAATTTTCGAGCGAGAATTCGAGGTGGTAAGTTTCCTTGCCGGAGCCGCGGCCGTTGAGTTGAATCTTCTCCAACAGCGGCGCATCAAGCTGTACTTCCTCGTGCTGCACCAGCGGCTTATCGGCCGGTGCTGGTGTTAAAACCGGACTGCCCGCCACCCGAAAAGTGGCTATATCGGCCTGGCTACCACCATTAAGCGAACCAGAAGCCGCGGCCTGCGCCAAGGTAGCACCCGTGCTTGGACTGGTTTGAGCAGCGGCCACTTCCTGCGCCAGCACGTCCAGCACCCGGTCGGCCCACTGCGCCGCTGATTCCTGAAATTCCACGTCGCAGTCGACGCGCTCCGTCAGGCGCTGCGCCCCCAAGGCCGCTAGCCGCTCGTCGAACTCGATACCGGTTTGGCAGAATTGCAGGTAGCTTTTGTCGCCGAGGGCTAGCACCGAATAGCGTAGCGCTGGTAGCTTGGGGGCCCTCGGACCGAGCAGGAACTGGTGCAAATCTTCGGCAGCAATAGGCGGGTCGCCTTCGCCCTGCGTGCTGGTAATAACCAATAGCTGCTGCTCCGAAGCCAGCGCGCGGGTCGGATACTCGTTCATGTCGCGCACGGTCGGCTCCAGCCCGCGCTGCCGGGCCGCTTCCGCGGTTTGCAGCGCTACTTTCTTGCTGTTGCCAGTCTGCGAGCCGTACAAAATAGTAAGGCGCGACGGAACTGGTGCGGGCGCGGCAACTGGCGCGGCTACCGGAGTCGCTACAGCGGCCGGTATCTGCGCGCCGGCTACGGCACCGGTCTGCGCGGCATCGGTGGCGCGGCCGTAGAGGTAGCCGCTGAGCCACAATAGTTGCTGACTGGAAAGACTCGCCGTCAGTTCGTTGAGTGCCTTGTCGTCAAGCCCAAGAGGTAGCGAAGAAGAGGAAGTAGACATGAGTAACAGAGTGAAGCGTTGGTTGCTACGGAACTGTCATTCCGACGCAGGAGGAATCTGGAGATTGGCAGAAGGATAACTCAGATTCCTCCTGCGTCGGAATGACAGTTCACTTAAGCCACCTCCGCGTAAGCAGCGGCGAAATCCGGAAACGACAGACCAGGCAAGAGGTCAGCCACTTCCGATTGCGAAGTAGCCAGCCGTACCACTTCGCCGATGATGATGATGGCCGGCGCGCCAATGCCCGCGGCGGCAGCCCGCGCCGGCAGTTCGGCCACAGTGCCCGTTACCAATCGGGCATGGGGCAACGTTCCATTCTGCACAATGGCCGCCGGTGTATCGGCCTGCCCTTGCTGACAGTACAGCGCCGCAATCCGCGCCAACTCGCCCAAGCCCATCAGAATGACGGTGGTGGTGCGCGTGCTGGCGGCCTCAGCCACGCTTCCCGACAGCTCGCCGGTAGCAGTGGTGGCCGTAATCACCCGAAATCCTTCGCTGGCCCCGCGGTGCGTAACCGGAATGCCGACACTGCCCGCCGCTGCAACAGCGCTGCTAATGCCTGGTATATAATCGGTTAACAGGCCGTGTTGCTCGGCGTAAAGCATCTCCTCACGCCCGCGCCCAAACACGAAGGGGTCACCGCCTTTCAGCCGCACCACGTGGCCGTACTGGCGAGCATAGTCCACAATCAGCGCGTTGATTTCGTCTTGGCTATGGCTGCGCATGCCGCGCCGCTTGCCCACGAAAACAAGCACGGCATCGGGCCGGGCATGGACCAGCAAGTCGTTGTTAGCCAGCGCATCGTAGAGGATAACGTCGGCCTCGCCGAGCACCCGCGCCCCTTTCAGGGTGAGTAGCTCCGGGTCGCCGGGGCCGGCGCCGAGTACGGTGAGACGAGGAATTTTAGAGAGTGACATGGAGTGAATGTTAAAAAGAACGTCATGCAGAGGCGCAGCCGAAGCATCTCGCGTGCTGACATTGCCAAACTAATTCTGTCATGCTGAGGAACCGAAGCATCTCGCGTGCTGACGTTGTGGTGCTATTGAGTTTACCACCCTAGCGAGATGCTTCGACTACGGCTCCGCCTTCGCGGACGCCAGATGAGCATGACGTTCTTTTTGCGGCAAGTCAAATAGAAAAGGCTACCGGCGGCGCCAAAGGAGCGGTGAAGTAGTCCGCGTTGGCGGCGCCAATCAGGCCGGCGGCTACGGTGTCGCCGCTTTGTTCGTCGATGAGAATAAAAGCGCCGGTTACGCGGTTTTCGTGGTAGTTGTCGACGGCCAGCGGTACGGCTGTTTTGATGCGTAGCCGCACAATATCATTGAGTTGAGCGGAGTCGGCGGCGCCGCGGGCGAAGGTTTGCACGTTTACTTTGTGCAGGATGGCGGGCACGGCCGCTTTCACCACCGCCGCATGATGCTGCAACAGCAGCTTGCGTCCCGGCCACAGCGGCTGCTCGCTCATCCAGCAAACCGTTGCCTCAATTTCGCGCGTGACGTTGGGCACGTGCTCCACCGGGATGATGGCGTCGCCCCGGCTGATATCCACATCGTCTTGCAGGCGCAGCACCACGGCTTGCGGCGCCACAGCAACTTCCACTTCCTGCTGATTCACTTCAATGGCCTCAATCACCGTCTCCAGGCCCGAAGGCAGCACCTTCACCCGGTCGCCGCGGCGGTACTGACCGCTCTGTATTTGGCCGGCATAGCCGCGGTAGTCAGGCAGTTCGGCGGTTTGGGGCCGGATAACATACTGCACCTGAAAGCGCGGCGCAGCATTCGCCACTTCTACGGCGGCCGGTACGCTCTCTAGGTGTTCCAATAAGCTCGGCCCCGTGTACCAGGGCAAGCGGGTAGAGCGCTTTACCACGTTGTCGCCGTGCAGGGCACTAAGGGGAATGGCCGTGGCGGCGGGCAGTTGAAAATGGTCGGTGAGAGCGGCGTAGTCGGCGGCAATCTGCTCGAAGATGTTCTGATCGAAGCCCACCAAATCCAGTTTGTTCACGGCCAGCACGAAGTTGCGAATGCCAAGCAGCGCGGCTACCAGCGTGTGGCGGCGCGTTTGCTCCACCACGCCCTGCCGGGCATCGACCAGCACAATGGCGAGGTCGGCGTTGCTGGCACCCGTTACCATGTTGCGGGTGTACTGCACGTGGCCCGGCGCATCGGTAATGATGAATTTGCGGCGCGGGGTGGTGAAATACTTGTAGGCGACATCAATGGTGATGCCCTGTTCCCGCTCAGCCCGCAGGCCATCCGTCAGCAAAGCCAAATCCACGGTGCCTTGCACCGTCGGCCGGTTTTCCAGCGCCGCCAGCACGTCCAGCGACACCGAATCGGAGTCGTAGAGCAGACGCCCAATTAGCGTGCTTTTGCCGTCGTCGACGCTGCCACACGTGATAAATCGAAGTAAATCCATGAGGTAAAATTGTGAATTTGTGACTTCGTCGTGTTGGTGAGGCGTGGGAACAATTCCCAACTTCACCTTTCACAACTTCCCTATCTAAAAGTATCCGTTGCGTTTGCGGTCTTCCATGCCGGCTTCCGAGATGTTATCGTCGAGGCGGGTGGCGCCCCGCTCGCTTACTTTGGCTAGCAGCAGATCCTGGATGATGTCTTCCACGGTGCTGGCGTCGCTTTCCACGGCGGCCGTGCAGGTGGAGTCGCCTACGGTGCGGAAGCGCACTTGCCGGGTTACGATTTCGTCTTCCTCGTCAAGCTGCAGGTGCTCCGACAAGCCGAGAAGTTGGCCGCTTGGCAATACCACGCAGGTTCGCTCGTGGCCGAAGTAGATGTCAGGCAGGTTGATGTTTTCGCGCTGGATGTAGCGCCACACGTCCAGTTCGGTCCAGTTGGAAATCGGGAATACGCGCACGTTTTCGCCTTTCTGGATGCGGCCGTTGTACACGTTCCATAGCTCGGGCCGCTGGCGCTTGGGGTCCCACTGCCCGAACTCGTCGCGCACCGAGAAGATGCGCTCCTTGGCGCGGGCTTTTTCCTCGTCGCGGCGCGCACCGCCAATGCAGGCGTCAAATTCGAACTCCTCGATTACCTCTAGCAGCGTGTAGGTCTGGAGCGGGTTACGGCTCGGAAACTTGCCACCCGGCTCGCGCAGGTGCTGCCGCTTGATAGTGTCTTCCACTTTGCGCACTAGCAGCTTTTCGCCTAGCTCCGCGGCCAGCGCGTCGCGATAGGCTAGCACCTCCGGAAAATTATGACCGGTATCGACGTGCACCAGCGGAAACGGGAAGCGGCCCGGCCGAAACGCCTTTTCCGCCAACCGGGTGAGAACGATAGAGTCTTTGCCGCCCGAGAAAAGCAGCGCGGGCCGCTCGAATTGGCCGGCTACTTCCCGCAGGATGTGAATAGCTTCGGCTTCCAGCCGGTCGAGATAATCGAATTTGGAGGTGCTCATAAGAGGATGTTGCAATAGTATTGTCATGCTGAGCGTAGGCGCAGCCGAAGTCGAAGCATCTCTACCGCTTCGTTGAATTACCATTGCGGTAGAGATGCTTCGACTTCGGCTCTGCCTTCGCTCAGCATGACGTTCTTTTATTGAATGGCTTGGCTCTGGATTACCGGCTCTACCACCGGGTCAGGGCCGTCGTGGTGGGTGGCGGCGGTGGAATGCAGGCCGCATTCCTTGGCCGAAAGGTCTTCCCACCACCAGCGGCCGGCGCGGAAATCTTCGCCGGGTTTGATGGCCCGGGTGCACGGCGCGCATCCAATGCTCACGAAGCCTTGCTGGTGCAGCGGGTTCACCGGAATACCATTGGCTTGGGCGAAGTCCACGGCTTGCTCCCACGTCCAGTCGAAGAGCGGGTGAATCTTGGTGAGGTTATGCGCCGCATCCCATTCCACCGGGTCCATAGTTTGCCGGTTCTGCGACTGTTCGGCCCGGATGCCCGTTACCCACGCCGCCTGGCCCGCCAGCGCCCGGTTCAGCGGCTCCACCTTGCGGATGTAGCAGCACTCCTTGCGGTTGTCGATGCTTTCGTAGAAACTGTTGGGGCCTTTGGTCTGCAGCAGTTCTTCCACGCTTGCCTGGCGCGGCGAAAACACCGCTATTGGCTGGCCGTATTTGAGCAAGGTCTTGTTCCAGGTGGAATACGTTTCCTGGAAGTTGCGGCCGGTATCGAGCGTGAACACCTGAATTGGTAGCTGGTGCTCGAATATTAAGTGGCTGATAATCTGGTCTTCCAAACCAAAGGAAGTGGAAAAGACGGCCTTCTCGGGGAAGTGCGTAGCTACGAGGCGTAGCCGCTCTAGGGCAGAAGCAGAGGGTAGCTGAAGGCGTAGGTCGTCCAGCACGGGAACGGCCAACGCGGTAAAGGCTGCGGGCATGACAAGATGAAAGTGGAGGTTTGCTGCGTTGGCAAGGGTCCGGCCGGAGGATGGCCTCGGTAGCTTAGCGGCGCGAAGGCGCGGCAAAAACCAGATGGAGGCAACAAGCGGGACGTGCGGAAACGGTGCGGAGCTACGCGTGCAGACGCACTAGCTCACCGAAATCAGCGCACGAACCAGCAAAGAGGAGGGTAGCGCTACTACGAACAAC
Organism: Hymenobacter sp.; assembly: GCF_036387835.1. Classification (GTDB taxonomy): domain Bacteria; phylum Bacteroidota; class Bacteroidia; order Cytophagales; family Hymenobacteraceae; genus Hymenobacter. Next base: position 13,672 of record NZ_DASVSY010000121.1, on the reverse strand, counting down.
AGCAACCAAAAGCCACGGTCATACAGACGGGGCTAGCCATGCCACAACACCCATGCTGTAAAGCAGAGAAGGCGGCGGAAGAGGCGGTAGTGATGTTGAAGCGTTTCACGGCAACTTGTTTTTATATGGTCAGGAGTTGGCACCGTTCCGCAGTGTGCGGTGGTTGCCGGCGTTTCGTCGAGCCTGTCTCTCCACGCCTCTGTATAAAAACAATCCTTTATTAGAGAATTGATAGTGTAAAGGTAATGGTTGAAATTTTACACTTGCAAATTTAATTTCGGGCAAGCGCGGTTTCTCGCAGTGTATCGGGGTGTAAAAGCGCAGTGTATCGGGGTGTCGTTCAACAGGCCACTGCGAAAACACTGCGCTTTTACACTCCGATACACTGCGAGAAATTACACCTGCACTATCACCGCCGAAGCAGCTTTTGCAGCACCTCACGCACCTGCGGCTCAGCGTTGGTGAGCAGCAGCAGGCCGCCGTACACCAACGTCAGTAGCGTGGAGCGCAAGAGCATGGTAATCAGCAAAGAATGCACGAAAGGCACTAGCCACGCAGCCAGGCCTGCCACAGCCGCCAGCAGCAGAATAAGCGGTACGCGCCTGTCGAAGGGCTGCAAGCCGAAGCTATGCCACACAAACCAGGTACGGGCTACATTGATGGCTAGCAGCGCCACCGACGCTGCCACGGCTGCCCCCGTCAGGCCCATACGCGGAATCAGAAGCAGGTTCATGAGCACCGTAGCCAAGGCCAGGGAAGCGTTGAAAATCAGGTCGTAGCGGTAGCGCGGGGAGGTGACGACGATGAGGCCGTTGAGGCCGGTAATGCCATCGAAGAGCCGACCGGCCAGCAGAACAAGCACGGCGGTAGCGCCGGCGGCGTAGGCCGGTTTCATTTGGCCGTAGATGAAATCCAGATTCAGCGCAATGCCAAGGGCCAGGTAGCAGCCAAGCACGGTGTTGAGGCGGGTGGTGCGTTGGTAGAAGTCGGCCATGCGTGGCAGGTCGTTGTTTTTCCAGTAATCGGCTAATAGCGGGAAGGCAATCTTGTACAGCGCCCGAAACGGCAGTACCAGCGCCGTGCTGATGAAAAAGGCCGTGCTGTAAATCCCTGCTCCCTCCAAATCCACCTTGGCGCCCACCATCAGCGAATCAATGCTGGAAATCACCACGCCCGACACGTTGCCGAGCAATGCAAACGCCCCGAAGCTCAGCATCTCACGCAACGGCCGCACCCGCAGTACCGCGGCCGTAGGTTGCAAGTGCAACTCACCAATGAAGGCTGTATACACCGTGAGCAACAAAGCTATGATGCTGATAGCCCCTACGTACCACAGCACATAACCCCGAAAATCAAAGAAGTTGCCCGCAAACAGCAAGGCTCCGGCCGTGACGAGCAGCCGCAGTACTATTTCCTGCAAGAAAGAGGAAAATGCGGTGTGGTACAGCGCTTTAAGGTAGGCGTCCTGCAGATTTATCAGCAAGACAAACAGGGTCAGCACCAACCCCCAAATGTAGTATTGGCCAAGTAGGGCAGCATCTTCCTTGTACCAGTCCAAGACCACCGGCCGGCCCACGAAGTAGACTACTGCTATCAGCACGAATCCAAGCAGCGGCACTCCTAGAAGAAACGGCAGAAACCCGTGGTGACCAGTTTCTGGCTTGCGGAAATACGGGAAGAACCGGACCCCCATATTGCCAAACCCAAACGCTGATACCTGCGCAAACATAGTAGCCAGCGCCATTAGCACGCTGGTTAAGCCTATCTGTTTTGGCTCTAGCACCTTCGGCAGCACCAGCACCGTGTTCACGAAGCCTAGGCCCAAGCCCGCGTAAGAAATAATGGTATTGCGCAGGCCCTGCCGCTGAACGATGCCCAAGAGAGTGAATGAGTGAAATGGTGAATGAGTGAAGTAGCCTTTGGCGCGAATGGCGCGAAGTAGGCAAACGTCTGTAAACGTAGGCTACTTCACTCATTCACTCATTCGCTCATTCACTCTCCGGCAAACATCCGTGCCGTTAACGAATGCGGTATTGCGGCTGCGAAGGTACTGCATCAGCTCGGCGAACTGGCGGGGGCCGGTGGTTTCGTTGGCGGGGTCGAAGTGGTCGTTGTGCCAAAGCAGCGTGCAGACGCCGCCAAACCGCTCGATTTCCTGGAACATCGGTCGCAGCGCCGGTAGGATTTCATTGGATGCTAACTGGAGGTAATTGGGATGGTGGAGCGTGGCATCCATCACATTGAGCGGTATTTCGAGGAAGTCACAGACTCTGCCTTGGGTGAAATCAAAGGGATGAAAAGGCAGACAGTAGGAGTTGCGAAAGCCAAAATGTTCTGCAAACCCTAGCGTGGAATCGTATTCGTAGAGCAGCACATCAAGGAGAGTAGGAGTAATGCGCGGTTCCCATTGTAGATAGTGAAACCGTATACCGTATGCCTTCACTCCGTCGCGCAAATGTTGTAGCCAATGCTCTTCCTGCTTCAACTGACCGCCGTGCCTGGCCGTACCCAAACTAGCGTGCAGCCCTATTTCTGAATCGCCAACGGCTGCGGTCAGTTTTGGCCATTCCTGTCGAATATTATAATCTGCATTGGGCGTACCGTTAGCTGCCTTTTGATGTTCGGGCAGGAAAAAAAACGTGCTTTTGGCGCCGTACCCGGCCACCGTTTGCTGCACCAGTTCCAGGTTGTCCCAGGCGTCGGGCTGCGTGAAATGTTGCCAGATGTGTTGGCTGAACTTCAGCAGGTTGCCGCTACGCAAAGCCGCTTTAGCAGGTGCTTTCCAGGCGCTGCGCAACTCGTCGATGTCGTGCGTAACGAACGTGGCAAAAGGTGCATCATTGGCCCAACGGCGTGGGTGCACCAGGTGGCTGGTTACGTGCTCGATGGCTGTTTTTAAAACATCAAAGTAATAATTCACGACTGGCACTGCCACGAACCCATACCGTTGCTGCACACTGGCTGCATAGGGAAACCGACCGTGCTGGTCCCGCTCATTGGAGAAGTACTCCTGCCAGCCGCTGAGCAGGTAAAAAGCCGCCGCAATCAGGTCGGCGTGGATGTACGCTCGGTTATTAGGCAGTAGTTCCAGCAACGGCTTTTCCGGGTGTGGGTCGAAGAAAACAGGCAGCTGACGACCCTGCCATTGGCGTTGGTTTGGCGTTGGTGGATAAGGTTCTTGACCAGTGAAAAAGCTGCCGGCCCCATCCACTATTTCTACCTGCGGCTGCTGGCCGGCATAGCCAATTGAAACCTCTGGTACTTCTGCGTAGGCCTGCCGAAAATGATGCAGCACATACGTCAGCCGGGCTTCGGCGGAAACAGACGTACTTGTTGGTAAAGGTGGAAGCATAGGAAAACGATGCCAGTTCACTTGCTCAACCTGGCAGGTGGCACAAGCTAAAGCTTATGCTACATTTTGCAACCACTCATTCAACAGCCGTACGGCCCGTTCGCGGCTGTGGCCCTCATCAGCAGTGCCAAGCGTAGCATTATAGTAAGTGGCGCGGCGGTAGATGTCAGCAGGTTTGTGGAGTTTGTACTTGGCGAGCAACGCGGCTAACTCAGGCAAGGTGTTGGCTCTTTCTATCAGGTTATGCGCCACATAGCCGTAGTAGTCGTCGGTATTGGCGTGGGTATTGAACCGATAATAAACACTGACTACGTTCAGCAACGTAGCTTCCAGGTGGGTGCTGGTGTCGGCGGCAACTAGGGCGTCTTGTTTTGTTAGAAATTCGAATACACTTTCCTGCCGGGCGTTGGAAAACAGCAGCAGCGGGTGTTGCGCCTGAAGAAAACGAAAGTCGCGGGTGTCGCTAGGATGAGCGCGGAAGGTGAAGGTAAAGTCTGGAAAGTTGGTGGTGAGGTGCTGGACTGCGGCCGTCAGGGCTTCCGTTTCATCGAGCAGATTGCAGGCCACCCCGACCCGTTGCACAGCAGGTGTCTGATTTTTAGAGCTTAAAAACTCATCGGCTTTGGGCATGCCCACTAGTTGCACTTCACCATGTACAGGACCACATTGGCGATACTTATCCAGGGCATCCTGTCCTTCGAGTAAGCTCAAGTTGAAGCCTAAGGGTGGAAAGCTGGTGCTTACACTGGCATGCTGAATGTAAGCCGTCGGCACACCTTCGCGGCGGCAAGCCAGTAGCAGGGCGCGCGTGTCGTCGTTGTGGTCGTTGGCGAAAACCACAGCCTGCGGCCGGTAGTGCCGAAGCGCCCGGCAGTACACTTCGTAATAGCCAACCGCATTGAAAATCAAATCGAAAAACCGCCAGGCCAGCCTGCCTTCCGTGCGCAATAGCCCCCCCAAGACTATCGGGAACTGCCAGTAGTACAGTAGCTTACGCCGGAGTGAAATTCGATTTACTACGCTGTTGTAGCGCCCAATTTGCTTGCTCTGTCCTGCTATAAAAACTGCATTAGGCAAAGCTTTCCGTACAAATTGCAGCGACTCGTAGTTATTTTGGCTGACCACGTACAGCCACACCGCACCATGCAGCTTGTCCGGGTTTCGGATGGGCTGAAGGATATTGCCAAGCAGCCGCGCCGCTGCGTAACCTAGTATTTTTACCAAGCGACGGAAGGGGTTGGCAGGGGAAATGCCACTCAATGTGTGAGCGGGCAGTGAAGCAAAGGTAGGAGTGAAGCGCAACTGCAGAATGTCGCGCAGGCGTGCGGTAAACGTGGGTGGAACCTCAGGCATGAAACTAAAGTGCTTCCCACGTAAGGGGCGTGCCGGCTGACAGGTGCTGCCGTGCTGGCTTACCCAACAATTGGTCGAAATAACGCGGCGGTAATCCGTCGCCGGGGCGTACTACGCGCAAGTTCTCCTTCGTGAAAGCTTCGCCGGCCTTGATTTCCTGCGCAACATAAATAGAGCGTTTGTAGAGGCGGCTCTTCTCCTCGGCGCGCTGCACACCATACTGTATCTGGCCCAACGCCTGCCACGCTCGCTCTGTTTCCGTAACCAGAGTTGCTACCTCTTCGGGCTCTAGGGAAAAGGCGGAATCCACGCCCCCATCAGCCCGGCGCAAGGTTACGTGCTTTTCAATAACGCAAGCGCCCAAAGCTACTGCCGCCACAGAGGCACCTACTCCGGCCGTATGGTCGGAGAGGCCCACTAAGCAATCGGGAAAAAGCTGTTGGAAGTGCGGGATGGTGCGCAGATTGGTATTGAGTGGCGTGGCCGGGTAGGTGCTGGTGCATTTCAAGAGCACCAAATCACGGCAGCCGGCTTCGCGCAATACCTGCACGGCTTCCGCTACTTCCGCTAATGTGCTGGCCCCCGTGCTCATAATAACGGGTTTGCCAGTGGCAGCTACCCGGCGGAGCAGGGGCCAGTCGGTATTTTCAAAAGAGGCAATCTTGTAAGCCGGTACGTCGAGTGTTTCCAAAAATTCCACTGCCGTTTCATCGAAGGGCGAACTGAAGGCCAGCATGCCGTGCAGCCGTGCCCGCTCAAATAGTGGCTGGTGCCACTCCCAAGGTGTGTGCGCCTCCTGGTACAGCTCGTGCAGCTCCCGGCCATACCACAACGACTTTGGATCGTCGATGCGGTAGGCACCGGGCAGCGTCATGGTATCGGCGGTATAGGTCTGGAGCTTAATGGCGTGAGCGCCGGCGGCGGCCATAGCATCCACAATGGCCAAGCCCCGGTTTAAATCCTGATTGTGGTTGCCGCTGAGTTCAGCGATGATGAGCGGCGGCTGGTCGGGGCCAATAAGGCGAGAACCGATAGAAAGATTCATGACACAAAGAAACGAAGTACTCGTGGAAGCCGGTGCGGCTCCTCGTTCAAGGACGGAAAACTCCACCTCATAAGGCGCCGCCAAAAGTTTAAAAAAGCCACAAAAATTTCTAAGGCGTTCATTGCCCGGCAGCTTCCCACGCATACGTAACGGAATCCGGATTGCTTGGGGTCAGCTTACGGTAACCGGCTCGCGCGAATGCCTTGCAGGACGCTAAATTCTCGGGTTGCACGTGCCCGAGCACCTGCCGCACCGCCGGAAACTTCTGCGTTATCTGGCGCGTGCCTGCCAGCAGCAACAGCGGCGCCAAACCTTGGCCTCGGTGGGCGGCCGCCAGCGAGTAACTGAGCGTAGCTTGCTGGTTGGTTACCTGAAAACGGATGAGCCCCATAAGATACCCTGTGCCTGGTTGTTCGACTACGAGTATCAAGCTCTCCGGGTCAGTAAGCCGGGCTGCAAACCAACGCTCGTGTTCGGGCCACAGCACCAACTCAGGATGGAAAGAGTATTGCCGAACGGCCGGGTCGTTGGTCCACTCAAACAACTGGTGGGAATCGGCAGGGGTTGCTGGCCGTAAGAAGAAAGGAGGCGGCGGCAGCTGAAGTGCCCGAAACTCCTGCCGCAGCCGCACGGGCGCAAGTCCATCGAACACTCGGCGCTGCTTTTGCCGAAACTCTTCGGCAAGCTTGTTTGCCTCTGGCGACGTAAGCACATCGGCCGCGCTTACGTAAGGTAGCCCAACTCCAATTGAGAGCAGGAAGTGGTTGATGTCACGTTGATTGTCGGCCACCGGAAGGAGTAGTAGCAAGCCACCGCCCGCCGCACAATACTCGTAGCTAATGGTGCTCGGCGAGCATACCGCTGCTCCACACTGGCGCATTAGCTCCACCAGGTTGGTGGCTGGTAGGTTGTGGTGTAGTAGCAGCCGGGGCTGTTGGCTGGCCCAAGCGTGCAGTTCGTGCCATCTGGCATAGGCGCTGCCCACTACCGCATGCACCTGCTGTACCGTTGCTAGCGCCAGAAGCAATTCCACTACTTGCTGTGTTTGATGGGTTGGGTCGGCGCCACCTAGGCAAACCAGCACAGTATCAGGAGTGGAGGCAGGAACGGGAAGGGCGGCGGCACTGCGAAAGGCGGCGCGCAACGGTGCAAAGGCCGGACCTACCAGTAGTCGGGCTCCGGGCTGACGCAACTCATACTGACTTATTACAACACCGCCCGCCGGATTCAGCACCACATCGGCCGCCAGCGGGAAGCTGTGCAAGTCGTCTACGAAAATCAAATGCGCCGCTTTACCCCGCACTGTTTGCTGGTAGCTATAGGTGAAAGAGTAGCCATCCAGAAGCAATACATCAGTAGCAAAGAGCACGTGGCGCACTAGCCATGCAGCTTCTTCCGCCAATGGCCGCACGGGTAGCTCCACCACAGTAAAATTCGCCGCTTCTAATTGCCGCCGCAGTTCCTGCTCGGGCTCCTGTATCAGAAATACACAGGTTGCTGCTTCCTCACGCAGGATTTCTGCCAAGGCCAGCAGACGCATTACGTGTCCTAGCCCGATGCGGGAGTTGCCATCGGCGCGCAGCAGCAAGCGGGGAAGCGGCATCTTACAGTTTCTTTTGTTCGATGTGCGCGTTTAGCGCCACCAATTCAGGATGCTGATTCAGCAATTCAATTAGCTCGTCGGTTGTCAGATTAGCAGCTCCGTAGTCTTCTATCAAGCGCCTAATCAGTTCGAAGTCCTCCGTTGTGTCTACGGTTAAGCGATAGGCACTACGGTCAGCCCGGCGCATAATATGCTGAAAGTGCACCTGGCCCGAGCGGTTCTGATGGATGTAGGGCGTCACATGCTCCCGGTCAGCGGGCAGTGTAGCGTGCAGGAAAGCTTCTTCCAGTAGTTCGCGCGAGAAAACCTCAAAATCTAAACCTCGCGGAAATGTACGTTCCAGTACATTGGACAGGTACAACCGTTCGTCAGTTGCCTGGATGTATGCTTGCACGCTTCCCGCAATCAGCTTCCCATCAAGCAGCGGACAATCTGATGTTACGCGCACAATCACGTCCAAGTCGTGGGCAGCAGCACACTGCTGATAGCGCGCCAGTACGTCGTGCTCATCGCCACGCGTGCAAGGCAGCTGCCGGGCGCTAGCGAAGTTGGCTATTAGATCGTCAGTGGCGTTTGTGGTAGTCGCTAGGTAGAGTGATAGTCCACTTTGCTGCACCCGTTCCACATGGTACTGTAGCAGCGGATGGCCTCCGACGGGCAACAGCACCTTACCCGGTAGCCGGGTGCTGGTCATGCGCGCCTGCGAGATGATGCCAACTTTTTTCAATGGATATATGGATAAACAAACAGACCAAGTGAAGTATACGATATTGAACGGAGGTATTACCTCACAAAATCTAGGATGCAGGCCACTACATAGTCCTGCTCTTCGTCGGTGAGACTAGGGAATAGCGGAATGCTAAGGCAATGCGCGTAGTAGTTCTCGGCCAGCGGAAAGTCGCCGGGCTTCCAGCCTAGCTGCTGGTAGTAAGGCATCGTATGCACCGGGATATAATGCACTTGCGCAAATACTTGCTTAGCGCGCAGAGCATCATATAAACCTTTACGGTCTTCTACTTCAATCACATAGAGATGATACGCATGGCCCGCAGCACCAGCTAAAGGCTTTATGCCGGGCGTAGCAGCAAAGGCATCGTCGTAACGGGCTGCTAGCTGCCGGCGGCGAGCCAAACCTTTATCGGCCCGCGCAAGCTGACTGATGCCGAGGGCACAAAGCATGTCGGGCATGCGGTAGTTATAGCCCAACTCCTGCATTTCCATGTACCAGCCGCCGTCGTGGCGCTGCAGTTGAGTTGGATCTTTGGTGATGCCGTGCGTGCGCAGCTTCAATAGCTCCTGGTATAGGTCTTCCCGGTTGGTGGTAATCATGCCGCCTTCACCGGTGGCAATGTGCTTGACGGGATGAAAGCTGAAGATAGCAAGATCGGCAAACTGGCCGTTGCCACAGCATTGCGGCTGGCCTTTAGAATCGGTGAAAAAGCCGCCCGGCGCGTGGCAGGAATCCTCAATAATCCAAAGCCCAAACTCATCAGCCAGCGCCCGAGCTTCTTCCAAGTCAACAGGCAAACCAGCAAAATCCACCGGAATCAATCCGTGGAAGTGGCCTCTCGGGTGGCTTTCTAGTAGTTGCCGCACCGCTCGTAAGTCGATCAAGGCAGTAACCGGATCAATGTCGGCAAAACACACCTCGCCGCCGCAGTAGCGTACACAATTGGCCGAAGCCGCAAACGTAATAGGCGTAGTAATAACGCGCTGACCCGGCTGCACCTTTAGTGCTAGCGCGCATAGGTGCAGCGCCGCCGTACCATTGCTAACTGCTACAGCGTATTTTGCCCCGATATAAGCAGCAAATTTCTCTTCAAACTCGCCCACTTTCGGCCCCTGCGTCAGATAATCAGAGTGCAACGTTTCCACAACGGCTTGAACGTCGGCCTCGGTGATATGCTGGCGGCCGTAGGCAATGGGGTGAGCGGGATAAAAGGACATGCAGAGAGTTGAAAGCTACTGCTACTGAAGCAAGAAGTAGTGCTGAAAGTTAAAGCGAATTCCTGTTCAGGCTAACTTGTAGCAGTAAGCGGTAAAGTATAGACAGTAGCAATTTCCAGGCTATGCGCTTCTCCTTGTGCCCGTCTTGTTGCTATGATTAAGTTTGGAAACTCTATGAATTATAGCGCATCGGGTACGTGCACTGCAACGCTGGTAACAACAGGATGTGAGCGTGTTTAAAACGCGTGGTCGCCTCCAACGGCTCCGCTCTCATTGAAATCGAAGTACCAGGAAGTCACGAATGGGTTGTCAGCTTGAATGGTGACCCAACCAGGCTGCTCATCTAAAAAGGCTGCTAGCTCATGATCAGTGTTCATATCGATGCGGAGCTGACCGAAAGGCGCTACTTGGGCAGTACGGTGAAGCGTTTGGTTGTCGGCTTCGCGGTAGAAGGTTAGGTTTAGGTTAGCGGGTGTAGCATACTCTTTCACAGGGGAGCCATTCAGAATTACTACTACCGAATGCTGGCCGTCGAGGATGGGGCTCCACTTAAAGGTGCCGGGCTTGGTTAGGAGTTTGGCGTTGGCTACTTGTGAGTTGAAGCACACGTTTGTTGGCAGGTTCATCGGGCGCTGATGGCGCCCCACGTTCAGCCCGAACTTAAGGCGGGTTGGGATACGCTCCCGATTAGGCCAGTGCTTGATAATGTTAACGCCACGTAGCTGACGGGCCTGCTCCAGCGAAAAATTCTCGCGGATAACCTCGTTGAAATCCAGGGTAAAGAACTGATCCGGCGAGGTTTCGAGGTGGCGCCAGTTACGAACAGTGCCTACGCGCTGGCCATGGGCGTCGTAGAATTCCAGATCGATGCCGAAGGCGGAAGGGGAGTAGATGGGGTAGAATACCAGTTGCGTGTACTCGCCTTCTTCCAAAAACAGGGGCGCAAATACGGCGCTATCGTGAAACCGCTCGTCGGTGTTGCCCCAATAGGCACCGGCGTCGCTGACGGCCGAGCTGTCGTAGTAGGTGTGGGTGATGCTGAGGGCGTGACGCTCCAACTCGAAGTTGCCTGCGACGAAACGCGGGAAGAAGCCCCGGAAATTATGGTGAAGCTTGATGGTTCCTTTTTGGCCCTGCAGAATGGCGTCTAGGTCGATATAGTCGCGCAGGTTGATGAAGTACGTGCCGTAGGGCTGCACGTCGCGCAACTCGAACTCACCTTGGGTAGCGTGGTCATGCTCATCCACTATGGTCCAGCGGACGAGCTGCTTCTCGTAGGCGTAAACTCCATTCACAAAGGCGAAAAATGGGGCATACGCAGCTCCCGATAAGATGTCGAAGCCGCATTCCGGCACCTGAATGTCCTCGTTCTCCTGTAGATCCTCGATGTCGTTGTACACCCGGCCGGTGGTATGTACAGTCGCCATGAAGGTGTCGCTGAAGTAGTTCAGCACGAAGGCCGGGTAGGGGTAAACCAAGTCCCGGGTGGCAAAGATTTCCAGTTCCAGTGAGCCGGCAAACTCGCTTGTATCAGTGGTAGTAGTTTCAGCCAACAGGTCGCCAACCCGGAGCGCAAAGGCTTTAGGTTCCGTGATAAGTAAACTCTTACGCAACAAGATGGTCCCGTTTTGGCTGCGCAGTGTCACCAACATTTGCACCTCCGGAATGTGGCGCTTGAGCAACCAATACCCCATAAACAGCACCCGGCTGGAGTAATGCACATTGTGTTGCACCGGAAAGATAGCCGACGACCGGAAGACGGGGCGGCGCGTCAGGCTAACCGTTTCGCCGGCAGCCAGCGTGGACTCTAGGTGCTTGTGGTAGGTTTTCATAGGGAAGGACCAGGAGCCGCCAGCTTACGAATAAAGCTAGGCGTGTGCGTGTAAGGGAGCTTTTGCAACGTAAGCCCGTGCTGTTGCAACAACTCATCTACAGCGCGGGTTTCGCCGGCCACTGTACCGTAGTCGTCGGAATTAATGGGCTGATACAGATTGAGGCTAAGCTTTTTCCAGTAAAAACCAAGTCACATCGTCTTGAGGAAATGCCCTGTCCCGCTTATAGCAAAAACCGTAATCGTATAACTTCAGATCAGAATACTTTTCGAGCATCTCACCCGCAAAATCTCGCTTAAATAATCGGTCGTTGTGGCCCCGATAAGTAATTGTGACGGGTGAAGGATTATAGTACTCACAAATCAAAATGTATTTACTGCTTGCCTCGTATAGTTTTTCGTAAACCTGAGGAAGATGTTCCGGATTAATATGAATCAGAACTCCTTTTATTAGAGACACCTCAAATTGTTTGCTTGGCTCGAAGTCGAATATTGAACCAGAGAATACATTGTCTGTTCCAACAGCAACAGCTAATTCCTCGGCTGCTTTTTGATTTATCTCTATGCCAAACAGGTTGATTCCAGGGAATAAAAGCTGAATAGCTTTTAAATTCATGCCAATATTAGCGCCAAATTCAATCAAAGAAGCTGGCTTGCTTACCCGGTTGAATATCCGCGAGAAAAAATTCAGATTAGACGCTAGATATTCTTGACTTTTATTGCGAGCTATATACTCGTCACCGAATTCGCCGGCCCAAAAAATCTCTTGTTCAGTTTTAAAAGTCATACGTTTCTGCGATCTGTAAAATTCAGAATATACCTTGTCGGCTTTATGCTTATCAAAGCAAAGTTTGTAAAAGTAAAGAAAGCTCCGCGTTTAATGCGGAGCTTTCTTTTGAAAGTGTCAGGGTATAACCTAGCGAGTCAGAACCATGCGCTTGCTTGTAACTTCCTTGCCGGCTACACTCAAGGTATAAATATAAGTGCCTACGGGAAGTGTTCCTGCTTGCAGTTCCACTACCTGCCGGCCGCCGGAAGGTAGTCCAGAAATAGTTTTCATGGTGCGGCCTTGCATATCACTGACTGTCAGCACGGCATCAGTCGCGCCATCGGGCAGCGAATATTCGATGCGCGTTACGCCGCTGAAGGGATTAGGAGCATTCTGCTCGAGCTTTACCTGGCTCAGGTCGAGACTGGCAGCGGCTTTGCCGCCGGATACCTTGCCGGTACTCTTCTCTACCAGTACCCGTAGCTCCGCCAGCTGCGCCTTCAGCTCGGTTACTTGTTGTTGCAGCTGCGTGGTTTCGGTTTGTTTGGTATCGAGCTGCTTCATGGCCTCCACCAGCACCGGAATCACTTCGCTGTAGTTCACCGCGTAGTAGCCATCGCGCTGCTTGGCCACGGCTTCGGGCAGTACTTTCTCCATTTCCTGCGCAATAAAGCCGTACTGTCGCTGTTGCGGAAAGTTGCGTTCGGCAAACTCCGTCGACTTTTTGAAATTGTACGTCGTGCCGCGCATTTTGCGGATAAGGTCCAGGCTGTTCTCTATCGGCTTGATATCTTCTTTGAAGCGTTGGTCGGAAGAGACAAGGAACGTATTGCTGGTTACCGTGCCGGCAGCATTGACCGCCCCGTTTGGAAGAACTTCGAATACAGATGTGCTAAGATTCTTCACAGCGAATAAAGGTCGAAATCCTACCTGACCTCCATTAGACAAAAGGCCTTGCACGGAGACAATTGGACGCCCAATGCCAAACTGATCTACTACGTCGTTGCCTGGATCAATTGAGCCTGTAATGAATAAACTTTCGCGTACGTCATTGGTGCGAGAAGCCGTGATGCTAGGAGCAAATTGTCCATCAACAGCTGTGGCGTTGCCAACTGTAAGAAAGCTGCCGGGCGCATCAGTCACGCCGATTCGGAGTGGCGTTTCCCCGCCCGAAAGGGCGGTGGCCGTAATTTCTGCACTCGGGGCTAGAGAGCCTCCTTGCAGCTTTAGCACGTCCGTAAACGTGTTGGTGAATTGGTTGCTGATAAAGCGCATCCGCAGCTGACTGCTGGCGTTTTCGCCCCAGCCTACTATCAAGTCCTCGGCCCCCGTGCCGGTATTCGTTACTTGGTTGAATAAGCCAAACTGCGAGCTTTTTTGCAGGCGCAGGCCGTAGGGCAACACGCCGCCAACTCCGAAAGGTGACTCTCCGAGGGCCAGCCAGTTGTCGCCGGAACTGAATTGACCGAAAAGGCCGCTCCGAATCTGCCCTAGTGGGCCGGTAGCCCCGGAGGCCGGAGTACCGTTGGTTGAGGTTCCCTGAATGGTTGCTCCGGGAGTCAGCACTTGGGCGGATGCAGTAGTAGCAGCAAGGCCAAACACGAGAAGCACGGCGCTGGCGCGGGTATTAGTAACTGATGTTACGCACTAAGTAGACGGAGTTGCTGATACATGGCTTTGAGGCCGATGGTGTAGAGTTGGGCTTTGAGGCGAAAATGGCCGATGCCGCACTTGACCTTGAGCACTTCGAGCTTGGTGTAGGCCAGTACGGC
>NZ_DASVSY010000120.1:0-8887 GCF_036387835.1 Hymenobacter sp. | reverse complement strand
CGCCACACACAATCTGGCGGAGCGTACCGTCGCCTACATCTACCGTGGTGACACTTAGCTTGTCGGCATCAGGGTGCTTCTCGCAGGTAAGCACGGTGCCGAGCACCACGCCGCGCAAGCCGCCCGGCACGCTTTCCAGCTCTTCGATGCCTTCCACTTCCAGCCCGGAACCCGTCAGCAGCTTGCCGACTTCGACGGCGGGTTTGTCGGTGGGAATGAGCGTACGGAGCCAGTCGAAGGATATTTTCATTTTACTTGTTGAAGGCTGATTGTTGATTGTTGGTCGTTGCGTGCTGATTGAACGATTGGATAATTCAACAACTAGTCACGCGCAACTCACAACCGATAGATGCGGCAAAGGTACGGATTCAGGTGAGCGGCTTCAAATGCCCCTCTGGTGGCCGGTTTTGCGTATCTTCGGTGAAAGTAAGATTCTGTATTAGCATGTCAATTCGTCCCGCTATTTCCGAGGAAGCTATTGTGCTGCGCGGCCCGCTTGTTACCAGCTTCAGCGACGAGGAGTTCTTCCAGTTCTGCCAGGACAACCGCGACCTGCGCGTAGAGCGCACCTCCGACCACGAAATAGTTTTTATGTCGCCAGCCGGTTTTCTCTCCAGTGAAGCTAGTGCCGAAGTTGTGCGTCAACTCAGCAATTGGAACAAACAAAACAAGTTAGGCCGGGTAGGCGAATCTTCCGCTGCCTATGTATTGCCTGATAAGGCCACGCTTTCCCCGGATGCCTCGTGGTTCAGCCACGCGACCTGGGCGCGGGTACCGGCGGAAATGCGCAATAGGTTTTTGCCCGTATGCCCGGAGTTCGTGGTGGAAGTGAAGTCTCCTTCCGACCGAATTCCCACGCTTCACGCGAAAATGGAGCAATGGGTGCGCAACGGCGTGCAACTCGGTTTTCTGCTTGATTGCGAAGCTGAAACTGCCTGGGTATACCACTCCGGCCAACCGACCACGGAGATTCAAGGATTTGACAACGAGCTAAGCGGCGAACCTGTACTGCCCGGTTTTGTGCTGGAGTTGCGGCAGTTGCGGGAGAATCAGTAGTTGATGTTTATCCAAGTAAGACGTCGTCATTCCGAGGCACGAGGAATCTGAGTCAGCTTGTTCAACAACTGTATCCAGATTCCTCTCGCTGCTTAATGCGCAGAATGTCGGAATGACAATACTTTAGTGGATAGACTCTTAATGCGTCTCCTCCTTGCCGTCCGCCGCGTGGTCGTGGAAGGCTTGCTCACCGGCTTTGATTTCGACGGCTAGGCGGTTGTCTTGGGGTGGCACGGGGCAGGCGAAACCGTCGTTGTAGGCGCAGAAGGGGTTGTAGGTTTCGTTGAAATCGAGCGTGACTTCAGTATCGCCGGGGGCGGGTTTGGGGGCGTCGAGGTAGCGGCCGCCGCCGTAGGTAGCGAAGCCGTTGGTTTTGTCGGTGAAGGGGATGAAGAGCGTGGAATCTTTGCCGTCAACCTTCAGAAACAAGGTTAGTTTCTGTGGCTGATTATCGAGCGCAAAGGATACGCGACCCCACCGCAGGTATTTATCGGCTTTGCCATTAGTCAGGGGTATTTCCACCGTGTCGCGCTGGCTGAAAGGCTCTAGCTGCGCCTCGACTCGATACGCTATGTTGGGTGCGTAGTAGTGTAGGCTATCGAAAACATTGCGCTGCTCCTGGCTCAACGGCGAGCCTTGCACCCGGCGGAAACTATCGGATTTTTCCTTCCGGACTTTGCGCAGCCGGGCCGCATATTGGTCGTCGTTGAAAACAAGGTCTTTCAGGAAATAACCGAATACAATTAGTAGGCCGAGGCCAACAAGTAGTTTAGGGTTGAGGCGCATCTTGTGATAGTTGATTGCTGGTGATTGTTAACTGTTGAAGCTGCTAAGAAGTCTAAAAACATCATGCTTGATCTGGACAACTGCTCAACCAGCTCTGTTGCATTTAGCGCACAAAGCAACCATCTAAACAATCAACAACCAGCAATCGTCCATCAGCAATCATAACATTCCTTCGTCGGCGAAGCTGAAATAGCCGGCGTCAGTGTAGATGAGGTGGTCGAGGATGGGCAGGTCGAGGAAGAGGCCGGCTTCTTTGAGCTTGCGGGTGAGGGCAATATCGGCGGCGCTGGGGTTGCGGTTGCCGCTGGGGTGGTTGTGCACCAGTATCACGCTGCTGGCCAGCTGCTCCAGCGCCTCCTTGAAAATCAGCTTCGGGTCGGCAACGGTGCCCGCCACGCCGCCGCGGCTGATGCTGACGGTGCGCATCACCACGTTGGCTCGGTTGAGTAGTACCACCCAAAATTCCTCGTGCGGTAAATCCTGCAAATGAGGCTGCACTACGCGGTAGATGTCGCGCGAGTTGGTGATGGTAGTGCGGGCCGGCGCGTCAACTTCTTTGCGGCGCCGACCTAGTTCCAAGGCTGCCACAATGGTAATGGCTTTGGCTTCGCCGATGCCTTTGTGGCGCATCAACTCCTTGATGGACAGGCGGGCCAAGGCGTTTAGATCGTTGTTGGCGGCTTTCAGAATCAGCTTGGCCACATCCACGGCCGACAGCTTGGCGGTGCCCGAACCGAGCAGAATAGCCATTAGCTCGGCGTCGGATAAGGCGGCGCGGCCTTTTTGCATCAGCTTTTCGCGGGGACGGTCTTCCTCGGCCCAACTCTTGATGCCGAACGAAACCGGCGTTTCGTAGCGGACGGGCGCGGCTTCTTCGGCGGGCTGATTTTCGGACAGATGGTCAGGGTTTTGCATGCGGCACAAGGGTTGCAGAGCCCGGAAAATAAAGTAAAAACCCCATTCCACCGTCTGCGTTGTTACGCTCGGCGGTTTTGTACTTGTTGGAATTAGCAGCAGGGTCTGCTTGACCACCAACTTTTCTTTCTGGCCGACGGCTCTTCTTCCCCTACTATGTTTCGCTCCTTCACTGGCTTTCTGTTTCTGTTCTTGTTTTTCTTGGCTGAGTGGTACGGCTTTCAGGCTGTCCGCACGGCACTTCACAGCGCGGCTCCGGTAGCCCGCAAAACGGCCGGTTATCTGTACTGGCTGATTACCGTCCTGGTTTGGGGTTTGGGCATGTGGTCGTTGGCTACGCGCGGGCAAGGCAACGCCCCCTACAAAGCGTATTTGGGCAGCGTATTGCTGGCGTTGCTGCTGTCGAAGCTGGTGATCTTGCTGTTTCTGTTTCCCGAAGACCTGGTGCGCGGTGTGCGCTGGGTGGTGGGCCGCATTTCCGGCAACACCACGGTTAGCGGAAGCGGCCCGGCTATTCCGCGTAGTGAATTCCTAAGCAAGCTGGCCTTAGTGGTAGCCGCCGTGCCATTCGTCTCGCTGATCTGGGGCGTGGTAAAAGGCGGCACCGACTACCAAGTGAAGCGCGTGACGCTGCGTTTTCCCAACCTGCCCGCCTCGTTCGACGGCTTCAAGCTGCTCCAGATTTCCGACCTGCACACCGGCAGTTTCGCTTCAACGGAACCCTTGCAGCGGGCCGTGGCGCTCATCAACCAGCAAAATGCCGACCTCGTGGTGATGACCGGCGACCTGGTAAACAACATTGCCACCGAAGTGGAAGACCATATCCCGACGCTGGCTCAAATCCAAAGCAAGCTGCCTAAGCTCTCCATCCTCGGCAACCACGACTACGCCGACTACGTGGACTGGACCGAGCAAGGCGGCATCGAGGCCAAGCGCGCCAACCTGGAGCGGCTCAAGCGCAACCACGCCCAAATCGGCTGGAAGCTGCTGCTCGACGAAACGCACCACCTGGAGCGCAATGGCGAGAAAATTGCCATTCTGGGCATTCAGAACTGGGGCGCGGCTATGCGCTTTCCTAAGTACGGCAATCTGGCCAAAGCCCACGCCGCCGTAGAGCCCGACGCTCCGTTCAAGATTTTGCTTTCCCACGACCCTTCGCACTGGGATGCCCAAGTACGTCCCGAATTCCCCGACATCGACCTAATGCTCTCCGGCCATACCCACGGCATGCAGTTCGGCATCAACCTGCCGTTTCTGAAATGGAGCCCGGTGCAGTATGTGTACAAGCAGTGGGCCGGCCTCTACCAGCAAGGCAAGCAGTATCTGTACGTCAACACTGGTCTTGGCTTCCTCGGCTACCCCGGCCGGGTAGGCTTCCTACCCGAGATAACCGTGTTCGAGCTACGCCGCGCTTAATAGCGCGAAAATCCGTTTCGCTCAACATGGCACACGTTTTAGCAGCCGCGGCAATTCGTTGTCGCGGCTGCTTCGTTTTTGGGAGTCGGGAAGAGCCCAGGTAACCGCTGTGGAGCTTGAGGCGTATACGCGCAATTCAACTCTCTCCCTCTCACCAATTCCACACGTATGAAAAAGCTCCTGTTGCTCTTCCCTATTGCCGCTGCCTTCTCCCTGACTTCGTGCGGCGACAACAAAACCGCCGAAACAACCACTACCACCGAAGCCACTAGCACTAGCACCGCCGCTACCGGCGACATGGACGCGCAGTACCGGAGCCGGGCCCAACGCATTGCCGATAAAATGGCTGCCGACATGAAAATCTCGGATACGGCCATGGTGTCGCGCATTCGCAGCACGTATTACACCCGCGCCCAACGCCTTGGCGAAGTACGTAACAAGTACACGGCTGACACCGCGGGCATGGCCGCCGAAATGCGCAGCGCTTACTCGGAAACCGACAATGAATTTAAAGGCTACCTGCCTGCTGAATCGTACACGGTGTACGAAACAAGCCGCCCAACCTACTACGAGGAGGCCTACATGGACGAGACAAGCACGCCCGCCGAAACCGACAACACCACTACTGCCTCCACCGAAACCGAAGCTAGCAGCACTAGCGGCGGCGAAGGCGGCAAGCTGAAAGTGAAAGCCGACGGCGACGTAAAAATCAAAGATGCCGAAGGCAACAAAGCCAAAATTGATGGCGACGACGGCACGGTAAAACTGAAGCCCGAAAACGGCAAGGACGTCAAGATTAAGTAGTTTTGTCTTGCCCTAAGTGCCTCAAAGCCCGCACCTGCAACGGTGCGGGCTTTTTTTAACTCTGTTATGAGATAACTTGCCCGTTGCTTGCGTTTGTATAGGCCAATGAACTTACCGAATTCTATTTCAAGCGTATTTCGTGCAAGGAAGCCGGGCCGGTGGCTGCTCGGGTGGCTGTTGTTTTTGCTGTTGCCGCTAGGAGCAGCAGCGCAGGTGCGCGTAACGGGCTCAGTAGCGGAGGCGGGCACGGGGCGGTCGGTACCGGGGGCGGCCGTACTGGTGCAGCGCAGTGGCCGGGGCGTAATTGCCAACAACGAAGGCGATTTTCGCATCGAGGTACAGAACACGGATACGCTGGTGTTTCGGGCCGTGGGCTTTAAAACGCGCCGCTTCCCAATGGGCGGCACGGGCCTTTCGCAGTTGGTTATCCAGGTGTCGCTGATGCGCGATAGTGTGATGCTAGGCGAAGTGCGCGTAACGGAAGGTCGCCCTGACCGCGCGGCTATCAACAGGGCCTTGCGCAACATGAAGCGCCCCAATACGGCGCCTACCAGCGCCGTGAAGCGCCCGCCTGCTCCTAAACCTTTGTTCAAAGTGGACTCTACGGCACCGGCTGCTCCCACTCCTACCCTGGCCAGCCCCGTCAGTCTGATTTACGATCAGTTTTCGCGTGCCGGCAAGGAGCGCCGTAAGATGGAGGAAATTCAGGCCGCCGAAGCCGCCGAAAAAGCCCGCAAAGCCCGCCAGAAATACAACAAGAACTTCAAGGACAACCGCGGCTACAATGAGTAGTGCTGAAGTAGTGAGGTGGTGAACTGGCCGAAGGAGTGAGTTGGCGGATGAAAAAGCACGGTCATGCTTCATCTGGCGTCCGCGCAGTGCAACGAAGCCGAAACATCTCGCTAGTGTGGTATTGTCCTGCTTGATCTTACGTCCGCTTGTCGAAGCATCTCGCTCAAATCGTTGCAACGGCAAAAGAGGGTTTACTACACTAGAGTGTGTGGACAGTAGCGCGGAAGTCACAAGAAATCTGTTCCGCGACGAGCAACGCGAGTATTCGATACCGCTCCTTGTGGTCCTAACGCGTAGGAACTCGCTGTGCTCGTCGCGGAACAGATTTCCTGTGACTTCCGCGCTACAAGACCCTAACTTTCCACACAGCCTAGCGAGATGCTTCGACTCCGCCTCCGGTCCCTGGCTTGATGCGCCACCTGCTCAGCATGACTGGATTGGTTTGGCAACGTCAGCAACCAACAATCAACCCCCATACCTCGTAAGCCCGAAGATGAAAATCGGGTATCCTTGCATGAATAATTCGTTGGACTGCACCTCGGCGTCCACGTTTCGGTTGGCTTCCTACTCCGACGAGCGGGTCGAGCAAACCGTAGCCTCCAACCTAGCTTGCTTGAAACGCATTCTGGAATATAATCTCGAGCACGGGCTCCTGTTCTTCCGCATCGGCTCCGACATTGTACCGTTCGGTTCCCACCCCGTCAATACCTTTCCCTGGCAGACTCGTTTCGCCCCGGAATTCCAAGCCATCGGCGACTTCATCAAAACGCATAAAATGCGCGTGTCTATGCACCCCGACCAGTTTGTGGTGCTCAACTCGCCTAACCCCGATATTGTGGGGCGCAGCGTGGCGGAGTTGGTGTATCAGGGGTCTATGTTGGATTTGATGGGCCTTGATAGCACGGCCAAGCTCCAAATTCACCTCGGCGGCCTCTACGGCGACCGGGACACGGCCATCGCGCGCTTCATCGGCGTGTGGCACACGCTGCCGCCCGCCGTGCAAGTGCGGGTGGTGGTCGAAAACGACGACCGGCTGTTTAGCTTGCGCGACTGCCTGGAGCTGCACGCCGCCACTGGTATTCCCATCCTCTTCGACAACTTCCACCACGAGTGCCTCAACAACGGGGAGCCCATGGCCGAGGCCCTGCGCTTGGCCGCCGCCACCTGGCACCCCACCCGCGACGGCATTATGATGATGGACTACAGCTCGCAGTCGCACGGTGAGCGGCGCGGGAAGCACGTGGCGGCCATTGAGGAAGATTTGTTTCGGGATTTCCTGCGGGAGCTTGGCGACCTGGATGTGGACATCATGCTCGAAATCAAAGACAAAGAAGCTAGCGCCCACCGCGCCTGCGGCATCATGCGCGAACTGACATTGCTCCCACCTGCTCCGGAGGGCTACGAGCCACCCATATTTACGCCCAAACAAATTCTGGAGGCCGATGCGGCGCCCAAAACCCGGAAGCCTCGCGTCAAAAAAGACAAAGCCCCTGCCGACTCTGTTGAACTCCCGCAGTCAGCCAACGGCAAGTAGTTGTCGTGTCTTCTTAATAAAACAGTTCTTTTCCTTACCTCTCCCCATCATGAACCACGAGCTATTAGGCGCCACCATCCACGCCCTGCAAAACGGCCTGACTACCATCCCCATCAGCGGCGCCCTCGACAACACCGAAACCTGGCAGCAGCACTTACTGCAGAGCGGTGAGCCCGCATTGCAAGACGTTGGTCGGGAAATCGGCAACCTGCAATCCTTACTCAGCAGCGGCAACCTCAATCCCGAGGCTATTGGCAACTCCCTGAGCATGCTCGGCACCCAAACCAACCAGGCCGCCACCCACGCCTCCCCCGATTTTCAGGCGCAACTCCGTGAGCTTGGCGACCTGTTGCTCCAACTCGGCACCAAACTGCAAGCCGCATAGCTTAGCAAGCTGGTAGTTGCTGGGGGATTAGCTCGTTTTCAACTACCATAAAAAAGCCCCTGGTCTCCTATTGAGGCCAGGGGCTTTTTGCTGCCTTAAACCACAGCCCCCGTCCGAACTGGAAAAGCTCGAACGGGGGCTAGGCTGCATAGTAGACCGTCAACGTAGGGCGGTCTACCATGGCACATAGACTATCTATCGATTACGGACGAGGCGGGGCAGTATCGGTAGCGCGCTTCTTGGTGGTAGTTCGGCGCTGCATCATGCCGCCATCGGGTGGCGAAGTGGTAGCGGGCTGCGTGGTGGTACCAGTACGCTGCTCTACGCTCTGCTGCTCGATGGTAGTCGAGCGCTGTATGGTGGGCTGCTGGTCAATGGTGCTGGTACCCATTTGCGTGGGGTTGGTTGTAGTGGGGGTCCGCTGGTCGATGGTGCCGGGGTTACTAGGAGCCGCGGGCGGAATGGTGGTTTGATTCATGACGCCGCCCCTTTGCGGTGATGTGGGCGTGACCTGAGCCTGAACAGATACGGTGGCACCTAAAAGGAAGGCAGCGGCTATGGCGAGGTTTTTCGTTTTCATAGGAATTCAAGTTAAAAGACAAAACAAGTAGGTCCGAAGGCCATTGTCGAGTTATGTACGCTTGCTACCTGCCAAGAACCGGAAAAGCCGCAATTTTATAATTGCAATACTTTGAAAGTCAATAGTTTAAATAGAAATTATTTAGGCATCAAGAACATGCCTCTGCAGGACGGCTGACTAACTTCCTGAACGGCTTCCAAACCAAGCTTTCCTAAGCTTCTCCGCTTAAACCAAACAAAAACCCCGACGAGCTGCTGCCCGCCGGGGTTTTCACACACTTTCAACTAGCCGCTGTAGAAGGCAAGCTTAGCGCTGAATCAGTACTTTCTTGGTGAAAGTACCGGCCGACGAACGTAGCTGTACTACATACAAACCGGGGGCCAAGGCACTGGTGTTGACGCGGAACCCGCGCTGCAACTCTCCTGATGGAACGGCGGCCGTTTGCACCGTCTTACCAAGCATATCCAGTACCGATACTTGCACCGGGGTTTTGCTGCTCACGGGCAGGCGTACCGTCAGCTCGGTGCTGGCCGGGTTGGGGTAGAGCTCCACCATCTCGTCGCGCTGCTGCTGCGACTGCGTGGCCAGTACCCGGGTTGGAATCAGGTAGCCGGCTACC
>NZ_DASVSY010000119.1:0-76675 GCF_036387835.1 Hymenobacter sp. | reverse complement strand
CGCGACTACATGCGCCTGCCCGACCACCACCCGCGCCGCCTGCACTACATGCCCGGCGAGTCCAGCCGCGGCGACCGAATACTTCTCTCGCAGATTCACGACTGGCAGCGCCGCAACCGCACCGATGCCACGCTGGCCACCGCGCCCGCCGCCCGCGTCCGGGGCCGCCGACCCGCCGGCCAATAGTCAGCTTTTAAGTAGTCACTCTAACTGCCGGCCACCATTGCCGGCACAATATTCCATTCCCTGTTATGTCTCAGCTACTCCCCATCGTTGGCCCCGACAGCCCCGAAACCCGCTCCATCATTACCATTCAAAAGGTCAAGCTCAAAGACCAGCACTTGACCTGCGAATTCACTGAGCAGCGTAGCGAGGAGGCCCCGGCCCGCACCTTTGCCCTGTCCTGCGCAGAGCAGGTACACCCCGACCTGACCCATGCGCTGAGCCGCTTGGTACCGCACCTCTGCTTATTGGCTGAGCAGCTGACTGAGACGCCCGATTATTGGCCCGATGAGTCCGAGGAGTTGCCCGCACTGTTTAAGCCGTTTGCTATTACCGGCTTCTCGATGGGTCGTAACCAAGGCGGCGTTACGCTCATCGGTCAGCGCGAGTTGGCCGGCGGGCGGGTGCTCAACCTGACCACGCCCTACCAGTCTTTCGATGACGAGCAAGCCAGCTACTCTTACACCGGTCTGCTGGAAACCACCCTGACTGCGGCCCTGGTAGAAGTCGAAGCCGCCCTGCGCGGTAAGTGCACCGACTACCGCCAGCTTGACCTATTCGGGCCCACGGCTGCTGTTTCCCGTATTCCCACTTCTTCCCTGGCATGAAGGCCCCTGCCTTTCTCTTCTATACGGGTGACTTCCTAAGCTCGCCCGATGTGCAGCTGATGGAAGCCCACGAAGTGGGGGCCTACTGTTTGCTCTTGTTCAACTCCTGGCAGTCCGACCGCCCCGGCTACCTGACTGCCGACGAAAACCGTCTTCGCCGCACCGCCCGTCTCACGCAGGCGCAGTGGGCCGACAGCCGCGAGCTGCTGCTTGGCAAATTCCCGCTGGCTGCCGATGAGCCTACCCTACGCTACAACCCGCGCCTGGTACAGGAGGCCATCAAGCAAACCACCAAGCGTGAGCGGCTGGCCGCCAACGGCCGCAAGGGCGGTCGGCCCGAAAAGCAAATGCTTTCCGAAAATAATCCGCCAGCTTCTCAGAATCCGTCCGGAAAGCAAATGCTTGCTACGGACAAGCAAAAGCTTTCCAGCGAAAAGCAATTGCCCCCGAAAGAGAAAGCAAATGAAAAGGCTTTCAATTTCAGTTTCAATACTTCTAACGAAGTAGAGGAAGGGGCTGACGCCCCACCGCCCGAGCCCACTAGGTTGGAAAGGAAAAAAATAGCTACCCCGACTCTGGCCGAGGTGCAGGCCTACGCCGCCGAGTTGCACTCCGGCAGCGCCGACGCCCAGGCCGAGGCCGCCGCCTTCCACGACCACTACGAAAGCAACGGCTGGCGCGTGAGCGGCAAAACCCCGATGGCTGACTGGCGTGCCTCTTTTCGCGGCTGGATGCGCCGCCGTCCGCAATTCCAAGCCGCCATACCCCATGGCAATGGGCAAGCCGCACCCCCAGCCCGCGCCCGTACCGCACCAAAATCCGCCGACCCTAGCCGCTGGAGCTAACCCATCATGCACCAAACCAAACCCGCCCGTTTCATCGACCCGGCCGGCCGCGCCGTCATTTCGGCCCCGACCGGCGGCCACCTGCCACCCCAGGCTCTTGACCTGGAAGCTGTCGTACTTGGTGCCGCACTACTTGAAGCTCACGCCCAGCGCACCCTGCTGGCTTTGTTGCCCACCGAGGAAGTATTCTACTCAGCGGCCCACCAGCAAGTGTACCTGGCCATCCGCGACCTGGTGCAGCAAGGCGACCACGCCGACCTGCTTACCGTCGTAGCGCAACTGCGCCACCGCGGCACGCTGGCGCGCACCGGCGGCCCCGCTTTCGTAGCTGGCCTCACCAGCAAGATCAACTCGGCTGCCCACTTCGAAACCCATTGCCGCATTTTGCAGGAGCAGCACGCCCGCCGCGTCGTCATCCGCGCCGGCACCGAGTTGGCCGCTCATGCCTATGACGATACCTGCGACCCGCTGCAGCTGCTAGCCGAC
The DNA here is from genome assembly GCF_036387835.1 of Hymenobacter sp. GTDB lineage: Bacteria > Bacteroidota > Bacteroidia > Cytophagales > Hymenobacteraceae > Hymenobacter. The sequence continues at coordinate 74,514 of NZ_DASVSY010000119.1, read as the reverse complement.
GCCCAGGCTCGCCTCACCGGCCTGCACCGTACCCTCGAAACCCGCCCCGGCCAAACGGCTGCCGCCGCTTTCGACGCCACGTTCAACCGCCTCGCGCAGTCCGTTGGCCAGCATGGCCTCACCGGCATTCCCACCGGCCTCACCCAGCTCGACGGCCTGACCGGCGGTTGGCAGCCCGGCGACTTGGTTATCCTGGCCGCCCGGCCCGCCATGGGCAAAACGGCTGCTCTGTTGCACTTCGCCCGCACCGCCGCCCTCGACCACAACCACCACACCGCCGTTTTCAGCCTCGAAATGCCCACGCTCCAACTCATGCAGCGCATGATTGCCAGCGAGGTACCCGGCTACAGCAACTCCGACCTGCGCCGCGGTAACCTGCCTGGCGGCCTCGACCAGGTAGCTCACATCCGCCAGCAGGCCCAGCGCCTTCAAACCCACGGCCACCAGTTACACATTGACGACACGCCCGGCCTGAGCATCCAGCAGCTGCGCGCCAAGTGCGCCCGCCTCCACGCCCAGCACCCGCTAAGCTTGGTTTTAGTCGACTACATTCAACTCATGCGCGGCGACACCAAAGGCAACCGGGAACAGGAAGTTGGCAGTATCAGCCGCAGCTTAAAGGAGTTGGCCAAGGAGCTAAATGCGCCAGTCATCGCCTTGTCTCAATTGAGCCGTGATGTAGAGAAAAGGGGAGGGGAGAAGCGCCCATTGCTCAGTGACTTGCGCGAGTCGGGCAGCTTAGAACAGGACGCCGACTGCATCATCTTCCTCTGGCGCGGCGAGTACTACAAAATCGCTGAGTACGAGGACGGCACTCCTACTGTCGATACGGTGCTGTTCGACATTGCCAAGCACCGCAACGGGGCCACAGATGAGGTCATTACCTCCTGCTCCATGCGCCGGGGAGTATTTGAAGATTTGTCGTGACCCTATTCTCTGCTGTATGCTGGATCTGGTTCTGGAAAAAAGTGAGGCATTATTTTAACAGAATATTCATCGGAATTTGTGAGATTTATGTTGTCTGCAATTGACTTAAAATACGAATACCAATAATTCTTTTGTGCTTCTTTTACCACCCTAATGTATTCTGTGTCAAGTCGTGCTGCGCGCCAAGTTGTACTGTAATAGTTCGCAAGAATGAAATCAATTGCCAATATTACATCTAGTGGAGGATGAGGAAGACGAGGAGATTCTAAGAGTAAGTGTGAACCATAAAACTCTTCTTTGTCAGTTTTTGCATCCTGTGCATCCCAAATTTTCTTTCCGCCATATTGCCAATGATAGCGAGGGTGAGCGAATGGGCTAGGCTTGTATTTTCTTTTGCCATTGTCATCTCTTTCATCTTCATCAACTCCCTCAGGCGGATGGCTGTCCATGTGCCAAGCGCAGAAGATGTTGTTAGGAAATTCCGCTGAGAAATCAGCAACTACGATATTAACTGATAAATCAATTAATGGATCTTCATCTTTATTTGTTCTTCCTGTGTATTTGCCTGATGCTTTTACTGACAAAATAACTCTGAATTCTTTTGCCTTATTAGGGTGAACTTTGTCAAGCTTAGCGTCTTTGAAGGCTTTTTTAGGAAAATTAAAATCCTTCATATAATAATTCCACAGATCATCTGATTTATCTAGGCCATAACAATGTTGGGCGATTGTTTCTATTTGTTCCTTGTCAAAATTATTCTCAAATTTTCCTATGATACTGCTTATCTTTCTAAGAGCACTAGCATAACTTCCTCCAGATTTCATATTTTTTGAGTCTCTATTTACCGGTTATCACTATCTTCCTCGAAACGCTCTATGTCCAAAGGATCAATTTTGGTTCGATCCGCTTTTCTTCCACCAGAAAGCTTTCCATGCAAGGAAACATACTTAGTATTCTGCCAAGGGTAGAGTTGTTTGTCAACCGCATATCCTTCCATGGGATCTAATGGTTGACGAGTAATTTGGCAAATAGTCCAGAAGGTTGTGGATGTTGTCAGTTCGATGGTGGTTGCAGGATGAATGTCCTGTCTGTCGGAGTTTCTCTTGATGCATTCAACTCGCTTTTCCGCTCCTGTGGTCCTAAGTGGCCCCGGGCATTCAGCTAGGTTCGCCCATCCTTTCTCGACGCCTGATACCCACCAACAGGGCCAACCGTATGCAAAAGCACCTGTGTAGCGGGCATTAGGAAAAAGCTTCTCTGCGAGGTCGTCAAAATCCTTTACGTCCCTAATATCAAGACCTAATCGGGCTGCCAGAATCTCGCTGCTAACCAATGCACTGTTGGGTATAGTGAGCAGTTGCTGGTGAATAAATCTGGCCTGATCGTACACCGATGCATCTCCTATGGCTTCGCCAAGAGGTAGGGCGATGCGTGGGTCTATTACGCGAAGAAAGGCACTGCTTTTATCCAGCAAACGGGATATTCTATCAAAACCGGTTTCTTGTAACGCTATTATTTGTGAGTAACCGTCGGCTAGAGAAATCAATTTGCGTGCAGTCTTACGCGCATACTTTACGTCCAAATCCGCTAGCTTCTCTTTAAAAATAGTCAGATCAAACAGGTCATGACTAGTATCATCCGGCCAATATGAATCGTCTAACTTCTCATCGTTCGACCACAAAACAAGCGGGCATATGGGAAAGCCGTCTTTGTCCTCCACTGCTCTAGTATGGATTTCCTGAGCTAATGCCGGTGCCCGGTAATGAGCTTTACTGCCTTCACCATCCAAACGTAAGTCCAGAAGCAATCCATCGAACCCCACACCTTCGTCAGGCCTAATCTTCTCCTTTAGGTTAGTTAGCTGTAATGAGAACTCATCAGGTTCACTAGGTTCGATATTGAGTCTTTCATCCTGGTCACTTATAAAATCCAGGTAGGAATGCGTTGCCGTATCACCGGCATCATCAACGCAGAGATAGTTGACAGGATTACTCATTGTATTGGTATGCAGGAAATTCTGCTCTGATGCAGGTAGTGTATCCGTTGGGAGGGGTAGTGAGAAATACTTCGCCTCCATATACGGTTACGATGTCATAAACAATCTTCAAACCGAGGCCACTTCCCTGTGCTTCCTCAGCAGCTGAGCTGCTGCGGCTAGCAGGTGAATCAGTTGTGAAAAAGGCGTTAAAAATACGCTCTTTCAGATGTTCAGGAATTCCATCGCCATTGTCGGCAAATTCCAGGAAAACCCGCTTATTTTCTTCACCTACGCGTAAAAGCATGTGGCCTGTAGACTTAGCCCGACGAATAGCTTTCAGCGCATTTGAATAGAAGTTGAAGAGCAGTGAGCTGATTTCCGAGGAGTGCATTGGCGGTGTCAACAACTCGTAACCCTGCGGTTCGAATGTCAGTGTGATACCAGCCCGTTTAATAGACACTGACATGGCATCTTCGAACTGACGACCTGCAACCCGCAAGTCCTGTGGCTCCAACTCTCGGCTGACATTGTCGCTGACTGTCTGATAGAAATAGGACGAATAACCTCGAATCAAACTGATGTTGGCAGCTAGATGGTCAATTGTTCTCCGTTCCCGTGATGTGGTGGGGACAATTTTACTCAAAAACTCAGTGTTCAACTGTGCGGAACCCAAGGTCTGGCGAATCTCATGAGTGAACTCTCCAATCATGATACCTAGACTTGCCAGAACCCGCAGCATCTGATTCTCCTGTAGAAGTGTCTGTGCATCATTCGCAGCCTCCTCGATGTCGCGTGCTGCATCATCGAGCGGAGTGAATTCGTCAGGTTCATCCCCTTTTTCGTTAGCATCCCCCTGTGGCTCAGAATTTTCCTTACCACTATCCGTACTAGAATCATTTGGAGGGGCCTGATTAACTTTTTGCTCCCGGGCTTTGGAAATAGTTTCTCTGATTTGGGTTGCTGCTACCCGCAGGCGTTGTGCAGGGTCACTGTCAGGCTTTTTCTGCCAATCTGTTTGACCTGCTGTTTGCTTTTTTTCGCGCGCTTCAGCTATTCTTTGAATAGCAGCGGTTAATAATCTATAGGCAAAATCTTGTAACTCTCTAAAAGCATCATTTTCAATGAGTCCTTCTCTACTAGATCTTTCTTCAAATAATTCTCCTTCAGAGTCACTTAATTCTATTAAACCTATGAAGTTATTATTGGCATGAGGTGGTAAAAATTTCCTTCCTGCATAAGAAGCATCCAATTGAAGCCAATCGTCACCTCTTTCACCATATGGGGGAACACGGAAACCATTTCTAAAGACACGAATTCCTCCTTGTTGTCTACCTATTTCCTGCAAAGTCCCAAAAAGTATTCTTGGAAAAAGATCTGCATTCCATATATAGTAATAAGCCTTAATACTAACATTTCGGAGATGAATAAAGGATTTCTTGTTCTCACGGTCATGGCCAATACTCCAAGTTTCTTCTGCAATACCAAGTTTTATTGATTCAACAGACCATTTCCCTTGGCCTTTGTCATCGACATGGCCTTCGATGATAGCCAAGGCATTAGAAAATATGGTTTCTTCTTGGGAGGCAATGACTGTCTTTTCAGCTCCAGTTTGTTGTATCAGTTCAACATCAAAACGCCCCGCATTTGCTGAGGGTGTAACTGATGCTTCCGTTTGGGTATCCTTAAACTTGGTTAATGGGAAGGGCTGTAGTAGTTCCGACACATAGCGGTATACACGCCGTTGTTCAGCATTAGTCCATGCCTCGCGTAGCTTTCTTATGAAAAGAGTAGTTCCGTAGGGACGCTCTTTGGCTATTTCCTCGACCCGACTCTTAATACTACCTAAGTCACGCCCTGCCCGGAAAATCTCCCAATCTACAGTTACACGAAGGGCTTTTTCAGAATTGGGGGTTTGAGTCGTTAATACCAGCTCCTCGCCTAATCGTTGCACGGCGAAGCGTCCAATTCCCTTGCGACCAGCTCGCCTGCGCTGATAACGTTCCGAGGTAGGGTGTAGCAGTTTGTCGTTAGAAGACAAACGCATGAAGCCATTAAGGAGCTGATCCCGAGTCATGCCCAGTCCATTATCTTCAATCAGCATCGTGCCGCCGGGTGCATCGGTGTTAGAGAATATAATTTTAACATCCGTTGCATCCGCATCATAAGCATTCTTGATAAGCTCCGCTACCGCTGTTTCCTGCTTGCCTACTAATTCTTGCCCCAGCCGGTTGATAATGCCAGCATCTATGGTGAAGCGTACATTTTCCGTATCGAGTTGGGTAATCTTATTGGTGATAGCCTGAATAAGATCTATATCGGGCGGAGTGGCGTTTGCAGCCTCAGCCAGCTGAGTCTGTAGCTGTTCTAGCGTAGTCATATAATTAGTAATCAGCAGCAGGGCGTCTGGAACCTCGGCGAATATTTCTGAGTATCCTTAATCCTGACTCAAGGATGGTTATATCCTCCATTGTAATGAGCCCCTGCTGTACTAGGAACAGATCTGCACATCTGCGGGCCTCAGTAACCTCTCCGGCACGTAAGTGAACGTCAATTTGAGTAAACGCCTCTGCCGCATTTGCATCGTTAGTTGGCAAAAGGAGCGCTATACGTGCAGCTTCGGAAGGTTCAAGTTTTAGAGCACCAGATCCGTAGCTACGGCCTGACAGTTCAGCAGAAAGTTGGCTAAAAGTGCTTTGAAGCACTACCGCCACATGCTTTCTAATCTCAGGTGCATCAAATAGATTGTTCTGGAATTGTACCCGATATACAGTGTTAGTACATGTTGTATCCGCCGGATTTAGCACAAGTACAGGGCCATGCCAGTTCATGCAGGAGAAAAATCCATCAGGGGTAGTTTCCTGAGCAATCTGGTACCAAGGGTTTCTCTTAGCGAAGGTGCGGTTTACTTTTATATCTTCTATTGAATAAGATTTTAAATAAGAGTTGAGAGAGGTAGGCTTTCGAGTGTCACGATAGGGGTTGGTATTCAATAATAAACACCGTACATCATCGTCAGCAAGTTGCTGTAAATCTTCTTCTGTTACTTGCAGGCCCCGAAAGTGGGCTTGACGGGCTACAATTGGACGAAGCGCCCTGGCAGGAAGATTTAGTCCTTGTGCCTGTGAACGTTTCAGGACAAAAAATGAATTGTCCCCTGTTACTAGACCAATACGTATTTTCACTAGTGCTCCTAATCGAGTGAATGTCGGCGAATGACATAGGTCATCATATACCTGCATGACTGCTCCAGGCACCAGTAATCTATTTGCTTGTTGGTCCCATTCAAAACCAACTACTTCCCGGTCAGCCCATGACGCTACAGTATTTTGCAAATCATCCAGGGTAGAAGATAGCACGAGCCTCATAGGTTGCTGCTGCTCCTCTAATAGTGGACTTGGCTTATATCCTTCGCACAGCAGTATTATGCTGCTTTCCTCAGTGCCTTCGCTCACAAAAATGCGTTGCTCAAGCATTACTGCCAAGCTTCGGCTGAATTGCTCTGAAATGATAGCGCGTAGTGGAGCGGCATAATCAGCATAGATAAAGCTACCGGGTAGTATCCAAGCCATGCGCCCTCCTGCTTTGAGGAAATGCAGGCTATGGGCAACGAAAAAAGTCCACAGGCTGCCCTTATTGTTCAGCGTGCTGCCATCTGGTAAAGTTACTTTGGATGCCGAAGTACGTTGACTAGGCAGCATATTATGCCACGACACGTAAGGAGGGTTACCGATAACTGTATCTACTTCCTGAATAGGGAAATCGGCAGGAGTGACACTGAGGAAATCTTTGTATTTGAAATGTTTCTCGGTTGGCTCATCTCCTAGTAATTCAGCTAAATAATCAAAAGCTGCAATATCTACGTCGCTTCCTATGATCTGATGATGAGGTGTTCGCGACTGTAGTTCGTTCAGCCTGTTGATAACGGCATCTAGAAAGCCACATCCACCAAAACTAGGCTCAAGGATAGTATCAGTAGCACGGGATATGCTCCAGCTTGCGAGAAGCTGCGCGGCAGTATCAGGTGTGTAGAATACGCCTTTACGCTTCTTATCGGAAATGGAACGCTTGCTAGGTGGTAATAGATGCGAAGCGTCAATTGCGTTATCAATTACTGATTCAGCCACAGGCGTTTCCACCTGTAGAAATGTATTAAAGTCAATGCGTTGAAATAAATCTGGCACTCTTAGGCTTGATTCGAAGTGTGATTATACCAAGAAAAGCAGCTTTGCTAAAAATGCTTTGCCAGATTCTTGTTGGTGGCAAGTTACACATTAGGCCAGTCTGGCGGGTGAAATACATTTCACCTTAATATAAGATTTTCTTCATAATAGCAGAACTCAGCCTCGGTAAATTACTGAATTATGGTACTCCAGGTGTTGTTGGGCTGGCTTGTTATCATTCAGTCCTGGCAGAATCGCCAGCGGCTTGCCATGGTACTGATAGTACTCGCGCCCATTGCTGAACTCCTCTCGGATGCGGGAACTGACCTCAATTACAAAGCCGGAGGTTATGGTGATGTAGCCATCATCAAAGAGTTTGTGCATATCCGAGCGCAGCAGCAAGCCATTGGATGTATGGTTCGGCCCGGCCTCTGCGTAAGGCTTGATGTGCGCTGCTTCCAGAACCGGAAGGGTCTTCTCCCCTGTGATGGCGCAGCGCTTTGTGTAAGCGTCGGTAACAGACAGGCGAAACGCACCCTGCCCGATACGTACCTTTTGCAGAATGGAGCGGCCATACTGCAGAGTATCTTCCGCAACGCTGAAAGTAGTGGCAGCGCTTGGAGCATCAGCTAGGTACCGGGCTACAGTTGTCTCAATCTGCTGCCAAAGCGTGGCCCCCGTACTGTCGTGCGTGCTGTATGCTTTGCCCTGTACGATGCTGTCGCTCCAATCTGCCGGAACCGGTATCCAGTCCTGCCTGTCGAAGAATATAGGGTTAGTTAAGGCAATGCATCCAATGGCAGGATTGCGCTCCGTATCCGCTCGGTAACGTTGAATAGTCTGCCGGAACTCTTCAAGGCTGTCAAAGCCGTTGCGGGTATGAAACGTATCCCAGGCCAAAGACAGCGGCAGTTGGCTCTGAGCAGCAAAAAAGCCAATGCCCCCGATAGCATGATAAGGCTTTTTGAGCTTAAAAAGGAATGAACCACCCGGCTCTAATGCGCGAAAAGCAGTCTGTCCACCGGGCCGCCAGAAATTCACATCTTCTGGTGTGCGACTGCTCAAATAGTTGTACCAACGCCAATCAGTTGCTCCTAGATAATATTTCATGTTTTCAAAAGTAACTACCTCCGCTGTGCCGCCAGGTTTTGCACCCGCGGCCACCATTCCCGTACCTTCGGCAACCGCAGAGGCTGCCCGTTGAAGCGCTGTACGCCGTAGTCGTGCCCGCCCAGCTCCCCAAACCCCTCGGCCACGCGCACCCGGTAATCCTCATCAATCCAAAATAGGTGCCGGTCAAATGCGCGGTGCAGGTTCGGGCATAGCGCCAGTCCGTTCCCAATCGTGTCATCACGGCTCACCGACCACGGCACAATGTGGCAGGCATCCAGCAACGGCACCGCCCCCGTGGTGCTCACCAGCTGCAGCCCCGACACCGCGCACGTCGACTGGTACGCCCGCAGCACCTCCCGCACAAATACCCCGCTGCGTTCCGCCAGGGCTGTTTCATCGGCCACATCCACTACGCGGTTATACACGGCCGCCGGTTCCTCCAGCATCTGCCGGCCCAGCTCATCCAGCCGTTCCAGTCCCGCCCGCGGCCGGAAGTAGTGCCGTGTAAGCGGGAAGTAGCGCACCAGCAGCGCCTGCCGGATTTCCTCGCGGGCCACGGGTTGCACCAGCAGTTCCCACAGCGCCGCATCCAACGAGGCAAAGTCAATTACATCCCGCAGATGCCCGAAGCTGCGCACCGACTTCGATGCCGTTAGTACCAGCTCGTGCCCTGGCCGGGCGTGCAGATGCCAAAACCCACTGCTCCGCAAATGGAAAAATGGCAGCTGAAACGGACACCCACCGTACTCCGGCCCTGGGCTCAGCAGCTGGCAGTAAGCCTTAAAGCCTGCAATCAATTCTGGCGTAATGGCAATGCGGTTGTCCCGAATAGTTTGCTCCTCGATGCCTTCCAGCACGGCCAGCAGCAGCGCCGGCTTGTAAGGCGACTCTAACCGTACCCCTGCCACCGTGCGAGCATCCACTTTGAGCTTGGTAAGTCGAGCCAGGTAGGAAGTCAGTTGATTCAAAATAGCGGAGAATGTAGCGGATAGTAGCGGTGAGGGCTTCACTACAATACTACCACCTTGCGCCGAGGATAACCAAAAACAGATAATAACCTTATTCGCTTCATTTCTAAAAGATGTTATCTTTAACAACTTTTAGAAATGAACTACCTCGCCGTCCGTTCCCGTTTCGCCGCCCAAGGCCTCGTATCCAGCCACGAACTACGCCAAGCCTTCCCCGATTTCGACAAGCGCCGCCTGGTCGAGTGGCAGGCTCGTGGTTACCTGCAGCGCATCGTCAACCGCTGGTACCGCTTCACCGAAACGCCCATTGATGAGGCCCTGCTGTGGTTCACCGCCAACCGCATCTACCAGCCCGCCTACCTCTCCTTGGAAACGGCCTTTTCCTACCACGGCCTCATTCCCGAAGGCGTCTACACCCTCACCTCCGTGAGCCCGCGCAAAACCCAGGAGTACTACACGCCCATCGGTACGTTCCGCTACCAGCACCTGCTGCCCCGCCTATACTTCGGCTACGAAGTGCTGCGGCCCGCTGGCAACCGGCCCGTACTCATGGCCGACCTCGAAAAGGCCCTCCTCGATTACTGCTACCTGCACCCCGAACTGCGCACCGCCGACGACTTCGCCGGCCTGCGCCTCAACACCGACGTGCTCCAGGCCAAACTCAACCCCGCCCGCCTCGCCGACTATCAAACCCTGTTCGCCCACCAGCGCCTCAACCAGCGCGTCAAAGCGCTGCTTTCCCTCTTACCGGTCCATGCTTAGCCTATCCCAAATTCAGGCCCAGTACCCAGCCGCACTCCGGCCATTCAGCCACTTCATCCTGCGCGAGTACCTCCAGCACAAACTGCTCCAGCTCATCTATGATAGCCCACTGGCCAACCGGTTCTTTTTCCTCGGCGGCACCTGCCTGCGCATCGTGCACGGCAACAATCGCTTTTCCGAAGACCTCGATTTCGACAACACTGGCGTCACCGCCGCTGAGTTCGGCGAGTTAGCCAACATCGTGGCCCGCGGCATGGAGTTGGAAGGCTACGAAGTCGAAATGAAGATGGTGCTCAAAGATGCCTACCATTGCCACGTTCGTTTCCCCGAACTGCTGTTCAAAGAAGGGCTGAGCGGCCACCGCGAAGAGCGTATCCTCATCCAGCTCGATACCGAGCCCCAGCACTTCACCTTCGAGCCGGAGCCCTATCTGCTCAACCGCTTCGACGTCTTCACCCAAATTCAAACCACGCCCTCCGACCTGCTGCTGGCCCAGAAGTTCTACGCCATCCTCAACCGCGTCCGCAACAAAGGCCGCGACTTCTACGATGCCGTATTCCTGCTCGGCCGCCAGGTCACGCCCAACTACGCCTACCTCACCCAGAAGCGCGGCATCGAAACCCCCGCCGACCTCAAAGCCCAGCTGCTGGCCCACTGCCAAACCCTCGACATGCAGGCCATGGCCGACGACGTGCGCCCCTTCCTCTTCAATCCCCGCGAAGACCGCCTGGTCACCATGTTCCCCCAATATATTCAGCAGGTGTTAAGTTGAAGCCGGCAGCTGTTGACGGAGATAGACCATAGACATCACTTCGGTGGTTTTATTTCCTGTTTGTATAGGTCGTTGTTTATCGGATTAGATTCGTGCTACGCTATGCCATCTATGCCTACTACCCCAACATTCGACCACGCTGCCCGCGCCACTGACCGCCCTCTTTCCGAACCTACCCACGATAATTTTCAGCGGGCAGACTTTGCGAAGCGCATTGCTCAAACGCTCGTTTCGCGCACCAATCCAGACAGCATTGTAGTAGGCCTGTATGGGAAGTGGGGGGAGGGCAAGAGCACCGTTCTTAACTTCATTCGCCATTCGCTGAAGGAAGCTTCAGGCGAGGTAGCGGTTTTCAACTTCAATCCCTGGCGCTTTCCTGATGAATCTCAGCTGTTGGTCAACTTCTTTGGCGAGTTGGCTAAGACCATTGACCAACAGCTATACAACACCAAGGAAAAGGCAGCCAAGATTCTTACTTCTTACATAGCTCCACTGATTCCATCATTCGGGGCTGGTCCGGTTACCGCTGACGTTGGCAAGTCTGTGGGCGAACTGTCCAGTAAGCTGCTGCCTGACGTTGACAAGTTGCGGAGCCGCCTGGAGGACCTACTTGTGAAGTCAGGAAAGCGCGTAGTTGTCATTATCGATGATATTGACCGGCTGGAAAAAACGCAGATTCAGACTGTTTTCCGCTTGGTCAAACTTACTGCTGATTTCAAGCACACTGCTTACCTCTTGGCATTCGATGATGTCATGGTCGCAAGGGCTATGGGTGAAGTATTTGAGTCGGGCGCAGAGGACGTAGCCGGTGACCGTCCCCTGCAGGCAGGCTTGAATTTTCTGGAAAAGATAATCCAGGTGCCATTGCGTCTACCCCGTGCCCGCCCGGACGCCCTCCTCAAATTCTGCTTTGAACGAGTGGACGAGGTTTTAACCAATGCAGGACTAACCTTGCCCGACGCCGAGGCACAGCGTTTAGGCAACGCTCTGCGGTCAGCAATACTCCCGCGGCTCACAACTCCCCGTTTGGCTGTACGCTATGCCAATTCGTTGTCTTTCAGTCTTCCTTTGGTGTTGGGTGAAGTAAATACGGTTGACTTTATTCTTGTGGAGGCAATGAATGTATTCTACCCGGACCTATACAGTTTTGTCGCCACCCACGAGGGGCACCTTACTGGCAGTACCCGGGACAGTTCGCGGATTATTTATCCTCAACAGGACCATACCGCAGAAGAAAAGGCGGTGCTTAACATTGGCCTTGACCATTACAAGTTAGCCGACGAGCGGAAGGCCGCCGAAAATATGTTGCGTGCCCTCTTCCCTCGTGTAGCCAAGCTACTAGACAAAGGACACATGTTCTTTGGCAACACTTCCCGTCTTACCCCTGATGAGTTAACTCGTAACCAGCACATTGCGGCCTCCACGCACTTCGGTCGCTATTTCGCATATACCGTTTTGCTAGGCGATGTACCTGACGAAGAGATAACAGCCTTCCTGCAACTGTCAGGATCCGAGCAAAGTCAGTCTGCACCGCTTCTGATAGCCCGCTTGGACATGGGCACTTTCCTACAGAAGATTAGCTTTCGCACCCCGACCTTGGAAACTGACCAAGCTGAGGCTGTGTGGGAGATGATATTATCTGTAAGCCCCAAACTGAATACAGCCCGGGCAGGGCTCTTCTTCAGTCGCAGTGAGGCCACGCAGGCTAGTTGGCTTTTGCTTCAGGTTCTGAGTAAACTGCCAGCCGCCGAAAGGCTTAACAGAGTAAAGCAATTGGTCGAGCACCAAGGCGTATTTGCTCTTGCTGAAGAATTGGTTGACATCTTGGGCGACCATAGCCAATCAGTGTTAAAAAGGCTGCGGGAAGGTTACCCCGATGAAGAGGATAAATTATTTACACAGGCCGAATGGGAAAGCATAGAAGTCGAGCTTTCGGCCGCATTGCTACGACGAGCTTTGGTAGAGGCTGGTGACCAACCACTCTATAAAATATACCCCGAAGCAAGCTGCAGGTTGATGCACAGGGTTTGGCAATTGGCTCCTAACCAGCAGCCCTTGGTTGACTATGTAATGCCTTTCTTGCGAAGTGAGCCCAAGGAAATATATGAGTTGCTTGAAGCTTGTTCGCCTCATGTTTCAGTCAACCAAGGGCCGATGTTTCGTGCCAGTATAAATGCTGATACAGTAGACATGCTGGCTCGGTCCTTGGGGCCAGAGCTTCACGAAATTGCGCGCCAGGTTTTAGGCCCCGAAGCAATAGAAGAGTATCCAGGAAACGAGCGCGACAGCCAGCCGCCAACACCGGAGAACAGATTGCGTCAGTTTATCTACTTATACGAGAAACGTGACGCTACACCGTCAGCCGAAGTCGTAGAAGAAGATTGACCCTATTGATCTAGACCTCAAAATGCGGCCGGTCTCTAAACCCCGGCCAGTCGCCGCCCCAGCGTACCCGTGCGTCGGCCGCTTTCATCAGCCGCGCAAACTTGCTCAGCAGCAGCCCCGACCACGACACTTCCCCATCAGGTAAGATAAATGCCACGTCCAGCGCCGGCGTAGGCAGCTTGTTATGCTTCGACTCGCCCCCGCGCTTATAGGTCACAATCGGCCCCGGCTTGCTGCGCCCCTGCTTATACAGCTCCTCCTGCCGCTCCGGCGACCGGTAGCACTCCGTAATAATCGGCCGCCCCGCCAGCCGCAGCACCGGGTCGCCCAGCCACCGGGCCAGGGCCTGCGCGTACGCCGCGCCCAGGCTTGGCACTGCCTGCGCCAGCCGCGCATCCTGAATGCGTAACTGAATCCCGCTCAGCTGCGGCGCCGACCGCTGCCTCACCGGCGCTGCCGACCGGACAGCCGGCCTTTTACTCAGCGTCGACACGGCCGGAGGCAGGCGCAGCGGGCGCCGTTTCCGCCGGACCCGAGGCCGGAATCTTAACCACTACCTCCGATTTCTGCAGCGCCTTGCGCACTGTCGCCCAGATGGTGACGATGGCTACCAGCGCCTGAATAACGAGGTGCCCATATTGCTCGATCTTGTCGGGGTCAGGCGGCACCAACTCATTGCCGGCTACCTGTCCGAGGAAGGAAGTTGCAAAGATGTGTGCAAGGTGCCCGGCTTTCGTGCTGCTAAACATGGCGTTTGTTTATGTTACAGTGTTATAATTAATAACAAACATACGTAGTAAATTGCAACAAGATTCACAGAGAGCGTGCTCAGTGTATTGTATTATTTTGGACAGCCCCTTCGGGCCGGGCTGTCCGCCACTCCGCTTCGCTTCGGCCCTGCGGGCAGCCTCCCGCTGGTCGGCTTGGCTACCATTCCTGCTGCACCTGACGCTCCGCCCACCGCACGGCCAGCCGTTGCCGATTCGCAAGGTCACCGCCTCCCGCTGATCGGCACCTCCCATGCGAGGCCCCGGCGACCTCCCCACCCGGCCCCGACACTCCGCCCACCCACTGCCGGCCGTGCCGCCTGCCCTACGGGAACAGGCCGCCCGTCCGGCCCCCCAAACCAGCCGCCCCGGCCCCGGCCGCCGCTGCACGTCGTCCCGGCCCTCTCCCCACCGCACCGATTCAACCGCTGCCACAGCCACCAAATAAACTGCCCTGAAGCCCGCCCGCCACACCGCCGCTGGGCCGCGCAAGGCCCGAAAAAGGGCCCCACGCCACCCGTCAGCACCCCCTGATTCGGTTGCAGGCCGCAGGTCGAAAAGCCTGCCGCCCGCGGGTAGAGCTTGCGTTCAGGCCACGCAGGCCAGAGAGTAAGGCCCGCTTCGCGGAGAGTTTCATTGGGGAGTACCCCAAACCCCCGCTGTCATGCCCAGGCTGAAAAAGCCCGGTCATCTGCCTCGGGGTCCGCAGCCTTCCGCTGGTCGGCCGCTACTCCCTCATAAGGCCGGCTTCGCCGAGTGTCCATTGGGGGCTCGCCGCCCCCAAACCCCAGCTAATAGGCATTTAAAGTTCTCGTTAGGTCGGCCGCGCGTAGTCGAGTTTGACCTTCTTGTATTTGTACTTTTTTCCTGTACAAAACATTAAAAAGTATTCTAACACAGGCTAATATTTGGTTGCATAATGTTTGATTTACAAACATTATGTTTGTATCTTTAGGTAGCAAGTCGGGAAAGGCCCGGCTGCCCGCCCTACCCGGAGGCCTACGGCGCGGGGCACCCTACGGCTAACATCTACAGCCATGCAACCCAACCAACTTTTGCAGCTCGCTGCCGCTGCCTGGAAAGGCCCCGCCCTCTGCCCGTTTGCCGGCATTTGGGTATCACAGTCTGCCGCCACTTATGACCAGGGCGGCACCTCCTGGTATATCAGCCTCAAGCTAGCTGAGCAGCCCACCGAAGGACAGCCCCGGCCAGACTTCAAAGGCACCGGCAAGTGCCCGTTTCATGCGCTACGCGAGGCTTTCCGCTCCATGCGCGCCGCATACCCCGGCTATGCTTTCGGGGCTGTGTGGGAGGTAATGAAGGCCGAGGATGAGTTTGCAGGCGTCCCGGCTCATGCCTAGCGTTGCTGCTGTTCCAGCCGCGCCCGTTGTGGGCGCGGCTGCTGACTGGCCAGCCGCCTTACAGGCCCCCATTGCATCTCTGGAAGCACAGTGCCCACCCCGGTCCGTACCGGCTCTGGTTGCACTGGCCCCTGTATCCGCTACCGTCGCTCTGGCCCGCGCTCATGCGGCCTACTTCGACGCCCGCGCCGCCAGGTATGCGCTGCGCGACGACTGCCGCCCCCAGCCGGACCGCTTCGCCCAGCTTCGCGCCGCCATCATCCGCTGCCGCGAAACCCGCGCCGCATTTGCCGCAGCCGCAGCTGCTTTCCACGCCAGCCCGGCGGGTGCCACCCTGCGGGCCGCCCGGACACAGTACCCGCTTTTCTAGCCATCAGGCCCGCGCCAATATCGGTGCGGGTCACCAAGCACCTTTTTTATGAGCCACGAACCAACAGAGGCCGAGCTATACGGCCTCATCGGCGACGGGAAAGCCGCTGATGAAGCCCAGGCTTACTATTACGAGCAGCAGCGGGAGTGGGAGCGTCACGCATACTACCACCACGAGCAGGAGCAGGAAGGGTGGGAGGATGGTGAGTATGAGCAGATGATGTTCGAGGTCGAAGGCTGCTAACCCAATCTATTCACCACGGGCCGCCCCAGCGGGCGGCCCTCTAAAATGCTCTATCATGCCAGTAGCCGCTACTACCTATCAGCCCCATTTGCTCGACCCACACAGCGCCGAGCCCCGGCCCGTCAGCCCCGGTAACGGCCGCAGCTTCAAGCTGGCCGAGTTATACGAGTTGCTCGACTGCCACACGGTGGACGTGGTGCGCCTTACCGACGAGTTGATTTTGATAATCGACGATGTAAAGCGCATCAAGCTTTTGCGCAAGTTCCGCAACCCGTGCTACCTCAATCTGCTGGCTACCTATCTCTGGTACCAGCACGAGCCGACTGCCCGCGGCGTGGATAGCATCGTGGGCCGCGCCATCCTGTGCCACGATCAGCAATTCCGGTAATCACCCAGGGGCCGGCCATTACCGGCCCCGCATTCCGCCGCTTCTATGAAAGCTCCCACGTTTCGCGCCTACATCCGCCCCTGGCCCGCCGGCGGCTACGTCTGGCAGGCCCGCCAGCCCTTCAGCAAGACCACCGCCAACAGTGACAGTCCCACCCGTGCCGGAGCCATCCGCGACATCATCCGTGACTGTCGCCACTTCCAGAACATTCACGAAGACCAGTAGCCCACAACGGCGCAGGGACCGGCCGCTAACAGGCCCCGCTTTTTCATTATTCAACTTTCTTACCTCATGTCAACCAAAGTAAAAGCTCAACCCAAAGAAGCAGCCAGCCAGCCCAGCACCACCGGGGGTACAGCTGATACTCCCACCACTGCCCTGGCCATCACCAGCCCGGCATACATGATAGAAAAGCTGGACGAGGCCACCGGCGAGCTGGCACATGTGCCGCGCTTCCGCTACCTGCCCGGCCACCCGCGCCAGATCCGCTTTGATGCCAAAGCCGGGCAGTTCAACATCGGCGGTACTACGCCGCTTGGCAACTCGCTCCGCTTCATTCCGCTGGCCTGGCGCATCTTCCAGGATGATATTCTGAACATGGGCCGTAAGCTGTGGGCCGAGTTGTTTTTTGCCGATGACAAGGGCGCCATTTGCGCCGTGCTCTTCCACGGGTACAGCGTCGAAAACCTGTACCGCCTCATTGAGCCGCTGTTTTACGACGACCTGACCCTAGCTGATGTGGCCGTAAAGGTGACGGCCGAGAAGAAGCAGACCACCAAAGAAGGCAAGACGGCCACCTACTACATAGCTCAGTTCAGCTACGAAGCCGCCGACCCGGCCGAGGTAGCCGCCCGCCGCGACTTCGCCCGCGACTTTCCCATCTGGCGCGCCGAAACCTACACCGGCGCGGCCGATATGCGCATCCAGCATGGCTACACCGTGCCCGTCGGGGAGGGGCACCAAGAGCCGGAGCCGGCAGCCGCCGAGCCCGGCGCACTGCCCCAGGCTGCCTAGTACCTGGCCCTCACGGTGCCCGCCGTGGGGGCCACCTGCCTACTTCTTAAATCCTGATTTCATGGATACCATTATTGACCCGCCCCAGCTACTCATTGAGCAGCAGCCCCACGATGAAGCCGAGGCCGCCTTGCTGGTGCAGCTCACTGAGTTGCTGGCTGCCACTGACCCACTGCCCGATCTACGCGACCTAGCCCCGGCCGTGCGTCAGCTTTTCTCCGAGCCTGCTTACCTAGTCGGCTGCGGCAGCGCCCACATCTGGCTGCATCGTGCCGGCGGCCCCGCCCGCTTAGCTCTCATTCGCTAACACTCATCTTCAAACACTGCAATGTTTCACAACCTCACCTCATACCCCGGCCTCACCCAGGAGCAGCACCGCGCCCTGCCTCACGTCTCCAATACCGACCTCTCAGAGCTGAAGGCGCGGCTGCTCGGCCAGCTGCGCCGGCCCAACCCCCAGGCCCTGGCTTTCGGCTCCCACTTCCACGCCGCCACCCTCGAACCTGCCACCTACGCCCGCACTCAGGAAAAATGCCCCTGGCAGCAGTTGGAGCAGCTGGCCCGCCGGGTACGCCGCCACCGCTACTGCCGTGATGTGCTCTACCGCGGCACCGCCGAACTGACCCACACGGCCACGCACACTGCTACAGGCGTGCAGGTCAAGATTCGCCCTGACCTGGTAGTGGTAAGCCCCGCCGGCCGCCGCACCACCCTCATCGACTTCAAAACTACTAGCTGCCCCGACCTGCCACACTTTCTGACCAGCGCCGTGCAGTACGACTACGACCGCCAGGCCGCCCTATACCTCGACGCCCTGAATGCCACTCGCTTCCTGATTATTGGTGTACAAAAGAAGGCCCCGCACGCAGTTTGGCTCTTCGACGCCACCGCCGCGCCCGGCTTCATCGAGCAGGGCCGCAAGAAGTACACGGCATTGCTTCGCCGCTATGCAGCTCAGCTTCTCCCATAAACTCGTTTGCTTGTTCACTAGCTTGGACGTGCTGACGAAGGGGTGAATCAAATAGTTAGCATCACAGTTGCTGACTATTTGGTTGATGGATTTATTGCGACCTTGCTGGTCCATCTTCCTGCCTGCTGCGTTTGCTTCCTATTTATTCCGCTGTCTCCTTCAATGGCCTCATGCCCGGCGGCGGTACCCGACCGTGGGCGGTCTACGTGCGTGAAGGAACACGTGGTAAGCTCCAGCCTTTCGTTGTTAAGCTGTTTAAAGCATCTCATCTCGACCAACATCCTCATCTGGCTGCAGAAGTCTTTGGCTCCGTGTTGGCGGAGATGTTTGACTTGCCCCATCCAGAACCGGCCCTGATTGAATTCTCCCCGGCCTTTCGCGCCACCCTCAATGAACCTCAGCAACGGCAACTGGCCGAAGTCGCGCCCGGCTTACTGTTTGGCTGCCGGCTGGTAGAAAGCCCCTATGCATACTCCCGCTCCCTGCCACTGAAGAAGCTCGAGGCCTACGAAATGGAAACCATTTACGGCTTCGATAACCTCATTCTTAATGTTGACCGTCGCCCGGACAAGCCCAATCTGCTGATGCCCGATCAGGAAGCCATTCTGATTGACCACGAACTTGCTTTTTCTGGCATTAAACAGGCATTTAGCAACTTATTGGATGCCCGTTGGGAACATCTATACCAGCGTCACTTGTTCTACTCCTACCTTAAAGCCCGCGGTCCAATTGCCAACAGCTCGGCTTTCGGCACCTTTACAGAATACCTGCGTGGCTTCAACCCCCACTCCTTGCTGCCGTATCACCAGCAACTTTCGGAGTTGAATTGTTCTTTGCCTGACTTCGATTTGTTAATCCAGTACCTTTGCCACCAAAAGGCCAACGCCGGACAATTTGAGACCCTGCTGCGCCATACCATCTCGTGAATACGATTTATTTCAACCTGCTCAAGTACGTGCATTCCCCCTTTCTCGGGGAGGAAGTGAACGTGGGCATCCTGCTCTGTTTTCCGAAGCAAGGGCGGCTGGAATTTCGGTATCCGGTCCGCTTCAAGCGCTTGCGCCACCTGTACCAATCGTTTTCCGAACGCCAGCTGCTTTCCTATCTCACTAGTTTTGGCAAGCGCGTGGCCCGTGCCAATACCGAGTTGGCCGGCACCCTTACGCCGGAGCACTACACTTCCTTCATCACCCGGGAGTTGGTGCCGACAGATGCCACCGTACTCCGGTTCGGAAACCTGACCAAAGCTGTGGCCCATCCCGACGATGACCCGCAACAGGTGGCCGACGAATACTACGAACTGTATTTCGCTGAGACCCAGCCCGCACCCCGGGCCGGCCAACACAAGCGGGACTCTTTTCTGATTAGCAACTTCCGTCGCAACCTGGAAGCCCACGACGCGGGTGTGTTTCAGTTGCTACGCCGCAACGTGGAAGTACAGGCCGCCGCCACTGCCATACGATTTGATTACGCTTGGCAGAACGGCACCGAAAATTTCATCAAACCCGTCAGCTTCGACCTGGCTGATGCCGATGAAATCAACCGCAAAGCTGTATACACCCACGGCTGGCTGCATTTGCTGGCCCCGGTGGCTACCGCCGAAAACTACCGCTTTGATTTGCTGCTGGCACAGCCTACCGACCGCAAGCTGTTTACTGCTTTCGACCAGGCCGTGAATATTTTGGACACTACCCCCGCTCCCAAGCAAATCATTACCGAAGGCCGCCGGCTTGAGGAATACGCGCATGATACCGCTCACTACCTGCGCCAGCACTATCAAGCTGACCCGGTTGGTGTGTACGCGGCCGGTGAGCAGAGTCAGTCTAGCTTTCAAATACTCTATAGCGCGGGTCAATACTTTTATCGCCTGCGTGCTCACAACGGCGAAATCATCCAATCAAGCGAGGGATACACCACAATGTCCAGTTGCGAGAACGGTATACGGTCTGTGCAGGCTAACTGTCAACCCCATCGCTTTAAATCTTTTTTTAATGCTGGCCAGTATGGCTTTAATCATGTCGCGGCCAACGGGGAAATTATCGGCCACAGTGGGAAGTACACCACCGCTAAATCCCGCGACAACGGTATCCAAGTAGTGCTGCAGGAAGCGCCCTACGCCCGCATCGAAAACCTGAGTTAGTTGCTTTTATAGAACCTTGAAGCTTCGACCGCTGGCTGCAACAGCTACTCATTAACCGGCAAAGCCCCCGCACTACCTACGATGCCTCTCGCGTGCAACGCAAGGCTTCAGTGAGTGCAGAGGCTTCTTTTCAATCAACCAACAGCCATCTTCCCCGCCTCATGCCACAAGAAACCCGGTAAAGGCGTTTCTAATCGCCAAATAATCGCCATAGGCCGGTTGCCTTTGTGACTGAGGTACTGCACGGGGCCTAGGAATACATAGGGCATGGTTAAGCCAGCAGCATCCTGATTATGTTCACGTACGAACAACAGAATGGTTTTGCCTTGCGCCTGGTGCTGCACGTAGCTAATTCCCTTAGGAGTGTCTTCTGCCGTGCTATTCTGCGATTCCCAATGAAATAGGGTGTCGCTGATGGCATAATCCTGATAAAGAGTAGTAGGAGAAAAGTCACGACTAGATTTTTCGAGCGTAACAAATAGCAGCTCTGTCTTCAACGCAGGTATGTCGAACACGCCTGCTTGCACCGGCGGGTTGCGCTCGAAAGTCCATACTCCGAATGCGCATAGTATTTCGTCGCGGCTGTAGCGGCTATGTAATTGCAAGGCGCACGGGTAAAGCAGCGATAAGGCTACCGGAGGAATGCTGATTTGCTCCTCACATACGGTCAAGACTTCCAAAACCTCAGCCTTCAGGGTCGGCATGGTGCGCAGCGCTTCTAAACTATCTGCCATGCTCTTGAAACCTAGCTTCGGCCCTGACTTCTGATAGAGTATGTAGTGTAGCATCAACCCCATTTCTAGGGCCAAAGGCAAGCCTAGCAGTTGTGCCAGGTCTTCGTTAGGGTCGAACACACGTCGGATAAATACCAGGAAAGCCGGTCCGTTCAGTTGTGCCAAGCGCCACACACTGCCAACCAGTACTCTTTCTTGCTCAGTCAGGTCTGGCGGGGTGAGCACCCCCGCCCGTACTTTAAGGGCTGTCCAGCCCCGGTCGCCGCGCGAACGATAAATATCAACTAGTGAAAAATGCGTGTGGTCCAGAAAGGTAGAGAGCGTAAGCGGCAGGCTGCTTTCTAGCCCAAAACCCCGCAGCCGGCGTTCCAAAACCCGCACGTTTTCGCCCGTAGCCGCCCGGATATTTGCCAGGATAAACTTCATGGCCTCGCGCTCCATCTGAATGCTGCACCCGGCGGGCAAGCGCGGAAAGCCGTCCTCCGCCTCGCTCAACACCGATACCCCGGTACGACCCACCAAGGCTCGGAATCGTTGCTCGTAGCTATACTCCTGCCGGGCCTGGCCCACAAAATCCAGCACGGTCAAGCATTCTTTGCTGTCGTGCAGCCGCAGCCCGCGGCCCAACTGTTGCAAAAACACGGTCAAGCTTTCGGTTGGCCGCAAAAACAGCAACGTATCTACTTCAGGAATATCGACGCCTTCATTGAACAGGTCGACGACAAACAAGTAGTTCAGTTCGCCCCGTTTTAATTGGGCCACGGCGGCCCGCCGTTGCTCCGCCGTGGTTGTACCACTCGCCAGGTACGCGGCTCGCAACCCCGCCTGCTGAAATTTCTCCGCCATCACGCGCGCATGTTCGCGGCTGGCACAGAAACTTAGGGCCCGTGCTTGGTGGGGAGCCAGCAAATAACGGTGCAAAGCGCCTATAATCGCACTTACTCGTACATCGTTGCCCGTGTACTCGTTGGTTAAATCCTCCGCCGAATACCGCCCATTGGTCCACCGCACATGGCGATAATCCACTGGATCCGTGATGCAGAAGTATTGAAAGGGTACCAGTAGCCCCCGCGCTATGGCTTCCGGTAAGCGAATTTCGGCGGCAATAGTGTTGTCGAAATCGGGCAAAATACTCTCCCCGTCGGCCCGTTCGGGCGTTGCCGTCAACCCCAACAAAATAGTAGGCTGGAACCAAGCCAGAATAGGCCGGTAAGAGGCTGCGGCTAGGTGGTGCACCTCATCAATTACCAAATACTGGTAATAGTCTCGCGGTATAGTTTGCTCGAAAAATGCCAACTGTGAGGCAAAGGTTTGAACCGAGACAAACAGATGCTCATAGTGCAGCGGCTGCTCGTCACCTACCCACAACTCTCCGAAATTGGCCTCCCCTAAAATATGCCGGAATGTGGCACGGGCCTGCCGCAGGATTTCTTCTCGATGCGCAACGAACAGCAGCCGTGGCAGGCCCGTTAGGCTAGTGGCAAAACGCGCATAGTCAAAGGCCGACACCACCGTTTTTCCGGTACCCGTCGCGGCCACCACCAAGTTCCGAAAGTAACCCCGTAGACTCCGTTCAACGGCTAACCGGTCTAAAATCTCCTGCTGATACGGAAAGGGCCGTAGCCGAAAGTTGGGTAGTATTTCAGGCTCCGTTCCACTCGTTTCGTGCCGCAGTGCCAGCGCTAGCTTCTGTCGTTGCTCGGGCAGGCTGGCGTACAGCTCAAATTCCGGAGAGTTCCAGTACGTTTCAAAGGTCCCCCGGAACTTGCTCAGAATGGCTACGTTATCTTGTGCCGTCACCTTCACGTTCCACTCTAATCCACTCGTCAGCGCCGAACGACTCATGTTGCTCGACCCGATGTAAGCAGTGTCAAATCCTGAGTTGCGGCTAAACAAATACGCTTTGGCGTGCAGGCGCTCATGCGCGGTGTTGTAGCTAATACGCAGCTGAGCCCCTGGCAGTGCGGCTAAGGCATCCACCGCCTTTTGATCGGTGGCGCCCATGTACGTAGTGGTGAGCAGGCGCAACGGCTTGCCTTGCTCCGCAAAAGCTTGCAACGACGGCAGCAGCAACCGCAGGCCGCTCCACTTCACGAAGCTCACGATAAAGTCGATCCGGTCGGCTGTCGCAATTTCTTTCTTCAACTCGGCTTCCAACGAAAGCTCCGAGTTGCCCCCGCTGAATAAGTCGCTTTGCGAAAAACGCAAAGCTGGCTCCATCCCATCCAGGTGCTTGTCCAAATCGGTTTGTGCCGTCAAGGGCAATTGCAACCGCGGCAGTACCGCCCGCAAGAGTTGGCCTTCCGGTGCCAGACTACTGCCGGTGGCTAGCACGTTGGAACGTTCTTGTAAGTAGGCAATTACCTCGTTGGCTAGCGTGAGCTGCTGCGTCACGTCTTCATTTTTAGCTAACTGCCCCAGCACGCGGCTCAGCAGTTGCGCCAGGTATCGGGTGATGAACATTGCCGCATCATCTGCCTTTAATTTCCGCTCCGCTACGGCATACACTGCGGTTTCTAAAGTGGCTAATTGGCTCCGCAGCTGCTGCGTAATCAGCGTTTCGTAATGGCCCGATTCCAAGTAAATAGCGCTATTGGGATTGTAAAAGCACGCAATAGCGCACCGATAAGCAATATGGAATACTTTTCAATCTATATCCAAACCCAATAAGTACCAGCCTCTACCCATTATGCGTGTCATACCCTAGCCTATCCTGCTCCTCCCGAATCAGTTGCTGCAACTCCGCCTCGCTCGGCAGATTCACCCGGTACTTGCTCACAAACAGCTGCTCAGCCATACCCGTTGTGGCGTAGCGCACCAGCGTCTCGTTCCTCTGCGCGCACAGAATCAGGCCTACCGGCGGGTTGTCGCCTTCGCTCATCTCGTTTTCGCGGTAGTAGTTCAGGTACACGTTCATCTGCCCCGCATCGGCGTGGCTGAACGCCCCGATCTTCAGGTCCACCAGCACGTGGCACTTCAGAATGCGGTGATAGAAAATCAAGTCAATAAAGTAGTGCTCGTTGTCGAAGGTGATGCGCTTCTGCCGGGCCTCGAAGCAGAAGCCACGGCCCAGCTCCACCAGAAACGTCTGCAAGTGCCCGATAATAGCCGCTTCCAGGTCGTTTTCACTGTAGCTGGCTCGTTCTTCCAGACCCAGGAATTCCAGCACGTAGGGGTTCTTCACCACGTCAGCCACGGCCAGCGGCTGCCTCCCGGCGTGACCCGCTAACACGGCCGCCTTATCCGTCGACAGGCCCGTCCGCTCATATAATGCCGAATCAATCGCCCGCTTCAACTCCCGCACCGACCAGCTGTTCTGCACTGCCTGCACCTCGTAAAAAGCCCGCTGCAAGGGCGTATCCAGCAAGAGTAATTCAATGAAGTGCGAAAAGCTTAGCCGGCTCAGCAGCATTCTTGGGGCAATGCCTAACAGGAGGCTGTCAGGCTCACTCTTAGCTGACAATGCTGTTGCGGTAAGGGAGGTAATGTCAAGTAAGCCAAGTTGTTGCAATTCTCCAGACACTGCCTGGAGAATTGCCGGGTACTGCTGATAGAAATCCCGGCATTGATACAGGCGCTGTACCGACAGCCCTCGCACCTGCTGCAAGCGGCGCGCCAGCTCCGGCATCAACCGCTCACCATACGCGGCCCGGTCCGAGCCGTGCTGCTCATACTCGGCAATGTACCAGCCGACAACCCAGTTGCGCACTGTGAGCCAGTAGTTTACTTGCTGTGCCGCTGCCTGCTGCGTCTGCTCATGCACGATGCCGATGCGCTCCGCCAGCCCTAAAAGCGTTGATTCTGCCATGCGGGCCAAGATACAGTGCCTTTCTATGACCGTCCCTATCAATTCCGGTCAGACGCAAAAAGCCGGCCCCTGCAAGGTAGGAGCCGGCTTTACCGATGCTGATAGCGTAGGCTGGCTTACGCCATAGTTAGTGCTTGTACTACTTGGTTGCCCGCTGCGTCTGTAAACGTGAACGTCACGGTCTGTCCTTGCTTCGCATCATCCAGCGTAAAGCTCATTTCGTGGCCGTTCTCGAAATCGTAGGCGTAGGGCGCCAAATCATTCGTTAAATGATATCGGCCCATCGGCGAAGTAGCCGATACGACCACTGTATAACTACCCAGCACATTGAGCTGCGCCTTTAGCTTAGTGACAGCCAGCGGAGGCGTAACGGCGGGCCCCGAACCACCATCAACCGGCGTTAAGGGTTCCGGCAGCCCATCCAGCAGCCAGTTGCTTGCCAGCTCGCTCCCGACACCATTATCAGGTACCAAGTTGAAGAGCACCAGCTCTTCGCCCGGCGTAGAGCCGGCCAAGGCGTTACTCAACAAGCTCAAATCAAGATTACGCGTCAGTTCGGCCGTGAGCAGCGTCTTCGTAGACACGTCTACGTTGTAGGTCTGATTCAGCTGATTCATTACTCGGGCCGCTAGGCTGGCATCCTGCAGCGCGGTGAGCAGGCGTTGGGCGTACAGGCGGGCTTTGCTATCGGCTTTCTTGCGCAGCATAATAGCCCGCCGCATCCGGCGGCTGTATTGTTTCTGGTAGAGTGTGGCCTTGGCCATAGTGAAAAAGGAAGGTAGAAGTGAAGGAGGAGCAGCATGAAAAACGGCCGGCCGTTACCAGCCAGCCGTTTCTTCGCTATGCCTTAGGGCTAGGCCACATACCCAATAGCCAAAGGGTTGGACCCGTTGTTATTGAGCGGGTAGTACTTGCCGTTAAGCTGCTGGTAGAAATTGATGCCCAGCACCGCAATTACCGTTTCCTCCACCGTAGGGGCTGCCGACAGTGTAGCTGTCACAGCCTGCGCGGCCACCACCGGACCTGCCAGTGCCTGCACGCCCAGTGGCGCAGCCACCGCCCCCGAGGTATAAGTTTTGGCTTCGAAGTTCAACGCCGCCGCTCCGAACACAACCTCATAGTGCGTAGCACCCTGCGGAGCCGTAATATCAGTCTGCGGGTTAATGCCACTAATGTTCAGCGTCACGTCCGCATTGGCGTGGCTGACCGCGTAGCCGAAGAACAAGGACTGGCTGATGCCGGCCCCAACGTTGAAGTTGAAGCCTAGCAGGCCGGCAATATTGTCCTTCAGCACCATGCGCCCGCCCCGGTCGTTGTCCTCGTCGAAGCCGATGATTTCGCGCATTTTCTGCGTCAGGCGCGACACCATCTTGCTGTCGCTGGCCGTCTGAATCGTGGCGCGCAACGCATCACGCAGCAGCTTGCCCGACGAGGCCGCCTCCGCAAATTCCGACGCGTTTTCCCGCGTACGAGCCATGCTGGCCGAACTGTTAAAAGAAGCTTTGTTGGAAGCGGGCTTTTGCCGTATGCTGCCGTCTTTGGCGAAAACCAGGCCACCCACGGTGCCGCGGATACCCAGAATACCGGATTGTTGTGCCATTGTCAGGAAAAGGTAGAAGTGAGAGAAAGAGAAAAAAGTAAGTAGGAGGGAGCGGCTACCAAGTGCAGCTGCCCCGCAGGCGCCGCTTCGTGCTGGCATTGAAAGACCGCCACAGCTTCGGCGACACCGCGTTAGTCAGCCCGCATTTCCAAAGCCCGCGCCGGCTCTGTTCCGCCACCGCCTGCTGAGCGGCGCGAATTACTGGTTTACGGTTGGCCGCTGCTGCCCAGCCCCAGCCCCGCACGACTAGCAGTGAATCCAGAGCCAGATAATGGCCTGCCACAGGCAGCCGCACCGTACCCAGCGTCCGGCCATACAGATCCAGCCCTACCCGCGTCAGCCTGACCGGGCTTCCCACCGGCAGCAGCCGCGTTACCGAATCGGTTGCCTGCACCCCGAACGGCTGGTCCCGTTCCGGGGCATCCACGCCTAGCAGGCGCATGCGCACTACCACGCCGCCGGTCAGTACATCGTAGGTGTCCCCATCCACGACCCGCACCAGCCGCCCCGCTTCTGTTGCCGGCTTGGTCTGCCGGGCATCGCCGCTATCTGGTCCTTCACTACCGAGCACTGGTGCACAGTCGCTCAAAAGAGAAGAAGAAGCCAGGAAACCAAGTGCAACCAAACGTAACTTGCTGTATATCATAGGAATAAACCTATGTAGAAAGTCCGCTCCGTTGTATCTTTGCCTGTCTCAAACGCCCTCATCAGCCCCACAATGCCCCAGGTCTGCATCTACCCCAAGGAAGCCGCTCAACTCACCGGTACCGGCTACGACGCCGGCAAGCGCCTGCTTCAGCGCATCCGCGCCAGCTTGGATAAGCCCGCCCGCACCTATGTCTCCATCTCAGAATTCTGCCACTACACCGGCCTGCCCGAAGCCGAAGTAGCCGAGGCCCTGAAGCGTAGCTAGAGCATTGCATCCCCCACCTTCAAGTATAGCTGAAGTATGAACGTCTATGTCTCGGGCAGCCATAGTCTCACAGGGCGACTAGTTGTGCAAACTCGCCCGCGCCTATACGAGCCTCCTAAGGGCTGAAGTAATCACCGCTCTCAACCGAGGCTGAAGGCATCCTAGATACACTCGCATATCAGTGATAGCACTGACGCGGCTTAGATTAAGCAGTCCTACTTTTACCTATACTAAGCCACTCCTAAAGCAAGAGGCTGGAGCAGCTTGTTTTTCTATTACTCGCCGAAGGCCCTGTGAAAAACATTTTACCATCGCACCTGCCGTTTCTAAAAGGTATTTATGCGCTTGCAGTCCTGCTTGGTTTAAGTTGTAGCTTGCCGAGCCTCGCACAAGTAAAGGTCATTGAGGTGGACTCTGTTACAAGGCTGCCTAATCAGAGCATTCCGTTTGATGAGCCATTCATCCTTAAAATTCCAATTAAGTCGCAATCAGTTGCGGGAGTTACCCAGATTGAATTGATCAATCGCGCTGGCCTGATAGAAACGCTTGAACGTCGTCTAGCCAGTGGAGACTTTGGCTTTCATCCTATTCCAGTAGATGGATATAAGGTTGAGCCTGTAGGTAAAGTGCGCTACCTCACTATCAATTATGGCACAGTTTATTTATCTAGAAAACTTAATGTTTTTCGCGCTGAAAAAGCTCGTCGGCAGGCTCACTCTGATTGGCAGCAGGTTGAAAAGGAAAAAGGTGCAACCAGTCCTGAAGCCATCAAAGCGAAAATCATAGCTGGCAAGGCAGACTCGTCAGCAAAACACACTAAAGACGAAGCAGGTGACAATTATTATTTGTCACCTGGTAAGTCCTATGCTTTTCTGTGGTCAGGAGATGTAAGCAGTGAGGTGTGGGCACTTTTCGATCAGTACCGCCGCTACCGCACCGCACCAGATACTGCCACCGCAAATAAAGAGTTGAAAGAGGTTAGAAAGACATACGCTCAACTTATTGATATAAACAAGAAGGCAGTAGGGTTTAACATATATTTTGTTCCTAGTGAATTAAGTTCAAGCTTCTCTCCAACTGCTGATCATAAGAATGATACTATTCGCTTCAAGAACAGTTTAGCAGTTTGGTATAAATATCAAGAAACGAAGTTAGTGGACCGCTACACTGAACTGGAAGCTGCTGAGACCTTATTGAAGAACAAGATTGACACGCTTACTTTGCGATTCGGTCCTGTCGCATCTGCAACACATGCATATAAGCGGTTAAATTCTCTGCTTATTCAGGAGTCCCCAGAATTTGATTCCGGACTTAAGCTTTCTTATGCGTCGGCACCAGCTAAAGTGACCAAGCGCTTGATGAAGCTCCGTATTCTAGACAAAGGGGCTTACGAACGGCTGTTGAAAGGCTTGGAATCAATTGACTGCGACCAGTGCAAGCAAACCCAGGCCCGTCAATATGAAGCTCGCCTCACCAACCTCAAAGCAACTATTGTTGCTCTGGATGAACTGGCGGCTATGGCAAATTCATTCCCAACAGATTCAGCAGTTTTAAATCCAGCTGTCAAGGATCTGCAGAACCTCAGAACGAACCTGAGAACTGTGCAGCCTCAACTCGAAAACACAGCGAAATTCCGCCAGGCTTTGGGTATCAGTATTGCAGGCTTAGCTTCTTCCTCACTTCAGATAATTTCGGGAAACACCAATGTTGTAGGTTTTGAAACTCGTAATAAACTAAGCATTGCACCGGATTTTGGTCTGGTTACAACCCGTTTTACAAAGGAGGGCCGCAATAATCCATACTCGTTTCTGCCATATCTAGGCTTTAACGTTAATCTACACCCGATAAACAGAGAAAACTACTTTCGGTCGTATCCTCATCGCATATCACATTATCTGTCATTATCCATTGGATGGACGCTGGTTCAAATTGACAATGGGCCTAAGCAAACCTATAATCTCACTCAGGATTCAATCAGAAGTTATTTCAAAGGCAAGGGGACTTTACTCACTGGCGCAGGCTTCCGCTTAGGAAATGCTGCTCGCATAACAGCCGGTGGGGTGTGGTATTTTCAATACAAGCAGGATCCTGCTACTATGACTTATACAGGGCGTAATCTACGCGCTTGGCCTTTTGTTGGTCTTTCATTAGACATGAGCTTAACAACTCTTCTCAATGGCATAACAGACGTTTTTGGAGTCACACCGCGAGCCTTTACGCCCAAGCCAATACCTCCCGACCAAGTGTCTATTGCGAACTAAACTAACCTCTACTTACATCCTCTCATGACAACAGACCAACAGCTACTCGAAGTACACCTGAAAAAGGCTTTAACCGCTGCCCTTTCTACCTTGCGAAAAGGTAACCTTGCCGCTATTGACTCACTAAAGGATTTTAAAATCTCGATGTCTGTTCACGCTCCTGATGGTACAATGACAGTAGCTGACTTGGAAGTTTGCAACTGCAAGGGTAAAAAAGATGATGTTATAAAACCGAGGCCTTGTAGCCAGTGCCGCTAACCCTTGATCAGAAACGTCGAGCTAATTTTATATTCTACTTACAAAGTAGGTTCTCTGTCATACCACTTACCTAAGATTTTCTGCCAGGCATCTAGCACGGCCGGGGCCAGCAGCCGCGCTTTGTCCTTGGCATACCGGTCCGTCACGTCCTCATCGGCGTGCCCGAGCACAAGCTTAGCCAAAGCCTTGTTTCCGTTGCTCACCTGCTTTAGCAGCGTGCCTGCTGTGTGCCGCGCCGTGTGGGTGCTGATTACTTGCCAGATGGGCCGCCAGTTGTGAACCACTTTGCCACCCGTAATCAGCCGGTCGTCCCATTCCCGGTTGAGGCCTGCACCCTGCGCTATTTCCTTGATCCAGTCACCGCGCTGCTGCCAGTTGCGGGCCGGAAACTGCCAGCCCCAACGCTCACCGATTTTCAGGGCAATAGGTGGCAGTGGTACAGCCGCATCATTGCCCGTTTTTCCCTGCGCATGGAGTAGCGCGGGCACTTGGCTACCATCGGGCAGCGTCAGTGTGATTCGTTCACGCTTGTCGAACTTTTCCAGGTCTTCGTACCGCCGCCCGCTGAACAGTTGAAACAGCCACCGGTCCCGCTCTTCGGCCAAGTGCTCCGAAGTAGGCCGCCACCGGATGAGCTTGCGTACCTCCTCAATCTCCAAATCCAACTGCGGCGCGTTCTTGGCTGAGTATTGCAGCCACGCCATGTCCGCCTGCAGCCCCAGTTGCTCCAGGCATTTGCGGATACCTCCAAAATGCACTTTGATAGTCGCGTCTGACTTCTGCAGGTCCAGCAAGTGCTGCTGATACTCCTTCGCTACTCTCTGCGTCACCTGGTCCGGCCGCAGCTCCGGCCGCCAGCTTTCCATCATCGTAGCCAACTGGTCGTACTTGCGTAGCGAGTCCTTGGCCAGGTTGCGGTTTTCCGCTTTCCATTCCTCTAGCACCTGCCGGAAGGTGAGGCTAACCACGGGCGCGGCCTTTAGCTCGGGCTTCTCTTTATCAGGCACCAACTCTGCCGCCAGCGCAGCCTTGGGTATTCTCCCCGGACTTCCATTGTCAAACAACCGGTAGAAGGTATCCTCAACCGTTTTCCTGCGCGACATCAGGTGCGCGTTGATGTTAGTAGCTGTACCAGGGTGCGTAGGAACGGTGCCCATTTCCTTCGCCGTGAGCCTCCGCCCATCCAACGCCCGCTGCGCTTTGGTGTCCCATAGCACCTCGACTCCTAAACCGTTCGGGCCGGGCCGCTCCGGTAGCACCAGAACCCCGGCATCCATCTGCAGTTCCTGGCCGTGCCACCGCAATGTCATGCGCACCGGACAGTACCCGTGCTTGTTTCGGGCGGCAAGCCGAAGGTAAAACTGTATGCTGATGGTGCGCTTATAAAGGGTAGGAGTCAGCATCTGTTTGGCCTTTATCCCAGGTCCTGTCCCGGTACGTGTCCCGGTTTATGTCCCGGTCTTAGCCAAAGTTAATCGGAGATACTCGAAGATGCAAACTGCAATTATGCCCTAAATAGCTTGAAAACGAAGAATGCCCGCCGATAAGGACGGGCATTCTAGGTAGTGGCGCTCCCTCCTGGGCTCGAACCAGGGACCCTCTGATTAACAGTCAGATGCTCTAACCGGCTGAGCTAAGGAAGCGGTTATGGCGGCTTTTAGTGGCCGTTGCGGGTGCAATATTAGGGCAAAGCAAAAGGTTGTGCAAGCATTCCTCTAGAAAATATTTCAATAAAGAGCCTAATTGGTGATACTCAGTAGGTTTCCTGATATCGAAGTGTTGTACTGTCGGAGGGCGCGAGTGGCCGGCCCGCCTTGCACGCGGCCTTGCAAATCGAACTGGGAGCCGCAGCAAGCATCCTTCAGAAACAAGCGAGAGAGGTCGATGCTGACGCGGGCACAGGTATCGGTGACGCGGTAAGGGCAATTACGCTCGAAAGCGAAGTAAGTGCTGGCATTCTGCCGTACGATAATCAAACCACGAACTCCTCCGGTATGATAAACCGCGCCGTTATCGGCCCGCAAGGCCGTGTACTGCTGATTGGTGATGTTAAGGCTCTCCGAAAAGGTGACTATTGGTATCTGCGGCTCGACACGGGTGGTATCGGAGCCGCAGGCGACCAGTAGTTGACTGCCTAGTAAGCTCACCATAGCCAGGGCACGCCAAGTGCTTACAAGGGAGCGTAGCCGCGAATAGATGGAAGGTAGGTCAGTCATTCGCTTCAAAGCAAAAGGTTGATAGCTATACCGTGCGTTATTGCACTGCCTCGAATTGGCGCAGAAACCGCAGATCGTTTTCGGTGAACAAGCGCAAATCCTTGATTTGGTACTTGAGCATGGCAATCCGCTCGATACCCATACCCCAAGCGTAGCCAGAGTAACGCTCAGGGTCGATGCCGGATTGTTCTAGCACGGCCGGATCGACCATGCCACTGCCCCCAATTTCAACCCAACCGGTGTGCTTGCAGATGTTGCAGCCCTTGCCTTTGCAGATCAGGCAGGTGATATCAATTTCGGCACTAGGCTCCGTGAAGGGGAAGAAAGAAGGGCGAAAGCGCACCTGCAAATCATTGCCAAACAACTCCTGCACGAAGTAGTACACGGTCTGCTTAAGGTCAGCGAAGCTTACGTTCTCATCCACGAAGAGGGCCTCCACCTGATGGAACATCATGTGGGCACGGGCCGAAATAGCTTCATTGCGATACACGCGGCCAGGCATGATGCTACGGATGGGGGGCTTTTGGGTTTGCATCACCCGCACTTGCACAGGGCTGGTATGCGTGCGCAACAACCAATCTTGCTCGCCGGGTGTGCGGTGCACGAAAAACGTGTCCTGCATGTCCCGGGCCGGATGGTTTTCGGGAAAATTTAGGGCCGTGAAGTTGTGCCAGTCGTCTTCAATTTCGGGGCCTTCTTGAACGTTGAACCCAATGCGGGACAAAACACGCACAATTTCTTCGCGCACCAAATTGAGCGGGTGCCGGGTACCCAACTGGTTTGGTACAGCGGGCAGTGTGTAGTCGAAAGTAGGGTCGACGGGGGCGTTGCGGGTAGCAGCTTCCAACTCCTGCTGGCGTTCCTCAAAACGAGCTAGCGCCTGTTGTTTCAGCTGGTTCAACTCTTGGCCCACCGCCCGACGCTGCTCCTGCGGTACGGTTTTGAGTTGATCAAACAGATCGGCTAGCTGGCCCTTACGGCCGGTGTAGGCAACGCGAAACTGATCGAGCAACTCGGGCGTGCTCAGATCATAGGCTTCAATTTCGGCGCGTAGCCGTGTGATATTATCCTGCATAGTAGCGCAAAGATAAGTTTCTCTCGGCGGGTTTTTTGCTTCTAGTTAGGCGCAGGTGGCGGAGTAGTAGACGAGGAATCAAGCAAAAACAAAAACTCATCACTAAATAATAAAAGTTGGTACGGTTGCTGCAAAAGGCAGTTCTACCAGCGGCTTGCAGCCAGAACGCGGGGCGCCACCCGTTCAGCTGAGTTGATTCTGACGGCCTTTGAGCCGGCCCTCCTCTTTTATCTTCTCTTCCTCGTTGTCATGAAAACTTTCCTCCTTACCGCTTGCCTGGTGGCTGCCTCGGTTGGCGCTTCTTTTGCTCAAACTCAAACGTCGGTTGCCCCCGACCCTTGGCTGGACACGCCAACTTCTGCCGCTCCATCTAGCGCTACCCAAGATGCCGAAGCTCCTCAATATACCATGAGCTGGAACACGGCTCCCGGCCAAAGCCTGAGTTTGCACGGTAAGCCTACCACCGATTATTGGGGCCGCCCACTCAAAAAGAAATCAAAGAACCTAACTACCGTGGCCGCAAAGCAAGCAGCTTATGCTGAGCAGGAAAGTGCCGACCCAATGATGCAGTCATCGGGCGTTATGGTGGCTCCTGGCATGAGCTCGTCGCCTTCCCGTGGCGTAAGCACCGATTATTGGGGCCGGCCCCTAAAGAAAAAATCGAAAAACTCGGTTGCTGCAACAAAAACGACGGAAGCAGAGGCCCCAGTATTGTCTCACTCCACAACGGGGTGGTAAGCACAGCCGAGATAGATGGATTCTTCGTAAGTAGGAAATATCCAGATTTCACATAATCTTTCTATCATGCGCTTGTCTCCGTTTCTGTGCGTATTCCTAGCTTTTGCTAGCCTGTTACTTGCTTCTCCTATACAGGCGCAGCAAACTACCGGCGCCAAGAAGCCGGCTAACGGCTACCATCGGACCAGCAATACAAAAGCCAAGGCTCGTGCAGGGGCCTATGCCCGCTACGACCGATCAGGGCGGCGCAACGAGGAGGACATGAAGTTGGCACCCGGGCTGCGCCTGAATATGCCTAGCCCTCCCACTACCGACTATATGGGGCGGCCTCTAAAAAAGAAAGCGCCTAAGGTGGCAGCCACCAGCGCTACGTCGATGTCTTCGGAAAGAGCAATCCCTATCAAAGCTACCCCGGCTGCCACCAAAAAGGCTCGTAAGCGCTAAAAAGCCACTTGCGGCCTTTTATGACTTTAGCGTTTTTCCAATAAGTGCCTGCTTTAAATCCGAGAAAGCTTCGCCCCAGATAGGGCGAAGCTTTTGCCAATATTTGCTAGTAGCAAAGTTTAGCTGCGAGATGATTTAATTCTTGACAATAAGTGCGGGTAGGCATATCATACTTGATAGTCTGATCGTTAGGGGGGCAAACCTACTTGCGCGCACTTTTTGTAACCGATACTTTTCTTGTCAGGAACTTCTTGTTTTCTACGGCGTTTGAGGGGAAAGCGCATAAGCACTTTCTTGGATGTAGGAAGGTCTGTAACTTGCACAAACTATTTAAAGCCTTTACTGATGAATCGAATCTTCCTCCCGTTGCTGCTGGTTGGTGCTGTTTTTATAGCTTCTCCTTCGCAGGCTCAAACCAAAAAAGCCAAGTCTTCGGATGGCTGGGGCTCTTCTGATGGCTGGGGTGCCCCGGCTGCGGCGCCCAAGAAAGCTGCTACTTCAACCAAGAAAGCAACAGCTCCGGCTGCCACCGAAGCACCTGCTCCAGCTCCCGCGGCTGCACCCGCAGAAGCAGCGGCTGCTCCGGCCAACGAAATGACTTCCGGCAAAGGTGGGTTTGGGGGAGCCGGTGCGGCTGCAGCAGCTCCAGCTGAAATGCAGCCTGGCGGATCAGTAGTAGCTCCTGGTTTCACGGCCGCGCCTTCGCACCGCGTAACCACTGACTATCGGGGCCGGCCTATCGCCCCCTACATTCGTCGTAACGTACGTCGCCCAGACCCGGTGGTAGCCCCTGCACCAGCGCCTGAGCCTGAGCCAGCTCCAGTAGCAGAGGCTCCGGCCCCAGCTCCGGCAGCCGCTTCTGCCACCGCAACCAAAGCTTCGGGTGGTGCTGCGGCCGCTTCCAAGAAAACTACTACAGCTCCTAAAAAAGCCGCTCCTGCCAAAAAGAAAGATGATGGCTGGGGCTCGGGTGGTAGCGGCTGGTAAGCTTCTCTCGATTTCAACAGCAACAAAGAAGGCCCACCCGATACATATCGGGTGGGCCTTCTTTGTTGCATCAAAAACAGCTTAGCCTAGAAGCTTTTCGCTTACACAACTGATCTGGCAGCTTTACCCTGCTGCCGATACCGCAGCTTCGGCCGGTTCGGTTACTTCGGTGTTAACTTGGGCCCGGTAATAAAGCGTGCTGCAGTTGTCGGGACGCATTACTTCGCGGGCGGCAGCTTGCAGGTCGGTAGGCGTTACGGCTTGCAGCCGCGCGCTTTCCTCGTTCACCAAGTTTGCATTGCCCATCAGCTTGCTGTAGGCAAGGTTCAAAGCGCGGTGCAGCAGCTCAATTTCGCCGAATACGATACCGGCTTCAGCCTGATTCTTCACTTTTTCCAGCTCGGCTTCTGGTACCTCTTCGTCGCGCAGGGCTGCTACTACAGCCTCAACGGCGGCATCGGCCGCTTCGAGCGTGACGCCAGCGTTGAGCTTGCCGCTTATGACCAGCAAGCCCGGCTCTAAAGAACCCGTGGCCGTAGCAGAAATAGAGTTGAAAAGTGGCTGTTCCTTTACTAGCTGCTGGTACAGCCGGCTCGATTTGCCCCGGCCTAGTAAGTCGCCGAGCAAGTCGATGCTATAGTACTCGGGTGCCGTACGGGCGGGCATGTGGTATACCTTGTAAAGCGCGTCGAGCGGAACGTCGGCGGCAACTTCCAAAAATCGAGCTTCCGTCTGGCGGGGCTCTACGGGCAACTGCCGCTCGTAGCGAGAACCACCCGGAATCGGGCCAAACCACTTTTCAGCTAATCGTTGCGCTTCCGCTACCGTAATGGCGCCGGCAACCACCAAGATGGCGTTCTGAGGAGCATAGTGCTTTTTGAAAAAAGCGCGCACATCATCCATCACTGCGTTTTCGATGTGGCTGATTTCCTTGCCAATAGTTGCCCACTGGTAGGGGTGGTGCTTGTAAGCTAAGGGCCGAAGTTTCAGCCACACGTCGCCGTAGGGCTGGTTGAGGTAGTTTTGCTTGAATTCTTCAACTACTACTTTGCGCTGGACAGCCAACCCGTTTTCCGAGAAAGCCAAGTTTAACATCCGGTCGGATTCCAGCCAAAACCCGGTTTCTAGATTAGCGGCCGATACGGTAAGGTAGTAGTTGGTGATGTCGGGGGAAGTGAAAGCATTATTTTCTCCTCCTACCCGCTGCAGAGGCTCGTCGTAGCTTGGGATATTGACGGAGCCTGAGAACATGAGGTGTTCAAACAAGTGCGCAAAGCCAGTGTGGGAGGCTTCTTCGTCGCGTGAGCCAACATTGTAGAGTACGTCGAGCACGGCCATAGGAGTGGTGTGGTCTTCGTGTACAATGCAGCGCAGACCATTGGCCAAAGTGAATTCTTCGAAATGAATCATGAAAGCGAAGTTGTGAACAGATAATTGTCTAACTGCGAGTGTAGGTATTGGGTTCTGAGCGCAGTTGATCTGTAGTTAAGAACGTAACAGAGCGTGCCCTCAGGTAAGACAAAATATAAACTGCGCTCAAATCCTTACCAGCCCTCGTGGTAGTATAGCTTTTTGCCTTTCGTAATGCCCCAGTATTCCAGCAGCTGGGCATTAGTCTCCGAATACTCAGGCCTGTTTATCTTCCACCACGACATCACGGCGCACTCGGCGCTTACTCTTACTATCGGCTCGGTAGCCTGTGCCAAGCGCTCCAGGCCTTGGCGCTCACAGGTGTTGTTGTCCGTTAGAAATAGAGTGTCTGTTATCAGATAAAAGCTAGAAAGCACGACCAGCCAAGCTATATACCGGCGGCGGAACAAAGCGGGCAACTGGTGTAACAGAAAATAGCTGGATAGGCCATAGAAAAACATTATTCCCAAAATAATTGGCAGAATTGAGTCGCGACGAATAATGAGTGGTCGGTATTGACGGTAGCCCCCAAGAGGGAGTAGCAGCAAATAAACCAGAGCAAACAAACCAAGCCACCCGAAAATGCGAAGAACACGCTGCCGGCCTGGGCTAGGAGGGACTAATCGACGGACGATAAAACCGTTTATGAGAGCAGCTCCTATCAATATTGGCAAGCCTGGTTTACGAAATTGCCAAGCAATACCGGATGGAATGCGAGCGTACCGGTCCCATAGGGGTAGTACATGCTCACTGCTTTCCTTCTCGCTAAGTCCGATATAAAGTGAGTATAAGCAAAGTACAGTAAACAGCCCAAGCATTACCACTGGCAAAACAGGCACTTGCACAAGCCGAATAAGCCGCTGCCCTACTGACAAGCCGCTTCCAGATTGCCATTGACGAATAATCCAGTGCAAGGCTATGCCGAAAAAAAGCACTGCTACTACTCCTGTAATGATGGCGCCATTGAAAGCCAGCACCACCATCAACCCAACTAAGGCTATGCGTCCCGGCCAACTGATGCGTAGTGGCTGCCCATAGTAAGCAGCCTGATAAAAGGGCAGCAGCAGCAGCAGCAGCAACGTCATCGGAAACGCGTAAAAGAACGTGTACGTGATGGCCCGATCAATTATACCCATCTGGTCGTTATAGCCCGATATCTGGAACAGAGGAACTAGAAGTGCTATGGCCAGCCATATATTGAAGCGGCTAAGACGATACGTACCTGTAATATAAACTCCCAATATATAGAGTAGCAGTGCTTGCACGCCCACCGCAAACAGCGCACAGGCTGCGTATATGCTATTGATGGGATTGGTAATACGTTGCAAAGCAAACGGTACGGACTTGAAATAGGACACCATGGAGGCGTGCGCAAAAAAGCGGTTAGGAGCAACGTATACTTCATCGCGTGTTAGTGCTCCCCAACCAAAAGGATCCTGCAACACTTGTCGACAGTCAGGGGCAGGTAATACAATAGATGGTAAGTCGCCTTCTAGTGGTAGTTGATAGGCTTGCACAAATGTGTAGCCCAGGTCCAGCAGCACAAACAAGACCAGCAAAACGAACAGAGTACTTTTCTTCATTTACTAATGATAGCCAACTACAAAGTGGGCTTGTAAGCTGATGTGTGCAAGTTAGGTGAGCAACAACATGGAACTGTTGTACCAGCATCAGGCCCAACACAATATTGCGTTAAGCCTAGACCGTACTTCTTGCTTACTACCAACGGGTGGCTATCATTGAACTAACGCTCAATACTAGTAGGCCCGAGTCGCTGTAGGAGCAGCGCAGAGGTGTGCAGCAATTGTTGAAGTTGCAGGACGAGATAATTAGCAAAATACCGCTGCCATAAGCTCGAAATAGTTGGTAGGCAGCAGAATCTGAAACAGCGAAAGCACCCTGAAAAGGTGCTTTCGGCAAGGCAAGATAGAGAGAAGCGTAGGAGCTTTGCAACTGGGCTGGTTGCTGACGAAATAAGTGTCTCGACCGTAGCGCTAGACAACCAGTCAACTGTTAAAACTGCCCTCGCACACCTACTTGCCACACCCGTGCCACCGGATACACGCTAGCGTCGCGGCCAGCATACAGCGGTGAGGCCCCGGCGCTGCTCACATTAGGATCGTAGCCGTGGTACTTGCCTGTCACGAGTAAGTTCTGGCCGCCCACCCACACGCTGGCTTTGCGCGAGCCGGTGCTCAGTAGTTCGTAACTGATACTAAGCTGCGAGAGTCGTACATGGTTGCCACTGGCTAGGCTGCGGCTAGTGAGCTGATAGATAGAGGGAAAAGCAGCACTGCCAGGCTGTGGCACCAACGTGTTTTGGTTGGTAGCAGTCCAGTAGTTGAGTGCCTGGAAGGTGCTGTTGCCAATGCCAGTTGGGGAGTCAAGCAAGGCCAGGGTGGAATTGAGCAGCTGGTAGCCGAACAAGCCGTCCAGTTGAGCTTCTAATTGCCATTTCTTTAAAGCAAGCTGCTGGTAGAAGTTGAGCGTGTAGCGGGGCAGGCCCGTGCCTTGGTACTGGGCGTCAGCCATGTCTATCCGACCGTCGTTGTTTTGGTCGCGCAGGCGAACCTGCCCGGCTCGCGCCGAGCCGATGGGGTAGATGCCATCTTGCTCGTACAGCAGAAAGCTACTAACTGCCTTGCCCTCTTCCAGCCCCAAATAGACTGGGGATGTCCTCAATTGGTCCTGTGGCTCGTCTACTTGGTTGTGATTGGTGGCAACCGCCAATCGGCTTGTTCCTGCCAAGCTATTCGCCTGCCAAGTGCTGCCTAGCGTCAGTTCTAGCCCTCGGTTCCGAAGGTCGACACCAAGGGGAAGAGCTATAGTACTCGGGTTACTGCCAGATCCGGGCAACGTTGCCACTACTACTGTACGGGCACCCAGGGTTCGGCGCTGGTACACGTCTGCGTCCAGCGTTAGCTTTTCTTGTAGCAAGCTTAGGTGCAAACCAGCATCAAGTTGTGTGGTTAGGTCGTAAGAGGGCTTATCAACGAGGGTATTATTTCCGATAATAAAGGGCTGTAGCAGGCCGTCGGTAGTGAGGCTGCTACTGGTACGGCCCGCGCCGGCTTTGAGGGTGAGTGTATTCAGGCTCGGTACGGCCCCCAGAAACTTCTCCTTACCGATATGCCAGCGTATTTCGCCGCCCGGAAACCAACGGGAATCTGAGGGTGCAAAATTATCTTTCAACCAAATGTCGGTTCGCAACGCGGCTTGCAGTTCGTAGCGGCCGTCGTATGCGTAGGTCAGGGCGGCTGTGGGGCTGTGGGTTGGGAACAACTCCTGCCGCGAGGTAGCACCGAGACTGCTAAACGCATTGCCGTTTTGATTGGGATTAATAGTTTCCTGTCGCTGAGTATAGCTGGTTTCGCACTTGTATTGCTGGCGCAGGTAGCTTAGGTTAGCCGTGAGAGTATGCCGCTCGCGCAAAATGCGCTGGTAGTGCATTTCCATACCTGCCATCCAGCTTTTCGAGTCTACTTTCGACGTATCCTGCCGCAAAATTCGGCTGTTGTTGTCTGGGGAATTGTAGTTAACACTATACGCGTCGTGGGTAAGAGCTTGCTCGCGGCTACCGAACAGGCGCAGCGAAAAGCCGGGTGCGAACTGGTAGGTAGCCTGCAACTGCGCCAGCAGCCGACGGGTGCGGGGCGTATGTCCGGCCGTAGCCACGTCGCGCAGCGGATCGGGCGTTACGCTACCAGTGGCGTTGCGAGCGGGCACGGCCGGGCTCGCCAACAAAATATTTTGCAGCAGCGGCCCGGCGTCGGGCTCGTAGCCGGGCTGGCGCTGGTCGAGCTGGCTGGCGGCTACCCGTACGCCAACCGTCAGCTTGCTGCCAAATTGTTGCTCCAGATTAGTGCGCAGGCTATAGCGACTCAGACTGGAATTGATTAGTACACCTGACTGGCGTAAATAGTCGGCGGCAGCATAGTAGCGGGTGCGGCGGGCCGTCAGGCCATTCAGGCTGAGATTATGGCTCTGAATGGCGGCAACCCGAAATACTTCGTCTTGCCAGTCTGTTTCACGCAGGTTACTCAGATCAGTAACTGAGTAGGGCGCCGGACGACCGTTGTTAACGGCCGCCACATTAATCAGGTCGGCGTACTGGCGTGCATCGAGCAGATCGTAGCGCTGGCGCACCTGCTGCACGCCGCCCCAGCCTGCGTAGCGCACCCGTGGCGCTTGGGTGGAGGCAGTGCCATCGGCCCCGCGCCGGGTGCTGATACGGATAACGCCGTTGGTGCCCTGGGCGCCATACAAGGCGGTAGCCGCTGCACCCTTCACCACTTCTACCAGGTCTATATCCTCCACGGGCAGGTCCAGCAGTGGATTGCTGACCGGCGAAAAGGGGCTTGTTGTCGTGTTACCGAAATTAGGCCCGTCTTGCGGCCGGTACTGAATGCTGGTCCACCTTTCCGGCGTCATATTCAGGTTATACACCGGCATACCGTCTACCACGTACAGCGGTTGGCTGTTGCCCGTTACGTTGGCTACACCTCGGATACGCACTGTGCTCCAGGCGCCTGGCGCCCCGGAGTAGGGCGTCACTTGCACCCCGGCTATCCGAGTGAGTACGGACTGAACGGTAGTGAAAGAAGGAAAGATAAAAGGCGTTATAGTTGTCACTACACCAAGCGTGCAATAGACTCTGTATCCTGGGTTCAGCTTGGCTGCGAGACTGTCTGGGGCGTCTAATTTAACGGAAACCAGGCGCTGGGTAAGTGAGTCGGGACGTTGCGCATGGGTGGCCGTAGTTGTGGCCGTCAGCAGGAGAAGAGTAGCGGGTAGAAGTTGGGGCATAGAATAGTATTAACCTGTGTTATAAAACAGTAAAAGAGCACATTAAGGGTTGCCGCGAGCAAGGTAAACAGAAGCGTAGCGCTGTACAAAACCATGGCAGGAGTTCACTCTGTTCATTGCGTTAATGCCAAGGCTTCGGAAGCAAAGTTGTAGTTCTTGGTGTTGTTATGGCGCAACCCTACAGTAGAATATAGCAAGGTTAGATAAAAATTTTGCCAGGACTAGCATGGCGCCAAACCAAAGCCGACACAAGCGTGGAGTGCAGCATCACAACAAAGGCAGCAGTCATAAGTGAGGCGAAAACTCGTTGCATGGCCACAGGCGTAAGTTGGGCCGTTTGATGTAACTAGCATAAATACCAATGAAGGTGTTAGTCTTGAATTGCCCCTGTCCCTGCTGCTTGTCGGATCGAACGGTATGATCTATCCTCCCTACGACCCAATCCGTTACTTTTGGCCCCGACATATAGCCTACCCGCCCCGCCCTATGCATTTCGACCGTAAAGACTATTCCAACGAAACCCTTCTGTACCTCTATCAGCACTTGCTTAAGCCGCGCCTGATAGAAGAGAAAATGCTCATCTTGCTCCGGCAGGGTAAGATAAGCAAGTGGTTTTCGGGCATCGGGCAGGAAGCTATTTCGGTGGGGAGCACGCTGGCTCTAGAGCCCGACGAGTACATTCTGCCGCTGCATCGCAACTTGGGGGTGTTCACGGGCCGCAACGTGCCGCTCGACCGGCTCTTCGCGCAGTGGCAGGGCAAAACTACTGGCTTCACCAAAGGCCGCGACCGAAGCTTCCACTTCGGTTCCAATGAACACCACATTGTGGGCATGATCTCGCACCTCGGTCCTCAGTTAGCGGTAGCCGATGGCATTGCGCTAGCCGATGTGCTGGATCGCAATCAGAAGGTAACCGTAGCCTACAGCGGCGACGGCGGCGCCAGCGAAGGTGACTTCCACGAAGCGCTCAACGTGGCCTCCGTGTGGCAGCTGCCCGTCATTTTCATCATTGAAAACAACGGCTACGGCCTCAGTACGCCCAGCCGGGAGCAGTTTCGCTTCAATTACTTTGTTGATAAAGGACCAGCTTACGGCATGGAAGCCCTGCAAATCGACGGCAACAACGTGCTGGAAGTTTATGACACCGTGCAACGGCTGGCCGAGGACATGCGCCGCAACCCCCGACCGGTGCTGCTGGAAGCGCTTACCTTTCGGATGCGCGGCCACGAAGAAGCCAGCGGCACCAAGTACGTGCCGCAGGAATTGTTCGAGGAGTGGGCGCAGAAAGACCCCGTCGAGAACTATGAAAAGTGGCTGCTGGCGGAAGGCATCCTAGACGAGGAAGCACGCATGCGTTACCGCCACACAATCAAGCGCGAAATAGAGGAAGGCTTGCGAGTAGCCGACGAAGTGCCCATGCCTACCGCTAGCGAGTCGGAAGAAGTGGGGGATATGTACCGCACTTTCCTAGCACCCAGCCAAAGCCCCGCCACCGACGCACCTACCACCGACAAACGCTACGTAGATGCTATTGCAGACGGCTTGCGGCAGAGCATGGAAAAATACCCGGAACTGGTGCTCATGGGCCAGGACATTGCCGACTACGGGGGGGTATTCAAGATCACCGAAGGCTTCGTGGCCCAGTTCGGAAAAGCACGAGTCCGCAATACTCCGCTCTGCGAATCAGCTATTGTGGGTGCCGGATTAGGATTGAGCGTGAAGGGCAAGAAAGCCATGGTGGAAATGCAGTTCGCTGATTTTGTGACCTGTGGTTTCAACCAGATCGTAAACAACTTGGCCAAAAGCCACTACCGCTGGGGCCAAAACGCCGATGTGGTGGTGCGCATGCCCACCGGGGCTGGTACGGCGGCTGGCCCGTTCCACTCGCAAAGCAACGAAGCTTGGTTTACGCACACGCCTGGCCTGAAGGTAGTCTACCCCAGTAACCCCCACGACGCGAAGGGCTTGCTTTGTGCCGCTATTGAAGACCCTAATCCCGTGATGTATTTCGAGCACAAGATGCTCTACCGTAGTATATCCGGCCCGGTGCCCGATGCCTACTATACCACGCCCATTGGCAAGGCAGCTTTGGTGCGCGAAGGCGAGACGCTCAGCATCATTACTTACGGGGCCGGCGTGCATTGGGCCTTGGCGCTGGCGAGTGAGCTCCACCTCGATGCCGACATCCTGGATTTGCGCACTCTGTTGCCTTGGGATGAAGAAGCCGTGCGCCGTACCGTTAACAAGAATGGCCGGGTGCTGCTACTGCACGAAGACACGCTCACGGGTGGCCTCGGCGGCGAGCTAAGCGCCTGGATAGCCGAGCAC
This sequence comes from Hymenobacter sp., assembly GCF_036387835.1. Taxonomy (GTDB): domain Bacteria; phylum Bacteroidota; class Bacteroidia; order Cytophagales; family Hymenobacteraceae; genus Hymenobacter. The sequence goes on along the minus strand of NZ_DASVSY010000119.1, from coordinate 30,618 downwards.
TGTTTCGAGCATTTGGATGCTCCCGTTCTGCGCGTCGCGTCGCTGGATACGGCCGTTCCTTTCTCGCCCAATCTGGAAAAGCAGTTCTTGCCGCTGCAGCGTTTGCGCGAGACAGTAGAGAAGTTGCTGAATTATTAGATAATTTCGGTAATTAGAATGTTGCCGTTATAGATGACTGTAGGCTCGTAGGCATTGCATGTTAAGCACTTGAGCTAGTCATAAAGTAGTTTGCCTAAATGTTCTATATCAAAGTCGCTACTCGATAATCAATTCCTGCTACTTAAAAATACTAGGTGAAATGAGGTTAAGAAGTGTATTAGCTTATATGCTGAGCGCCATGTTGCTCTTGGCTTCCTGCCAAAGTCACCGCTATGCGCTGCCTAGCCCGAAGGGGCCGCCGCAGCCGAAGGTCAAGAAAACGGCCAAGAAATCGGCCGACCAAAATGCGGACGGCAGTGATGTAAGCGCCGAGCCGGTGGAAGTGAAACCACAGAAAAACAGCTACGATAAAAACGGCCTCCTAAAGAAACCGAAGTATGAACACCGCCGGCTTACGCACAAAGTTGGACAGCGTAAGTTTCTAGGTTTCGTATTGCCCTTCTAGAATCTGGCAGGTAGGTGTGGCTGCTGGTTTAGCGGCGCTCCGTAAGTATTAGTATCTGTTTGGATAGATTCTTGTTCACAAACAGCTCCTCAATTTCTGCTCTCTTTTTTCTCCCCATCCATGCGCGTCTTTGCTTTGACCGTGGTTTTGTTGCTAGTTGGTTTCAGCGCTTCAGCTCAGATTAGTGAGCCCAACCAGCGCGCCGTCAACCGTCGTGCTTTACGAGACGCGCACAAATACCCGGCACCCTACAAAGACTCGCACTTGGCAGTAGATAAAGCAGCGCTCAAGCGCGGCGACGGAGGCCGCCCCGCAAAGCCCAACGATGGCCGGCAGAAGTATAAGTTCGATAATACAGGGACGGCCCGCGTAAGTGAACCTAGTACTATTAGTCTGCGTCTGCGTAAGAAGACAAAGACCACTAGTAATTAACCTTCATTTCTTCCCATGATACCCTGGCAACCTCTTACCCAAGCTGAGCAACTGCAAGACATAGTGCGCGAGTCGCACGAGCAGCCCGTGCTCATCTTCAAGCACAGCACCACTTGCTCGATTAGCGCTGCTGCCAAAGGCAAGCTGGAGCGCCAATGGGCCGAGGCAGGCCTTGATGATACTAAGTTCTACTACCTGGATTTGCTGCGCTTCCGTCCGATTTCAGCGGAAATTGCGCAACAGTTTGGCGTGCGGCACGAGTCGCCGCAGCTCTTGCTTATCAAGGATGGGGAATGCCTTTATAATGCCTCGCATATGGGTATTCGGCTGAGCGAGGTGAAAAGCGTAGTGGGCTAACTTGCCAACAAGCGCAGAAAGGCTGCCACGCAGCACCAGTAGCCAGCTTTTAGAAGATAGACTGCCTAGCAGAAAATCTTCTAAAAGCTGGCTACTGATCTTAAACTCATTTACTTATCCTGCGTATTCGAACTGAACCTCTTGCCGGATTTCCGGGTTCAAACTAAGGGCCACCGGGCAGGTGCGGGCAGCGTTTTCCAATACAGTTCGCTCTTTCGTGCTTAGGGTAGCAGGCAAATGAAACTGGACGTCAATCTGCCGGATACGGCGAGGGTCAGCCGCCATATGCTTGGTTACTTCGTAGGTGACGCCGGTCAGATTCAAAGCAAGGCGTTCGGCCACGATGCCCATAATAGTCATCATGCAGCTGCCGAGGGCGGCACTCACTAGGTCGGTAGGCGAAAAAGCTTCGCCACGACCATGATTATCGACCGGTGCGTCGGTAAGAATGGTATTGCCGGAAGCAGTGTGAGTGGCTTCGGTGCGCAAATGGCCGGCGTAGCGGGCGGTGGCTGTGTTCATATTTAAGGAAGTAAGCTAGTAAACAAGATGATGCCAGCAAATTTACGTACTTTCGATAGGGTGGCCCTTAAAGCCCCCAACTGTTCTGTTTCTTCGCTCACCCTATCCCCCCGGTTTCCCTTGCGACGTCTACTTTCACTAACCGGCTTGTTGACCGTTTTTACGGGTTCCGCCGCTCAGGCGCAGAGCACTTTGGCTTCGCCCAATGATGACCCTTCGTACCGGAAGGAGTTTGTGTACGGCGTCAACTTCAACACCAGAGGCGGTCTTATTGGTGGTGTTTCGGTACGCTCTTCGCGGGTGCTCTCCGAAAACTGGTCGCGCTTCTGGAGCATTGAGGCGGTGGAAGTGAAACACCGCAAAGAGGTGAAAGTAGCCAGCTACAACGGCAGTTCCTTTGTGCTCGACAAAGCGAACTACTTTATTGCGCTGCGCCCTTCGGTGGGCGCGCAGCGCGTAGTGTTCCGCAAAGCTGCCGAGTCGGGTGTGCAAGTGAATGCTTTGATGTCGGCGGGTCCGTCCATTGGCCTGTTGATGCCTTACTATATCAATTACGATTACACAGAACGCATAAACGGACAGCCCCGAGGTGGCGGCGAGATTATACGCACCGAGCAGTACGATCCGTATATCCACCTCGACGAAGCAAGGATTCGTGACCGGGCCCCGCTCTTTACGGGAGCCAACGAAACCAAACCTTATATCGGAGCCCACTGGCGCGGCGCGCTTAGCTTCGAGTATGGCCGTTACCGCGACGCCGTGGCAGGAATAGAGACGGGAGTGTTATTGGAACTCTACGGCAAGCGACCCGTGATTCTGCGCTCCCGCGACGTACCCGACAGCCAAATCAACAACCGCTTCTACCCCTCGGTGTACCTGACTATCTACTTGGGGTCGAGAAGTTAATTTCTAGAAGCAAGAGCTTAGAAGTGAGAGGTAAGACATGTTCTGAAAGAGCTTTTATAACTCATCGGAACAAATCTTGCCTCTCACTTCTTGTTAGGTGCTTCGTAGCTCGTGCGGTACCTGGGATTTAGCGTTGTCTTGCATCGCTACGTTCTGACTTCTGAGTTCTATAGTATCTTTACTACATGGATGATTTGCTGTTAACCTTGCCCATAGTGCAACCACAGGTGCCCGTACCTGCCAAGCCACGCAAGCCCGATTGGTTGCGTGTAAAGTTGCCCGTGGGCCCTGAATATGCCGCCGTGCGCCGTTTGGTGGACGAGCACAAGCTCCATACCATTTGCGAGAGTGGCAACTGCCCCAACATGGGAGAATGTTGGGGAGCCGGCACCGCTACCTTCATGATTCTGGGCAACGTGTGTACCCGTTCTTGCTCGTTTTGCGCCGTGGCTACCGGCCGCCCCACCGAATACGATACCGATGAGCCCCGCCGGGTGGCTGAAGCCATTCAGCTAATGGGTGTGAAGCACGCCGTTATCACCAGCGTCAACCGCGACGAGCTCAAGGACCGCGGCGCCAGCATCTGGCACGAAACGGTAGTGCGCATCAAGCAATTGTCGCCCGAAACTACCATAGAAACGCTGATTCCGGACGTGAAAGCCAACTGGACAGCGTTAGAGTTGATGATTGCCGGTGGCCAGGAAGTGGTGTCGCATAACATCGAGACGGTGGGCAGCCTTTACCGTCTGGTACGCCCGCAGGCCAAGTACGAGCGGAGCTTAGAGCAAATCCGGCGCACCAAAGATGCCGGTAAGCGCACTAAGTCGGGCATCATGCTGGGCCTAGGTGAAACCAAGGACGAGATGTACCGCGCTATGGACGATTTAGTGGCGTATGGCCTCGACATTCTAACGCTGGGTCAGTACCTACAGCCCACTAAGCGCCACCTCGAGGTAGCCGAGTTCATTCACCCCGACCTGTTTGCGCATTATCGAGAGGAAGGCTTAGCTCGTGGCCTCAAGTATGTAGAAAGTGGCCCCTTGGTACGCAGCAGCTACCACGCTGAGCGCCACGTGAACGTACCGATTTAGTTAGCCGGCACAGTAGGCGTCGTTTCGCCAGATTACCACAAGGACCAGTTGTTCGCAGCTGGTCCTTTTTTGCTGCTAGAGCAGGTTACGGTAGGATACCGATGTTAAGCCGTCTACTCATATTTGCAACAGCAGCTATAAGCACTAGGTACCTGAAAAGAACCGCAGGGAACTCGCAAGGGTGGCTAACCACATCAAAGCCCGACGTGCCTCAGATAGGCATCGTTATTAACATACAGGATGTAGGCTTTCTTGGTGGCAGGAGCAAGTTGCAGGTTTTGTTGAGCGGCGGCCAAAAGGCGGCGGCTTTGGCGGCCCATGCGGTTACTCCAGAACACCACTACCGTGTAGTCGGCAAACGACTGCATGGCTTGCACGCGGCTGCCGTCTACGGTGCGCAGAAAGGGCGCCAGCTCCGCAAAGGAAAGCATGCTGTCGGCGGGAGCCTGGGTAACGGGCGGAAACACTTCCAATTGCCGGTCGTGGTTCCAGTCGAGATTGGGGAAGCCGCCGGCGTAGCGGTTCACGTAATAGGATATCAGTCGGCCGGCGCGGTTGTAGTAGAGCAGCTGTAGTGGCTGCGCGTGGTTCATAGCTACTTCCTGGAGCCGCAGGGGTTGGCGTTTCAAGAATTCGAAGTAGCTGACATCCAACACAAAGCTTTTGCCGGGAACTACCCCCACGCCATAATCTTGGGCGTATTCGCGCACCTGCGGCACGTCAACCGTCTCTGAGCGGCGCATGCCATACACTCCTTCTGCTACGGTGGTGCAGCTTGTCAGCCCCAGGCTAGCAAGCATGAGCAACGCGGCAACTGGCCAGTTAGGAAGGGCAGAGGAAGTCATAACATAAGGTACAAAAAAAGCCTCTTAAAACTAAGAGGCTTTTTACCTATAAAAGGTTGTCAATAAGGCTACTCGTTAGCGACGAGCATTGGCGTCGGTGGGTGGGTAGTTGCCCAGGATGCCGTTTACAATGCGGTGCACTTCTTCTTCGGAAATGCTTTGGTTATCGACCTGTGCTTGGCCAGTGCCACGCCATGTTAGCTCTTTGCGCTTGGCGTCAACTAAGTCGATAATAACGGTACCCGCTTTGTATTGCGTGACGGGCGAATATAAACCGCGGTTGTAAAGGCCGTAGCCGTAGTAGGGGTAGCCGAGGCCGTTGTAGTAAGGCGAAACCTGCTGTTTCTCCTCTACTTTGGCGCTGTAGGCAATAAACAAGTCGGCATCCTTCTCGACCCGCGTTAGACCTTTGGCAGCAAGCTCGCGCTCTACGGCTGCTTGCAGGCGCTGGTCCAAAAACGACTCGTAGCCTTTAGCAGGACCACCTTCTGCATCTACCGTTTGCTGTGGGTACCAAGCCCACGTTTTGTAATTACGGAAATTGACCGAGTGGTCGAAATCAGAAGTAACACCAACTCGGGAGGAAGTAGCGCAACCAGTAACACCCAGTAGCAGCGAAAAACCGATAGCCATGTAAGCAGCTGGACGGGCAAATAAGCGAGTGATGGAGTTCATGGGTATGGATCAGTATGAAGAAAGCTGCAACTACTTGGAAAACCGCTCTCAGCGGCTCGGTTCGCACCTTTCGTTGCTTATTACTTCAACGTTTTCAAACGTGCCAATGTTCCCTAACAGTAGCTATAGCGGGTTGAATCTATTAAAATTATTCCGAGAAAATTATCTTCTTATTTAAGAATCTAATTACCTTCCCCGACCATACAAACTCAACAATGAACCGAACTCTGCTCCTTTTTCTCAGTTTACTGGGTTTTACTGCTTGCACAGCAGCCAAAGAAAACACCAGCAGCACGAACAGCAACAAGACCCCAGTGGCACACAATACAATCGTTGATTGTGTGCTCTATGACGGCATGACCAAAGAGTCAGCTCAGTTGGCCAACCTCACCCCTGGCTCCGAAGTGCAGGTGACGGATACGGTAGACGTCTACTTCGTGAAAGCCCGCGTAACCAAAGACGGCAAAACGGTCAGCGGGTACATGTACCGCACCTGCTTCCCGCAGCCATAGTTTTAGTGCCTCCTGCTTGGTTGTTAGTGCGTAGGAAAACTTGTTGCTTCCAGGAAAAAAGGAAAGCCGATTTCATCAGAAATCGGCTTTCCTTTTCAACTAAAAATCAAATCGAAGTAGCGCATTAAGCATTAGTACGAAGGGCCTTTGTCGGTTTCCACGAGCTTCTCTTCGGCGTCGGCGTACTCTTCCACCGAGGTGCAAGAGCAGATAAGGTTCCGGTCACCGTAGGCCGAGTCGATGCGAGAAACGCTGGGCCAGAACTTGGCGGCGCGCACGTAGTCGGTGGGGTACACGGCCTGCTCGCGGGTATAAGGACGAGTCCACTCCTCCGTGAGGACGACAGCGGCCGTGTGCGGGGCGTGCTTGAGCAGGTTGTCTTTGGCATCGGCGCGGCCGGCTTCCACTTCCGCAATTTCCTTGCGGATGCAGATCATGGCTTCGATGAAGCGGTCCAGTTCTTCTTTGCTTTCCGACTCCGTGGGCTCTACCATCAGCGTACCCGCTACCGGGAACGACACGGTTGGGGCGTGGAAGCCATAGTCCATGAGGCGCTTGGCTATGTCTTCCACCTCGATACCCGCTTTCTTGAACTGTCGGCAGTCCAGAATCATTTCGTGGGCGCAGCGGCCGTTGGCACCAGTGTACAGCACAGGGTAGTGCTCTTCCAGCTTGGCCTTGATGTAGTTGGCGTTCAGGATAGCTATGCGAGTAGCTTCCGTTAACCCTGCACCGCCCATCATGCTGATGTAGGCATAAGAAATGGGCAGAATGCTGGCCGAACCCCACGGAGCCGACGATACCGCGCCACCGGTGCGGCCATCGGCATCCACTACCACGTGGCCCGACAGGTAAGGAGCCAAGTCGGCTACTACGCCAATGGGGCCTACGCCAGGACCACCACCGCCGTGCGGGATGCAGAACGTTTTGTGCAGGTTCAGGTGGCACACATCGGCCCCGATGGTAGCGGGGGAGGTGAGGCCCACCTGGGCGTTCATGTTGGCGCCGTCCATGTACACGCGGCCGCCGTGCTGGTGAATGGTTTCGCAGATGTCGATGATGGTTTCCTCGTACACGCCGTGCGTGCTGGGGTAGGTCACCATCAGGCAGCTCAGCTTGTCGGCGTACTGCGCGGCTTTGGCTTTCAGGTCGGCCACGTCGATTTCACCTGCCTCGCTGCTCTTCACCACCACTACCTGCATGCCCGCCATTACGGCCGAGGCCGGGTTAGTACCGTGGGCAGAAGCCGGAATCAGAGCAATGTTGCGGTGCTGGTCGCCGCGGGCATCGTGGTAGCCTTTGATGGCCAACAGGCCGGCGTACTCACCCTGCGCGCCCGAGTTGGGCTGCAAGCTCATGGCCGCAAAGCCAGTTACCTCGCACAACCATTGCTCCAGGTCCCGGAAGATCTGGGTGTAGCCTTTGGCTTGCTCGCGCGGGGCGAACGGGTGCAGCCCCCCGATTTCCGGCCAGGTCACCGGAATCATTTCGGCGGTGGCGTTCAGCTTCATGGTGCACGAGCCCAGCGGAATCATGGAGTGCGCCAAGCTCAGGTCCTTGTTTTCGAGGTGCTTCATGTAGCGCAGCATCTCGTGTTCGGCGTGGTGCGTGTTGAAGATCGGGTGCGTCAGGTACGGGCTGGTACGCAGCAGCGCCTCGGGCCAGTTCACTGAAATTTCGGCGGGCAAAGCCACCGGCTTCACTTCCTTGCCGAGCACCTTGGCAAACACGGCCACGATGTCAGCTACATCCTCGATTTCGGTGTTCTGATGCAGCGAAATGCCTACGCGGGGCGTGCCATGCTCCTCGAAGTAGCGGAAGTTGATGCCCGCGGCTTCGGCTTCTTTCCGAATAGCCGCTTGTAGCTCCGGGCTTTCCAGCTTGATGTCGAGAGTATCGAAGTAGAACTCGTTGCGCTGATCAAGACCTAAGGCCTTCAGCTCCTGCTCCAGCACCTGCGAGAGGGCATGCACATTGGTAGCAAACTGCTTGATGCGCTGCGGCCCATGGTACACGGCATACATGCCCGCCAGCACCGACAGCAGCACTTGCGCGGTGCAGATGTTGCTGGTAGCTTTTTCGCGGCGGATGTGCTGCTCGCGAGTTTGCAGGGCCATACGGTAGGCCTTGTTGCCGGCCGCATCAATGCTTTGCCCAATAATACGGCCCGGAATTACGCGCTTGAACTGGTCTTTGGTCGACAGGAAGCCGGCGTGCGGTCCACCGTAGCCCATCGGCACCCCGAAACGCTGAGAGTTGCCTACGCAGGCGTCGGCACCCATCTCGCCGGGAGGCGTGAGCAGCGTGAGCGACAGCAAATCGGTAGCCACGGTCACAAACAGGTTGCTGTCGTGGGCTTTCGAGATGAAGTCGGTGTAGTCGTAGACGGCGCCGTCGGCGGCGGGGTATTGCAGGATGGCACCAAACAAACTCTCGTCGGTGAGGTCGGCAGTGCGGTGGTCACCAACTACCAGCTCGATGCCGAGCGGCGTAGCGCGGGTGCGCAGCACGTCAATGGTTTGGGGCAGCACCTGCTCCGACACGAAGTAGCGGGTGGCGTTCTTCTTCTTGGTGAGCGAGTGGAACATGTGCAGCGTTTCGGCGGCGGCGGTACCTTCGTCGAGCAAGCTGGCGTTGGCAATTTCCAAACCCGTCAGGTCAATTATCATCGTTTGATAATTGATGAGGGCTTCGAGGCGGCCTTGCGCAATTTCGGCCTGGTAAGGCGTGTACGCCGTGTACCAGCCCGGATTCTCCATAATGTTGCGCTGGATAACGCCCGGCAGTTGGGTGTCATGATAGCCCAACCCGATATAGTTCTTGAAGATGCGGTTCTGGCTGGCAATGCCTTTAAACTTCGCCAAAAAGGCCCGCTCCGTAAGGGCTGCAGGCAAGTTGAGCGGCTGCTTCAGGCGGATAGCGGCCGGTACGGTTTCGTCGATGAGCTGGTCAAGCGAATCGACCCCGATGGCGCGCAGCATGTCGGCCACGGCGGCGGAATCAGGTCCGTTATGACGGTCAATGAATACGTCGGCGGCCTTGGGTTGGAGCAACATACAGAATATTGAGTAGTAGAATGAAGGTATCAGGACAGACCCTAACAAAGGTAACTTGAAAAAAGTAACCCGAATTGCCTGCTTCCTAAATCCATCAGTCTGCTAAAAGTTTGAGGCGACACAACGAAATTGTTTCGTTGTGTCGCCCCGCCCCTGTTTAGCTTGAAAAGCCGCTGTACTTGTTGCTGTAAACTGTCATGCTGACAACAGAAAGCATCCTGCTAGTGAGGCAGATACTAGCACAACCTCAGCACGCGCGATGCTTCCTGTCGTCAGCATGACAGTTTACTTACTGCTTGAGCACTTTCACGGTGGTTTGTTCGCCTTTGGCGTTGCGCACACGCACCATGTACAATCCTGGCTTCAGGTCGAGGCCGCCGTTGAAGTCGTCGCGCCGTTCGCCTTGCTCCACTACTTGGCCGGCCACGTTGTAAATTATGTAGGTGAACTGCCCGGCCGATTGAATGTGGATGGTGCTGGTGGTTGGGTTCGGATACACCGCCACCCCAATCCGGCCAGGGTTGCCGTTGTGGGTGCCGAGCGGGCCGTTGTTGGTGCTGTCGGCCAGCACGATGTTGGGCGTGGGCGCCGGCGCCATGCCGGTGCCGAGGTAGAAACTCGTATGCGGGGGCTGGTTGTAGGCCGAATTCTCGTGAGCCACGGCTAGCCGGTACTGCGAGTCGTGCATGAGCGTGTAGATGCGCTCGGTGGTAGGCGCGGTGGTGGAGTACAGCAGCAGGCTCTGGTTGTCGCGCGAGCGTAGCAGGATTTCTTCCCGCCAATCGCCCAAGATGTCGGCCGTGACGCAGGGGTTGGCTTTGGTGCCATTGATGGTTTGACCGTCGCCATTCTCAGGCAAGCTCGGGGTAAGCAGGCGGGCCAGACTGTTGGTAGCGGGGTTCCATTTTTCCAGCCGCACGGTGCTGGAGTTGCTGGTCGAGTTGTACGCCGCATCCAGCAGTTCGCGTGACAAGTCACCGTCCCACCACACGGCAAAGTTGACGGTAGGCTTGGCGGTTCCGATCTGCACACCCGTGCAAGTGTACAGTCCTCCTACTGAACCCCACATTTCGTAGCCGCGGTGGTTGGGGTCTACGTCGGCAGCCAGGCCGCGCCCCACGTCGCCGGTAGCGGGCACGCCCCATAGCGGCTGGCCGGTGAGGGCGTCGCGGCACTCAAGGCCATACTGGCCGTACCGGGCCGGCTCCTCGTGAGGCTGCCATACCTCCTGGCCGGGCCGGTCGGGGTTCATGTCGCTCATGTGCAGGGCGTCGCCGTGCCCGAGGCCATTGGCGTATAGCCCGGTGCCATTGTCGCGGATGGCGCTGGCGCCGTTCACCACTTCGTCGCGGCCGTTGCCATCCACGTCGCCCACGGTAAGCTGGTGGTTGCCCATGCCCGCGTAAGCACCGTTGCCGGGCGCATCGCTGTCGAAGATCCAGCGCTGGGTGAGCTGACCGTTGCGCCAGTCCCAGGCCACGCGCACCAGCCGGGTATAGTAGCCGCGGCCCATAATTAGGCTCGGCCGCACGCCATCGAGGTAGGCTACCGTTGAAATAAAGCGGTCTACGCGGTTGCCGTAGTTGTCGCCCCACGAGGTTACCGCGCCGCGGGCCGGCAAGTAGGGGGTGGTGGCCATGGCCGCACCCGTGCGGCCGTTGAAAACAGTCAGGAACTCGGGGCCCGCCAGCACGTAGCCAGCCGAGTTGCGGTAGTCGGCATTGGCATCTCCAATAACCACCCCGCGGCCATCGACGGTGCCATCGGCCGTTTTGCAGGCCACTTCGGCTTTGCCATCACTATCAAGGTCGTACACCATGAGCTGCGTGTAGTGGGCCCCGGCCCGGATGTTGCGGCCCAGGTCGATGCGCCACAAACGGGTGCCGTTGAGCTTGTACGCGTCCACGATAACATTGCCGGTATAGCCGGATTGCGAGTTGTCTTTCGAGTTCGAGGGGTCCCACTTCACCACGATTTCGTACTGCCCGTCGCCGTCCAGGTCTCCTACACTGCAGTCATTAGCCGAGTAGGTGTACGCGGAGTTTCCGGGCGAAGTACCGCCCGCCGGAACCTGCAGCGGGATTCGGAGGTACTGTTGCTGCCATACGCTGGCCGCGGGCGAAGCCGCTTGTTCAACGCCGTTGAGCACTGGCCGCACCACGTAGGTGGCGTTGGCGTCGGTATTGTCGATGAGGTTGGTTGCGCCCGTGATGGGCGTGGCGTTGAGGCGGGTAGTGCCCCGGTACACGTTGAAGGCAAGGCCGCTGGGGTCGGTGCCAAACAGGCGCCATCCCACAAATACGGTGTTGGCGCCGGTCCGAACCGCTACTACGCCCCGGTCGAGCTTTTCCATGCGCCGTTGGGCGTGCGTGGTGCTAGCGCTCAACAGCAGAACAGCCAGCAAAAGAAATTGGCCGGCAGCGGCGCACAGCCAGCGTAGTCTTGCCTGGTGCGGGAGGCTGGAAATGGGGGGCAAGTAAGTCGTCTGAATCATAGGGTGAGAAGGGATGAAGGATAGGAACGTTGCTAGCGTCAAGCTAGCAGGTGCCTTTACCGCAACCGTCCTGTGCTCTACTGGCTAAGGCGCTATCCCATAATCATGTACGTCGAAAAAAAGAGTAGCCGCAATGGGGGTTGTGCTGTCTAAAGCTCAGCGGCCAAAACGAGGTGAACAAGCCAGATCGTGGGTGTTGTAGCGTCTGAAGCGTGGCAGCCACAGAACGTGGGCGAGTCCGGCCGCAGCCCAACGAAAACCAATAGATTTGGGGCGAATTCCCACCCCACCCAAGTGCCCTATATGAACCCCATTACCATCGGTCTGATCTGCGAAGGCAAGACCCCGCCCGACAAGCGGGTGCCCCTCACGCCCAAGAAATGTGTGGAAGCAGAAGCGCAGTATCCGGGCTTGCGCATTGTGGTGCAGGAGAGCCCGCACCGCTGCTTTTCCGACCAGGAGTACCGCGACTTAGGCATAACCGTACAGGCGGAGGTTGCGGACTGTGACATCCTGATGGGCGTTAAAGAAGTGCCGGTCAGCCAGCTACTTCCCAACAAAACCTACCTGTTCTTCTCGCACACGGTAAAAAAGCAGCCCGCCAACCGGGACCTGCTGCGGGCGGTGCTGCGTCACAACATCACGCTGGTTGATTACGAGTTGATGACCAACCAGGAAGGCGGGGAGCGGATTGTGGCGTTTGGCCGCTGGGCCGGCATCGTGGGTGCCTACAACGGGCTGCTAACCTACGGCCGCAAGCACGGCCTGTATCAGCTCAAGCCGGCCTATGAATGCATCGACATGGAGGATATGCAGGAAGAGTTCTTCAAGGTAAAGCGGCTGCCGCCCATCAAAATGGTAGTAACGGGCTCGGGCCGCGTGGCGCAAGGCGCGCTGGAAGTGCTCGATTTGATGGGCCTGAAGCGGGTAAGCGTCTATGATTACTTGTACCACGACTTCAACGAGCCAGTGTACACCCAGCTAGGCAGCTCCGACTACAACCGTCGCCGCGACGGCCGCGTGTGGGACACCCCCGACTTTCACCGCAATCCGCACGAATACGAGTCCACCTTCGGCGCCTTTCTGCCGGTAACAGACCTACTAATTGCCTGCGCCTATTGGCACCCGGCCGCCCCCCGCCTCTTCACCGAGCAAGACACCCAACGCCCCGACTTCCGCATCAATACCATTGCCGACGTAACCTGCGACGTAAACGGCTCGGTGCCCACCACCAAGCGCAGCAGCTCCATTCCGGAGCCCGCCTTCGACTACAACTGCCGTACCGGTGAGTTGGAACCTGCCTACTCCAATCCGTCCAACATCACCATCATGGCTGTCGACAACTTGCCTTGCGAATTGCCCCGCAACGCCAGCCGCGACTTCAGCCGCCAGCTGCTCGACAACGTGCTGCCTCATTTGTTAGGTAAGCCCGGCCAGGATGAGGTAGTAGAACGAGCCACTATTGCGCGTAATGGTCAACTACTGCCGCGCTACAACTACCTACAGGATTACGTGGCCGAGCAGCTGCCGGCCTAGCCAGTTCCGCCGGCACAAGAGCAGGCGAAAACAACCAAGTATCCTGTTTCAACTGTCACCGATACCCCTCTATGAAGCCATTCGTGAAAATAGAAGAGCATGGGCGCTCTGGCTCCATTATGTATACCAGCGAGGCGGGTACCATTACGGTTATCTACGAGTTCGGTGGGGGCGACTGCGTGGCCATCATCTACATTCCAGAAGGCGAGGAATGGGTTGAAAGTACCACCCTACCACTGGATCAGCCCAACATGGTGGTGAACTACATTGCCAACTATAGTATTCAGCACAAAGCCAAGCATTGTCGGGCCGAACTGCAGGGTGCCTTCTTGTACCTGATGCAACTGAACACCAAACCAGCATGAGTGAGGTGCCTATAAAGCAGCTACTATTTCCCACTCATACCTTCACTTACACACCACGCAGGACCGGGTAGCGGGCCTGCACTAGCATATAGAGGCCGTACGCCATCAGGCCAAGCGCCACAATGCCCAACACCGCAGGACCCATAGTGGCCAGCAAGTCGAAGGCTTCGTCGGTGGTGCCGGCAGCCGAAGCGCTGGACTGCCGACCGGCTTGCACGAAGAAGTAACCGATGATGGCCATTACAACGCCACGCGCCGTGTACCCAACCTGGCCGGTGCGGTACACAATGTTCTGCTGATTAGCCGGCAAGTCGCTGGCATTTACGTGCTTGTGAAACTTGCCGGAATAGGCGTTGATAATCTGGTAGATGCCTGCGCCAATAATGGCTAAGCCTACCGCCATGATTATCCAGTTGCCGCCAGGCCAGCTTAGCACTTTGGCGATGAGGGTTTGTTGACTGTTGCTGCCACCGCTGGCACTACCGCTCCAGGCTAGCTGGGCGGCAAACCAAGCCAAGCTAGCGTAGAGCAGGCCACTGCCCGCGTACCCAAGACGCCGCCCTATGCCTTTGGCACCCGAGCCCTTGTTCTCGGTGTCGCGCACGGCCTGCACAAAGCGCCAGATGATGTAGCCGAGCAGCCCAAAAGCAATAAAGCCGAGCAGTACCGGGCCGCCTGGCAAGTCTTGCAGGGTTTGAACCGCTTGTTTTTTATCGGCTGTTTGACCGCCGCGCTGGCCCGTGGCCGCCAGTAGCGCCAGAATGCCCATCAGCAAGTACACGAGACCTTTAGCCGCAAAGCCGAAGCGCGCCAACGCCCGAATACCCGCAGAAGGCGAGGAAGGAACAGCAGAGGAAAGAGTGTTGGCTACAGTCATAGTACGAAGTCCTAGTGGTGGGTAAGACCTGCGTACGTAGAAAGCTACGCTTAAGGTTAAACAGCAGGCCGCGGTTGGGTTGGCAAGCCGGTGCCACGACTTAGTGGCCCCATCGGCCGATAGATACTCGCCCCCCGTTGCAGTAAGGGCAGATTCATTGGCAAATCAAGCGTGAAAATGGGTTTGCCTTGCGCCCCCGGACTCGCTAGCAGCCGGTCGATGTTGCCTCCGGCCGTCATGTAAGGCACAAAAAACTGATCAGCTAAATCAGCCACCAATAAGTTGCGTATTTCCGCTGTTTCGTCGGTAACGGTACGCAGCGTTCTTTCGAAAGGAGTAAGGAACAACAAGCGGCCAGCCTCAATCTCGGTTCCGTACTCGAAACGTAGATTAGGCTGGATACCACGACCTAATGCGTATATAATGGGCTGTTGCGGGCCTTGCAGCAAGTAGCGGAACACAGCCTGTTCGAGCTTGGAATGGAACCCCGACAAGATGCAGTTATGTGCATAGCGTTGCTCAAGGGCCCAAACGTAAGTTGGCCGCTCAATGGCTTCCGGGTATTGACGAGAGCAGAAGAAAGCAGTTTTCGGCTGCCGTATCAGAGCCGGATTACCCAGGGTGCGTAGTTCCTCTGGATTAATGCTCATATTAATGGGGCACTGAAAGCAATTTTGTTAAAGGTAGGTAGATAATAATAATTATAATGCATATACGAAAAATTATGTACTAACGCAGTGTTGTAAACAACAATTTGCATGTTGGTATAATTGATCTTGGTTTTAAAGCAAATGCCTCAGACGTTGCTGTCCGAGGCATTTTAACTTATAATACTAATGCTTTCAGCACCTAAAAAGTGCGTTTAAACCAAGCTTTGATATCATCAACAGCTTCGCCCGTTTTATGTTGCAAACTGCCGAACCATTCGTCTTGTTTGCCTTCCTCGTAAGAGAGGTCATCATCGGTGAGGTTGCCCCATTTCTGCTTGGCTTGGCCTTTGATTTCGTTCCAATTGCCGCGAGCACGCAGTTCGGTGCTGTCGTCGATGCCGTTGTTGTTAGCGTCCATGATAGGTAGGTGGGTATTAGTGGAGGATAAGGGGTATACGGTTCAGTTACAAGCTCGACTGATAAAGCCCGAAAATTATGTTGTATTCAGTTACTAAGACTTGGTTACTAGGTAACAGCAGGTCCATTAAATAAACTACTGCAAAGGAGTTCCTGCCTGCTTGAATTTCGCGCGCAAGCAGGTTTCTTTAGGTTGCTGTTTTCTTGACGTTATGCTGCTGGTTTCAAGCAGTTAGCTTCGTCCTTTATTTAACTTTATCTCCGCTATTACTATGGATGATTTGCGTACCACCCTGGCTACTTTCTCGCCCGAGGACCGCAAGGATTTCGCCCAGTTTATTCAGCGCCAAAAGCGCAAGCAAAAAGGCCGCATGGACCTGCGCCTCTACGAGCTGCTGCTGCACCCCAAAGAATACACCACGCCCCAGCTGCTGACCCGCCTCTACCCCGACGAGCCCAACGCCACGGCCTATTACGCGCTGCGCAAGCGCCTACTGCGCCACCTCACCGATTACCTGCTGCTGCGCCAGCGCCAGCACGACCTCACGGCGGCCTCTTCCGTGAGGGGGTTACTTACTTTGGCCCAGTACCTGTTTGAGGTGGGAGTACCGCGCCTGGCTTGGTCTACGCTACGCAAAGCCGAAAAGCTAGCCCGCCTCAACGAGCAATACGAGTTGCTCAATACCGTCTACAATCTCCAGATTGCCCAGGCCGGTAGCGAGTTTGCCGATCCACTGGAAGAAATCATCCGCTGCCGCCACCTCAATAAGAAAGCGGCCGATGAAGAAGAGCGCGCCGGTATAGTCGACAGCCTGATCCGGCAGCGCCTGCGCCAAGCCCGCGTGAAAGGCCGCGCCGGCGAAGCCTTCGATGGTATTTTGCAGGATGTGCTGCGCGAATATGATTTGCAGGAAGCCTTTGCGCGCCGCCCGGCCGTACTCTACCGCCTCATGTCGATTGCCCGCAACGCCATGCTCGTGCGCCGCGACTTTGCCTCGTTCGCGCCGTTTGTGCTGCGGTGCTATCACCTCATGGAAAAGCGCCACGGTTTCCAACCCGCGCACCGCTACTACCAAGTAGGTTTGCTTTACATGATTGCGCACGCCCTCTACCGGGTACGGCGTTTCGAGGAGTCGGTGCGGTATCTGCAGTTGCTGCGAGGGGCGCTGGCCGAGGAAGGCGGCGCCAGCTACCAGGCCGAGTGGTTGCCACGCTACACGTTTCTGCTGGCCGCTAACTATGCCTTTCTGCGTCGCAATGCCGAAAGCATTCAACTGCTGGAATCAGCCCTGCGCTCGTCCGCCAACACCCTCTCGCCCCGCGACCAGCTCACAGCTCGGCTCGGGCTAGCCTTTCACTACTTCGCAGAAGGCAAATTCAGCAAAACCAACCAAACCCTCATCAGCATTGGCCGCTCCGACCACTGGTGCGAGCAGGAAATGGGTTTGGAGTGGCTTATCAACAAGAACATCGGTGAAATGCTGGCCCAATTTGAAATGGGCAACTCCGATTTGGCTTTGAACCGCCTGCGGTCCATTGAGCGGCTGCTACGCGAGCGAAGTGGTGTAGAGGACGGCGGCCCGTACGCCTACGTGCTTAGCTACCTAACGCTAGTGCGCGAGCTAATTGACAATCCGGAGGCTACGCAGCATCCCTCGTTCGCCCAGCGGGTCGACGATATGCCCCAATCGTTGCCCCTGCAACGCGAAGACTTGCAGGCCATGAGCTTCTACGCCTGGCTGCAAGCCCGCATAATGCGCCGGCCCTACTACGAGGTGCTACTAGAGGTGGCCGATATTTCAGCAGAAACCGAGCTAAACAAGTAAGGCCACCGCCGATAGCTTTAAGCACCGGCTTGAACGCTAAATGCCGCACAACAAAGCCAGCCTACTGCTTGGTTTTGCTGTGCGGCTTCGGGCGGGCTGGAGCTTCTATTCTTCCCGGTTCTCCTTATCAACGTCAGCTTTGGCATCGGCCGCTACTTTGTCGAGCTTCGCGTTGACTTTGTCGGCGGCGGCTTTGGTTTTGGCAGCTACTTTTTCAGCAGCGGCATCTAGTTTCCGACCGGCTTTGTCGACAGCTTTATCGATGGCTGCGCCTGCCTTTTCAGCGGCCACTTCAGTGTTGGCGGCGGCTTTGTTTACTGCGGCTCCGGTGGCGTCAGCGGCATTACTGGCTTCCAGTTCAACAGGGTCGCCGGTTTTTTCGGCGGCGGCCCCGGTGTTATTGGCGGCGGCTTCAGCATTCTCTTTGCCGGTTTCGGTGCAGGAGATAGCAGCGAAAGCAACAGCTACAAACAAAATTTTAACGGACAGCTTCATGAAATATGAAAGTAAAGAGCGGTTGAAAACTTGTTTTTTTGACTGCGCGCTCAACAAAAGGTAACCCAACAGTACTGTAGCGGTTAAGTGAAACTCTTTGAAAGAGGAAGACCCCGTAAAGTGAGATAATAGAACATTCTAGCTTATTTGTCTCACTTCCTTTTCCGCTTTCTGATGCAGCAACAAAGCTGATAGCCGTAAAGCCGTACCTGATCTTGAGAACTGCCTGAACTCAACTTTTCGCGACGGGAGTAAGTATAGGAAAGCAAGGTTTTTCGCTTACTGACTATTATCATCATGGACTCCACTGCTTCCACCCCCCAGACGCCCGCTACACCCAATGTGCCGCTCGACGTCACCGATCAGCAGAATACTGCCTTGCTCGAAGACACGCTCAATCTGCTCAATGCTGGCGTTCCTGATAAGCGCGACCAGCACGGCCTAGCCGAAATAGAGCGCTGGGAAGCGGTACTGCAAGCTTCCGAACGGCCCGGCCTAGCCAAGATAATCCAGGAACTCGCCATTTTGCGCGGACAGTTAACGGCTTCCGACACCGAAACGCATGACTTGGCAGAAACCATAGCCACGTTAGGCGCCGAAACGGCCAAGGTAGCCGACGACCCCAACGCCGACTACTCAGCTCCTCTTGGCCACCTAAGCAAGGTGCTCATTAAGGTGGGTTCTTCACTTTCGCGCTAAGCAAGTAACGCGGAAGCCACAGAAAGTCTGTTCCGCGACGAGCGAAGCATGTATTCGGCACTGCATGAATGCGTCTGAATTTGCTACACGCGTCACAGAACAGGTTTCTTGTGGCTCCTTATAGCTTCCATGCTACAAACTCCCGAGACAACAAAAGCGCCCCGGCCAGTCAGCCGGGGCGCTTTTGTTTAGGTTGCTTCAAAAGCTCGCTTCGAGTTTAGCTAACCACTGCTTGCTTGGAATTAGCATCAGCAGGTTTTACTCTGCTTGATTAGTGGGCTACCTTTGCGGGCCCTTATGGCGGCCCGCTTATGTCTGATTCTCCTGCCCTCGACGATTTCACTTTCTACTACCCGTTCGACGGCATGCGCTTCGGGCCGGAACAGTGCTTTTTGTGCGGCACGCCTACCACGCCCGCCGACTTTGTGCCCGTCTTCGCCGAGTGGCTGATGACGCGCTACGACCTGCACCATCGGCAAATCAAGCTGCTCGACCTCAGCATCGTAACGTATCAGGATCTGCGGATTCCTTGCTGCCCACGCTGCCGCACGCAGCACGTTGAGCCTCTGGAAGAGCAGGTGAAAGAAGCTGCTAGCCAAGGAGTTAAGGCGCTAAGGGGTTTAGACGACAAAACTCTGTACCTGTGGCTCGGCAAGATGTTCTACGGGGTACTGGTAAAGGAACTGCTGAATGAGCTAGAGCCGCTGGCGGTGCCACAGTATCCGCTGGCCGAAAATGCCCGGATGCTGCGTCGCTTTCAGGCGTTCTTCCAGTGTTTCCAGGCCCTGCGCGTACCCATCGAATTCGAGGATTTCACTCCTGCCTCCGTGTTCGTGCTTGAAGTCGATCCAACGCAGGACGCCATGCCCTTCGAATACGACGACGATCTAAGCACTCTGACCTTCAGCATCAAGCTCGACAACACAGTTATAACCGCCTGCCTTGTCGACAATGGCATTATCGGGCAGGCTATGCGCCGGGTGTACCAGGATGCCACAAGGCCCTTGCACCCAGTGCAAGTAGCTGAGTTTAAGGCACGAGTGTACTACGCCGCTTACATTCTAAATGTAGTGCCCGATTATTTTCCGCGCACACGGCAGCCTGGTGCCACGCACATCGTCATGGATACGCTCATCGACGACATTACCAGCGACATTTTCAACCCTTGGGAAAATGCAGCATACGGACAATCGTTGCTGGAAATGTGGAAACGGTGGAATATTCCGCTGGCCGAAATCATGCAGGATCCTGAGTTGCCGCTTTCCTTCCTATATGAAGCGGATGGCGAACCCCGACAGCTAACGCGCTATCCAGAGGAAAACACAAAAAAGTAAAAGGAGGGAGGCAAGCGGCGGCTAGCTAGCCTGCCATATTGGTTTAGGAGTCAGCTTGCTAAGCTTGATTTTGCTCCAGCGGCCTTCGAGGCCTGATTTGCATTCCCGTTCGTTCACCAGCACATCCACGCAGTGGCGGTGGCGGCGGTTCATCGTGTCGTGGATTATATAGTCGCCATCAAGGGCTTCAGAGATACCCCGGACCCGTACTTTCTCACCGTAGCGGAAGGGGCCGCCCCAGTCTTTCAGTAAGTCGCGGGAAACGGCCAGCCAGCGGGTGCGGCTCGAATGGCGGGTTGGGATGATGGATCCATCAGCGGTTTCCATCGGGGCGCTATCAGTCTGACCTAGCTCAGGCCAGTAAGTGGTTGCCGTAACAGTGTACGACAGAGTTTTGGGGAGTATTCTAGCGGCCGGTATGGGTACGGCAACAGCCACCGGACGGGGGCTAAGACTAGCCACAGTGGAGGGCAGAGCTAGCGCGGGGGACGAAATAGTGCGGGGCGGGAAGAGGAAGGTTAGAAGGAATAACGCAATGGACATGACTTTTGGGTTCGTGTACTCTCGCTTCGCCCGGAGAGGGTGGACAGCCGGCCCGACTCGGCTTCAGGGACGGGCATAACTCCTTTCGAATAGAAAAGGTTGCCCCGGTTTTTTATGTTGAAAGCCAAAAGGCCAAAACAAGCATGTTAAGCAGGAAAATCGGATAAAAATTATAAAAGATAGGATTTAGCGACACTTACCCGGTAAGAGGCGCCAAAGATACGGCAAAATTCATGACGAACTGTCAATGATATTCTATCAAACCTGTCAGTTGGTGTAGTACTGCCTCAACCTTTACCAATCTTAGCAGTAAAGAAGAAAGATCTCGGAGAGTAGCTATTGGCCCATTATTAAGCAGGAAAGCTACCAGATGTGGGTAACTGAATGGTCAACTTAAGGAGTCAGTAGTATTCGATTACTTCAACTGTTTCAAGCTTAAATCCATGGATTATTTTTTCGGTTTCTCTACCTCAAGGCCAGTAGCCTTGCCCGTTGCTTTGCTTGCTGTTGGGCTAGTTAGCAGTTGCTCATCGCCGTCTAACACGGCCAACCAAGCCGGCATTACCACCTCAACTGATTCTACTACCACGGATGCGCCGCAAGCACCTGCCAATTCGCCATTGCAGGTGGTAGCCGCGTTTCGCGAACCGCAGATTGTGGGGGTTGCTGTGCTGCCCGACGGCCGGGTGTTCGGCGACTTTCCGCGTTGGGACAATAACCCGGTTAATCCGGTAGCTGAAATTGGTACGGACGGTTCTGTAAAGCCCTACCCGGATGCCAGCTGGTGCACTTGGAACGAAACCGTGCGTAACGAGCCGCAAAAGCACTGGATTTGCCCACAAAGTGTCTACGCCGACAAATCGGGCATGCTGTGGGTGCTCGACCCGGCCTCGCCCAACATAAAAGGCACCGTAGTAGGCGGCCCCAAACTGGTTAAGATTGATCCGAAGACCAATAAGGTAACCCAAAACATCAGCTTCCCCGAAAGTGTAGCCGCCCGTAAGTCCTACCTCAACGACGTTCGGATTGACACCGAGCGTAACTACGCCTACATCACCGAATCTGGCATCGGGGCCCTGGTAGTAGTGGATCTGAAATCGGGGAAGGCCCGCAAGGTGCTGGAGAAGCATCCGTCTATGCTCGGCGATACTACGCTGAATATCAAGGCCGATGGTCACGAGATGGTAGACCCAACCGGTAAGAAGGCGCGTTTCAACGCCGACGGTATTGCGCTAAGCCAGGATTTCCAATACCTCTATTGGAAACCCCTAACCAGCTACACGCTGTACCGCATCAAAACGGAAGCGTTGCGCAACCCGGCGCTAACGGATGCCCAACTCGGCCAGCAGATAGAAGACCTAGGCAAAGTGCCCGCTTGCGACGGTATGGAGATTGACGCCCAAAACAACCTCTACATGACGGCCTTTGAAAACCATTCGATTGTGCGTCGTACGCCCGCTGGCAAAATCGAGCCCGTAGTGCAGGACCCGCGCCTCGAATGGCCCGATACGTTTGCCTTTGGCCCCGAGGGGATGCTCTACGTTACCAATTCGGCCATACACAAAACGGCAACCTGGAATAAAGGCATCGGTCGGCAAGATCAGCCGTACCACATCTTCAAAATGAAAATGGCACAGTAGCTTATTTAAGGTCCTTCTTATATGTACTGCCGTGCATTGGTTGGCAATAAAAGCTTGAAGCAAAGCCGTTTTAAGATAAGAGTCCGGTAAGCTACTCCGGAACGGGAACGTCCTGCTTGATCTGGCGTCCGCGTAGCAGGAGGCGTAGCCAACGCAAGCATCTCGCGTGCTGATGCAGGTGATGGTTATCATACTGGCAGACACTTGCGTTGGCTACACCTCAACTTAGCATGACACTACTTTAGTATAAGCATGTATCAACATGCGAGATGCTTCGATTTCGACTGTGTACACAACCGTAAATCGAATTAGTATGCGTCTTACGGTAACAGAAAGCGCTTTCCTTCGTTCAGGAAAAGGGCTTTCTGTTTTATTTTGAATAGATTGGATGGCCTTTTTGTTGAGCCTGTGAGTCTGCTTTGAAAGCAATATGTTGATAGTAAGGCGTATTCGTGTAGTCGAATACAGGTTTTTGCCTCAATGCCAGACTTGTTACCTTTACTCCCGACCCAACAGCTCCCACCGCATGGACGCATATTCTTATATCGCCAACGCCCACGGCGACTACATCGACCAACTCTACCAAGCCTATAAGAACGACCCGCAATCGGTTGACTTTGGCTGGCAGAAATTTTTTGAGGGCTTTGATTTCTCGCAGCAGTACCCCGATGGTGGCGTACCCCAAACTGTGGGAGAGGGCGTGCTCACGCAAATGGCTTCCACCAACGGTACCGAGCAAATTCGCTCCGTTGACACTGTGGCTGCCGACAAGGAAACGCAGGTACGCAATCTGATTCACGCGTACCGCAGCCGGGGCCACTTGCGCGCCAACACCAACCCGGTACGCAAGCGCAAAGACCGCAAAGCCCGCCTCGACCTGGCGGATTTTGGGCTCAGCGAAACCGACCTTGATACCGTATTTAAAAACGGCGAAGTATTGGGGCTAGGAGCCAACACCAAACTACGCGACATCGTAGCGGCACTCGAGAAGGTGTACACGGGCACCATTGGCTTCGAGTACATGTACATCCGCGACCCACAGGTCCTCGACTGGTTCCGCGAAAAAGTAGAGAAAGACTCGCTCAACTTTAACCCGAGCATTGACTACAAAAAGCGCATCCTCAGCAAGTTGAACGAGGCGGTGGTGTTTGAGAACTTCTTGCATACCAAGTTTTTGGGGCAGAAGCGTTTCTCCTTGGAAGGTGGCGAAACCACTATTCCGGCGCTCGATGCCATCATCCAGCGCGGTGCCGAGCTTGGGGTAGAGGAAGTGGTGATTGGCATGGCCCACCGCGGCCGCCTCAACGTGCTGGCCAACATCATGGGCAAGACCTACGAGCAGATCTTCTCGGAATTCGAGGGCACTGCCGTTCCCGACCTGACCATGGGCGACGGCGACGTGAAATACCACATGGGCTACAGCAGCCAGGTGGACGCCGCGGGCCGCACCGTAAACCTGAAGCTGGCCCCTAACCCTTCGCACCTCGAAGCGGTGAACCCAGTGGTGGAAGGCTTCGTGCGCGCTAAGCTCGACCACGGTTATGGCAACGACTACGACAAGATGCTGCCCATCCTGATCCACGGCGACGCGGCGTTGGCTGGCCAAGGCATTGGCTTCGAGGTAACGCAGATGTCGCAGCTGGAAGGCTACAAGACGGGCGGTACGGTACACTTCGTTATCAACAACCAAGTTGGCTTCACCACCGACTTCGAAGACGCCCGCTCGTCTATTTATAGCACCGACCTGGCCAAGATTATCGACGCGCCCGTGATACACGTCAACGGTGACGACCCCGAGGCGGTCGTGTTTGCCGTGCGTTTGGCTACCGAGTACCGGCAGCAGTTCCACGCCGATATCTTTATTGATATGGTGTGCTACCGTCGCCACGGCCACAACGAATCGGACGAGCCGAAGTTCACGCAGCCGACGCTCTACAACATCATCAGCAAGCACCAGAATCCGCGCGAGGTGTACAACACCACGCTGGTACAACGCGGCGACGTAGACGCCGAACTAGCCGCGCAGATGGACAAAGAATTCCGCGAAACCCTCCAGGCCCGCCTGGATCTGGTGAAGCAGAAGCCCCTGCCGTACAACTACCAGGCCCTCGAAAACGAGTGGCGCAGTTTGCGCCGCAGCAAGCCCGAAGACTTCGATAAGTCGCCGGAAACCGGCATCAGCGAGGAAGAGGTGGCGAAAGTAGGCAAGGCCCTTACCACCCTGCCCGAAGGCTTCCGCCCGTTGAAGCAGATTGAAAAGCTGATCGAGGAGCGCAAGAAAATGTTCTTCGAGACGCGGATACTCAATTGGGCCGCGGGCGAGCTGTTGGCTTACGGGTCGTTGCTGGCAGAAAAGCACATTGTGCGCGTGAGCGGCCAGGACGTACAGCGCGGTACGTTCTCGCACCGCCACGCCGTGTTGCACGACGCCGAAACGTCGGCACCCTATAACTCGCTCAATCACATTGGGGAAGGCCAGGAAAAGCTGAATATCTACAACTCGCTGCTAAGCGAGTATGGGGTGCTTGGTTTCGAGTTTGGCTACGCCATGGCCAACCCAACGGCTCTGGTGATATGGGAAGCGCAGTTCGGCGACTTCGCCAACGGTGCCCAAACCATGATCGACCAATTTATTGTGTCGTCGGAAAGCAAGTGGCAGCGCATGAACGGGGTGGTGATGCTGTTGCCCCACGGCTACGAAGGCCAAGGCCCCGAGCACTCCAATGCCCGCCCTGAGCGGTTCTTGCAGCTGGCCGCCGAAAACAACATCGTGGTGGCCAACATGACGACACCGGCCAACTTCTTCCATGCCCTGCGGCGGCAGCTGACGTGGGAGTTCCGCAAGCCGCTGGTGGTGATGTCGCCGAAGTCGATGCTGCGCCACCCGCTGTGCGTGTCGCCGGTAGAAGAGTTTACGAGTGGTGGTTTCCGTGAGGTGCTCGGCGATACGTACGCCGAAGCCAAGAAGGTGAAGCGCGTGCTGCTGTGTTCCGGCAAAGTGTACTTCGACCTCCTGGAAGAGCAGCATACCTCGGGCCGCACTGATGTTGCCATCGTGCGCATGGAGCAGCTGCACCCGTTCCCGAAGAAGCAGCTGGATGCCGAGCTGGCGAAGTATCCGAAGGCGAAGGTGTATTGGGTACAAGAGGAGCCCGAAAACATGGGCTACTGGAATTACCTGTTGCGCTTTATGCGCCGCGAGCTGGAAGACGTTGTTGCGCGTAAGCCCTCGGCATCGCCAGCTACCGGCTACAACAAGGTGCACATCAAAGAGCAGAAGGACCTTGTGGCGCGGGCCTTCGACAAGCCCAAAGAAGCCGTAGCCGATTCCACCATCAAAGAAGCCGTAGCCGTAGCCGACAAAAGCCAGGACGCATAGTAGCACGGTACCTTAGCTGCTAGCAAGGGTACCAGCTCCGCGTTGTTTGCTCTATCGACTTACAATTCAACGAACTGCCGGCTAATTGCTGGCATCACACCCCCTCAACATCCCATCATGGGTCTGGAAATCAAAATCCCCGCAGTTGGCGAATCCATCACCGAAGTAACTATTGCCAAATGGCTGAAGCAGGACGGTGATACAGTGAAGCGCGACGAAGTTATTGCCGAACTTGAATCCGATAAAGCTACGTTCGAGCTACCCGCCGAAACGGATGGTATCCTGAAGAT
Organism: Hymenobacter sp.; assembly: GCF_036387835.1. Taxonomy (GTDB): domain Bacteria; phylum Bacteroidota; class Bacteroidia; order Cytophagales; family Hymenobacteraceae; genus Hymenobacter. The sequence goes on along the minus strand of NZ_DASVSY010000119.1, from coordinate 5,073 downwards.
CCGCGTGGCCGAAGGCGAAACTATCGGCATCGGGACAGTTATTGCGGATATTGGGGACAACGGTGCGGCCTCTGATGGTCCGGCCGCCGCCGCTCCGGCGGCAACTCCAGCGGCGCAGCCCGCTCCGGCAGCCCCCGCACAGCCTACCGCGGACCCTGTGTCGCAAGGAGAGCAAAACCCACAGGCCAGCAACCAAAGCGGCTACGGCGGCTCGCAGTCAGGCTCGGCCGACACGCCAACGGCCACGCCAAGTGCTGCGCCAACTCCGGCGGCAGCTCCTGCTTCGGCAGCCAGCACTGGTGGCGCAACGGTGGAAATGAAGATTCCGGCGGTTGGGGAATCCATTACGGAAGTAACCGTATCGAAGTGGCTGAAAGCAGACGGGGCGCAAGTGCAGCGCGACGAAATTATTGCCGAGCTGGAATCAGACAAAGCCACTTTCGAACTGCCCGCTGAGGGTACGGGTATGTTGCGTCACGCCGCCAAGGAAGGCGAAACCATTGGCATTGGTGCTACTGTTGCCCGCATCGAAGGTGGAAGTGGTGTTGCCGCAGCTCCCGCGGCCCCGGCTGCTTCGGCGTCAACTGCTTCGCAGGCAACTCCCGCGGTGGCCGCACCGGCTACTTCGGCTTCCACTTCGAGCTACGCTACGGGTACACCTTCGCCAGCGGCTGGCAAGATTCTCGGGGAGAAAGGTATCAACGCAACTGAGGTGCAGGGTACGGGCCGCGACGGGCGCATTACCAAAGAAGACGCGCAAAACGCGCAAACCCGCCCAGCAGCTCCGGCTCCGGCCGCTGCTCCGCCAACTTCAGCTCCCGCTCCGGCGGCCAAGCCAGTTGAAACGGCTCCGGCAGCTTCTGGCAACCGCAACCAGCGCCGTGAGCGGATGAGCAACTTGCGCAAGACGGTGGCCCGCCGCTTGGTGTCGGTGAAAAACGAAACGGCCATGCTCACTACGTTCAACGAAGTGAACATGCAGCCCATCATGGATTTGCGCACCAAGTTCAAAGACAAGTTCAAGGAGAAAAACGGCGTGGGCCTCGGCTTTATGTCGTTCTTCACCAAGGCCGTGTGCGTGGCGCTAAAGGAATTCCCATCCGTAAATGCGCAGATTGACGGTACTGATATCGTATTCAACGACTTCTGCGACATCAGCATCGCCGTATCGGCCCCGAAAGGATTGGTGGTGCCCGTGATTCGCAACGCCGAGGAGCTATCCTTCGAGGGTATTGAGAAAGAAGTGGTGCGTCTGGCCATGTTGGCCCGCGACAACAAGCTCACCATCGAGCAAATGACCGGCGGTACCTTCACCATCACCAATGGCGGTATTTTCGGTTCGATGATGAGCACGCCTATCATCAACGCGCCTCAGTCGGCCATTTTGGGCATGCACAACATTGTGCAGCGCCCGGTAGCCGAAAACGGCCAGGTAGTTATTCGCCCGATGATGTATTTGGCGCTGAGCTACGACCACCGCATCATCGACGGCCGCGAATCAGTGTCGTTCCTAGTGCGCGTGAAAGAACTGCTCGAAGACCCAACCCGTCTGTTGCTAGGCGTGTAATCTGGCGCGACACGTAGTATCGAAAACAAAAAGGCTCCCTGCGTAATGCGGGGAGCCTTTTTCGTGGGTGGGAATTTGTGCGGGAGGGGGTTGTGGAGGCGTAGTAAGTATCAGCGTGTTTCTATAGAATCGGTAAGAATGAGGTTGCTGCCCACAAGGAGAGTAGTTGTTCAGTTAATCAACGGGAAGTTCCCGGGAGCGAAGTATGCCTAAGCGGGTCGCCAATTGGCGAGCTACCTGCTTGGCTTCTTCGGCTTTGGTGCCAGCAAAATGCTCTTCTACCGTGGTAGAGAACAGTTGAAACCAATGCTCAACGTGGGCCCCGCTACGTGGCAGCACCACTTGCTCGGGCAGCGGTTCGCCGTTGGCCTGACCTTTGCCGAGCAGCGTGCTGCTCCAGTAATGGTACTGCGTGGTAAGATAATGTGGCCAGTGAATACGAGCTGCGGCCCCGAAACTGGCACCTAGCAGTGTATCATTAGTGGCTTTGTAGCATAGCGTATCAACCAGCGTTTTGATATCGCCTTCGGTCTGAATGTCGTGCAAAGTAGCAGAGTTTTTCATGGGCAGAGAAGGATAATTGGGATACCAGATACGTAGCGAATTTACGCAGGTTGCAGTGCTTTCGCTAATAATTCAGTATTGAAATTTTACAATCCAATTCGATATGCCTCCATTTCGTTTAAAGGCATTAAAGTATTAGTATGTTAAAAAAGTATCAGTAGCCTTGGCCTATCCTCGTCAGTCGCAAATAGTCAAGCAAGGCCTCATTCACCTCGTCATTCATGTTCCTGTTAGCCGGTTCTAAGCTGAGCGTTAGGGTGTGATTACCACCTTCTAAGCTCAGCAATAACGGGTTCGTGAAGCCCCAATCCGACCACTCGTCTGCTCCGCGTTGTGGTAGCACTATAGTGCCGAGAACAGAGGAGCTGTTGCGTAAGGTGCGCATAGCACATTTGTTGCTGGTGCTAACTGGGCCGTTGCCATTTGCGTAGCGAAAATCCACTGCGTAGCGCCCAGTGATAGGTACCGTTATGTGGGCCATTACGCGCCGGTTAACCGTGGTGCTGGTTTCCACAAACCCGCTGCCCGTGTAGCCTTGGCAAGACTTGCTTGCGCCAGAAGAGCTGGCTTCCAACTCGAAGGTGTACTGTACCTTCTCGGGTTCAATGGGCAACGGCTCACTGGCAAAACTTTCGAAGCCTAGCGCGTCCAGGGCCATTACCTGATACTCGGTGTATATATTAGGAGTGAGAACTGGCCAACTGTTCTCGGTGGTGCGGCTTACCACCTGACCATTACACAGTAGCCGATAGGCTTCGGCGCCTTCCACCATATTCCACTCCAGGCGCCCGGCGCTGTAGGTTACGGTTGGCATTACCGGTGAAACGTGGTGGGGTACTTTGTTTTGAGTTGCCGGGAGCGGGGTTTCGTTGGTCAGTTCTATATAGATAGAGTGCTGGCCGACAAGGCTGGCGGGTACGGTGGCATTGGGTAATAACTGACCATCAAGAGTAATGGAGCGAATAACGTTGCCGAAGCCTTGCAACTCGATATCCAGCACGGCCTGCCGGTAGCGGAAGTTGGTGAGCTTACGCTGGCCTTGCAGTGCTTGCGGCACGAAGGGCCGGAACGTGAGGCCATCCGTTTGAAAGTCCATACCAAACAAGCCTTTATAGGTTAAGCCTAGCGCCCCCGAAATGCTCCACAGCATGACGCTGCTGTTTACTTGCGTGCCGGCAAAGTCGCCGTTGCTGGCCACGAAGTTTTCCTTGTTGGTTAAGAACAGGGCGGCTGGCCGGGTTATGGCGGCTATGCTTTCCATGAAAGCCGTTTCGTTGCCGGCTTTGGCGGCGGCCAGTCCCCAATAGCTTTGCACAAAGGGCCACACTCCATCATTATGATAAGGCAGCACACCAGGAATCTGCGGGTAGATGCACGGAATACCATAGTCCATGACCGGCGTACGGGCCACCACGGTTTGACTACGGTCCTCGTCGGCTATGTCGAACAGTACAGTCAGCGCCTCACCCAAAGCTTCGGCCCGTGGCGACAGGACTTGGTAGATGCGGCCGTAGCGGTACTGGCCGTAGTAGCCTTGCTCGGGCAGCCATAGGTTCTCGTTGATGCCGCTTTTAATGCGGGCGGCTCTTTCTTGGGCCGCGCGGGCCACTTCCGCGGCGCCGAGCTTACCGGCCATCAAAGCCAGCACCATGTTGGCCTGGAAGTGTGCCGCATTGGTACCAAGGCTTTCCGATTGATAAATATCTGCCGGCTGCATCCACTGCGGGTAGGTTTGCTCGCGCCAATCCAGAAAGGAAGATTCGCCGCGCACTAAGTTGGTCGGCTGGCCCGCTGTCTGGTCAGGACGGTTTTCCTCTACTTCTGGGGAAGAGGACTGTGCGCCCGCGTTGTGGCGGTGGGGAGTATAAGCCACCAGCTCATCGTCTTCGATGGTGTTCTTGATGATGGGGTACACCTGTTCCAGCCAGGCCTCGTCGCCGGTGGTCTTGTAAATCTCCCAAGCCGCCGTAGCCCAAATAACCCGGTCAGTGGAGCACGGGTAGGCGCCCCCGGTGCCGGTATCCTGAACGATGCGACCGTGGGGCGTGACCTTGCTCAGTAAGCTGGTTTTGGCTACTTCAGGCTGCAAGATTGCCTGTGCCAAGATGATGCTGTAGCTGATGTCGCGGGTCCAGACGCCGGCCCACTCCTGCCCGGTGCGAAAGGTGCCATCGGGCTCTACGGCGCGTTTCGCTTCCTCCAGTGCCAGGTTATACAGCGCATCGAGCAGCGGGTACTCGGACATGCACTGCGGAAACTCCGCCGTATTGAGGCGTGGCGTCCATTGGCTAACAGTTGGTTGCGCGGCTATGGGAGGGTTGAGCTGTACGGTTACTTCGTAGATGCCGCTGCCGTCGAAGTCTTTAAGCTCTAGCTGCGGCTGTTGGCTCAGGTTGTCGAAGTCCCAGCACAAGGGCGCCGTGTTGCCGGCCACGAAGATGTGCTTCAGGTCGTCTTTGTACAGATACTCTCCATTATATAAGGTGTAGAAGCCCTGGCTGTCGAATGCCGCCAGCACCGGCCGCATATCCAGCCGGATTTTCAGGGGCGTGTTGGGCGCGAGGTAGGTGCCAACGGGTACCAGAGTACTGTCTCTATAGGGTTGACCGAACCCGATGGCCGGCGTTTCCAATGAAGCACCGTTGGCGTCAGGCACCGCCACAAACAGGTGGTCCTGGCCCGGTGGCATTTCATTGTCGTAGCCATTCAAGCTGAACTTGAAATTTACCTGCGGGCTTAGAAATGCATTGGCTGGGCTTTGGTAGTCGGATGTCAGCTCAGTGCGCGATACCGCCCGCGCCGTGTGTGGGCCCTGCACCAATCTGTCACGGTAAAGCGTGTAAGCTGCTGATTGCCATACAGGCCCAGTAGAAGAGGAAGTAGGTGGTTGAGCCATGCAAGGCAAGATCAGGGTCAATGAGCCTGTAACGCGGAAATCCTGT
>NZ_DASVSY010000118.1:0-22758 GCF_036387835.1 Hymenobacter sp. | reverse complement strand
CCTTCAGGGCCGGGTGGCGGCTGAGCAGACCCACCGTGGTGTAGAAGCCGGGGTACGAGATACCCCACTGCCCCACGCGGCCGTTGTTTTTGGGGCCCTTCTTGAGTAGATATTCAATTGTGTCGAAGGTGTCGGTGCTCTCGTCTATGTCCTGCTTGCCGCTGTGCTTATCCTTTTCGGGCCGCACGTCTTCAAACACGCCTTCCGACATAAAAGCCCCGCGCACGTCCTGCAGGGCGAAAATGTAGCCCTCGTGCAGCATGGTGCTGTTCTGGCTAACGCTGTGAACGCGGGAAGTGATGCCCAGCCACGCGTACTTGCCCGGCCCGTAAGGCCCTGCCGAATAAGGCGTGCGGTTGAGCATGATGGGATAGCGCACCCGGTCGGCGTCTTTGGGCACGTACACGACGGTGTGGAGCTTCACCCCATCGCGCATCGGTATCCGATACTCCAGCTTGTTGTAGTGCTCGCGGGCGTAGAGCGTATCAGCCAACAAGCGGGCCTGCAACGCGGCGGCGCTCACGCGCACGGTATCGGGCGGCAGCGCGGGCCGGGGCAGCGGCCAGCGTCAACAGGGCCAAAACAACTGAACAGTAAATAGTTTTCCTCATAGAAAGAGCGTGTTAGCCCCATGCGGAGGCTGCATCCCAGTTAGCGGCAGCCAGACCATTCAGCTATATATTCCTCCATTAATTGAATATAGCGCGATTACCTTCGGACCGTTTCGCTGGACATATATGCTATCGGGGGCTTAGGGCCGGGGTCCGATAGGAGCCAGCATCAGTTCCCGGATGTATTTCATTGGGGCGAGTGCTACGACAACGTGCAGGTTGAAAGCCTCTGATCCCGTCTCAAAACGGAGGTACTCGAACTGCGCGAGCTGCCCGTGTTTGTCGAGCTACCAGACGCCTAGGCCAGAGTGGCCAACTATTTCAACTACTACAATCACGACCGGCTGTACTCCAGCATGGGCTACTGAACGCCGTATCTCGCTCATCAACAGCTCCTTCAACTTGACACCCTAAACTGTCTAGCCTAAACGGGCCCTAAGAAACATCCTGCAGGTTGTAGACGCCTTAAAAAAGCAGCTGAGAGACGGGCTCCCAACTGCTTTTTGTCGCTAGCAGGGCAGTCGTTACTTGTTGGCCTTGATAGGATCTTCGGCCAGGTGAATATGAGTAATCTGCCAGGTAGCACCTTCCTTGTGGGCTAAGGTCATATAAGAGCCGTGTCCCGAAGCTCCTTTCGGGAGATTATTCATTGGCTTTATGTCATAGGTGTAATAGCCAGTAGCGTAACCCATCGTCGCGTCGCCGCCCATCTGCAAGGGAGTAAATTTTAAATTGTTGGTGTGGCTGAAGGAGTCTTTCAGCCAGTATGTGCTCACTGAATCCCGGCCGCTCACCACAGGCGACGTGTTGACCAGGTACCGCACATTCTTTGCGAAACAGGCCGTGGCTTTGGCCATATCTTGCTGTTGCATAGCATCGGCAAATTGCTGAGACAAAGTGGCCATGGTGGCCGGCCCGGCCGCGACGGAGAAGGTGGCCGCGGGCACGCGGGTATTGCCGGAGCCGAACGTCAACAGCGTAACCAAAGTCAAGCAAAGTAGGGAGTATTTCATGTGTGCTAGATGGAAAAAGTGCATGGTGAAACTTCCATAAAACCAGGGCTTTATGCTATTGTACTTCAGAGGTTGGGCTATGGGTTGTCGCAAGTAGCAGACGGGTAGTAGAGCGTACTCATGTGGTTGCGGGTAGGGAGTGGCAGTGGACTCTTCATGACTTCACCGAAAGCGGCTGCCAGGAATTGCAATTAATAATCATGCAAGTATATTGCCTCTGGCAATGCTGCGGTATGACCTAAAGGTGTCATGTGAAATTCCAAGCTGCTGTTGCATGATACCGGGAAGCCGGGGTACAGCCCTTACGCAAAGCGCGCGACTGCCCTAGGAGCAGCCGCACGCAAACCGGGCGCAATAGCGTGTCCGAGCCGTTCTTACTGCACCATGCAACTTAGCCTCGCTGTAAGGCTGCTGGCCGTTGAAGCCATCCACGACGGCCATGTTAGAATACAGTTCGTCCAACTTGCACGGGCTTAACAGAGCGTCGCCATCGCGCACCACTCAATATAGGCGTCGGTGGGTGTAAGGGTGGAGAGGTACTTCGTAGCCATGGCGTTGGGCGGATGCTTGGCCTTGGTCGACCGCGTGCGAGGCAGGGGCGAACGGCGTTTTGCTGAGTCGCTCGCATGGCTAGTGCCGGGTGATTCTGGAAAAAAGGATTGCTGTCCTCACAGAAAGCGACTGAATATGAATATGCCTAAAACATCTATCACCGCCAGCCTTCGGGGGTTATTAAGCCGTCTAAGAACTTTAGCAACAGCTACGACCGTTTGGCTGAACGGCAGCGCATCTTGGCCAGCGGGTAACTAAGCAACATCTTCCTGCTCTACATGGCTGATTCGGGCTCATTTATCTCGGTGGTTGAAACGGTGTTTTATCACCCTTTTGTGTCATAGCGCACTATGCTGCCGGCCACTACATTTGCGTCATGCAAATCCGTCTGCCCTTAGCCATCATCGAAGACCGGACGCCCATTCGGGAAATGCTACACCAATACCTGTGCGCGCAGCCCGAGTTTGAGTGCGTGCTGACGGCGGCGTCGATGGAGGATTTCTTTCGGCAACTACCTACGCTCGGCACCCCGCCGTCGCTGGTGCTCTCCGACATTGGCCTGCCGGGGCGCTCGGGCATCGAGGGGTTGCCCCTGATTCTGGCCCAGCTGCCGGAAGCGCAGGTGCTCATGCTGAGCGTGTACACTGACGCGCCCCGCGTGTTCGAGGCCATTTGCGCGGGGGCGGTGGGTTACTTAGTGAAAAACACGCCGCTGCCCGTTATCAAAGCCCACCTATTGGAGGTAGCTGCCGGCGGTTCGCCCATGTCGCCAGCTGTGGCGCGGCACGTGTTGCAGGCGTTCCGGCGGCAGCCGCCGGTAGCGGTAGCAGCCACAGCCGAAACCCGTCTGACGCCCCGCGAGCAGGAAATTGTGACGGCCGTGGAAGAAGGACTCAGCTACAAGCTCATTGCCGACGCCTTCAGCATCAGCCTCGATACGGTGAAAAACCACCTGCGGGCCGTGTATCGCAAGTTGCACATCAATTCGAAAGGCGAGCTGCTGGCCCTGTCTTTGAAGCGGCACAAGTAAGCGGCCAGGCGGATAGTACAACACCTTCGGCTCACCCGTGCGGGTCAGCCCTTTTTGTGATGGGGTATTATTTCCAACAAGTAGGCCTTCGGCACAACACGTCAGGCAATGCGCAGTGAAGCATTTCGCATAAGATTGTAATAAAACGAGAAAGTTAGTGGAAGTACGCGCGATGCTTCACTACGGGCCACCTGCCGGTCTTGGGGGGTGCTTTTTATTGAGTGGAGAGGCAATTAGCCCTTCAGTTGACACAGGCGGGGTTAGGCAGCACCTTGCAAAATATAGTCCTTTTTATATTGAGCTATATTTTGTACCGTTGTAACAGACCGTTCTATATATTCTTGATTTTATGGAAAAACAGCTACCCTACCAGCTGTTCCTTTTCGGCGAGTTGCTAACTCACCCGGCCGCTGTCCAGCAGTCAATGCACCGCCGTGCGTAGCGACTTATTTCGACTACTACCACCACGAGTGCCGTCCCTCAGTGCTCGCTCACCAGACGCCACCAACCTGCTTTCTGCAGCAGGTTACAAGTACCAACCTGCATGCTCCCGCTTGGCTGAACCACCGCCCCGAGCCACTTGGCGCCACCGCCACGGGCTATTCGGGCTTGCCTTTCACCGCCTAACCGGCATGCAGCTTATCTCAACGAGCGTCTTGTGCTGGCTGGTGGGCAGCTGGCTGCTACTGGCCGGGCCGGTAGCGCAGGCCCAGCAGCTGGAAAAGCAACTGGAGCAGCAGCCCGACCGGGTCCTGAGCACGGTGGGCGTCCGCGACATCAGCAGCGACCCGGCGGGCTTTGCCTGGGTGGCTACCCGGCAGGGCATGTTTCGCTATGATGGCCGGCAACTGGTACCGCTGAACCAACTGGTGCGGCAGGGACCTCACCTGCGCGGCGAAGCCTACCGAGTGGCGGCCGATTCCACCGGCACGGTGTGGGTAGGTATGCACGACGGGCTGTACGCCTTTGTGCCCACTACCGGCGAGCTGCGCCAAGTGCCAGTACCCCGGCTGACGAGTCGGCACGGCCACATCAATGCCTTGCTGGTGTACCGGGGGACGCTGTGGTTTGGCCGGGGCATGGATCCGTGCCAGGTGTTCCGGCTTTCGCTGCGGCGGCCCCGGCAGCCCCCGCGGCTGGTGTGGCAGCACCCGCAGGGCCTGATTGCGACCATCGAGCCCGATTCGGCGGGGCAGCTTCTGTTCTTCAGCTTCGAGCGCAGCTGGCGGCTGATGCCGGGCGGCCGCGTGCTGCCTGTAGCCCAGCACAGCCACCGCTACCGGGTAGTGAAGGCCAACTACGCGCGCCGAACCCAGGTAGCCGACCACCCGTTGCGCTTGCCCTACGGCCCTTATTTCTTGACCGACAGCGCGCTGCTGGAGCACCGGCCGCCGCAGCCCCCGCGGGTGCTGGCCCGTTGGCCCCGCAACAGCTCCTCCGCCGCCGTACCGCGCCTGGATGTGCTGGAGCTGGACAGCACCTGGTACTGGCTGGGCGATGGGGAGTTGCTGGCCTTGTCTATCCGGCGGCAGCGGCGGCCGCCGGGGCTCGAGCACTATCCGCTTCAGTTGGCTAAAGAGTGGAACGGGTGGCTGTGCTTCAACCGGGACCGGACGGGGCTGTGGGCATTCGCCGAAGGTATGCCGGGCCTGACCAAGCTGCAGCCCCGGCAGGCGCCCATTCAAGCCCTACCCGTGGCCGGCGGGCTGCGCCTGAGCACCCGCACCATCAGCCGGCTGGCCGATGGCCGGCTGCTGGTAGGCAGCTATTCGGGCACGTTTACGCAGGCGGCCGACAGCCCGCTGGCCCCCCTACGCCGCTGGCCGGGCGCGGTGCCCGGGCCCGTCTGGTTTTGCAGCCTGCGCCTACCCGACGCCCGTTTGGTTGTTGGGCTGGAAAACGTCGGCATCCAACTGCTGACGGGGCAGCGGATGCAGGAAATCGTGTGGGCCGGGCCCCATCCCAACCCGTCGGGTAAAACCACCTTCTGTTTGCTGCGCGACCGGGCGGGGCGGGTATGGGCGGGCGGGCAGCAGGGCCTGTTTCAGCTTGACTTGGCCCGTCGCACGCGTTGGCGCTACCGCGAAGGCGATCCTACATGGCCGCTGCACCGCTGCGAAATTGAGGCGATAAGCGAAGGCGCAAACGGCGAGCTGTGGCTGGCTACCAATCAGGGCTTGTACTGCCTGCAGCCCGCTACCGGCGCCCTGCGCCACTACGGCCCCAACGAGTTGCCGCCCTATCGCCTGCCAACCGGCCTGGTGCGCTGCGTGCTGGTCGCGCACCCCGACAGCGTGTGGGTGGGCACCCTCGATGCCGGGCTGCTGCTGCTGCACCCGCGGCGGGGCGTGCAGCGGCAGCTGACGCTGGGCCAGGGGCTGCCCAGCGAAGCGGTGGCGTTTGTACTGGCTCCCCGGCCGGGGCGGGTGCTGTGGGTGGGCACCCACAATGGCCTGGTGCGCTACGAGCCCCACACCGGCAGGCGCAGCGACCTGACCACCGCCGAAGGCTTGGCGACCAACGAGCTGAACCGCCAATCGGGCTGGTACGACTCGGTGCGGCAGCGCCTGTACGTAGGCGGGGTGGGTGGGCTGAGCTACTTCGCGCCCCAAGACCTGACCGCCGCCGAGTATCGGCCCCGGCTGCTACTCACCAGCCTCACCCAGCACCACGCCCAGCCCGATACCATCCGCACTGAATACCTGACCGGCACGCTGCCCCAGGGGCTGGAGCTGGCCCCGGGCGATGCTTTTGCCGACCTGACGCTGGGCGTAAGCGACGACGACGGGTCCGAGCTGGGGCGCTTCATGTACCGCTTGCTGGGCTCTGGGCCCGCGCCCTGGCAGGAATTAGACGCGGGCAACCGTCTGCGCCTGCAAGGGCTCGAACCGGGCGACTACACCCTTGAAATTAGGGGAGAAACCGAGCTGGGCACGCCCACCCGCAACGTGCTGCGCGTGCCGGTGCGGGCGCGCATCTACTGGTGGCGCCGACCCGGCGTGTGGGCCGCCCTCACGGCCCTGCTGGTGGTGGCGGCGGTGGGTGGGGTGTACCGGTGGCAGCAGCAGCGCGGCCGGCGGCGCGAGCGGCACTGGCAGGCCGAACGCGCCCTGCGCCAGCGCATCGCCGCCGACCTGCACGACGACGTAGGCAACCTGCTCACCCAAATCAGCATGCACAGCAGCTTACTGCGCGAAACGCCCCACAGCCCGACCCAGACCCGGAACCGGCTCGACGCCCTGGCCGTCGCCTCGCGCCAGGCCGCCCAGCAGATGAGCGACGTAGTGTGGAGCCTCGACACCGGCTCGCTGCGCCTCAGCCAGCTGCTGAACCGCATGCGCGACCATGCCCAGGAAGTGCTGCCCCCCGCCGACCTCGACGTGCAGTTCCGGGTATGCCCCAACCTGCCCGACCCGGCGCTGGCCCCGGCGCTGCTCCATAACTTTTACCTCATCTACAAGGAAGCCCTGCACAACGTGGTGAAGCACGCCCACGCCACCACGGTCACGGTGCAGCTGGCGGCGACCACGGCTAGCCTCACCCTCACCGTGGCCGACGACGGCTGCGGCCACGACGGCCGCGGCCGCCCCGGCGGCCGCGGCCTGGCCAACATGCAGGCCCGCGCCCGGACCGTGGGCGGCACCGTGTGCTATGAGCCGTTGGCGACGGGCTTCGCGGTGGTGGCGGTCCTGCCGCTGGGCTAAGCGGCTGGCCCGCTCTGACTTAAGGCCACGCGCCCGCCCCACGCTGCAGCCCTCGAGTTTCCCACTCCCCCGACCCCGGGCTGCCCTGTGGCACGGTACACCAGGGGGTTGCGCACCGGTGCCGCTCTCGTCAACCTCTGCCCGTCAATTAATTGTCTAACATAATGGGCGGCATGAGCGGCGACTACTAGCGGCAGTCCTTCTTGGAAATGCTAGGCCGCATCGTGCCGTAAAAGCATACTTTCCGAAACTTTACGTCCGGTTGACGCCCGGCTGCCCTGGGGGCAGCCGGGCGTTTTGCGTAGGAACTGGGAGCGGGCATCTCGGCAAAGTACCAAAATTCCTGGGATTTTATATGACACCAACGTGTCATACCGCGGCTTGGTCGTGGCGGGTAGATTTGTAAGGTTATGAGATGGGATTGTATTTCCCGGCTGCTGCTTCAAAGGAGGCAGCGGAATAGTTACTTTTTTCTCCTATCGTATGAATACACGCTACTCCCCGGCCGCTACCCGCGGCAACGACGCCGCGACGACTTCGACCGCTCTGGTCCGCATTCCCCGCGCCGCCCGCCACCAGCTCTGGCACTTGACCAACCCCTTACTGCCGACGCTGCCAGGCTTGCTTCCCGGCGCGGCCCACGCCTTGACGGCGCCCCCGGCCTGAGAAGAGGCGGTGGCCAGCAACAAGACCCCGCCCCAAGGCACCGGCTTGGCCAGCGCCCGGAGCTGGCGCGGGAAGGGGCCGCCGGCCGGGCCGCTCACCCTGTGCGCCGGCAGCACCCAAACCCTCAGGGCCACTGTGCTAGGCTTCAACGTGGCCCCGCCCGCACTGAGCCGCCCGGGCGCTGGCCCCTTCGGCGCAATCGCCCCAAAGGACATCATTAAATAAAAATAATACTAAGTATTTTTATAATCATATTTTGTATCCCTTTTTCCCTTGTTGGGCACTTTGATTCTCTCTTCATTCCATTTTTTTCTTCACATGAAAAACCTCTTCCAATACCTTACCTCCTTCCGGCCAGGCCGGGCCCTGGCCCTGGCCGGGGCGCTGCTGGCCACGGCCGCCCACGCTCAAACCGGGGCGCTGGTGAAAACCGCTTCACCCCAGGGGGACCCTTCGCGCCCCCCCGCGCAAGCCCGGCCGCTCTCGGCGACCGTCACTGCCTACGCCCCCCTTGGCACGCGTGCCAAGGCGCAGCAACGGCAACAGGCAATGGCCGTGGCGGCCACCACCACCGTCACGTTTGCCAACAGCCAGCAAGGCTGGTTTTCGCCGCAGCAGGGACACCAAGCTGAGAATGACAATTATCTTGTTGGCGGATTAACTGGCTATATTGACATAAATGGCGCCTACCGTAACTTCTTCACGTTCCCGCTGACTGGCCTCAACCTGACGGGCAAGCAGGTGGTAAGCGCCACCCTCTCCTTGGTCGACAATGGATTAGGTTCTAACTCGACGGTGACGTATGTGCTGCACGACGTGAATACCCCGGCCGCTACCTTGGGGGGTACCTATGCGGCCGGCGACCCCGTGACGGCGAGCGTGTTCAACGATTTGGGCACCGGCCAGGCCTACGGGAGCTACGTGGGCAACTCACAAGCAACTCGCGGGCGACGGGACTATACACTGGCCCAGGCCGCGCTGGCCGACATTGCGGCCCGCGCCGGCCAGAACTTTACCATCGGGGGCATGATCTTAGAGGAGCAAGCTTCGACATCAAACTTCTTATTTGGGAGCACGGGTAACAACACCGGCCAGCAGATTCTGACGCTGGAACTGGCCGACGCGCAGGCGATTACGACGGGCACGGTGAGCCCTGCGGCCTGCGCCGGAGCTTCGCTGGCCGTGCCGTTTACGGCGGCGGGCACCTTCGCGTCGGGCAACGTTTTCTCGGCCCAACTCTCCGATGCGGCCGGCAGCTTTGCGGCACCGGCAACCATTGGCACGCTGGCGGGCACCTCTTCCGGCACTATTGCCGCCACGCTGCCGGCCAGCACGCCGGCCGGCACGGCCTACCGCATCCGCGTCGTCAGCTCGGACCCCACCATCACGGGCAGCGACAACGGCAGCAACATAACTATTAATGCCCTGCCCACGGCCACGCTGAGCGGCGACGCCACGATTTGCGCGGGCAGCCGCACCGACCTTAGCGTGGCCCTGACCGGCACCGGGCCGTGGTCCATCACCTACACCGACGGCACGACTCCGGTAACCGTTTCGGCTACTGCCTCGCCGCTGCTCATCCCCGTTACTCCGGCTACGGACCAGACATATGCGCTGACGGCGGTATCGGACGCGAACTGCACGGGCACTTCCTTCACGGGCGCTGCCGCCGTGGTCGTCAACACGCGGCCGGTTGTCACGGCGCCCGCCAATCAGGTTCTGAGCAGCGCCGCCGACCAGTGCGGCGCCTCGGCCAGCTTTGCCGCGACGGCCACGGGCCGGCCGGCCGCCGAACTCGTTTATACGATAGGCACTACTGTCATCACCTCCCCGCACATGTTCCCGGTCGGCACCACGACGGTCACGGCCACGGCTACCAACTCCTGCGGGAGCGACGCGCAGTCGTTCACGGTGCAGGTGCAGGACCGGCAGGCGCCCGTCGTCCGCGCCCGGAACATTTCGGTGGACTTGGTCAACGGCATCGCCACCGCCCGGGCCGAAGACCTCAATAGCTTCAGCACGGACAACTGCAGCGGCGTCCTGCTCTACAGCGTGAGCCCGAGCACCTTCACCTGTGCCAACATCGGCCCCAATACCGTCACGTTCACGGTGCAGGATGCCAGTGGCAACAGGGCTTCGGTGATGGCCACCGTCACGGTGCGGGGCAGCGTGCCCACCCCGGCCATTGCCGTTTCGCCCTCCCCAGCGGTGTCGCCCGGCGGCCAGCCCAACACGCTCTATCTGGGCTATGGCCCGCAAAGTCTCACCCTAACGGCCAGCGGCGGCGCGCGCTACCAGTGGACCCTGCCCACCGGGCTCCGCAACCCCACCAATGCCAGCCAAGTGTTCACGGCCACCACGGCCGGCACGTTCACCTACACGGTCACGGCGACGTCGGCCAGCGGCTGCCCGGCCACGGCCAGCGTCACGCTGACGGTGGTGGAGGCCCGCTGCAGCAGCGGCAAGAAGCTTGATAAAGTAATGGTGTGCCACAGCGGCACTACGCTCTGCATCAGTTCGGCTGACGTGGCCGACCACGTGCGCCACGGCGACCAAGTTGGCAACTGCCCTTCCGGCAGCACTCGGTCCCTGACCGCGGCCCTGCCCGCCCTGCTGGAAGCCTACCCTAACCCGTTCACGGCCGCGACCACGCTGCGTTTCCGTCCCGCACAGGCAGGCGCAGCTAGCCTGTTGGTTTACAACTCCCTGGGCCAATTGGTCGCCACCCTCTTCGAGGGCGTAGCTGAGCCGGGACAGGTGTACGAGCGCACGCTCGACGGGAATAACCTGACCGCCGGGCTCTACACCTGCCGCTTCGTAGTGCAGGGCGGCGAAAGCCTGACCCAGCGCGTCGTGCTGACCAAGTAAACGCGGGGCAATTTCCGGTAGGCTAGCCCGACCGGCACGGTTCCGGGCCACTCACGGCCTCCCCCGATCCGGTGCAGGTTACGGCTGCCTTTACCTTGGTTCTATACCCTGTGCCTACTATCCCCACGGCGTGCACCACCTGCGGCGGCAATAAGCTGACGAGAACCGGCCGGAACCCCACGGCAAGCAGCGGTTCCGGCCGGTTCTCACTAGCAAACAGCTAGCCTTCGGGCCTTGCCCGCTACGCTAACACCACTTCGCTTGCCCGTCGGCAACGAAGGCGACCGCACTAGCCAAGCGACTTCGGCCGCCCCAACTTTTTTCCTTATCCATCAACCCCCATTTCAACCCCCATGAGAAACCGTTATGCAGTAACCAGTGGGCTTGTGGGCCTGCTGTTGTCGGCCGGCTCCGCCTTCGGCCAGAACTACGAGCAGATCGCCAAGCAAATCGTTAACACCTCGGCCGGCGTCAAGCCTGGGGAGCTGGTGATGATTACCGGCGGCAGGCATACCATGCCGCTGATGGAAGCCATTGCCGTGGAAGTAGCCCGCGTGGGCGGACAACCGACTATGCTGGTCAATACCGATAAGGTGGCCCGCGCGGTCAACGTGGAGATGCCGGAGTCAGCCATTATGGCCTCCAAAGATGACAGCTGGCTTTTAAGCTCCGATGTCCTCATCACGCTGCCCAGCCTCGAAGACAGCAAAGCCGTGCTGGCCGGCATGACGGAGGCCCGGCAGGGGAAGTTTGATAAAGCGGCGGCCGAAGCGGGCCTGAGCAAGAAGCTGGACGCCAGCAAGCTGCGGGGCGTATTCGTAGCGTACCCGAGCAAAAGCTACGCGGCCAACCAGCAGCTGGACTACCCAAGCTACGAACAAATGATTTGGGCCGGCATCGGCACTGATTACACGGCCGTCGCGGCGCAGGCCCAGCAACTGAAGCAACTGCTGACCACGGGCAAGAAGGTGCACATTACCTCGCCCGCCGGCACCGACCTTACTTTGCAGCTTGCCAGCCGCCCGGTGTTCACCGACGACGGCGTGGTGACAACCGCCGACCAGCAGGAAAAGCTCATCTATAGCCGCACGGCCAACCTGCCCGGCGGGCGGGTGTACGGCACCTGCCAGGAAAGCTCCGCCACAGGCCGGCTGGCGGCCTCGCCCGCCACCTGGAACGGCAAGCCCCTGCAAGGGCTCAAGGGCGAGCTGAAAAACGGGCAGCTCACCAACGTCCGCGCCGACGTGGGCAACGACGACGTGCAGAAGTGGCTGGCCGCCAACGACGCGAGCGTAGCGCAGGTCGGCTTCTTCTCCATCGGCCTGAACCCGGCCATGAAGTCAGAGGCACAGAAAGGCTACAACCCGGCCACGGCCGCCGGCATGGTGTACGTGGGCACGGGCAACAACGCACTCTTAGGCGGCACGAACCAGGCCACGAGCGGCAACAGCTTCCCCATCGCCAACGCCACGGTGGAAGTGGACGGCACCGTGGTGGTACGCAACGGCCAATTGGTGTCGCCCACTCTAGCCAAGGCATCGTCCGGAGGCAAGAAATAAAGCAGCTCGGTTTTCCAATGGCGTCCGCCGCGGCGGTTTTGCGGCCCTAGCGAAACGCCTTCGTCACTCATCTTTTCCTTAAAGCCCTGCGTCCTCTGGCTGAAGATGCAGGGCTTTTTACGTTAGCATGTGCCGACGCTGAGCTTGATCCTAGCCAGCTGTTGAGGGCCACTCTCAATCCCGCCATCAGCCAGCTGCCGGTCTAGGGTCCCGAGGGTACGCCGTACCAGCTGCTCAACCCGCTGGGGCAGGTCGTACGCACCGGCCACGTTTCCGCCTTGCCGCTGGAGGTGCATGCTTTGCCGGTTGGCCTCTGCTTGCTACGCGACGTGCGCAGCGGCCGGACCGGCCGGCTCGTTAAGCACCTAGCATAAGGTGGTCAACCCCCAGTTTCAAGTTAGGTCTTGTCCTAATAACTCAGCCCTTCGTTATATTTAAACAGCGGGTACGCCGTGCCTTCTTCAGCAGCGTTTGCTGGCGAGCCGCTGGTTGCATTTGACTGCCTGATAGAACATAAGGTACTATGTTCCATAACTGGTTAGATCAAGCACGACGAGATTGTCTCGCTCTTGTAGAAAGGAATTGGGAGGCCCGTCTACTCCTTGTTAAAAATCCGCTTCTAATTGATGAACGACTATTTCGCGCATCAGCTTTTACAGTGGTCATTTTCTAATTTTGCTGTTAGCATCCTTAAAGCTTGCTATGGATTGAAGGGGATCAAAGGATGCAGACCGAAAATAATACCGTGACATTTAGATATTAATTTCCTTATTCACCAAAACGGAAAACTTATTATAAGGACTGATAAGGTTTACTTATCGTTCCTTATCTTAGAAGCATCAAAAGCACCTACTTTTAGGTCCGCTACTCCTTATTATATATGGCTACCGAAAGTCAACTGCCCGTTGTTCCGCCTTTGGCCGGCGCTCAGGTGCCGGCGCACCTAATGGAGTCTGCCTCTCGCTACGTCGAGTCGGGCTTGCGCGGCGCGGCAAATACCATACGGGCCTACGCCGGCGACTGGAAGCGTTTCACGGCTTGGTGCCAGTTGCACCAGTTGAAGTCGTTGCCCGCGCCGGTTGAAGCATTGGCGGGATTTCTGACGGAACTGGCTGACGCGGGGAAAAAATTTGCTACGATTGAGCGACATACTGCGGCCGTTAAAAAGGCGCATGAGCTGGCCGGCCTGGAATCACCCACGGCTAACAAAAAAATCAAGGTGCTGCTCAAAGGCATTGCCCGCGAAATAAAGACGCGGCAAAAGCAGGCACCGGCATTTAGCATTGATAATTTCAAGCGTACCATCAAGAGCATTGATGTAAGCGTACCAGCCGGCCTGCGCAATCGGGCCTTGCTGTTGCTCGGCTTTACGGGCGCATTTCGCCGCTCGGAGCTGGAGGCACTCAATATTGAAGATCTATTGTTCGACGAGGATGGATTGGTGGTATCACTTCAGCAAAGCAAAACCAACCAGTTAGGACAAGCCGAGGAAAAAGCCATCTTCTACTCTCCTGACCCGGCGTTGTGTCCTATCCGTTCGTTGCAGGCCTGGCTGCGGGTACTTGGCCGCGCAGATGGTCCAGTGTTCGTGTCGCTACGCAAAAACAATCAAGTGACTACCCGGCGCATGACCACCAAGTACACCAACCTGATTGTACAGCAGTACTTGGGCAGTCAGTATACGGCTCACTCGCTTCGCGCATCCTTTGTTACCGTTTCCAAGCTGAATGGGGCGGATGACAGCAAGGTCATGAACCAAACCAAGCACAAGACCTCGGCTATGATCCGTCGTTATACCCGGCTCGACAACGTGCGTCAACATAACTCGGCAAAGGAACTTGGTTTGTAGTCGACCGGGCGAAATTTTATTGGTGCTAAGGTCATTCCGGTCTGTTTACTACATGCCCAATCGACTGCGCTCATCGGCATTGCCTTTAGTTTCGACGCGCTTGCTCTTCAGGTCTGCTTTGCCGAGGTTGTAAGTGAAGGCCAGGCGCACGAAGCGGGTGTCATTGCGCAGTTGCTCGTCGCCCACGATGGGCACCACGTTGGTAGAAACCCGGAAATTGGTTTGGTAGAAGACATCATTGACCGACAGGTTCAGCGACGCGCGCTTTTCCAGGAAAGTTTTCTTCACGCCTACTGACACGTAAGAGTAGGCATCCCAATCAAACAACCCGTTGAATGAAGGTGAATTATACACCCCAAACAAACGAGCCGACCAGCCCTGCCCCCAAGTGAAGGTATTGTTGCTGCTGACGTTGAAATAGGTTTTTTGCTTGGCAACGGAAGTCGCTTGGTCGAACGGGTCGGGGAAGCTCAATTTCTGGAAGAGCAGGCTGGCCGTGTTGTTTATAGTCCACCAGTTGGTAGGCGATACAGGAGCCGTGAGCGTAACGGTAGCCAAGTGGCGGCGGGTCAGGTTTTGCTGCGTGCTGATGAAGCGCAGGTTAGCTTCATTGTAGAGGTACACCGACGAAATAGCGCCCGCCGTTTGGGTGTAGTCAACCTGGAGTCCGTAGCCTTTGTAGAGGTTGTTCCAGGAAAAGCTGTGCAGGTATTCGGGGCGCAGCCGGGCATTGCCCCGCGTGCTGGTATAGGTATCAAGAAACCGTTCGTAAGGAATTAAGCTTTCATAGGCGGGTCGGTGCAGATTGCGGGCATAAGCCAACGAGGTCGTGTAGTCGGCCGAGAGCTTGTAGTCGGCCCGCAGGTTCGGGAACAGGTTGAAGTAAGTTGAATCGACACCGCTGACCACTTGGTAGTGCGTTTGTTCGGCGCGGAGGCCGGCTTGCAGGGCCAGCTTGCCGAAGGTGTGGTTCAGGTTGAGGTAGCCCGCCGCCACACGCTCCCGGTAGCCCAGACGAGAAAAAGGCGTCAGATTTTGCGGTACCCACAGCCCATCAGTCAGCACCTCGGCCTGCTGCCGGCTTACGTTGCGGGTGTCCGTGTACTTCAAGCCAGCTTCCAGGCGGGTGTTCGGATTCCAGACCTTGGTATAGTCGGCCCGCCCGGTGGTGATGTGGTAGGTAGCCGGAATGAAGTTGCGGAAGCTACTGGTAAGGCCAAGCGAATCGGTCATGCCCTGCACCTGCTGATTGAATGTCTGCTGCTGCCGATTCTGATAGGTAGCATAGTTGCCGTTCAACAACAGGCTAGAACCCAGGCTGTCGAGGTTGTGCTTGTAGAATAGGGTGTAGTTGGCAAAGGCGTCGCGCAGCGTCACGCGCTCCTGAACCTGGCTTGTGGTATTGCCGCTGGGCTGCGCAAGTTCGGCCTGCGCCACGCCCGCGCCGGTTAGGCTACCTGGCACTACATCCACATCGGCACCAAAAGTGGTTTGGGTGGTAGGATGATAGTTGATGCTGCCGCTGAAGTTGCCGTTCTGCAAGGTTTTATTTAGGTCGCCGCTTTGGGTTAGATAGGCCGTGGGGATTCGGCCCTCGTAGAACGTGCGGTGGGCAAGCGTCCGCTCGAAGCCGCCGCGGTGGGCAAAGCTGCCGCTGGCCGTCAAGTCAAGTTTGGGCGTGCTTACCCGCAAGCCGCCGTTTAGCCCGCCACCGGTGCGGTAGCCCTGCCGCACATTGCCTCCCACGTTGGCGGTCCAGCCTAGCTCCTTCGCCCGTTTGGTATATATTTCAATTACGCCCCCCGAAGCGTCGGCATCGTACTTCGCCGACGGGTTGCTGATTAGTTCAATGCGCTCTATCTGGTCGCCGGGAATGCCCGCCAGCACCATTTCCAGGTTGGTTCCGCTAGGCAGCCGTTTGCCGTCGAGCAGAATCAACACGCCACTTTTCCCCCGGAATTTAAGCGGTTGCCCTTCAATTGCCTGCACGGCGGGCGCAGCGGCCAGTACTTCGTAGGCATTGCTGCCAGTAGCGAGCAGGCTGCCGGCCACGTTCATCGTTATACGGTCGGGCTTTTGCTCAATCAGTTGCCGCTTCCCTGTCACGACGACTTCCCCCAACTTCTGCGTGGCCGTGGGCAGCGCCACTGTACCTAAGTCCAGAGTGGGCGAACCAGCCGTTAGCTGCAAGGTTTGCTCGTGCGTGGTGAAGCCAACCATGAGCACCAGCAGTTGGTAGCTGCCCGGCGGCACGGCTTTGAGGGTGAAGTGACCGGTTTCATTGGCCAGGGCGGTCTGTATTACGCTTCCGCCGCTGCTGGCTTTTAGCACCACGTTCGCAAAGCTCACCGCTTCTTGCTTTTGCTGGTCGAGTACGTGGCCCGTTATCGTCGTTTGAGCTGTGGCGCTGCTACTGGCGAACAGCCAGATTAGGAGCAGGAGCACCAAATAACTGCCGCTGGCTAGTGGAAGGGCGGCGGAGCGTTTCGGTGTGGATAGAGAAGCAGACATTTCTTGATTCCTTTTGGAGTGGTGAAGAAGCTGGAACGAAGAAACTGTGCACCTTTAAGGACTGGAATTTTATTCGACCAAGTAGCGGCCCCACACCACCAAAGCACGAAGCATCACGCACTTTTCTGCATGTCGGAACCTACGTTCAGCCCCGGCCTCCGCTGGCAAACCCTGAGTGCCCGCCGCACGGCCGTACTGCTGCAACTGCTGCTATGGGTGCTGTTGTGCGGCTTCTACTTTGCCTGGAACAGCCGGCCGAACTACCATTTCAAAACACCCGTGTGGCCCTTGGTGCTGCTGGAAATGAGCTTCTCCGTGCTGCTGTTCAATAGTTTGGTGTACTTCCTTATCCCGCGTGTGCTGCTGCGCGGGCGCTACGTATTGGCGCTGGTCAGCGGCTTGCTACTGGTTGTGCTCTATCAGTTATGGTCCTACGCCGGTACTCTACTGATGGCATTGTACCTGCCTCCTAGCTCTGATCTGCTGTATAACATGCAGTATTTCAATGCCTGGGACGATGTAGTACATAACCTCTCTACGGTGCAAGGCTTCGTCAACATTATCTTTTCGGTGTTGTCAACCATGATGTTTCCCGTCCTGGTTAGCTTTCTGACTTATGCCCTGATTGTGGACCGCCGTCGGCTGCTGCTGGAGCGGGCCAACTTCAACCTGGAATTGAGTTACCTCAAGGCGCAGCTCAACCCTCAGTTTCTCTTCACCACATTGCGCTCTTTGCAGGATCTGACCCGCACGCACGACGCCCGCGCCGGGGACGTGGTGCTCCACCTGGCCGACCTGCTGCGCTACACGCTCTACGAAACCGACGCCGAGCGCGTGCCCCTTACCCGGGAACTGGAATTTCTGGACGACTACCTTACGCTGGAACGCATACGCTACCCAACCGTCAGTATCGACCACCAGGTAACCGGGACGGCTACTACGCAGCAACTAGCGCCCTTGCTGCTGCATCCTTTCTACGAACAACTATTCATGGGCTTGTCGGCCGAGACAGGCTCAGTTATTATAAAAAGCACCATTCAGGTAGAGGCCCAGGTGCTGACGCTCAGCCTACACCGTGACTTGGCGCCAGGAGCAACGCTACCTTCCTACCAACCGGTGGCACTTGCCGCCGCCGAACGGCGCTTGCAGCTACAGTACCCTGGCCAACATACGGTGCAAATACAGGAAAACGGCTCAACGCTTCACGTTTCTCTTCACCTCCAGCTGTAGATGTTTGCCCGCACCTCTTCCAATGTTTTGTCTTGGCGGCCTAGCTACTCGCTTCCTCTTCGGGTGGCGCTGCACGGTGGGCTATGGGCGCTGTTTGCCACCTACGAGTACTTTAATAGTGTTCAATTTTTGGCCTCCGACCATCTACACCACCCTTTCCTGGTGTGGGGCTTTGTGGTGAAGGAAACAGTAGCAGCCATGCTGGGCTTCTACTTTTTTTCCTTCGTAGTATTGCCGCGCTGGTTACTGCGGCGGCGTTGGCTGCTTACGGCCCTGGGGCTGGCAGCTATTTACTACACCTGGGCCTTACTTTCCTTTGCCTTTTTCACGTTAGCCGACCACATCGGCGCTATTCAGAGACCAACCATAGAAGCTAACAACTATTTCTACCGCATCCTGGACAAAGGCCTGTGGACGGGCGTGTTTAGCTGGTACGGCGTCAGCATAGGGCTAAACGACTTCAGCACCGTGGTGATGCCGGCGCTGGTTGTGCGCTTCGTGCAATTTTTGCTGGTGAGTGGTAACCATAGTCTGCGCCTGCAGCGCGAAAACCTCAACCTGGAAATCAACTTCCTCAAGGCGCAAGTCAACCCGCACTTCCTCTTCAATACCCTCAACAACCTCTACACCATGATAGTGAAGCAGGACGAGCGCGCCCCCGCCGTGGTGCAGCACCTCACCGACCTGATGCACTACACCGTGTATGAGTCGAATGCGCCGCAAATGCCGCTATTGCAGGAGCTGGCTTTCCTGGAAGCATACCTGGCGCTGGAACGGCTGCGCTACGGTAAGAAAGTTGGCATCACGTATCAAAAGACCGGCGACCCAACGGCGTATAGCATCACGCCGCTGCTGTTTTTCCCCTTCGTTGAAAACGCTTTCAAGCATGGAGTCGACAGCAGCCTGGATGCCTCGTGGGTGGAAATTTCGCTGACCGTGGCCGACGAACACCTGCACTTCGTCGTGCGCAACAGCTTCAGTCCCACGGCCCCACAACGGGCCTACGGCGGCGTGGGCATTGCCAACGTGCGCAAGCGCCTGGCTTTGCACTATCGCTCCACCGACTACCAACTCACCATTCAGCAGACCTCCGACACCTACGAAGTAACCCTTTCGCTACGTCTCTCAACGGCCGCAGCAGTTCCTGCGCGACTTTCTTCCCCTGTCCTGCTCCATGATTAAGTGCCTGATTATTGACGATGAGCCCTTCGCCCGCGAGCTAATAGAGGACTACGTTGCGCAGATTTCCACCCTGCAGCTGGTGGCCAGTTGTGAGCACGTGTTCGAGGCATTGGAAATCCTGCAGCAGCAACGCATCGACTTGTTATTTTCCGATATCAACATGCCGCAGGTGAACGGCATTGAGTTTCTACGCTCGTTGCCCAATCCGCCCTACGTCATCTTCGTCACGGCCTCGCCGCACCATGCTTTGGAAGGCTTCGAGCTAGACGCGTTAGATTACATTGTGAAGCCCGTCTCGTTCCCCCGGTTTCTGAAGGCCGTAAACAAGGCCGTGAATCTGCTGAACAGCAAGCCGGCCCCCGCCGCCCCAGTTGCGCCCCAGTTTCTGTTCGTGAAAGAAGGCAACTCCTTACAGCGGGTGCTGTTCGATGAAATCTACTACATCGAAGGCATGAAGGACTATATCAAAATCATCCTCAAGAACCGCGTTATCATCACCTACCTGCGCATGAACCGGGTAGAAGAGCAACTCCCGGCCACGCGGTTCATGCGCATCCAAAAGTCCTACCTCGTTCGCACCGATGCTATCAAAGCCATCAGCGGCAATGAGGTGCAACTGTATGACTTAGTTGAAAAACTGCCCATCGGCAAACAATACAAGGAAGCGTTGCTGGCGCAGTTCGGCCTGAGCTAGTAAGCGTTGCGTCGGTAAGGACTACGCGGTTGTGGTAGCGCCTCAATTAGAAATCCGGCTTTCTTCTTCCTGGCTACCCACCGCATGACGGTTAAGTGCCTTGCCACTGCCAATTTTCCAAGTGAAACTCAGCAGCACCCTGCGGCTTTCGTACTGATTGTTCCAGGTCATATCGACGTTGTTGTAGTGCAAGTAGCTACGCCATCGGTTGGTGTAGAATAAGTCGGTGAGGCGGAGGCTGAGCGTTGCTTTCTCTTGCCAGAGTTGCTTTTTGAGGCCTAGGTTGAGCGAGCCGTTGGCGCGGCCTGCACATGCGAACTTGGAAGTTGTTTGATAACACTCATTATTCTAGAAAACAAGCTAAGTAACTCGCTGAAAACTAGTGGCAAAGCATGGTTGCTTGGCAGCGCTCTGCTGCTAGCCACCAATGCCACCAGTGTCGCCTTTTGGCTGGTTGTCGATGGTGTTGGTAGGTTTGTTGTTCCCTAGAAACCAGGTGAATCCCAGGTACCCCACGCGCGTTTCGTATTTGGTTTGAAAGTTGGCGCTGAGCCCATCGGCCCCGAGCTGGGTATACTGGCGGCGCGTGTTAAACAGGTCGCTGACCCGCAGGGTAAGCGCGGCCCGGTCGTGGAGCAGCCGCTGGCGCACCGCCACATCGACCCCGTAAAAGGCCAGCAAGCGGCCCTGTGGCACTACCAGCGGGGCGCGGTAGTTACCGCTGAGTTGCATGGCTAGGGTTTTGGTGGGGCTGAAAGTATTTAGCAGATATGCCGTGCCCGTAAAGTTGGCGCGCGTCCCGTTACCGGTGTAGCTGGCTACTTGGTTGCGATAGTAAGAACCATTAGCGGTAAGTTTCCACCACGTAGTCACGGGCTGCGTCAGCGACATTTCCAGCCCGTAGCTGGCCGTGTGGCCTAAATTGGCGTAGCTGGTGCGGGCAATGAAATCAGGTTGGCCACTGAGGCGGGTCGCCATGGTATCAATGGTGCGCAGGCTCTGAATAGCCTGGTTGGCGAAACGTCCAAACAGGGTGGTACTAAGCGTGGTGGCCTCCCACGATATTTGGTGGCCCAATTCCGCCACCTGCACGTACTCGGGGCGCAGGTCGGGGTTGCCTACCACGTAGTTGCGCGCATCGGAATAGATAGGCAGGGCAATGATCTGCAAGAAATTGGGGCGGTTTAGCCGGCGCGAGTAGCTGAGTTGAAGGCGCTGCTCATGGGCCAGCGTGCGGGCTACCGTGGCCGAGGGAAATAAGTTGAACAGCTGTTGACTGGCCGAACCCGTAGGCAGCACCTTGGCTTGCAGCCCCGTGTATTCGGCGCGCAGCCCGGCTTGATACTCCCACAAACCCGATTTCTGCTGGTAGGAGCCATAGGCCTGCGGAATTACCTGGCGGTAATAATAGCGGTAAGAGCCCGCCTCCTGCCGAACGAATTCGGCCTCAACTGTTGGTTGCACCGCATAATCCGCCGAACCGGGAGTCACCATGAGGTCCGTTTTAATTCCCACTCCCCAGCGGCGCTTCTCGTCCAGCGGATGCACATAGTCCACCTGCGCCGAGGGCAGATGAATAGTTACGTCGAGCAGTTGTTGGCGGGCACTGCGCGAGTAGCTGGCTGGTCCATCTAGCACGCGCTGCTGGGTGGTTACGGTGCCGCCATCCAGGATATACATGGCACTGGCCGATAGCTCACGGCCGGGGTGCGTAGGCCAGGTGCGCCGGTAATTGCCCGAGATGCGGGCGTTGTAAAGGTCGTCTACTTCGGCGTTTTGGTTTTGCAGATTGATGGTGGGGGCACTGTCGTGCGTGAGCAGGGTGGCAAAGTTTTGAGTGGTGCGTAAATCATTTTTATAGAACTCGGTCGTCAGGGTGAAGCGCTGCTGGGTGTTGAGGGCGTAATCAACGCCCAGGCGCAGGCCCTCGTTGGTTTGGTCGCGGGTGTTGAGGCCCGTCTGGTCGGTGCGGGTGGTGCGGCCGTCCACCGTGGCCACCTGCTGCAAGGCCGAGCTACCGCGAAACTGATTGCTTACGCCGTTGGCATTGCCAAAAAAGTTGAATTTGCCTAGTTGGCGGCTGAGATTGAGCGAAGTGCTGTATTTGTCGCGGGTGCCCACCGTGGTTAGCACATCACCGTTCCAGTTGTCCTGGGTTTGTTTTTTCTGCACCAGATTGATGATGCCCCCCGCACCCTGGGCCGAGTATTGAGCACCAGGATTGGTGATGATTTCAATGGTTTCGAGGCGGCTGGCGGGCAGTTGGTCGAGGCGCAAACTGCTCGGCGCAGGCTTGCCGTCGAGGTAGAGCGTGACGCCCGAATTTCCCCGCAGGCTCACTTGCCCATTCTCCTCGACGGCTACGGAGGGCACTTTCTGGAGCACATCCGTCGCCGTACCGCCCGCGCTGTTAAGGTCTTTTCCCACATTGACAATTGTCTTGCCTAGTTCACTGACGAGAACCGCTTTTTCGCCCTGCACTACGACGCTGCCCAGCTGCACGGCCGCCGGAGCCACCAGCCACTCGCCTAAGCGGACCACCGGAGCATTGGCGCGCAACGCAACGAGCCGGCGAGTGGGCTGGTAGCCCAAGGCCTCGGCCCGGAGCAAGTAAGTATCCGGCGCCAAGTTGGCTAGTGTAAACGTGCCATTTTCAGCTGTTTGAGTGTTCCCCACCAGAGTTGAGTCGGGTAGGCGTAGTAGCAAGACATTGGCAAAGGACAGCGGCTGGTGGGTGCGCTGGTCGAGCAGCGTGCCGGATACTTGCCCCACGCTCTGAGCCGCCAGCAGGTTAGGACACATGCTAACCGCTACCAGCACACAACCCCATGACTTCGCCCAGCCTACGATTGCTAAGAAAACGCTAATTAAATACCGTAACCAGGTTGTCAGTGTTTCACTACGCAGAATGAATGGTTGGAAAGCAAAGTTGTTTGCAATACAAGATACCAGGCAATACCTAGTAGACAATGATGAGAGTGCCGACGATTTCATGAGAAGGCTTAAGGTTAAATGAGAAAAAAAGAAATGTTGCCTACGAAGCTGTTTAGGAAGTCAGAAAAATTACTTCAGCCGGTCATGCTGAGCTTGCCGAAGCATCTCTACCGCTTCAATAGGGCCCTTCAATGAAGCGGTAGAGATGCTTCGGCTGCGCTCAGCATGAACTGTGTTAAGAAACAAGGTTAAGATGAAACGCCGGGTCAAATTGGCGTTGATGGAAGACCAGGGCCCAGGCCTGGCGCAAGAGGCGGGCGGCCACGGCGCACAGGGCTTGGGGCTTGGCTTTGCC
>NZ_DASVSY010000117.1:0-64503 GCF_036387835.1 Hymenobacter sp. | reverse complement strand
CCTTAAACTGTCATTCCGACGAAGAAGGAGTCCGAGTAAAGCCATTGAATGGCTTTACTCGGACTCCTTCTTCGTCGGAATGACAGTTTAAGGCTTGTGCTACTTACCCTTTCTCGGCTACGCCGGCGTTTTCTTCGGCTTCTACCGGAATAGGCTGGCCTTGCACGCGTAGCTCTACTTCCATGTTGCCACGGGTGCCTACTGAATATGGGCATATTTTATGCGCCTGACGTACCATTTCTATGGATTTGTCTTGGTCGAATTTTTTCAGATCCACGTCCAGTACGGCACTTAGACCATAGCCTTCACCTTCCTGAAACAAGGATACCGAGCAGTTCACCGTCGTATCAGCATCGAGTTTGTCGTTGGCCCGTTGCGCGATAACCAGCAGGGCTTGCTGAAAGCAGGAAGCATAGCCAGCAGCAAACAATTCCTCGGGATTAGTAGCCCCCTTTTTTCCGCCAAGGCCTTCTGGCACCGACATATCTAAGTCGATAATGCCCGTGGTGGAACGTACGTGGCCGCTACGGCCGCCAATAGCAGCAGCTTCAGCCGTGTAAAGAGTTTTCTTTTCAGTGGTAGCCATAAGTAGGTTTTGGTTGGTCGGGTTCAAGAGTAGTTAACTGAATTGCTGCCCGGAAGGTTGTGGTAGGTTACTATAGGTTTTTACAGAAAATACCACCTTAGGTTTGGCAGCAACGCTAATTCTGGCTAGTTTTGCCCCTCCTAATCCGGTCACGTCGTACAACGGATAGTATGAGAGTTTCCGAAGCTCTTGATCTAGGTTCGATTCCTAGCGTGACCACTATTACCTCAATAAACGCCCTCTAATTACACTAGAGGGCGTTTTTGGTTTTCGACAGTCAAATATTAGATGAGCAAGCTCCAAGCCTAAAAGAGCTAACTATGTCAGTTGCAGTTTGGCTATGCGGCGGATCTATGAGAAGCGCCTACCATAAGACGGATAGATGCTATGGGTTTGCGAATTGCAGCACCATGCCGCGCAAGGTGAAGTTTACGGAAGCTAAAAGACAAAAGCGCCGGCCGTGTAACTGGTGCTATTCTAACTAAGAACTATCATGATTTTACTGCAAGCCGCATCTGCCGTTTTGAAGGCATCAGCAGAGTTTAATTTCTGGAAGGATGCTTTTCCTGTGCTAGTAACTGCAGCAGGATTTACAATTACAGGTGTTTATTTAAAGTACAAGATTGACGCCCTCAACGGTCATATAGCAGCCTTAAAGGGCCAAGTAGAAGCTCAGCAAGGAATATTAAACTCTGCTAAAACGTTAGTTGAAATAATCAATTTAGATAAAATAAAAGGTTACGCAGAAATGCGAGAAGATCAAGCCACGAGAGAGACAAAAGCTCTCTATGAAGAAGAAATAAAATCTTTAAAGAAGGAAAGCCAAAGCAAGGATGAAGAGAGGCAAAAATCTCTAGAGAATGCAGGCGGTGATTTGCAAACAAAACTAAATATATTAGAAAAGGCACTACAAGAAGAAAAAGAGGGCAAAAATAAGCTTCAGATAATTGTTGATCGTTTCCACGAAAGTGGATTATCTCCAACACCTGAAACATACCCTTTGTTCTTAGGGCAGGATGTAGTTGCTAAGCTAAAAAAAGACGCCGATATATTCCAAAAATTTATACTGCGCATTCAACATAATGATGACGATGGAAAACTAGATGCTATTAGAAACTATATAAACGCTGTTTATTTTGATGAATCAATCGAGTCTATGAAGCAGCAAAAAATTAGTTTTGATGCTTTGCCTGATTATAGAAAGGACCTAGTTACACTGATTGTTCATGAAAAGCTAAAACCTTATTTTGGATTCGCACAATATAATAAATATTGAACCTAGATTAATTGAGTATTTATGCCGGCCACTTTCAAAATAACTATTTCGCACAAGCCCAATGCCGATAGTTTGTTTGACGTGTGGCTGCGCATCACGGCCAACCGGCAACCGCGCTACGCCAGCACCGGTATTGCTGTAGCCGCTAAGCAGTGGAATCCTACCGGCAAGCTCGATAAAGAGAACTGGATTAAGACGCACCGCGAACATGCACAGTGCAATTCCGACCTAGTGCAAATCTTAGTCGAGGCCAAGCAACTGGCCAAAGACTACCCCATAACCGACGCAACGTAGTTCAAGCAGTATCTTACCCGCACTTGTCCAAGCAATTACTGCCAACTCTCTACAATACTGCTACGAATTTATTAGCCTTCATGCGCCGCACTTTAGAAGTGGACGCAGCCAAATGCAGTCAGCTTGGCCGTGGCGAGTACGTTCTAGCCTTGGTAGAAAGTTTCGCAGTGGTCGGGCTTGGTTTACTTTGCTAAACGGCGTGTTTTACATACTACCATTGT
The DNA here is from genome assembly GCF_036387835.1 of Hymenobacter sp. Taxonomy (GTDB): domain Bacteria; phylum Bacteroidota; class Bacteroidia; order Cytophagales; family Hymenobacteraceae; genus Hymenobacter. Next base: position 62,126 of record NZ_DASVSY010000117.1, on the reverse strand, counting down.
TTACTTTTTTCTTCAAGTAAGCTGCTCTGTATGTGAATACTGCAACATTCAATTAAAATTCTTATAAAGCTTGCGCCTCTTAGATACTTACTTTATCTTGAGTGTACACTAACGCCATCTACTCCAATGTGAATCGTGCCGCACGGGCTTGATGCCACGAAACCTACTTAGCTGATAACGCTCGGCCGGTCCATTTTCTGGACCGGGTTTCTTAGGCTATGTCCCTGCGGCACCGCACGCAGACGCTTGTCTGCATCCAGCTGGCAAGGCTGGATTTTTGCTCACCTGCCTCAACTTCGCGCTGAGTTTTTGGCGTTGTAATTCACATTAGGAGGGCTTTCTGCCCGCTTTGTTGCTTGGAGCTACATTTCCCATCGGGAAACCTTTGTTCCTGCGTTGTGCTTTTAGCGCACTCTGCATTGGCGTGGCCTAGCCACGTACATTCTCTGTGCTAAAATTCCACTGAAGCTTTGGGCTTGGCGATATAAACACGTCTGGTGCTAGAATGCTAGTGGCTAAGCTTGAGCAGGTAATCAACCTAGCGAGTAGGTGCGTCATTTTCAATTTAAAAACAATGATGTGCCGCCCTTCCTCACTCCCACCGACCATATTCGATGAAGCTGCCAGATCCTCTTTTTTTCCGCTTGGTATCTACTTGGCGTAAATCCAATAGTAAATACACCAACCCTAGTTTGCGCAAACTCAACAATTCGTCAACCAACTATAAAGGCTGGCGGATTGTGTTTTCTCCTATTGACTTACGATTGGATAGGGAAGCGCTAGAACGAGGCAACTACCCATTTTCCATCTTGAACCGCAACTAAGCCAGTATTGCCCGGTCCTGTGCCGAGGCATACCGCTTTGCTTTAGCACCGACTTCTTCTCAAACATTCCTGGCAGGCAGCCTTGCTTACAGGGCTACGCCACAGTTTATTTCATGATAGCGACGAGCTTACGAGGAAAGGCCGATTCACCAGTTAAATTCTGGATGGATAGGCCTTTCACGTCGTGGCTTTCCAGGGCGTGCGCGAAGTAGTCGGGGCGGTGGGGGCCCCATTGCACCGAGCTGTTGCGGACGGTGATGCCCGTGGCATTGTCGAGGTAGAAAGCGGAGGTTCGGCCTTTTACGAAGCCTTCTGCCTGGCTTGGGCGTCGGTCGTAGATGCCGCCGGGCAGGGGGGTGGTTTTGTTTAGCTGCACATCTACCTGGTCGAAAACGATGTTCGCTACTTTGTCGGGGGTTTCGCCGCTGACGTAGATGCCGTTTTCGCTTTGGCACTTGATGTTGCTGAAGAAGATGTTGCGCACCTCCCCTACCCGGCCTTCGATCTGGCCTTTGGGGAAGCGCCAGCCGGCGTCTTTGTGGTTGCCTGTGGCGCGGCGGTACGCGGTTACATAAATAGGTTCGGCCTTGCCCCACCATACATCCGAAAACAGGTGCGACTCGATGAGCATATTCGAGAAGATAACATCGGACACGGTGCCCTCGTCGCGGTTTTGAATGCCGACGCCGCGGTTGCTGGCCCGGATGATGCAGTTGTTGAACACCACGTGGCTAATACGGTCCATGTTTTCGGAGCCGATTTTGATGGCGCAGGAGCGCGACGTCATGGTGCAGCCCGTAACCGTGATATTCTCGCAGGCGCCGTATTCCTCGTATTCGCGGCGGTTTTTCAGGCAGATGCAGTCGTCGCCCGATTCGATGTAGCAGTTGCTGATGCGCACGTTCTTGCTGTGGTCCAGGTCGATACCGTCGCTGTTGCGCACTTTGAGGCTGTTGAGCAGGGTGATATCGGAAATGGCTACGTCGTCGCAGCCTACCAGGTGCACGGTCCAGTAGGAGGAATTGCGGATGTTCAGGTCGCGGATACGCAGCTGCTTCACATCGACCAACGTGAGCAAATGCGGCCGGGGGTCCACGATGTGGAAGGGCTTGAGCTCGTAGGAATCGTCTAGCTCGGCTCCCATAAAGGAGACACCGTTGCCATCGAGCGTGCCGCCCCCGCACAGGGTGACGTGGTTTAACTTCTCGCCGCCTATCCAGATGGTGCCTTCGCCTTGGTTGTCGCGGAAAGCGCTTTGGGTGTACACCTTCTCGTCCGGACTTGCCATCACCGTCGCCCCTGTTTCGACATAGAACTCGATGCGGGACTTTAGGTTGAAAGGACCGCTAAGAAAGGTACTGCCCGCTGGCACGCGCACCTGTCCACCGCCCGCCGCTGAGCAGGCGTCAATGGCTAGCTGAATGGCGCGGGCATCGTCGGTTTTGCCGTCGCCCACGGCCCCAAAGTCTTTGATGTTGAAACTACGCGGCTGCGTTCCTGTAGACTTATCCTGCTGTTGGCTAGGCGGCGTGGCAGTGGTAGCCGTGCGGTCTGGCAGGGAAGTTTCCACCCGGCAGGCACCTAGCCCCCACAGCAAACTCAGGCAACAAACTATAGTCGATGGACGCATTAAGAAGAAATTATCAATGGGTAAATATTATGGTGCGGTTGGAACGGTGTAGAGACGCGACACCTCACGTCTCGTCGTTGAACGACCTAGCATAGAACTGACGTAGGCCATAGCGCGAAGCCTGCGCTTCGCGTCTCATTGAACGACTGGAACTGCTGACGTAACAATGATGACGTTCAGCGAAGCGCAGGCTTCGCGCGACAGCCTACGTCAGCAACGCCGAGACGCTTCCTGGGCGCAGCATGATAGGTGAGTTACTCACTACTCATTCTTCATTGATACCCCGGCGGGCCAGCTTTTTTGGTCGGTTGCCCATTTCTTGGTGGGTAGGGGTTGCAAGTCTAGCTCTAATTTGCCGCCTTGCACCAAGTCGGCGTGTTGGAGGTAGTTGTAGGGGTAGGGCTTGCCGTTCCACTTTACGGCGGCAATGTAGGCGGCGTCTTTGGTGGCTTTGTGGCAGATGATTTCTAGGGGTTTGCCGACGGGGAGTTGAATGTTGATGCGGTCGAAGAGGGGGGCGCACAGCAGGTACTGGTTGGACACCGGGTCGAGAGGATAGAAGCCAAGGGCGGCAAACACGTACCAGGCCGACATCTGGCCGGCATCGTCGTTGCCGCTCAGGCCGCCCGGACCGTCGCTGTACTCTTCGGCAAGGATGCGGCGGACTTGCTGTTGCGTTTTCCAGGGCGAGGCCGTGTAGTTGTACATAAACGGAATCTGGTGGCCGGGTTCGTTGCCGTGCCAGTACTCGTTGCGGCGAAACAAAGTGTCGAGGGCAGCTTCGAGTTTGGCGGGGCCGCCCATCAGCCGGGCCAGGTCGGGTACGTTTTGGGGCACATAGAACGTGTATTGCCGGGGCGTACCTTCCGTGATGTACGACTCGCGGGTGTCGGGGCGGAAGGGGCTGTACCACTGGCCATCGGCGTGCCGGCCCCGCACCAGCCCCACGGCGGGGTCGAATACCTGGCGGTAGCCTTGCGAGCGTTTGGTTAGGGCTTCGTAGTCGGCAGTTTTGCCGAGGCCTTTGGCTACTTGGGCGAGGGCGTAGTCGTCGTAGCCGTATTCGAGGGTGCGGCTGACTTGCTCCTTCTTGTGGAATGCTTCCTGCACGCTGTCTTCGAGCGGCACGAAGCCGTATTTGCTGTATGAGGCCAGCGCGCGGCGGCCTTTACCGTTGCGGTAGTCGTCGGGGCTGGCTTGGTCGAAGGCGTTTTGGCGCATCAGCCGGTAGGCTTCCGGCACGTCGTAGCTGCGGATGCCTTTGGTGTAGGCCGAGGCGATGAAGGCGGTGCCATGGTCACCAATCATGGCCGACGTGTAGCTGTTCCAGCACGGGAAGATGGGCAGCCAGCCGCCTGCCTGGCCTTTCATTATCATCGACTGCACCCAATCGTTTACCAGCGCCGGCCTGAGCAACTCGTAGAGCGGTAGCTCGGCCCGGTAAATATCCCACATCGAAAAGTCGTCGTAGTAGCTGCCCTTGGCTAGTTTCTTGTTCTGGTTGTTGCCCGCGAAAACCGGGTAGGTGCCGTCTACGTCGTTGTAGAGGCGGGGCTGCTGCATGGTGTGGTAGAGGGCCGTGTAGAAGATGCGCTTATCCCGCTCTTGGGGCGTTTCCACCTGAATCTGCGCCAAGGCTTTTTCCCAAACCAGCTTGTTCTGCGCTGTCAGGGCCGCGAAGTTCCAGTCCTTGATTTCCGATGCCAGATTGCGCCGGGCACCTTCCAGGCTGCTAAACGAAGTGCCTACCCGAACCCGCAGCGTCTCGCCCTTCTTCACCTTGAACCCGAGAAAAGCCCCGATGTCTTTCCGGTTCTGGACGCTCACCGCCGGCGAGGCCTGGCCGCCGCTGTAGGTGCCGCCGCGCCCACCAAGCCGCTCGACCTGCACCAGGAAGTACCCCTTAAAACCGGCCGGCTGCCCCCACCCCTGGTAGATGCGGTGTACCGGATTATAACCCTGTATCTCGCCTTTTTGCGCGTTTACTTGCACAAAGCCCTTGGCCTGGTCGCTGTTGGGGCTTACCAATAGGTACAGGCTGTCGGTCTGGGTGGCCGTGAATTGCAGTATGGCGCACCGGGTGGTGGCCGTCAGCTCGGCACGGAGCTGATACTTGGGCAACGTAACCTGGTAGTAGGCGGGCGTGGTGGTTTCGGTTTGGTGCGAGAAGCGGGTGGCATAGGCGGCAGCCTGCGTCCGGAGTTTGCCGGTGATGGGCATGATGGTGACGCTGCCGTAGTCCTGCGTGCAGGAGCCGCTGAGCCAATGGCTGCCTCGAAACCCGGTGAGCAGCGTGTCGCGGAAGTAGTACGGGGCCTGGCATTTCACTTCCGTTAGCCGGGTCTGCGGAGTCCACTGCGTCATGCCAAACGGGGTGCCGACCGCCGGAATGGTATTGGCCAGGTGCTCGGTGCCTTCGCCATGCTTGAGCGCAGCCACGGTGGTGCTGGCCGCCGTACCCGACAAGGGCTGCACATAGCGCACCAAATCAGGCGTTTGGCCAACCGCCGCGGGCAACAAGCCAAGCAGTGCAAGCAACAGAGAAAATGTGGCGGCTTTCAGCGTAGTAAGGGTTTAAGGGAAGTTTGTAGTATGTAGTATGCTTTGAAGCTAAGGCTAGCTAGTGTTAGAAGATTAATTTCCCTCAGCTTAGGAGGGGTTAGAGGTGGTTGACCCACAGCAGAACGACTCGCGTTTGTCATGCTGAGCTTGTCGGAGCATCTCGCGTGCTGACGTTGCAGTACTAACCGTCATGCTGAGCGCAGCCGGAGCCGGAGTCGAAGCATCTCGCTAGCGTGGTAAAATCTCTTTACCGTTGCAACGAAGCGGTAGAGATGCTTCGACAAGCTCAGCATGACATATACCATTACAACCTTAGCACGCGAGATGCTTCGACTCCGCCTCCGGCTGCGCTCAGCATGACGAACTAGGGAAACAACGGCAGGTCAACCACCCCTAACCCCTCCTCAGCTGAGGAAGGGAACTAGTCTTCTAGCACTAGTTTCTAGGTCTAGTTCAAAAATATCTGTTCATAATTGCTTGCGGTTTTTCGAGGACAGGACTTGCACGGCCTTTTGCTTGCTGACGGGCGTGGTTAGCTTTTTCATCGATAGGCTCGTCACTTCCTGGAGCACGACGACTGGTGTGGTGGGCGCGGTGGGGATGGTTACGTCCTGCAAGGTTAGCTTTTGTACGTCGTCGAAGACCAGGGCGGGGCGATAATCGGGGCCGGTGGTGCGGATGCGGACGTTTTTTAGGGTTAGGCCTTCGGCGTGGCGCACGTAGAAGCCGTAGGCAGGCAGTTCGCCGAACATGGAAAACTCCGGGTAGTTGGGGGCTCTTTCCGGCACGACCGACAACGAATCGAGGCTGGCGTAGGCTACGGTTTTGTTGGCACCGCCGGCGTAAGTGATGTCGATGTTTTCCAGGGTCACGTCCTGTACCGGGTGGCCGGGCAGGCCGGTAACGGACGATGGGTTGACATTGTGGGGCTCTTTGTACACGGGACCCTCTATTTCGTAGCCTTTATCGGGTTTGCCGGCGGGCACTTCCACTTTCACGTTGGCGATGTACACCCGGCGCACGGTGCCGGCCGGTGCCCCCACTTTGCGCTGCCCGAGCCGGATAAAGATGGCATTGCCCGTGTTGCGACCCATAACATTCCGAATATCAATGTCTTCGAGCACGGCGCCATCCACGGCTTCCAAGGCAATAGCCGACCGGAACGTGTCGTACACGGTGAGGTTGCGAACGGTGATGCGCCTGAAACCGCCCAACGAGCCCGTACCAAGCTTGAAAGCGCTGGCGCTGGAACGCACTGTGCAATCAGCCACGTAAATACTGTCGCAGCTACGGCTCGCATCTTCCGATTTCAAGCAGATACCATCGTCGGCCGTGTTGAAGAAGCTGTTGGTTAGGCGCACGTTGCGGCAGTCCACGAAGTCGATGCCGTCGTTGTTCCAGTAGGCGGTGCTTTCCACCCGAATGCTGTCGAACACCATATTGCGGCACTGCCGGTAGGCTTGCACCCAACTGCTGGCATCCTTTAGGGTCACGCCCGTGATGCGCACGCCGTTGCAATTGTCGAAGTTGATGAGGTGGGTACGATTGCGCTCGGTGGGCCGCTTGATTTTCCACTCCGGGTCTTCCAAGGTTCCGGCGCGCAACAGCTCCAGCAAGTTCTGAATCAGCTGCCGTCCCTGGCCATCAATAACGCCCTGGCCTGTAATGGCCAGGTTTTGTTGGCTGTCGGCAATGAGCATAGCCATGCCCTTCTCGGCGCTGTAGTCTAGGCGTTTGGTGCTTCCTAGCAGGAAAGCTCCTCGGTTCAGGTGTAGCTCCACCCCCGATTTCAAATGCAGCGGCCCGGTCACGAATTGGCCAGCCGGCACCACCACCCTTCCACCGCGCGTGGCCGCTTCGTCGATAGCCTTCTGGATAGCCTCCCCGTTGTTGGTTTCCCCATCGGGCTTGGCCCCGTAGCTGGTGATGTTGAACGAAGCTTTCTGCCCGAAGCCAGAGCCAGCCAACAAAAGCAACAGGAAAAGCAGTGGTAGTTTGTGCATAGCGTAAGTTGAATGAGCATGTAACGCGAAGCTCCAGCTTCTGCGAACGAGCACCGCGAGTAGCCCGCGTAGGCGCCGCTTGTTATTGCCGCCGGTTGGTGCTGCGCCGCCTGATATCGTTGGCTGGTATCGTGCTGCTTGATATCGTTGGCCGGTATCGTGCGACTTGCGCCTACGCGGGCTACTCGCGGTGCTCGTTCGTAGAAGCTGGAGCTTCGCGTTACTGCCGCATGAGCTTCACCAGGTACATGTCGTTTTCGCGCAGCTTAAACTGCTCCGCTACCGTGCCGTTTTTCACGGTGATGGTTTTCTCGGATTCCATTTTGTTGGAGCTGCCTTTCTTTAGCTCGGCTTCCTGCTGCAACGACAGATTGTAAGGCGCACCCATGTTTTTGTAGGCCGTAAACGCGTCGTTTTTCTGGTAGCCGGTGAGCCACACCTGCATTTTGTACTTGCCGTTGGGCACATTGGCCACGTTCAGCTTCAGCAGGCCTTTGTCTTTGGCCGGGTGCAATTGGCTGTAGTATTCCTGGTTGGACAGCTTGCCGGCCGGGTCGAGCAGGGTGTAGTTCCAGAACAGCGCCTGGAGGTTGCCCTTACTGTCTTTGGTTACCCAAGAGCTGGAATCGGTGTTGGCAATTTCGGTGTCGCCGAGCTGGTTGAGGTACTGGTAGGCGTAGAAGGTAGGCTTGTTGATGCCTTGTAGGTTCAGCAAGCCGAAGCCGCCATGGAAAGGCGTTTCGGGCGGACCCGCTTCCTCGAAGATATCCGTGAACGTCCAGTACGACATCGACGAAACCAGGTGCTCCGACTTCTTCAGCGCGTTCAGCACCAGCGTGGCGTTCATGTAAGTGTCGTGGATAGGGTCGCGCGGCGACGATGAGGAATTCCACTCCGTGATGTGCACTTCCAGCTTGTTGTAAGGCGTTGGGGCGATGGTGCGGTGCAGGCGTTCCATGGCGTGCGAAATGCCGTCGGGCTCCCGCATGCGGGGGTGGCCTTTGCCGAACTCATCGAATGCCGTATAAGTGCTGTAGGCGTGCGTGGAAATAAAGTCAACGGGCGCTTTTTTGTCGGTGAAGAACTGGAGGGTTTCGGCCATCCAGGTGCTGCTGGAGGTGGCCGGCCCGCCCACGCGGTAGGTCGGCGATACGCTTTTCACGGCGTTGACGGTGGTGAGGTACAGCTTAAAGTACTCGTCCCGGCGCGCATTATTGTCTAGGTCGCCCGCGAAAAACTGCTTGAGGTTGGGCTCGTTCCAGACTTCGAAATACCACTTCTCTACCTCCTTTTTGCCGTAGCGCGCCTCCCAATGCTTCACCAGTTCCGTCACTAGCGCCCCCCATTTCTCTTGCGACTTAGGCGGCGTTACGTTGGCCTTCCACCAAAACACGGTTTGAGTACCGCTGGCTAAGGCGGGCGGCATAAAGCCAAATTCCACGAACGGCCGCACCCCAATTTTCACCAGATAGTCGTAGAGCCGGTCCACGTACTGCCAGTTGTAGATGGGCTTGCCGCCGGCATCTTCGGCGTACACGTGCATGTCGTCGTGCAGCAGGCCGTGGAAGCGGATGTACTCGAAGCCGACTTCTTTTTTTACGTACAAGAGCTGCTCCTGCCAGTCGGCGCGCAAGCCCTCGGCGGCCCGGCCGGCACCGATTACTTTCTGGTAGCCTTTGTTGCGGGATCCTTTGGTTTTTTTGAAATCAACAGAAATAACGCGGGTGGTGTCTGCAACGGGCGCGGTGGCCTGTACGTTGGCACTGCTTACTAAACCTGAAAAAACGAGCAGCAGTACGATGGCTCTGTGCATAGGGAGAAAGATGGTTGTCGTGGCCTCACCCCCCGGCCCCCTCTCCCGCGGAGAGGGGGCCGGGGGGTGTAGCGCCGCCCCGTCGGCTTGCGCCTCCAGAACGGCTACTGATCATAAAGTTTACGATGCTATATCGAGGCTTTCTTTAGATAAGAAATGAAATGGGTCCCGGTAGCCGTTCCGGAGGCGCAAGCCGACGGGGCGGCGCTACGCCGTCTGGCTCCCCCTCTTCGCGGGAGAGGGGCCGGGGGGGTGAGGCCCTAATACCCCGGATTCTGCGGGAATTCGGCGCGGTTTAGGTCGATTTGGGTTTGGGGAACCGGGCGCAGGACGTGGTAGGGCTGAATGGCGTTGGCTCTGATCAGCTCCTTGTTGTAGAGCTTGGCCCGCTCCAGCAATTTGCCGGTGCGCTTCAACTCAAACCAGCGCAGCTCCTCGCCGAACAGCTCGCGGGCTCTTTCTTCCAGGATACCGTCGATGGTGACGCTGGTTACGGCTAGCTCGTCTTTGTAAGTGCGGCCGGTGGCGGGGTTGGTGCCCGCCTTGCCGGCCCGGCGCCGAATTACGTTGAAGTATTGGGTGGCCTTTGCTTGGTCGCCGAGCTTGAGGTAGGCTTCCGAGGCAATCAGGTAGGTTTCGGCCAGGCGGAACACGTAGGTGTCGCGGATGCCTTGGTTGTTGTCGCTGTAGGGCACGTTCACTTCCCGGAATTTCTTGGCGTAGGGCAGGGAGCGGGGTGAGAAGCTGGTTCTGTTTTCGTACTCATCAAAGTTGTAGACGAAGTACTTCTTGGTGGCTTTGCGGGCCGCCGACCAAGGCACATCGGGGAAATAGATAACCGTGTCGCCGACGGCAAAGCCCCCGGCGGCTACCTGCGCCAAAATGGCCGTGGCAAAGCTGCCCTGGTACCGGCCGTCGCGGGTTTTATCGTACAGCGTGTAGAGGTACGAGGTAGGCGCAATGAACAGCAACGACTTACCGTAGTAGGCGCTGCGCCCAATGGCCGGGTACGTTTGAAACTCCATATTGAAGAGGTTATGGATGCCGTTGCCGTTGATGAGGGCGCCCGGATTCGTGATAAAAGCATACCGGTTGCTTTCCACGTTGGGGTTGTACTGCACCGAGAAAATAACCTCGGAATTCACCTGGAAGCCGGCATTACTTGGATCAAACAGACGGGCAAAGTCGGTGAGCAGCGTGTAGGTGCCGGAGTTGATAACTGCCTCGGCCAGTTGGGCGGCTTGGGTGAAGTCGGCGTTGCCGGCGCCGTAGCTCTTGTAGCCGCGGGTCAGGTACACTTTAGCCAGCAGATGTTGCGCCATACCTTTCGTCACGCGGCCAAAATTAGGCGTGGTGGCCGGCAGCGCCCCCACGGCCTCGCTCAGGTCCTTGATGATTTGCGAGTACACTTCCTGCTCGGGGGCGCGGGTGAAGCCGAAGGTAGGCGCGCTGGCTGGCTCCAGCACCAGGGGCACGTCGCCGAAGGTTTCTACCAGCAGAAAGTAGTAGTAAGCACGCAAGGTTTTGGCCTCTGCCACGCGGGTGGCCAGCGTCGCTTCGCTGACCCCCGTTACTTTGGTCGACCAAAGCAAGGTGGTGTTGGTCAGGTTGATACTGTAGTACAACTGCTTCCAGTACATGTCAACGTCACCGTTGCTGGCGTTCAGGTTGTTGTCGTAGCCATTGAAGCCGTTCTGACCGCCTACTTCCGTGGTCGTGAAGATGTCGGTGCCGAGGAAGTAGAGAGAAGGCAGCGCAAAAAGGGGCCGCAGGGGTGAATAGTTGGATTTCACCAGATCATCGAAGCCTTGGGCCGTGCCGTAGTACGTTTCGGCGGTGCGGCCGCCCAGGTTTTCTTCTACCAGGTAATCTTTACAGCTAGCCACAGCCAGCAAAGACAATAAGCCAATCAGGCTCAGGGCCTTCGAGTATACTTTCAGTTTCATGAGTTGAGTTGTCAGTTATGAGTTGCCAGTTGTGAGTTGCCGGTTGCCAGTTATGAGTTGCCGGTTTACTGCCTGCATCAGAATCCTGATAACTGGCAATTGGCAACTCACAACTGGCAACTCATCACAGATTCACGTTAACGCCAAAGAGGAAGGTGCGGGTCCGGAAGCTCTGGTTGCCATAGGTGTCGAGGCTGGCCGATTCCGGGTCCCAGCCGATGTAGTCGGTGAAGATGAAGGGGTTGTAGGCCGTGGCGTACACCCGTAGTCCGTCGATGCCGAAGTTCTTGGAAAGGCCCTTCGGCACGTTGTACCCGAGGGTGATGTTGCTGATTTTGGTGTAGTTGGCGTCGCGGATATAGGAGGCGCCGCGGCGGTTACCGTCTTGCTCGACAGCATTGTTGGCCCACTCGTTGGAAGGGTTGGTCGGCGTCCAGTAGTCGCGCTGATAGGCGTTGTAGCGGGCGCGGCCCTGGTCACCATCCACAAACTGCGCAATGAACTGGTTGAACTCCTTCACGCCCTGGCGGGTGTACACGGTGAAGTTCAAATCGAAGCCGGCGAAGGCCAGGTTGTTGGTGATGCCGCCAAACCACTTCGGCGAGTTGCTACCCAACACTTTGCGGTCGGCCGGCGTAATGCGGCCGTCGTTGTCGCGGTCTTCCAGTTTCCACTGGCCGGGCTTCTGGTTGTACACTTTGGCCTGGTCGGCCTCATCGGTCTGCCACACGCCAATGATATTGTAGTTGTAGTACACCCGCACGTTCTCGCCGATAAACCAAGCGTTGCCCACGTCGTCTTTGCCGTTGCCGTAGAGGTCCAGAATTTCGTTGTGGTTGCGGGCGAAGTTGAGGTTCGACTTCCATGAAAACCGGTCGGTGGTAACGTTCACCGTGTTCAGGTTCAACTCGATACCGCGGTTGCGCACCGAACCCACATTCGACAACACGCTGTTGAAGCCGTTGCCGGCCGGAATCTGCTGCACCAGGATCGAGCCCTTGGACGTTTTGTTGTAGTAGTCGGCTTCCAACGCCAGCCGGCCCTTAAATATCGACGTTTCGAAGCCGACGTTATACTCCCGGGTTTTCTCCCACGTCAGGTTTCTGTTGCCGAGGCCCGAGGGCGAAAAGCCATTGGCGGTCGTACCGTTGAAGTCGTAGTACGAGGGCGTTACCGTCACTTGGGTTGCGTAAGGGTTCAAACCCAAGGGGTTATTGCTGGAAATGGCCGCGTTGCCCGATTCGCCGTAGCTTACCCGCGCTTTCAGCAAATCCAGGAAGCTTACGCTCTTCAAGAACTCTTCGTCGCTGGCCACCCACGCCAAACCGGCCGAGGGGAAGAAGTCCCACTGCTTGCCCTGCGCCAGAATCGAGTTGCCGTCGTAGCGCCCCGTCAGTGTGAGGAGGTAGCGGTTGCGGAACGAGTAGTTGGCTCGGGCCAAATACGAGAGGGTGGTTTGCTTGGAGTAGTTGCTGGTAGCAACCGTGGACGGCGGGGTGGTGGCGCCGGCAACAGTCACGGCGGTGGCAGTGCCCAAGTTGTACCACAGCGAGCGGTAGGGCAAGCCCACCACGGTGGTGCTGTTGCCGTCGTTCTGGTAGTAGTTGGCCGTGGTGCCCGCCAGCACCGTCACGTTATGATCCCCGGCTTCCTTGGTGTAGGTCAGGAAGTTCTGAAGGTCGTAGTTGAAAACGTGGTAGGTGCTGTAGTTGGCGTTGCTTGGCGCCGTACCAGCTCGCGACTTAGTAAAGGTATCCTGGTACCAGCCAGCACGCTGGTAAGTGATGTCGGTGGTGAAGGAGCTGCGGAACCGCAGGTTCTTGAGGATGCTCCATTCGCCGTAGACGTTGGGCAGCACCCGGATGTATTGCGTCCGGCGAACCTCGTTGTCGTAGTCGAATAGCGGGTTGGTGATTTGGGCTTCCGTCTCGTAGGTGAAAAACCGATTGGTGCCATCGTCGTTGTAGGCGCTGCCCGTGGGCCGCAGCCGGTAGGCACTACGGAAGGTTTCCAGCGTGCCCGGGTTGTTGTCGACAAAGGAAGCGTAGGCCGAAGCGCCAAACTTGAATCGGTCGTTGAAGGTTTTATCGATGCCTAGCTTCAGCGTGTACTTCTTGATGCCCACAATCTTCTCGGCACCCTGGTAGTTCTGGTAGCCCGCCGACAAAAACGTATTGGTCTTGCCGTCGCCGCCGCTAATGCTCAGCAAGTGGTTGGTTTGCAAGCCCGTGCGCTGAATCATATCTATCCAGTCGGTGTAGGTGCCATTCTGCACGTTGCGCAGTTCGGTCGGCGAGAACACCTTGTCGTCGGTTGCCACCACATCGGGGTTCTGGCCCTGGTCGATGGCGCGGGTGCGGGCGAATTCGCGGGCGTAGTTGGCAAACTCCGGCCCGTTCATCATGTTGGGCTGGTTGTAGGCCTGCACGAAACCCACGTACCCGTCGTAGCTGATGCGCGTGCCGCCCGAAGTGCCTTTTTTGGTGGTCACAATCACCACCCCGTTGGCGCCTCGCGAGCCGTAAATGGCCGTAGACGAAGCATCCTTCAGGATGTCCATGCGCTCGATGTCGGCCGGGTTGATGTCGTTGATGTTTGTTACCGGAATGCCGTCCACCACGTACAGCGGCTGCGTGTTGCCACCAATGGAGTTGGCACCCCGAATTTCAATGGTCAAATCAGAGCCGGGCTTGCCGGAAGCGCGCTTCACGTCCACCCCCGACAAGCGGCCCTGCAACGCTTCCTGCGCATTGGGAGCCCGTGATTTCACGATTTCCTGGTTGTCGAGCGACACCACCGTGCCCGTCAGGTCGCGCTTCTTTTGGGTGCCGTAGCCCACTACCACCACTTCCTCCAAGGCCTTGGTATCGGCCCCGAGCGTTATGTTGATAACCGACTGGTTGTTGATGGCGACTTCCTTGTTCTGGTACCCGATGAAGGATACGATCAGGGTTCCCGTCGCGTTCGGCACGGTTAAGGAAAAGCCGCCCGTACCGTCCGTGGTGGTACCGTTAGTGGTGCCTTTCAGCAGCACGGTGGCGCCGGGCAGCCCCTCCCCTTTTTCATCCGTGACTTTGCCTTTGATGGTCACGTCGGCCACTGGGGCACCGGCGGGCACTAGGTCGTAGCCTTTATCGGCGGAGGATGGGGCAAGGCCGGCGAAGTCTTGCCCGTGGGCAACGCCGGAAACGGCAAGCAGGCAAAGGGTGGCTAAGCTGCTCTTATGGGTTGGATGGGTAGGTGTGGAGGGCATAGCGTTGCTTTTTGGGAAAGGGAAGCTAACTGTGTGAAATCGATTGTGTGAGTTGCTATAAGCGCCCCAATTCACGTCGATATCACTCTCAAAGGAAAAAGTTATCCAATTGGCTACGCCGAATCCTGACGACTTTATTTACGCAACCGGTTGCGAGAAGCAGGCTATCGATTGACCTCCTCCTTGCCCTTATACTGCCTGCTGCCTGAACAGTGGAATCTACCTTACTGCGCCTCTGACTGCTCTTCCGGGTGGTTTGCAAACACTTGTTTTACAAGCATATACTTACCTTTTCGCTACTTCTCAACAGGCACCTCAATTGGGCTGTTGGCTTGGTTCAGTGAGGTCTTTTAGAATTATCTTGCCTGGCCGTTTTGGACTATTAGAGCTGCATAACAGCTCTTGGCCGTTTGGGTTATGGCGGAGTAGCTGGCTCCTTTGCCGTGGACCTCACCCCCTAACCCCCTCTCCAAAAGAGAGGGGGAACTAGCTTTCTAGTTTTCTAGCTCTAGTCCATCAACTGAATTCACTACTGCCGGAGCGTCCGAGTTAGGATTAGAATCTAAAGCTAGTTCCCCCTCTCTTTTGGAGAGGGGGTTAGGGGGTGAGGTCCCCCGCCCGCCACCTCAAATAGCCACCCCCGTAGACTGCCTGACAATGAGTTGAGAAGGCAGAATAACCGACTCCACTACCGATGCCGGATTCTTGTGTTTCAGCGCCTTGCAGAGCATAGTCGCCGCGGCCTTGCCCATTTCGAAAGCCGGTTGCGTGATAGTTGTCAACGAAGGGTTCAGCCACGGGGCGGAGCGCGAATTAGAGAAGCTGATTACTTTCACTTCCTCGGGGATGCGCAGATGCAGCTCGCTACACGCCTGATAGGCGCTGATGGTTAGCTTCTCGACCGTAGCAATGAGGCCATCTACTTCCGGATGCTTTCTGAGAAACGCTTTTATGAGCTTGCCATTTACTTCGTCGCTCTCGGTGCAGTCGATGATGTAGTGCTCGTTGATGGGCAAGTCATAGTCGCGCAACGCCTTGTGGTGACCTTCGAGGCGCCAGCGGCCAATCGACAAGTCGCGGGAAATAGACAGGAAAGCAATGTTGCGGCAGCCGCGCTCCAGCAGGTGCTTGGTAGCCGCGTAGCCGCCCTCCCGGTTATCGGTCGTGACTTTGGACGTGGCCAGCGCCTCCCCCACCCGGTCAAACAACACCACCGGCACCTGCTGCTCATGCAGGGTTTGGATGTGGGTCATGTCTTTGGTTTCGGCCGACACCGACAGAATGACCCCGTCGACCCGGCCGCTGTGGAAGGTGTTGAGGATGGCTTGCTCTTTGGCAAACTGCTCGTGGGTCATGTAGATGAGCACGTGGTAACCCTTCTCCTGCGTCACCGACTCAATGCCGTTGATGGCTTGGGCAAAGTAGCTGTCGAACACCTCCGGAATAACGACGGCAATCATGTGGCTCTTGCGGCTGCCGAGGCTGCTGGCGTGCGGGTTGGGTACGTAATTGAGCTTTTTGGCGAGGTCGAGCACCCGCTGCTTGGTTTCGGCGCCAATCTGGTAGCTGTCCTGTAAGGCCCTAGAAATGGTGGAGGTTGATAGGTTAAGTTCTTCGGCTAAGCGCTTGATATTTATTTTGTCCATACGAAATGGCAATCGGGCAGTGCTAGGTGGGGTAGGTGTCGGGAAAGTTCTATCACGCAAGCGTTTGCGTAAAGAAAGTTACGCTTTTCCAAGCTAACACTTTCAAGAACGAGCATTTTTGAGCTGCCATACCATACCACTGCCAACTACCTGATGCTCTATGACAAACAACTCAAACCCACTGGAAAATAACCCGCTTGCCAGCCTGGAAGAGTGGGAAGACGACCTCCTGGAGCGCTACCCCGACCCGGAATCCATAGCCCAAGGCCGCGACACCGAAAGCTACCGCAACTACGAAGCGCCCGCCCGCGACTCGGTGCGCGAGTTCTACCGCCTCAACCACCAGCACCAGAGCTACGACTTTGTGTTAGCCAAGAAGCAGGAGTTCTTGGCCTTCAACAAGCGCGAAATGCCCGTTTGGGATGCCTTCCAATTCCTCAACCAACTCGTCGACGACTCCGACCCCGACACCGACCTCGACCAACTGCAACACCTGCTGCAAACTTCGGAAGCCATCCGGCACGACGGCCACCCCGACTGGTTTGTGCTGGTCGGGCTGCTGCACGACATGGGCAAGGTGCTCTGCCTGTTCGGTGAACCCCAATGGGCCGTAGTCGGCGACACGTTTCCGGTCGGCTGCGCTTTCTCCAATAAGATTGTGTATCCGGAGTTCTTCAAAGACAACCCCGACATCGACAACCCGCGCTTCAACACGAAATACGGCGTGTACCGGCCCAACTGCGGCTTGCGCAACGTGCATCTTTCGTGGGGCCACGACGAGTACGTGTACCACATGGTGAAGGACTACCTGCCCGAGCCGGCCTTATACATGCTGCGCTACCACTCGTTCTACCCCCAACACCGCGAAAACGCCTATGACCACCTCCTGGACGCCCACGACCACGAGATGTTTAAGTGGGTGCAGCTCTTCAACCCCTACGACCTGTACTCGAAAAGCCCCACTCCTCCCGACTGGAACGAGCTGCGCCCTTACTACGAGCAGCTAGTGGAAAAATATCTGCCCAAGACACTGAAGTTCTAAAAGGCATTTCATATTGAATAACAACGCCCGCAACAAGGAGCCGCTACCACTTTGCGGCTCCTTGTTGCGGGCGTTGTTTACAGAGGCCGTAGCGCGAAGCCTTCGACACCAGGAAAACTACTGTAGAGCCAAGTCGTGCTACAACGAGGCGTAAACAATCGCTTTTCAGACACTTATAATAAGTACCTGTAATAGAAGACAATAGAGGCGCTGAACTTCCAGCGTCGCTGTTATTGTGCATGCTACATCCAGGGCCAAAGCGAGGGCAACCGTCAACACGAGGCACATTGCAGCATCGATAGCACATGCTTTTTGGGTGTTAGTGAAGCACCTTAAGTAACCGTTGGGGTGGCAGTAGTCGTAGCAACCGGAATGCTTATTCAGCAATCAGCCAACTATGCAACTATGATGCTCCCCCACCTTCCTCCTGCCCCTCCCGACGGCCGTTGCCCCTGGGGTAACCACAGCGACTTGCTCCGCGAGTTTCACGACCATGAATGGGGCGAGCCGGTGGCCGAAGCAGGCATCTTGTTTGAATACTTGGTGCTGCACACGTTTCAGCTTGGCTTCGACTTTCCGGTGGTATTGAAGCGGCGCGAAGGGTTTCGGGAGCTACTAGCGAACTTCGATCCGGAGCAGCTAGCGCGCTTCGACGAAGACGATATTGCGGAACTGCTGCTGAATCCGCGCATTCTGCGCAACCGGCGCAAACTGGAAGCTACCGTACAAAACGCGCAGGCGTGGCTGCGGCTGCGTCAGCAAGTGGGCGGCGACGATGAGTTGCTGGCCTTCTTCTACCAGTTTGTAGGTGGCCGAACCGTCGACAACCGGCGTAGCGCTACCAACCCGGCGCCTGTCTCCACGCCCCAAAGCGAAGCCATGAGCAAAGACCTGAAGAAGCGCGGCTTCGTCATGACGGGCCCTGCAACCTGCTACAACATCCTCCAAACGGCCGGCCTCGTCAACGACCATAGTGTTAGCTGCCCGCGGCACGCGGAATGCGCCGCTCTGGCAGAACGAGCAAGGCGAGTTTGAAGCATTAGCCAAGAGGTTTAACCTAACTGCTGTTTGCTGCTAAGTTGAAGCCCTTACTTTAGCGGCTTCTCCCGTTTCACCCTGAACCTATGCGGACATTCAACTGGGCCATCCTGGGCCTGGGCCACATCGCCCACAAATTCGCCGAAAGCTTAGCCCTCCTGCCCAATGCCCGGCTGCACGCCGTAGCCTCCCGAAGCGCAGCTAAAGCCGAGGAGTTTGCTGCCAAATTCAAGGTGCCGCATGCCGTGGGCAGCTACGATGAGCTGCTAACAATACCAGGCATTGATGCCGTTTACATTGCTACGCCGCATTCCGAGCACCACGCTCATACGTTGCTCTGCCTGCAGGGCGGCCTGCCCGTGCTGTGCGAAAAAGCCTTTGCCCTCAACGCCCACCAAAGCCAAGACATGATTAACACCGCCAAGGAACGCGGCGTTTTCCTGATGGAAGCCTTCTGGACGCGCTTCTTCCCGGCCATCAACAAAGCCCTGGAACTAGTGGCCGATGGTACTATCGGGGAGGTAAAGCACCTGGCCGCCGACTTCGGATTCGTGGCTTCTTATCAACCTGAAGCCCGGCTCTTCAACCCCGAGCTGGCCGGCGGCTCCTTGTTGGATATCGGCGTGTACCCGCTGTTCATCAGCAAGCTCTTCCTGGGTGAACCTCAAGAAATAAGAGCAGTGGCCGTACCTGCTCCCACCGGCGTCGATCAAAACTGTGCCATGGTCTTGTCGTACGCAAGCGGCGCTACGGCCAGTCTGTTCTCCACGCTGGCCGCCAACACTGATAACCAGTGCATCCTCTACGGCTCGAAAGGGCAGCTGCACCTCAACGGACGGTTCCACGCGGCCAACAGCCTCGCCCTGCGCCTCACCGACCAGGAGCCCCAACTGATTTCTTGCGAAAAACAAGGCTACGGCTACCACTACGAAGCCGAGCACGTGCAACAGTGTCTGGAGCAAGGCCTCACGGAAAGTCCTTTATTGCCGCTACAATTCAGTCAGGAACTAATGCAGCTGATGGATACTGTGCGGCAGCAAATCGGCCTTCGGTATCCAGGCGAGTAAGCGGGGAGTTAAAGATTAATGTAGCGCGGAAGCCACAGGAAACCCGTTCCGCGCTACTGTTCACACACGCTAGTCCATTTTAACCGTGACGGCACTACCCGAGTACGTCACAGTTTTGGCGGGCGCGGCCGTGAAGTTGACAGCCGTTGGCTTGTCTTTGCTTACCCATACCACGTTGAAGGTACGCTGTGTTTGCATGCCCGGGAACGTGCCTTTCCGCTCGCCAATAGTGAGGGTTTTGGTTTTCTCGTCGTACGAGGTGGGGATGGTGGCAAACGTACCTTTTTCGTAGTTGTAGTTCACGCCTTCGTCTTCGTACAGCGAGAAGCTGGCGTCTTTGCCGGTGTATACATAAAGCGTAACCGGGTCGGCAGGCTTTTCAGAGGTGTACTGGATTTCCGGGCCGAAGGGCACAATGGAACCCTCTTTCACGTACAGCGGCATGCGCTCCAGGGGCGCATCTTCCGTGATTTGCTGACCGCCGGGAGTGTACTTTCCGCTGTAGAAGTTAAACCAACCAGTATTTGCCGGCAGGTATACCTTCTTAGTTCGCGCCTGGTACTCGGTCACGGGCGCTACCAGCAAGCTCGGACCAAACATAAACTCGTCCCCCATGCTCCTTACGGCCGGGTCGGCGCTAAAGTCCATGACTAAGCCGCGCATGATGGTGGAGTTCTGGTGATGCGTTTGGCCGGCCAATGAATAGATGTAGGGCATCAGGCGGTAGCGCAACTTGTTGTAGTACAGCATGCTCTGATACGCCGGATGCGTTTCGGGCGCGATATTGTAAATCTCGCGGAACGGAAACTGGCCGTGCACCCGGAACAGCGGGCAAAACGCGCCGTATTGGTACCAGCGCGTATTCAGCTCACGCCATTCTTCCAGGTCTTTGGTGTTGGGTTTCTCGTAGCGCCGCTCCACTGCGAAGCCACCAATATCAGTGGTCCAGTACGGAATGCCTGACAACGAAAAGTTGAGACCCGCTGAAATCTGGTTTTGGAAATCTTCCCACCGCGAGCCAATATCACCGCTCCAGATGGCTGCCGCATAGCGCTGCGAGCCGGCGTAGGCCGAGCGGGTCAATAAGAACACGCGCTGGTCGGGAGCAGTTTTGCGCTGGCCTTCGTAGATGCCTTTGGCGTTTTGCAATGGGTAACCATTGAAGTACTCCGTACCCGAACCCGCGTAGGTGGGCGTCATCAGGCGCTTACGGGTTTCTTCGTTGGTGTTCGAATAGATGTCGGGTTCCGAGGCATCCATCCACCAAGCATCAATACCTTTGCTGAAGAGCTTGGTATTGAGCAGATTCCAGAACTCGTCGCGGGCTTTGGGGTTGAAGGCGTCGTAGAAGGTGGAGGTGTAGCCGGGCGCAATCCAGTCGCGGGTGCGGTCGGCGATATTGCGCTTGTAGAGGTAGCCTTTGGCGTCGAGGGAGGCATAGGCCGGAATGCCTTCGTAGAACTTACCCCACACCGAAATCATGAAGTGCAAGTTTTGATCGTGCAGGGTTTTGATCATGGCGTCCGGGTTCGAGAAACGCGCCGGATCAAACTCCTGGCTGCCCCACTCGGCCTGCTTCCAAAACGACCAGTCCAATACGATGTTATCAATCGGAATCTGACGCTTGCGGAATTCGGCGGCCGTGGTTTGAATCTCGTCTTGGGTTTTGTACCGCTCCCGGCTCTGCCAAAAGCCCATGGCCCACTTCGGCATGATGGGCGCCGGGCCGGTGATCTGGCGGTAACCGCTCACCACTTCATCCAGGTTGTTCCCCTGCACGAAGTAATAGTTGATGTCGCGGCCGGCCTCCGACCTGAAGCCGTATTCGTGCTGGCTTTGCCCCTCGAGCGGACTCAAACACCTCAAACCCAAGTATGACTCGCCGCCATCCGGGTCCCACTCCAGCTTGATGGGGTATTTCTTACCCTTCTCCATGTTGATGGCTACCACTGCCGTGCCTGGGTTCCAGGCCTGGCGCCACTTGCTTACCTGCAGCTTACCATCAATATAGAGTTTCGCGTAGCCCGCGTTTTTGAGCAGGAAGTGGTGCAAGCCAGTGCTTCTCGACTCAACTGCCCCCTCCCAGGTAGCCAGCGTCTGCCCTAGCTTAACCTGCGTGGGGAAGTTCTTCATGTCCTCCAAATACTCGTAGGGCAATGACGACTCAGCCCGCTGGGCTACCACTTCGCTGGGTTTATCTTTCCTCACGTAGGTGGCAGTTAGCCAGCCTTCGCTACCATCCTTGGCGTAGAGCTTCAGCGAGTAAAGCGGCTGGTAGTCGCGGGTGTCCCCGACGTTGGTGATGGAGTAGTTATCCCAAAGAATACCGTAGTTTTTGTTGGACACCAGAAAAGGCACCGCCACATCGGTGTTGTTGTGGGCGAGCTTCACTTGCTGGCCTTTGTAGTTCATCACCCCATTCTGGTGCTGCCCGAGGCCGTAAATACCTTCATCTGCCGGTGAGTCGAATATTTGCTCGACCTCATACAGCTTCTCGCCTTCCACTGTTACGGGCTTGAACATCTTGCCGCCGTTCTTGCGCTCCTGCAAAATGACATGGCCTTTCGGGTCGGCAAACACGATTTCGCCGGTTGTGAGCGAAACGGTGGCGGTTATTGCGCCTGTGCTCAATACCCCCTGCCCTTTCTTTTGCTTGAACTGCCATTTCGGCACTGGCCCCGCCGGAGCTACAGCCATTAAACTCTGCCTCGACGACACGGAATCAAGTGGACTGGCGCGCACATGAATGATTTTGTCGGACACCACCTGGAGTTGGATGGTGCGGACGGCATTGTCGTTGGGTTTGGGGAGAGATATAATTACTCTGTCCTGCAGTTGCTTAACGCTTGGCTTTTGAGCCACTGCCCCAGCTATTGGCGACACAAGAAGCAGCCCGAGAAGCGGAATACTACAGGTAAAGCGGTGTTTTGTCATAAGGTGCAAACGTTTGCCGATTGTCAATCTAAAAAAGGTGTTTGTTCTGCTTGTCCTTGATGCGAAGAAGAGTGTGCTAGCGGGTAACAAGCTTATGGCCTCCAGCAGGTTTTTCAGTAAGTGCTGTGGAAGGTTGTACTCGACGAATTGTGTAGCTCCTGAAAAGACCTCTAGTTTAAGTTGCTGTTCAAGAAGAAATGCTACAAGGCCGCGTAATAATACACACTAGCAGGATAGTTTGCCACCTATTTCACATCAGCAGGCACTTTTGTTGGGCGTCGTGCAGGTGCAAAGTGCTGTTTGTTAGCTTATAAAGAAGTTATCATGATTACCTATTCATCCTACTTACCATACGATAACGGTTGATTGGTAACGATACTAGCTCTTACGAAAAGTAAATATTTTGTCGCTTTGATGATTTTCATACGGCAAGAATATTTTGAATTATCATCATATAAACTTAAACCGTTATTTATTACCGCTTACTTGATAAATTATAATCCAATCAAAATAAGCAACCATTTGATCATATTTTAATAAAAATAGTTATATAAAATTCATGTGCATAAAGTGCCTAACAATTTAGTAGCCTCCCGGATTTCAATGTATTTACATAGTTAAGGAAACGTTTGTTGGCAGTTTAGCAAACGTTTGCATTTGCTTAGTCCTTCTTTATATTTGAATACTAAATCTTAGATAACGAGACGTGTGTCTGTCTTTTTTGCGCTGCTACCTACTTCACCTTTTTAGTGCTACCTGCCATTGCCTTTTTGGCTATTTCCTTGCCTACTCTTTCTAGTAGCACCTTACCTAGAAAACCTTGCACCGCCTATTTAATCCATACGCCACTTCAGCCTTAAACTGAACCGCGGTATTCTGCCATCACCGGGCACTTCACCCTCGGATAGTACTTCATAAACCCCCACTATGAAAAAAACAACTCTACCTAATTCCCTAGGTCGGAAAGCGGCGCGGATGACGCTGCTGGCACTTCTGCCCACCACTGGGCTTGCCACGATCACCCATGCCGCGCACTTAAGCGACGCAACAGCAGAGGCCGACATCACCGTAACTGGTCGCGTAACTGACGAGACGGGCGGTGGTGTACCCGGCGTAACGGTGGTGCTGAAAGGCACAACCCGCGGGGCTTCGACCGATGACCAAGGCAATTTTTCGCTTTCGGTACCTGATGGTACAGGTACGCTGGTCGTCTCCTCCATTGGTTTTGTTAGCCAAGAGGTTCCGATCAACAACCAAACCTCCATCAAGGTATCCTTGCGCTCCGATACCAAGGCCCTGGAGGAAGTAGTAGTAGTAGGCTACGGCACGCAGCGGCGAGAAGACGTGACGGGCGCTATTTCGTCGGTTTCTTCCAAAGAGATTGAGAGAAGTGTAGCCACTACCATCGACCAAGCCCTGCAAGGCCGGGTAGCCGGCGTAGTGGTCAACCAGAACACGGCCCAACCCGGTGGTGGGGTTTCGGTGCGTATTCGGGGCATCGGCACTCTGAACGGCGACCAGGAGCCGCTGTATGTGATTGACGGCGTGATTATTCCGCCCCAGCAGCGTGACTCCCGCTCGCAGGGCTTTGCCATGCGGGGGGAAGTGGGCAGCGGTACCAACCCCCTTTCCAGCCTCAACCCCAATGAAATTGAGTCGATCGACATTCTGAAGGATGCCTCGGCCACGGCCATCTACGGCTCGCAGGCGGCTAACGGCGTAGTTATAGTTACTACCAAGCGCGGCAAAAGCGGTGCCCCCAAGCTGGCGGTTGAGACCTACTATGGGGCGCAGCAGCTGCCTAAGAAGCTGGACGTAATGGACTTGCAGCAATTTGCGACGTACTCCAACGAGAAGGCGAGCATTCTGGGCTACGTACAGTATCCTGCGCTGGTAAACCCCCAGTACCTGGGCAAGGGCACCAACTGGCAGAACGAGCTTTTCCGGACCGTGCCGATGTACAATGCCACCGTCCGCCTGAGCGGGGGCGATGAGCGCACCCAGTACCTACTGTCGGGTTCGTATTTCTCCCAGGACGGCATTGCCTTGGGTTCGAGCTTCAAGCGCGCCTCGGCTCGCCTCAACCTGGACAACAAGACCACTAAGTGGTTGAAAATTGGCACCAGCCTCCAGTTTTCGAACATCAACGAAAACCTCAACTCCACGAATTACGAGCTGATTAAGTCGGCCATCTCGATTACGCCCGACATCGCCGGCCGCAACCCCGATGGCACCTATGGCGGCCCCAGCGGGGTATCGTTAGGCGCCACCTACAATCCTAACCCCTTGGCGGCGGCCACGCTCAATACCAACAACTCGGTTCGGAACCAGGCCCTGGGCAACATCTACGGGGAAATCTCCTTCCTCAAGAACTTCACCCTGCGCAACGAGATATCCGGCAACTTCGATCTGGGCGCCTACCACCAGTTCTTCCCCACCTTCTCGGTGGGGGGCCTCTCCAGCGGCCCGGCCAGTGCGTATGAGAGTTCCACAAGAAGCACCAGCTGGACTGCCCGTAACTTCTTGACTTACAACAAGAACATCAGCAGCTTGTACACCGTAACCGGGCTGCTCGGCCACGAAGCCAGCTCCGGTAGCTACGAGAGTCTCACGGCTGGTCGCAGTAACTTCCCCTCCAACACGGTAACGGCCCTGAACGCGGGCGACGGTCTCACCGTGTCTAACAGCGGCGGCCGCGGCGACTGGGCCCTTGAGTCGTACTTTGGCCGGGTGAACTTTGGCTTTAATGACCGCTACTTGCTCACGGCCAACGTACGCTTCGATGGCTCGGGCAACTTTGCCCCCGGCAACAGGTGGGTAGCTACCCATTCGTACGCTCTAGCCTGGAAGATTGCCAACGAGAAGTTCATGAAAGAGCAATCCTACTTCAGCGACCTAAAGCTGCGTCTGGGCTATGGCATTGTCGCTAACCAGAACGTGGGTAGCTACGTGTATGGCGCCAGCATCAGCCTGAGCTCCACGGGTGTAGGAACGGGAGCCCTGGTAAACAACATTGCCAACCCCAAAGCGGAGTGGGAAAAAACAGCCAGCTACAATGCCGGCCTGGATGTGGGACTGTTCAGCAACCGGATTCAGCTCACCACCGACGTTTATCTGCGCCAGACTAGAAACCTGCTGATTTCCCTACCCTTGCCGGTTTACGGCGGTACATCGTTCAACGGCAGCTTAAGAGCTCCGATTTACAACGTCGGCTCGATCCAGAATAAGGGCATCGAGTTTTCGCTGAACACGCGCAACATCGAACGCAAGGGGGTGCTCTGGACTTCGGGCCTAACGTTGTCGCGAAACTTAAACAAAGTCTTGTCGCTGAACACCGAAAACGCGTTTCTGACGCAGTCGGTTGATTACGGCAGCCGCGTTATCTCGCGCACGTCGGTAGGGCAGTCCATCGGTTCCTTCTACGGCTTCGTGGTGGAGGGTATGTTCAATGAAGCCTCTGATTTTGAAGGTGCCGCGCTGCCGGCCGGCGGCGACGGCAAGCCCCTGCCCATTAACTACATCAACGGCGTGTGGGTGGGCGACCTGAAGTACAAGGACCTGAACGGCGACGGTATCATCACCGAAAAGGACATGACGCAGCTAGGCTCGCCGATTCCCAAGTTTCAGTACGGCCTCACCAACACGGTGACCTACAAGGGCTTCGACCTAACCTTGTTTGTGAACGGCAACTACGGCAACAAGATCTTCAACTACAACCGCGTCAAGCAGGAGGATCCGGCTGCCAACTTCACCGGCCTGCTGGCCACTACCAATGACTTCGCGCGGATAAGAATGTATGATCCGGCGGGATCCATTTCTGACATCAACAACGTGTATGTTGAAAACGCAGGCACAACGGTCCCCGGTATCCGCCGCGCCGGTGACCCAAACCAGAATACCCGTGTCTCGTCGCGGTTTGTGGAAGACGGTTCTTTCCTACGCATGAAGAACGTGGTGCTGGGTTACACGGTGCCGGCCAATTTTGCCACGCGCCTGCACCTGAGCTCCCTGCGCGTGTACACCAACGTGCAGAACTTATTCACTATCACCAATTACTCAGGCTTTGATCCGGAAGTGGGAGCCTCCATCCTACCCGGCAGTCCGCTGCTCTACGGCTTCGACTGGGGTCGTTATCCTACCCCGCGTGTTTTCACTGCCGGTCTCAACATTGGCTTGTAATTAAACTTTAAATCACTCTCATCATGAAGCTAACTAAAATTTCCACCGCTGCTCTGCTCGCCGGATCGTTGCTGATCAGCAGCTGCGGCGAAGATTTCTTGGAGCGTCCCCCGCAAGGGCAGATAGTGACCGACAACTTTTATCAAACCGTTTCGGACCTGCGCCTCGCTACGGCTGGTTTGTACAACCGGCCCTGGTTTGAGTTCAACTATCCCTTCATCGTGGACGTGGGCGAAACCATGAGCGGCAACGCTTACGCCGGCTTCAATCCGCGCCAGACTTACATCAACTTCACCCTGGCAGAAGGCGAAAACGGCATTCTGGCCGGGTGGGCGTCGATGTTCAACGTCATTGCCCAATCCAACACGGTTATCAACAACGTGACGCGCATCACGCCCGCTTCGGTAGCCGCTAAAGACAAAAATGCGGCTATCGCTGAAGCCCGGTTTATGCGGGGGGTAGCCTACTTCTACCTCGTGCGGCTCTGGGGGCCCGTGCCCATCATCGAGGACAACTCCAAGCTGGTAGAGAACCCGCTGGTGCCGCGCAACACGGTAACGGATATCTACCGGTTTTTGATCGACGACCTGAAGTTCGCGGCTGATAACCTGCCGCTGACGGATTCGCCCGGCCGCTTAACCGTTTGGAGTGCCAAGGGGATGCTGGCCAAGGTTTACCTAACCAAGGCAGGCGTGGGCCAGAGCGGCAGCCGCGTACAGGCTGATCTGGACCAGGCCAAGCAGTACGCCGCCGACGTCATCAACAACAGCGGCCTGGCGCTGATGCCGAACTACTACGACCTGTTCCTGCGCAAAAACCGCAACAACCCGGAGTCGCTGTTCTCCATTCAGTGGGTATACAACCAGGGTTGGGGCTCGCAAAACATGATGCAGTCCTACCTGGCCGCCGACTCGCGGGTGACGGGCGCGGGCGATGGCTGGAACAACATTGCTCCCACCTACGACCTGTACATGAACTACGAGACAGGCGACAACGTGCGGCGCAAGGCCACGATGATGATCAACACGGACGTATATCCCGAGCTGGTTACGAAGGACAACCCGAACGGCTACACCATGACGGCCACCCAGCCTTCGTTTAAGAAGTACGTGATTGGGGGGCCGCTTGCGCCAGGCAACGATGGAGCCGTGTCTTCGCTGAACACGGATATCAACACCTACATCATGCGCCTGTCGGACGTGTACTTGGTGCATGCGGAAGCCGTGCTGGGCAATGGCACCTCTACTTCCAACTCTGAAGGCCTAGCTTCGCTCAATAAGGTAAGAACCCGCGCCGGCTTACAGCCCGCTACGTCCTACGACCAGATGTCGCTGCTGCGTGAGCGCCGCTCGGAGTTTGGCATGGAAGGGCAGTTCTGGTTTGATCTGTTGCGCCTGCACGATTACAAGCCAGCCGCGGCCATTGACTTCATCGGCAAGCAGCACCGCAACACCTTCACCTACACGCCGACGGCGGCGGTGAAGATTACGGAGTCGCCCTCGGCCAACTTCGTAACGGCCACTGAGCGGAGCTTCTCGCTGCCTTATCCGGCGGCCGACGTGGTGAACAACCCGAGGCTGCGTGAGGAGCCGGTTCCGTATTACAACTAGCTCAGTGGTTAACTGTCCATTTCTTAGTTAACGCTCATCTCCCAGAGACTTCCGATATGAACAACCGTTCAGTATTTTTCTCAAAGACTAGCCTGCTGGCCCTGCTGGCCGCCTTTACCTTGGCAGGAACCTCCTGCGAAAAAGAAGACGACGTAGACGCAAAGGCAGATGGTCCGCCGACCGTTACTGGTCTGCGGGCGTACGCCGCTGCGCCCAACGACAGCCTTATCACCCGGGTTAGTCCGGGTACCGTGATTGTAATTGAAGGCACGAAGCTCAAGACGACCAGAGCCGTGCTGCTGGATGGCTACCCGGCCACGTTCAACAGCGCCTTGTTTGCCGACAACAGCATCGTGGTTAACGTGCCGGCCGATATCCCGTTTGCCAGCCTGGACCCGGCCCTGTACAACAAGATTCAGGTAGTGACCTCAGGTGGGGAAACAACGTATGACTTCCCCGTTTCGGCGCCCGCGC
The DNA here is from genome assembly GCF_036387835.1 of Hymenobacter sp. GTDB lineage: Bacteria > Bacteroidota > Bacteroidia > Cytophagales > Hymenobacteraceae > Hymenobacter. The sequence continues at coordinate 34,105 of NZ_DASVSY010000117.1, read as the reverse complement.
CGGTGCTCAGCGCCGCTTCCAACGAAATGGCGAAGCCCGGGGAAACCATCACCATCACCGGCAACTTCCTGTATCTCATCAAAAAGATCACCTTTCCCGGCAGCGTAGATGCTACGGAGTTTAAGGCGAATACGGGTGGTACGGAGTTGCAGGTGAAAGTGCCGCAGTCAACCCAGGCGGGCCCAGTGAGGGTTCAAACGGAGTTTGGCACCACCACCTCTGTCTTCCACATGAATGATATGGCGGGCACGCTGCTGAATTTCGATAACGCTAACCCTTTTGATTACGGCTGCCTTGTCACCAACGATGCCAGCGCCTTCCCTGGTGCCAATGGCAAGTATGCTCGGTTGATGGGCGAAGGTATCGGAAACTATAACTGGAGCTACGATGATGGCAAGCGTGCTATTTTCTCGAAGCAGGTCGATTGGTTGCCCGCCAGTGAGCTAAATCAGCCGGCGGCTAACTACGCCATGAAGTTCGAGATTTTCGTGAAGGAGCCACTCAGCACGGGTTGCCTGTTCATCGGTCCGCCTCCCGGCGGAAGCTGGGCGTATATGGCCCGGTACGAGCCCTGGAAAACTACACCCAACTACAAAACGGCTGGCTGGACAACGGTTAGTATTCCGTTCGATCAGTTTAAGCTGAAAGCCAACGGCGCGGATGGTACGGGTGCCGGAGCTGCTACCGTCAATGATCTGGTGGGCAGTATCAATGAAGTAATCAAATTTATGTACGTGAACGATACAGCCACTCCCCTAGCCAAGCTCGATATTGCGGTTGACAATATCCGAGTGGTGAAAATCAAGTAAATACAGCTTTTTTTAAGGAAACTCGCCGGAATTGCTAGTCAGTTCCGGCGAGTTTTTGTGTTAAGTCCATTTACTTTCGCACTCCTATAGGGCAGTGGCAGTTGGTCCTTCACCTGTTTCTGGTAGAAGTACCATACCGGGAACGTTCCCGCTTGCCATTAGTAAAGAAAAGTTATTAAATTGCTGTGATGTACGAGGCTTCTACCCTGGAAGCAAATTCAGCTAGCAATTGCCTGCTACCATCACCCCACCGGGCAGAATTTCGCCTGGTGTTTTTAAAGACGACGACCTTGGCAACTAAGCAGGCTTCCATTACCACCATTGCAACGCACCTAGGCCTGGCCGTATCCACCGTGTCGCGGGCACTGAGCGACCACGCCAACATCCGGGAGGATACCAAGGAGCGCGTTCGGCAAATGGCCATCAAGCTCAACTACCAGCCCAACCACCTGGCGGCCGGTTTGCGCAAAGGGCACAGCGGTATCCTGGGCGTAGTGGTGCCTCACATCAGCGGCTCCTTTTTCCCGACGGTGATGCACGGCATCGAGAAAATGGCTTCCAAGGCTGGCTTCCACGTAATGCTCTGCCAATCCAACGAGGACGTGAAACAGGAGCGCGCTAACATTAAAATGCTGCTCAACGCGCAGGTGGAAGGCATCCTGATTTCGATGTCGAGCACGACCTACGATTTTCAGCATTTCGAGAAGGTGCAGAGCCAGGGCGTGCCGCTGGTCTTCTTCGACCGCATGCCCGACATGCCCTCCACCAGCGCCGTCGTGCTCGATGACCACCAGGGCGCGTTCGGGGTGGTGAAGCACTTGGTAGAGCAAGGCTGCAAGCGCATTGCTTTTTTCTCGGGTCCGCAGCACCTAAACATCAACAAAAACCGCTTCGAGGGTTACGTTGACGCGCTGGAATCTTCTAGTCTGGACTTCGACCCACAACTGGTTTTTCAATTGCCGGACCTAAGTAAAGCGGCAGGCGCCGAAGGCATGAACCTGCTCCTGCAGCTCGCCTCCCCCCCCGATGCTGTGTTCTCGTCTTACGACTTGCCGGCCGTGGGAGCCCTGGAAGTTTTGCAGGAGCGCAACATCCGAGTGCCGCAGGACATTGCCCTTTCCGGCTTCAGCAACGAGCCCTTCACCACGCTCATCTCACCCCGCCTGACTTCGGTAGAGCAGCGGGGCGAGCTAATGGGCGAAGCCGCGGTGCGCCTGTTTCTGCAAATGCATAAGCGCACCGACAACTACTCTCCGCAGCGCATCATGCTCAAGCCTCAAATTGAGGTACGGAGTTCCTCGTTGCGCAATATCGTTTAGGAGGCGTAGGCCCCATTCTGTTCCCACTGCTGGAAGCCCTGATTCGGTGAGGAAAAGATGCTAGTCAAAAGCTAATACCTTTTAGCAGAACATAAACGCTCCTCTAGGCAAGATTCGAGGCTTGCTCCAACAAGAAACGCGGTGAAATAAAACAACCGTTAAGCAACTGCCGACTAACTGAGGGTCATAGGTTTATAGCCTTGCGGTAGGCATCAGCGCGGTGGCGCTACCAACACCACCATGCAGCGTACCCTTGGTGCTTCGGTCTTTTCCTGCAATACTTGGTTGCTAGCTGCTACCATTGGCGGCAACCAGCTACCGGCACCTCACTATTCCTGATTGATCTGCTACGGCACACAGGCTCCTGGTGAACTCAGGCAGTACGCAGTTAATCACGCAACCCGAAACCCAAATCCAATGCTACGAAGACTTCCTTTTGTGCTTGCGCTTTTAACTGTCTTAACAACGGGTGGGTTCAGCCAGGCCCAAACTCCTGCGGCGGGCCGCGAACATCTGTTGATGGATTTCAACTGGCGCTTCGCCTTCGGCCACCCTTCCGATGCCAGCAAGGACTTCAACAACGGTACCGGCTATTTCTCTTACCTGGCCAAAACGGGTTACGGCGACGGGGCAGCGGCCGCCAAGTTCGACGACCGCGCCTGGCGCAAGCTCGATCTGCCCCACGATTGGGCCGTAGAGCAACCCTTCGACAGCAAAGCCAGCTTTAGCCACGGCTTCAAGGCCATTGGCCGCCCCTTTCCCGACGCCAGCGTGGGCTGGTACCGCAAGTCGTTCACCATTCCGCAATCCGACCTGGGCCGCCGCATTAGCTTGGAGTTTGATGGCGTGTTTCGTAACTCCATTGTGTGGGTGAATGGGCACTACCTCGGTACCGAGCCTAGCGGCTACAACGGCTTCCAGTACGATATTTCCGACTACCTGAACTACGGCGGCACCAACGTGGTGGCCGTGCGCGTAGACGCCACCATGGAGGAAGGCTGGTTTTACGAAGGCGCTGGCATTTACCGCCACGTCTGGATGACTAAAACTGCCCCCGTGCACGTGGCTCCCAACGGCACTTTCGTTATGACCCAGCTAACTGGCAATGCGGCCACCCTAACGGCGCAGGCCACAGTGGTGAACGGCAGCACCACGGCGCAGAATTTCGAGGTGGTGCAGGACGTGGTAGATGCCGAAGGCAAAACCGTGGCCACTGCGCAAGTAGCCCAAATTCAACTGGCGGGCGCCGATCAGCGCGACCTTACCTGCCGCATTCCGGTGGCCAACGCCCGGCTATGGTCGTTGGAGTCGCCTTACCTCTACACCCTGGTTACGCGGGTGCGGCAGGGCGGCAAGGAGGTAGATCAGTACAAAACCCGGTTTGGCATGCGCACCATCCGGTTTGATGCCAACGAGGGCTTCTTCCTGAATGGCAAGCACGTAAAGCTGACCGGCACCAACAACCACCAAGATCACGCCGGCGTGGGTTCGGCCATGCCCGACGCGCTGCAAGACTGGCGCATTGCCACGCTGAAAACCTTTGGCTGCAACGCCTACCGGTGCTCGCACAACCCGCCCACGCCCGAACTGCTCGATGCCTGCGACCGGCTGGGCATGCTGGTTATCGACGAAAACCGCTTGATGGGCATCACGCAGAACAACTTAGGTGGTATGAAGCGGATGATGGTGCGCGACCGGAACCACCCGAGCATCATCAGCTGGTCGATTGGCAACGAAGAATGGGCCATAGAAAGCAATATTCTGGGTGCCCGCATCGGGGCAACCATGCAGGCCTTCGCCAAAACCGTGGACTCGACGCGCGCCATTTCGGTAGCTATCAGCGGGGGCTGGGGCCAGGGCACTTCTACCGTGATTGATGTGATGGGCTTCAACTACATCGGCCAGGGCGACACCGACGCGCAACACGCCAAGTTCCCCAATCAGCCGAGCATGGGCACCGAAGAAGGCTCGACGCACGCCACCCGCGGCATCTACGTCAGGGACAACGACAAGCACTACGCCGCGGCATACGACGCAAAACCCAACCCCAAGTTCTACAGCATCGAGGGCGGCTGGCAGTACTACGCCGCGCGGCCTTACCTGGCCGGCATGTTCATCTGGACCGGGTTCGACTACCGGGGCGAGCCCACGCCCTTCGGCTGGCCATCCATCACCTCGTATTTCGGAATGATGGACTTGTGCGGCTTCCCCAAGGACAACGTGTGGTATTTGAAGTCGTGGTGGACCAACGAGACGGTGCTGCACTTGCTACCGCACTGGAACTGGAAAGGCCGCGAGGGTCAGGAAATCGACGTGTGGGCTTACAGTAATTGCGACGAAGTAGAGCTATTCCTGAACAAGAAAAGCCAGGGCAAAAAGACCATGGCCAAGAACTCGCACTTGGAATGGAAGGTAAAATACGCGCCTGGCACCCTGGAAGCCGTAGGCTACCGCAACGGCAAAAAGATTGCAACGGACGTGGTAAAAACAACGGCGGAGGCTTCGGCCATTCAGCTAATTGCCAACAAGCCCACCGTGCAAGCCAACCGCGAAGATATTGCCATGATTACTGTGCAGCTCGCCGATAAAGGTAAACTGCCGGTGCCCGCGGCCAATCAAGAAATCACCTTCCGCCTGAGTGGCCCCGGCAAAATCATCGGGGTTGGCAACGGCGACCCCACCTCGCTGGAACCCGATAAGTATCTGGAAACCGTGCGTGCCGTGCCGATCCGCAACTTAAAGGAGGTAGCCGTGGAAGCCCTGACCAGCGGCCCCGAGGTAGCCGCCGGCTTCGACGACTCCAGCTGGTCGTCTGCTTTCCGGTCGCGCCAGCTGGATGCGGCGGGGCTGGCCCCGACGGCCAAGGCGTATACTACCCGCGGCAGCTTCGAGCTGCCGGCCGATCTTACTACTTCGGATGTCACCTTCTTCTACCGCAGCATTGGGCGCGAGCAGTCCATCTACATCAATGGCAAAGCCATAGCCGAGAATATCAAAGAGGACCCCAATGGCAACACGTTCAAACTTGATAAAGCCCTGCTAAAGCCCGGCAAGAACACCATTGCCATTGTGGCGACGCCCTTGGTTAAGAAAAACGTGTGGGACACCACCAACACTGATCCGGGCACCGTTCAGGTCTTCACCCCTGCCCCTGCCTGGAAGCGCCGTACGTTCAATGGCTTGGCCCAGGTAATCGTGCAGTCGACGCAAGCCCCCGGCGACATAACACTAACGGCAACGGCTCCGGGAATGAAGCCGGGTGTGCTGAAGATAAAAGCAGTAGCTACTACCCCGCGGCCAGCCCTGCAAGAATAGTAGCAGGTGATAATTCTTTAGGACGTTCAAGCAGCTTATGAAGCTGTTCGTTGGTTCGAAAGATTTACTAGAATGCCCTGCTTTATCTGCCTCCGGCTCTGGCCGGGGTCCGGTTGCCGAAGCCTCTCGTGTGCTGAGACAGAATAGTAACCAGCTATTAGCACGCGAGAGGCTTCGGCAACCGGACTCCAGCCAGAGCCAGATTACAAAGCGAATTACTCGCCGGCTTCTATATAACTGATAATCAGAAATAAAACCGCAAGCTCGGCCTGGAAACAATCTGCTATAAGATTTGCTACGTAAATATCATTTAATGATAATTCGATATTAAATTGGATTATCTTGTATTCCACTACGAGCCCTCCTTATGGTTACCAGCCAAAATTTAGCGGAAGAAATCAAGCGCTTCATCCTGCGCAACGACCTTATCAACGTTAGCGGGGTTGGTGTCGAACAAGAAATAAGCACCAAATTGGCCTTACCGCGGATTGTTACGCTGGTTTTAGGCAACCTAGCGCAGCTAAGTGAGCAAACTGGCGGCCGGCAGGCGGTTTACAATATGGCCACCGAAGCCAGTAAGTCGGACGTGCTGAATGTAGAGTCTGCCAAGCAAGAACTAGCAGTCCTGCCTAATCAAGGAGCAGAACTAATCAAATCGGTGCAGAAAGACCGTTACTTTGGCACCATCAATAGCGTGGTGTCTACGACCGGCATCGAACAAAAAACCGTAGTCGACCTGATTAACCTGGTCATGCCGGTTACACTTGGCATGCTGGGCCGGCAAGTGGTTACCAATAATTGGAATCCCAACGACTTAGCGCAAACCTTACAGGAACAATCGCACCAACTCATGCCTCCGGCTGCCGCTGAGCCCATAGTAGTGCCCAAATTACCAGCGCAATGGGTTCCAGCGCAAGGAACGGCGGCGCTGCCCCGGCAGAAGATTAGTTCTCCTGTCAATAAGTGGCTGATAGCCGCCTTGGTGGTTGCTACGGCAGAGCTGGGCTACATCGTGGGCAGCGAGACCAAAAAGGCAAACGACGATACAGCGACCATTCGCCCTAACACCGATAATTACACCACACCCACCGTGACCGTAGTCAACAAAGGTGTGTGGGACCCTAATAATCCGGCGGCACTGGCAGCCAACGGCAACTTCGACCGCACCGGCGGCGGCTACGTGTATGGCGACGCCGGGGTACCAGCCGTTCTCAAACTCAAAGATGGCTTGCAGCAAATCATTGGGTCCAATTCCACGGAAAATAAGCTGTATCAGTTCTTGGTCGACCCGCGCGTGGAGGTTGACAAGGAAAGCCCCACAACAGGATGGATTGGCTTCGACCGGATCTATTTCGAGTCCAGCAGAGCGGTGCTTACCAACGAATCGATGTGGCAGTTGTCGAATGTGGCGAGCATTTTGAAAACCTTCCCAAATGCCAAAGTCCGCATTGGCGGCTACACCGACAGTTCCGGTAACCCTCTTCTCAACCTGAAACTAAGCCGCGAACGGGCAGAAGCCGCCAAAGCTACACTTGTGAAATTTGGCGTCGAGCCGAAGAGTGTAGAAGCCGTCGGCTATGGCTCCCTCGACAACATTGCCAGCAATGACACCCCAGATGGCCGCTCCCTGAATCGGCGAGTTAGCATCCGGGTTGTTGAGAAGTAAGCTTTAGAGCTGCAAGCCTCCAGCAACAAGCAGACGCCAAGCACTATCGCCCGTCGGGCTGAGCCGAAGCATCTCACTAGTGTAGTAGCTTCAATCTCAGCACGCGAGATGCTTCGACAAGCGGACGCCAGATCAAGCACGACAATACTACTCCAAAGTCAGCACGCAATATCCGTCGGCTAGGTCTCTGCGTCACGGCCATTACCATTCACTATTATGCTTACAGCGTTTTGGTGAAAACCACCTTGATGCGAAGCTGGAAGTCGGCTATTACTTTAAAGATTTCCTTGAGGGTGACTTGTTCTACCTGCGTTAGAACTTTGGGGTCGAGGTAGTTAGTGGGCGGAATTCGGTCGTTGATGAGTTGGCGGGCTTGCTTTTTGAGGCGCATGCCCATCAGATAGTAGTAGGCCTGAAACAGCTCCTGATACTCTTTCTCGGTGAACACACCTCGTTCGTGAAGCTCTTGCAGCCGCTCACCGGTATTGGTTTTGAAAATCTGGTGTTTGAGGGCGTACACCCGCACTAGGTCCACGATGGGAGTCATCGTTTTCTTCAAGTCGAACACCTGCTGCGTGCCCTGCGTGAACGTGCGGAAGTTGCGGAAAAAGGTCAGGGGCGGCTCGTATTGCAGGGCATTGTTAGCCATGTAGTAGAAAAACCGCTCGACGGGCCCTTGCAGCACCTCGCCCATATACGCCTGCAGCTCCTCCATGATGCTAGCTTCACCGTAGAGGTAGCGGCAGTCGAAAAACGTGGTGAATTGCATCACCGTCTCGTTGTTCGACTCGTTCATCCAGCTGTGGTAGTTACGCTTCCAGTGCGAAAGGGAATGCGTCCACTTGTGGTTTTTAGCCATGAAACCGCCGGTGCAAAAGCTAAGCCCAATGTGGTTGAGCTGATCAGAAACGGCTTCGGCAAAGCGCAGGAAATAAGCCCGCACCAGCTCGCGCTGCTCGTTGGCTTTGTCTTCGTAGATGATGGCGTTGTCTTGGTCGGTGAGCAGGGTTTGCTCTTTGCGGCCTTCGCTACCCAGCACCATGAACACAAATTTGGCCGGTGCGGGGCCATGCTCAGCCAGCACGCCCTCAATCACCTTCAGCGCAATGGTATCGGCCACGGTGGTAATCACCTGGTTCACGATTTCCGGCTTCACGCCCCGGCTCAACAGCTGGTTCACAATCTCGGGCACCGTTTCCCAGCGCCGCTTCAACTCCTGCATGCTCTGCGCCGACTTCACCGCCTGAATAAACATAAACGGCGACTGCGCTAAGTCGCTCAGCAGCTTGTTGCGGCTCAGGAAGCCCATGTAGCGCCCCTCCTTCTCGACCAGCAGATAGCGGGTTTTGGTTTGAAACATCAACAAGATAGCCTCATACACATAAGCTTCGCTGTTGATGGCGACAATAGGCGTAGCCAGTATCTCGACTACCGGCCGGGCCGCGTCCAGTTGCTGCGCTATCACGTTGTCACGCAGCGTAATATCGGTCAGGTAACCGATGATATCGCCTTGCTCATCGGTTACGAAAGCACAGCTAACTTTAGCGGCGGCCATTTGCTGAGCAGCCTTGAAAATGGGCGTGTCGTGCGGTACGGCCACTATTTCACGTACCTCCTGCGTCTCGATTTTGCGCGAGTACATTTGGTCGGCCGCAATGAAGTTCTCTTCGGGCGCCGAGGTGGGCTTCACGAAATGCGCGTACTCCTCGTTGAGCATTCGCTCGCCGTAGAGGGCCGTGAAGAAATGGAAGAAAGCCGGATACGCTAAACACAAGGCCCGAAAGTCGCGGCGGGGCAGCGCGTACACTACGGTGCCCTTTTTGGCTATTACCGTGCGGATCGAGCGTTTCTTGTTGAGCAGGATGGACTGGCCGCCGTAGCAGGCACCGGCGCGTAAAGCTTCGGGCAGGCGCTTGTTTTGTTCGCTGTCGTAGAAGAAGGCCTCGTATTCGCCGGCCACAATAATGTCGAGGCTGCGTAGCTTCGACGAGTCTTGCTGATAAATCAGAGATTCTTTGGTATAGCGCACTTCCTGCAACAAATCCACCACCCCAAGCAATACGTCTTCGGGCAGCAGATCGAAGGGGCTCACCGTTTTCAGAAATGCCAAGCGGTTATCCATAGAGCCAAAATAACAGCAGTGAAATTACCCCGACTACCAGCACAAACAGCAGCCACAATGACCGGTACCGCTCAAACATGCCGGCTTCGGCCGACGGCACCGACAGTTGCGGCTGCTCAGAAATGGTTTCGTCGCTGAGGTCGCCCAGGCGGCGCAGCTCGAAGAAGCAGCGGGCTGTCGCCTGCGCGTCAACCAGCGCATCGTGCTGGCGGGCCATAGGCTCTTTGAATAGATGCTCGTGCAACTCTCCAAGGCGCAAAAAGCTGCGCGCCTGCGCCTGCGCTTGCCGCTGGCTGGTTTGCATGGTGCACAGCGTAGGCAGCTCAGCCAGTAAGTTAGGCAGACTGCTCCGATGAAACTCTACGCCCACCATATGAAAGTCGAGGCGCATATAGTGGCCTATCACCAAAGGGCAATAGGTGCGCAAATCATTGAAAAAGCGCTGCATCACTATCGAACGGTCCTCGCCATGCTGCTCCAGAAAAGCGGGCGTCAGGCCGTGGATAGCTTGCGCCGACGGCCGCATCCGGCCGGCCGGCACCCGGATGTAGTGGTTTTCGGTTTTCACCAGCTCGCCCTCCACTGTGTACACCACCCAAGCAAGTTGGGCTATGCAAGGCCAGTTACGCTCCGACGAATACGGTTTGCTCCAGCCCGTAGGCAGCCCAGTGGTTTCCGTATCTACGAACAGCAAAAATTGTTGCACTCGCTTTGGTTATGAATCCATCCTATTTTCCAACCGCACTTAAACCTACTCTTTGTTTTGATGCAACGAAGAGTCCCGAATAAACAACTCAGGTTGCAGCACCACTTGGCGATGCGAAAACGGGCTCCCCTTCGCTTCTACTAGCTCCAGAAACAGCCGGACCGCCGCCTGCCCCATTTCTTCACAACGCTGATCGACAGAAGTTAGCATAGGTTCGGTTATCGCCGTAAAGCCTTCGTTGCTGAAACCTGCCAGCGCCACATCCTGCGGCACCCGGATGCCCCGTTGCTTGAGCAGTTGTAAGGCCCCAAGCAACGAGGAGTCGCCGGCGGAAAAGACAGCATCCGGCGGATTAGGCAGAGCCAGCAGACGACGCATACCGGCCATGCCTTCTTCCAGGGTCATATCACAATACACAATTAGCTCCTCGTCGTGGGGTAGCCCATAAAGCTGCAGCGCATCCAAATAGCCTTGCCGACGGTTTTTGTAGATGTTCAGGTGCTGCAAGCCCGCAAAATGGGCGACACGTCGGCACCCCTGTTGCAGCAGGTGTTTCGTTGACTGAAAGCCCCCGTCCCGGTCGTTGAGCACCACGGCATTCACGTTGTCGCCTTCCATAGTCCGGTCGAAAAACACCAGTGGAATGCCCCGCTTTCGCACTTTATCGAAGTGCTTGAAGTCGATAGTAGTACGTGCCAACGACACCATGATACCCGCTACCTGCGCGCTCAGCAGCGTTTCAATATTCTTGCGCTCGTGCACCACATCTTCGTTGGACTGGCAGATAATAACACTGTAGCCCGCTTTGCTGGCGGCACTTTCAATACCGTGTACCACCGACGGAAAAAAACGTCCTTCGATATAAGGCACAATTACGCCTAGCAGCTTGCTTTTGCCTTTGCGCAAAGCCGCTGCCAAGTGATTGGGCTGGTAATTGAGCTTTTTGGCTAGCTTCTGTACCTTTTGCTTGGTGGCCGGCCCAATACTGTGATGGTCACTAAGGGCCCGGGAAATAGTGGTCATGGATACCCCTAGCTCGCGTGCCAGATCAGACATAGATACCGGACTACTCGGTACGTTTGTCAGATCGTTGAGCTTTTTACTACGTGGGGCCATATTATTTCACTCAATAATTACTTTTGTAAGCTTTGTGCGTAAAGCTACTGCGGTTTTGGAGACTGTACACAAGCTTTCTATCTACATTGTGCGGCATAACGAATCCAGACTTAGTGCCTTTTACTTACGGCGCCATTGTTTAATTACTGTTGAGTAGGCCTGATACATAAAGAGAGAACGTTCATTGGAACATTCTCTCTTCACGTATCCACTTCCGAAACTTGCTTTTACTTAGTGCTTAAGCGCACCAGCAAGCGTTTTATTGCTGTACCACACGGGTCTGCTGAAGGAAATCACCTTGGCTTATGCGTACTATATACACGCCGGCCGATAAGGGCTTATTGCTAAGTGCTACTAGGTTCGAGCCTGCTTTAAAAGTAGCAGCTTGGCTATGTACGGTATGCCCTAGCACATCAAGGATAGATACAGTAGCCGAACCATTGTGAATGGTTTCCACCTTCACTGTTAAGTTCTGACCTTGATTAGCGGGGTTTGGGTAGGCTTGGGTTCTGAGCACCGATTCGCTGGCATTTTTGGTGCCTAGTGGTATCAGTGTCAATTCAAACCGCTGGAAGCGGGCGTTGTCGTTGTCATCAAAAATCGCGAATTGGTCGCCGGCCGCATCCGAGAACATGTCGATGCACTGGCGCGGGATGGTCATGCCATTGAAAACGGACGACGAGTTTTTCAGCGCGAATTCGTAGCCGAACAACGGGTTGGTGTCGGCCGTGATAATCCAGCGCTGAGCTTCGTCTTCCACGCTACCGTTGCTTACGAGGGGCCCCTGCACCAGCTTCGAGAAGGCAGCTTTGGGGTTCGTGATTGGTGGTATAGGCTGAGTTTGAATGTACAAGGCCGGGTTGGTGCCCCGGTGCCGGATTTTATATTCGTTGGTGGTGCCGGTTTGCAGCTCGAACACGAAGTTGAACGCATCGGTATTGTCGTTGACGGCTTGCACCACCGGAGCCAGCGCCGTGTTGCCCGTCACTTGCATGGAAAGCCGGCCCCCAACGGGCACGGCAAGGGTGGTACGCCCAATCCGGTAAGTGCCACCGTTGACAATAGCTTGAGCAGAGGCCGAATAATTGAAAAATAGCGAGCTGATTGCAGCCAATGAAGTTAAGAGTACAATTTTTTTCATGTGGAATGGTGAAAGTGAAGAATGAGAAATTAGAAACTTGGTTTTCTGAGGCAGAAGGAATGTGAAGAAGACAAGTATTACCGAGCTCATGAATTATTAAGCAAGTATAGAGAATAGACAACAAATAAGAACAAACGATTGTGTTTATATTTTTTGGTTCATTATCAAACTCCTCACTATAATGGAAATTTTATAAAATTCGTGGGTAATAGCTTATTTACTGCCCACTTTCTCTCATGAATTAGAGATATAGTTGATCCTCTCTTGAGTGCGTTGTCTTCACAAATACTTTGTCAATGAGGAAGGTCGAAGGTCGTTTTGCTATTTAGATCCACCATCAACACAACGCCATTCCTAACGTCTGCGCTACTTTACTTATTAGTTCAATTACTTAGGTTAGTAACTGTTTTATCCGAACATCCTTTTGAACTGGCCGCTGGCATCTATCCTAAATTTAAGTATCTATGCACAAATTACACAATCGTTAATCCTCCTCTTCTACAGATGAAACGCCTGCTTTACTTAGTACTATTATTGGTCGGTCTGCAAGTGCAGGCGCAAGAAGCACAACCGCTTATTTCCGCTCACGACCCGGTGATGATCCGGCAGAACGGCACCTATTATATGTTCTGTACGGGCCGGGGCATTGCCAATTGGTCGTCGAAAGATATGAAGACGTGGAAGCAAGAGAAGCCGGTATTTGCTACGCCGCCGGAGTGGGCTGTGAAGGCTATACCGAGCTTCAAAGGACATATTTGGGCGCCTGATATTTCACTGCACAACGGCGTGTACTACCTGTTTTACTCGGTATCGGCGTTCGGCAAGAATACGTCGTGTATCGGGTTGGCCACCAACAAGACGCTGGACCCAGCCTCGCCGGATTATAAGTGGGTTGATAAAGGCAAAGTGATTCAGTCGGTGCCTGGGCGCGACATGTGGAATGCGATTGACCCGAACCTAGTGCGTGACGAGAAAGACACGCCGTGGCTGGTGTTCGGCTCGTTCTGGGATGGGATGAAGCTAGTGAAGATGCAGCCCGATCTTACGGCTCCGGCACAGCCCGAGGTGTGGCGCACCGTGGCGGCCCGCCCCCGCGACCAGAAGCTCACCGACTCGCTACCCGGCGATGCCGCCATTGAAGGTCCTTTTATCTTCAAGAAAAACGGCTATTACTATCTGTTCGTCTCGTTTGACTACTGTTGCCGCGGCCCGCAGAGCACGTACAAAATGATGGTAGGCCGCTCGAAGTCAGTTATCGGGCCCTACGTAGACAAGGCTGGTATGGGCCTGGAGCAAGGCGGCGGCACCTTAGTGCTGGAGGGCGACAAAAACTGGTTCGGGGTGGGGCACAACTCTGCCTATACCTTCGACAACACCGATTACCTGGTTTTCCACGGCTACGATGGCGCCGATAAGGGGCGCCCTAAGCTCCGCATTGAGAAAATGACTTGGGATGCCCAAGGCTGGCCGGTGGTGAAGCCCTGAACAAGTACTTTCTAAAATATATAGGAAACAATTAACCAGAACTGTGCATTCTGGTTTAAACTGCTGCCTCTTTTATCATCTCAAAAAACGACCGCTTTCAGGCAGCAGATGGAAAAATTAAGGATAGCCTTGGATTGGACCCCGAACACCAATCACACCGGTTTTTTTGTAGCCAGTAGCTTAGGCTTTTATGCAGAGAGCAATCTGGAGGTTGAAATCGTGACCCCGGAACCCGACAATTACGCTCTCACCCCAGCCAAAAAGCTGGAATTGAGGGAAGTAGATTTCGCCGTGGCGCCCATCGAAAGCGCCATTAGCCTGAACACCAAACCCAACCGAGTAGCCGTCAAAGCCATAGCCGCGCTTTTGCAGGAAGACCTTAGCGCCATTGCCGCGCTCAAACAAAGTGGCCTCGAAGCGCCCAAGGACTTGGATGGCAAAACGTACGCCTCATACAAAGCCCGGTACGAAGACGACATTGTGCGCAAAATGACCGTGAATGATGGCGGTCAGGGCAATATTGCCATCGTTTACCCCGACAAGCTGGGCATATGGGACACGCTGCTGGCCAAGAAAGCCGATGCCACCTGGATATTCATAAATTGGGAAGGTGTAGAAGCCCAAACCCAAGGCGTCGAGCTAAACTACTTCAAGCTGTCTGATTACGGTATTCCCTACAGCTACTCGCCGGTGATTATTGCCCTCGATGAAAAAATCAAGCAGAAGCGGGCGGTGTATCAAGCCTTTCTGAACGCCACTAAAAAAGGCTTCTTGTACGCCAAACAGTTTCCGGCGGAGAGCGTTGCTATTTTGGCGGAACACGTGCCAGCTAAGGACAGAATGAACATCGACTTGCAGCAAAGCCAAGTCTACACGGCCAATTATTACGGCGACGAAGCGCAATGGGGCAAAATGGCTATGCCGGCAGTTGAGAATTTTATTACTTGGTTGAAAACGAACAGTTCGGAAACTAGCTCCATTGAGGCTGCCACTGTTTGCACCAACGAACTGCTAGACTAATTTAATCCGGCAAATATGCCTTCGGCCTTTCGGTGGCTACGTACTACACCCCGAAGCGCTTTTCTACTGTTAAACTTCAGGGCCAAGCGGACGGCTTGGCCCTATTGCCCTTGCGGGCTTAGCCGTGCGTTGTGCTAGTGCCTGCCTGCGGTTAATTAAACCAAATAGTTTAGCTCCTTTCACTCGTCTCCCACCAAGACCTTACCTCTCTTCCTTAATTCCTCATGAGCAACCCTTCTGCTTCCCTCGACCAGCAAAGTGTCACCACCATCCGCCTGTTGTCGGTGGATATGGTACAGAAAGCTAATTCCGGCCACCCGGGCCTGCCGTTGGGTGCGGCGCCAATGGCGTACGTGCTGTTCTCGCGCTTTTTGCGCTTCAACCCGCAGGACCCCAAGTGGCCGAACCGGGACCGGTTTGTGCTGTCGGCGGGTCACGGCTCAGCGCTGCTTTATAGCCTGCTGCATTTGTATGGCTACGATTTGCCGATGGACGAGTTGAAGCAGTTCCGGCAGCACGGCGCACGCACGCCCGGCCACCCCGAGTCGAACGTGACGCCCGGCGTGGAAGTAACCACCGGTCCGTTGGGACAGGGCTTCGCCAACGCCGTGGGCATGGCTATGGCCGAGGCCCATTTAGCCGCCGTGTACAACAAGCCCGGCCACACTGTGCAGGACCACTACACCTATGCCATTGTGAGCGACGGCGACCTGATGGAAGGTGTTGCCTCGGAGGCAGCTTCGCTGGCCGGACACTTGAAGCTCGGCAAGCTCATTTTCCTCTACGACGACAACGACATCTCGCTCGACGGTCCCACTAGCCTAGCGTATACCGAAAACGCCATGCAGCGCTTTGACGCTTACGGCTGGCACACGCAGCACGTGAAGGACGGCAACAACCTCGACGAGATTGAGGCCGCCATCAAAGCCGCGCAGGAAGAGAAAGACAAGCCTTCGATTATTTCGATTAAAACCGTCATCGGGTTTGGTTCGCCGCTGGCCGGTACCAGCAAGGCCCACGGCAGCCCCCTCGGCCCCGACAACGTGAAGAAGGCCAAGGAGTTTTTTGGTTGGGACCCGGAGTCGAGCTTTGTAGTGCCCGCCGAAGTGTACGAGCACCTGAGGCAGCCCGGCCAGCAAGGCGCCGAGCTGCAAAAAGAGTGGGACGCACGATTCAAGCAGTACGAGCAGGAATTCCAGGCGGAGGCCCAACAGTTCCACGTTTCCTTCAACGGTGAACTGCCCGAAGGATGGGACAAAGACCTGCCCGTGTACACGCCTGCCGATGGCGAGCTAGCCACCCGCCAAGCCTCCGGCAAAGCCCTGACCGCCATTAAGAAAGCAGTGCCGTTTATGTTCGGCGGCTCGGCCGACCTGGCTTCTTCCAATGAAATGGACAAGTCGGGCGACGACAGTTTCCAGCCTGGCCACTACGAGCGCAGCAACATCTGGTTTGGGGTGCGCGAGCACGCCATGGGCGGCATCATGAACGGCATGGCCCACCACGCCGGCGTGCGCACCTATGGCGGCACTTTCCTTACCTTCTCCGACTACATGCGCGGCGCCATTCGCCTCACGGCCCTGGCCGAATCGGCCGCCACGTTTGTTTTCACTCATGACAGCATCGGCTTGGGCGAAGATGGCCCAACGCACCAGCCCATCGAGCAGATTGTGTCGTTGCGCACCGTTCCGAACATCATAGTACTTCGCCCGGGCGACGCCAACGAAACCACCGAAGCCTGGCGCATTGCCATGACCACGCCCAAGTCGCCGGTCTGCCTGATTTTGTCACGCCAGAAGCTGCCCGTTTTCGACCAGACGGTGCTTGGTTCGGCTCGTGAGGGCGTAGCGAAGGGAGCTTATATTCTGAGCGAAGCCGATGGTGGCACCCCGCAGCTTATCCTTGTTGCTACGGGCTCGGAAGTGAGCTTGGCGCTGGCCTCGCAGAAAGCGCTGCAAGCGGAAGGCGTAGCAACCCGCGTGGTGAGCATGCCATCGTGGGAGCTGTTTGAGAAGCAGGATAAAGCCTACCAGCAGCAGGTGTTGCCGCCTTCGGTGCGTAAGCGTATCACTATTGAAGCCGGCTCGCCTATCGGGTGGGCCAAGTATGCTACCGACGAAGGCACCAGCATCAGCATGAACCGCTTCGGCGAGTCGGCCCCGGCCGAGCTGCTGTTCGAGGAGTTCGGCTTCACGGTGGAGAACGTCGTGAAAACGGCTCACACCGTCTTGCAAGAGCAGCCCGCCGAAGAAGACAAAAAGCAAGTGGTTTCGTAAGGCGTATAAGCTAGGTCGTCATGCTGAGCGCAGGCGTTAGCCGAAGCGAAGCATCTCGCTAGTGTGGTAACTGTCATGCTGAGCGTAGGCGCAGTCGCAGTCGAAGCATCTCGCGTGCTGACGTTGCCAAACTAATCCATTCATGCTGAGCTTGTCGAAGCATCTCGCTTCGTTGCTATAGCAAATGACTTTACCACACTAGCGAGATGCTGCGCCTACGCTCAGCATGACGGTCTGAGTAAAAAACGGCAGCCTGCTTTCCACTTCTTAACATTCGTCTACTCTATTTCCCTGTCATGAATCCATTAATTGCCATCCGCGAGTTCGACCAAAGCATCTGGCTTGACTTCATTCGTCGCAAGATTTTGATTAACGGCGAATTGAAGCGCCGCATCGACCACGAGGCGTTGCGCGGCGTTACGTCCAACCCGGCCATTTTCGAGAAGGCTATCGGCGGCTCCGACGACTACGACGCGGCTATCCGCAGCTTGGCGCTGCAAAACAAGACGGCCGACGAAATCTACACCGAGATGGTCATTGCCGACGTTCAACACGCCTGCGACCTGTTCCGCCCGCTCTACGACAGCCACGATAACTCTTCGGACGGCTACGTGAGTCTGGAAGTGTCGCCTGCTCTAGTCAACGACACGGAAGGCACCATCGAGGAAGGCATGCGCTTCTGGAAAACCGTGGACCGGCCCAACGTGATGATTAAGGTGCCCGCCACGCTGGAAGGCTTGCCCGCCATCCGCCGGCTCATCGCCGAAGGCATCAACGTCAACGTGACCTTGATTTTCGGTTTGGAGCGTTACCGTTTGGTGGCTGAAGCCTACATTTCCGGCCTCGAAGACCGGGTGAAAGCCGGCCTGCCCCTCGACAACATCGACTCGGTAGCCAGCTTCTTCCTCAGCCGCATCGACGTGCTGCTAGACCCCATGCTAGAGAAAATTGCGGCCGAAGGCGGCGAGAAAGGCGAGCTGGCGCAGTCGATGGTAGGCGAAGTAGCATTGGCCAGCGCCAAGCAAGCTTACCAGATCTACAAAGAGATATTCCAGGGCCCGCGTTGGGAAGCGCTGCTAGCGCAAGGTGCTGATACGCAGCGTTTGTTGTGGGCCAGCACCGGCAACAAAAACCCGAAGTACGACGACCTGAAGTATATCGAGAACCTGATTGGGCCGAAAACGGTGAACACCGTGCCGACCGAAACGCTGGACATTTTCCGGGAGAAAGGCCAACCCGCTGCCCGCCTGGAAGAAGGCCTCGATAAAGCCGCTGACGTGCTGCGCCGCTTGCCCGAGTTAGGCATCACGCTGGAAGAGCAAACGCAAGCCCTGGAAATCGACGGAGCCAAGAAATTCAACGAGCCTTTCGGCAAGCTGATGGCCTCGTTGGAAAAGAAGCGGGAGCAAGCCCTGGCTGAAACTACGGCCCCGGCCACGCTGGCCCTCGGGCAGTACCAGGCCGATGTAGACGCGAAAATCAAGGAGTTCAACGCCAAGAACTTCACTGAAGGATTCTGGAACAAGCAAGCCGATTTGTGGGTGCAAGACGCCGAAGGGCAGGAAAGCATCCGCAGCTTCATGGGCTGGTTGCGCGTGGCCGAGACGATGGTAGCCGCCGTACCCGCCATCGAGCAGTTTGCGCAGGAAGTGCGGGACGCCGGTTTCAAGCACGTGGTGGTAATGGGCATGGGCGGCAGCACTATGGCGCCCATTGTGTTCAAAGAAAGCTTCGAACAGGGCGAAAATGGCCTGCCCATATCGGTGTTGGACACTACGGACCCCGGCACGGTGCACCAGATTGAAGAGTCGGTGCCGCTGGCGGATACGCTGTTCATCGTGGCCAGCAAATCAGGCACTACAGCCGAGCCGCTGGCTTTCGGCGACTATTTCTACAACAAGCTCAAGCAGATCAAAGGCGACAAAGCCGGCGAAAACTTCGTGGCCATTACCGACCCCGGCTCGAAGTTCGTGGCCTCGGCTACGGCGCAGGGCTACCGCCACATTTTCCTGAACTTTGCGGAAGTGGGCGGCCGGTTCTCGGCCCTTACCTACTTCGGCCTGGTGCCGGCGGCGCTGTATGGCCTAAGCACCGGCGAGATTCTGGAGCGCGCCATTCTGATGATGCGTGCTTGCGGCGCCTACGGTGCCGTGGAGCATAATCCGGGCTTGGAGCTTGGCGTGGCGCTCGGGGTGCTGGCGCAGCAGGGCCGCGACAAGCTGACTTTGATTGTGCCCGAGTCGTTGAGCAGCTTCGGACTGTGGCTAGAGCAGCTAACGGCTGAAAGCACGGGCAAGCAGGGCAAAGGCATCATGCCGATTGCCGGCGAGCCGGTGCGTGAGCCGTCGCAATATGGCCAAGACCGGGTGTTTGTGTACGTGGGTTACGAAAGCGAAGCCGACGAAGCCAACAAGCAGGCGCTGCAAGCCCTGGAAGCGGCCGGCCACCCGGTGGTGCGCGTCACCATCAAGGAAGCCCTGGATTTCGGACAAGAGTTTTTCCGGTGGGAAGTGGCCATTGCCGTAGCCAGCGCCGTGCTGGAAATTAACCCCTTCGACCAGCCCAACGTGCAAGCCGCCAAAACGGCCACCGACGCGCTGATGAAAGTGGTGGAAAAGGAAGGCAGCCTGCCCCAAGGCGACGCGCCCGTAGTTACCGAAAACGGCGTGGCCTACTACACCGCCGTGTCGGGCTCCGACGCTGCCGAAGTGCTACACGCCTTCTTCGACCAGGCCAAGCCCGGCGACTTCCTCTGCCTGCAAGCTTACCTGACTGAAACGCCTAGCCTGAACGAAAGCCTGCTTCAGCTCCGCACGCAGGTGCAGGAGCAGTTGCACATTGCTACGGCTTCGGGCTACGGTCCGCGCTTCCTGCACTCCACCGGCCAGTACCATAAGGGCGGTCCGAACACCGGCCTGTTTGTGCAGTTCACCATGGACCACCCCCTGGACTTGCCCCTACCTGGCCGCTCTTACTCGTTCGGCACCTTCAAGAACGCCCAAGCCGCCGGCGACCTGCAAGCCCTACACGACTATGACCGTCGGACGCTGCACATCCACCTCGGCGCCGATGCTGAGCAAGGCATGCACACCGTATTGACGGCTCTGCAAGCGGCTACTTTGCAAGCGAAGTAGCGCTTTTTAGCTAGTAGTATAGAAGCTATTTCGCAAACCCTAGCCGGTGTAGAGACGCAACGATGCGTCTCTACACCGGCTAGGGTTTGCGAAATAGCCTCCTGATTGAAGCCGGTCTGATGGCAGTAGCTGTCGGGCCGGTTTTTCAGTTTCTTCAAACAATCGATTGTGTAAATTTCTACCTTTCGGAATGACAAAAACCAGCTACAGAAAAGCTTGCCCGCTGCTTCGCCAAGTTGCCTTAGTTGGGTTCGTTGGCTTGATGACATCATCCACTGAAACTCTAGCGCAAACCACACTGCCTAAGCCTGCAACAACTGGCAACCCCATTATCACGCAGAAATACACCGCCGACCCGGCTGCCCTCGTGCACAAAGGCACGGTATACCTCTACACCGGCCACGATGAGGCGCCGGCCCGGCAGGAGCGCTACGTGATGCACGACTGGCTCTGCTTTTCCTCGACCGACATGGTGAACTGGACCGAGCATGCGGTGCCCCTCACCGTCAAAGATTTCACGTGGGCCAAGGATGATGCGTGGGCCTCGCAGGTGGTGGAGCGCAACGGCAAGTTCTACTGGTACGCGGCCGTGGAGCACAACACCATTCCCGGCAAGGCCATCGGGGTGGCCGTGGCCGACAACCCGCTTGGCCCGTTCAAAGATGCGCGCGGCTCCGCCTTGATTACCAACAACATGACCACCGAAGCGAAGATATCGTGGGACGATATCGACCCATCGGTTTGGATAGACGAAAAAGGCCAGGCCTACCTGTTTTGGGGCAACACCACCTGCCACTACGCCAAACTCAAGCCCAACATGACCGAGCTAGACGGCCCCATCATGAAGGTGCTGCTGCCCAATTTCACTGAGGCCCCTTGGCTACACAAGCGCGGCGACTGGTACTATCTCTCCTATGCCACCGGCTTCCCCGAGAAAATAGCCTACGCCATGAGCCGCAAAATTGAAGGGCCATGGGAGTACAAAGGCATTCTGAATGAGCTGGCCGGCAACTCCAACACCAACCACCAGTCCATCATCGACTTCAAAGGTCAGTCGTATTTCATCTACCACAACGGCGCCATCAACACCGACGGCGGCAGCTTCCGCCGCTCCGTCTGCATCGACTACCTGAACTACAACAAGGACGGCACGCTGAAGCGCGTGGTGATGACGACGGAAGGTGTGAAGGCAGTGCGGTAGCGCTCCACCCCCGGCCGTTCAACGATGGGCCTTACCCCCCGGCCCCCTCTCCCGCGGAGAGGGGGAGCCAGACGATGTAGCGCCGCCCGTTCGGCTCGCGCCTCAGGGATGGCTACCGGTAAAGAACTACTACCAAGAAATGGACTACGAAAAGGCTCGCAGCTAATCAGTTGTGGGCCTTTGTTGTGTCAATAGGATGAAAATGCAGTTGGTAGCCGTTCTGGAGGCAATAGCCGACAGGGCGGCGCTACATCGTCTGGCTCCCCCTCTCCGCGGGAGAGGGGGCGGGGGGGGTGAGGCTACCAGCTCAGCTTCAACAGCGAAACGCCTTGGCGGGGAAGTTTGAAGCGCAAGGTGGTTTTGCCGTCTTTGGTTTTCACCCACGATGGGGAATCCAATAGAGTGAGTTGTCCGGCTTGTTCTAGCTCGGTGCGTTGGGCGGCGGATAGGTTTTGCGGGGAGCCCATCTTCTGCCACACGGTGTAGGAGTTGCTATGGTCACCGTCGATGCGGTAGTGCTGAACTAGGGCTTGTGGCGCGGTTACGCCTTGCAGCACGATTTCCACGTCGGAGGCGGCGGCGGGCAGGTCGTCGTTGTGGTAGTTCCAGACGAGCACGTTAGCGGAGCGGCCGTCGGTGGAGGCGAGGGCGCTGATGTCGGCGCGCTGGCTTTGCTGGCCTTGGCGCAGCTCGGGCAAGGTGAGGGCGGTGGGGTTGCTGACGGTTACGCGCTGGCCGCTCATGAGGCCCATCATGCGGAACACGTTGAGTACGGGCTTATCGACGCCGTTGGTGGCTAGGTCGCGGAAGCCAGCAAACCAGGGCTGGTTTTCGAACTCGAACGACCAGCTTACCGAGCCGAGCAGATTCACCTTGTACTCGTCGGCCAGCTCGTAGAGGTGAGAGTAGGCCGAGGCGGTGTAGCTGGAATACATGGTGCCGTTGCGGTAGGCGTTTTCGGGACTCAGGTCCACGGAGCAGGCGGCGCAGCCTTCGGGGTCGTTTTCGCCGATGATGATGGGCAGACTCTTGTATTGTGGGAACGAGGCCACGATTTTGAAACCCTCGGTGAGGTCTTCCATCTGCACGCCCATATTCATGCGTACATGACCTTCCACCACTTTCGGCGAGCCTTTGGCGTGGAAGGTGATGAAGTCGAGGCGGGTACCGGTTTTGCCGGTGGCGTAGTTGGTGCCGGTGGCGCAGTGTTGCAGAAAGTCTTTCAGGAACTTACCGGCCTTGTCCCACCGGGGGCCAGTGGTTTCGGGGCCGCCGAGCTGGATGCCGGGGCAGGCGCGGTGTACCGCTTCTTCGGTGTAATCGAAGAGTTTGCTGTACTCTTCGGGCGTGCCTTTCCAGTAGCCGATGTTGGGTTCGTTCCACAACTCCCACGGCCACGATTTCACCTCGTTTTCGCCGTAGCGCGCCACGCAGTGCTTCACCCACTGGTACACCAGCTCCGACCACTTCTTGTAGTCTTTAGGCGGGTAAGCCCACCCGGTGTAGATGTCGTCGTAGGGCTTGCCGGGCTTCCAGTAGTGGCGGTACGGCACGGGGTGCGACGACAAGGCTTCGGGCATAAAGCCGATTTGGGCAATAGGCTTCATGCCTCGCGCCAGGTACGTGTCGAAAATCTGGTCGGCTATTTTCCAGTTGTAGACGGGGCGGCCTTTTTTGTCTTCGGTGTAGGCGTTGGTTGAGCCCCACTTGAGAGCGGGCGTACCGTCGCCGGTGGTGAGCAGGTTGTGGACCCGCACGTACACGGTAGCGGGGCTCAAGGCGGACAGCTCTGTCAGCAGCTTCTGGCCGTCTTTCATGTACGTGTAGTTAGGCTCGTCGTAGCCGAAATATGCCCACATCGGGTACATAGGCCCTTTTGGCTTCGCTAAATCAACCTGGATGGAAACCGGCGCGGCAGGAGTTTGAGCTTGCGCCGGCAAGATGCCAACCGCCAAACCTAGCAGGACAGCAAAAGCCGTAGCGCGGAAATCTGTTCCGCGACGAGCGGAGCGAGTTCCTACGCGTATGGGCCACGAGGCGCGTTGCCGGATACTCGCGCTGCTCGTCGCGGAACAGATTTCCGCGCTACATCGCGCCTGGAAAATCAAGGAAAGTTTGTTCATGCAGCCGTTGAGTTTGGGTGGAAGGACGCTCGAGGCAAGCTACCATTCCTCGGCGGCAAACACAACCGATTGTGTGGCTGCCCGTACCTTTGGCGGATTATTGCCTGCCATGCCGTCTACCACAACCAAGAGCCGAATTGCCGTTGCGGCCATATTTTTTCAAGCCGGAATCTGCTTTGCCAGTTGGGCTTCCCGCATCCCTGACATCAGTTCCAAGCTAGGCCTGAGCGAGGGCGACATCGGGCAACTCCTGCTGGCTACGCCGGTAGGCTCGCTCAGTGCCCTGCCCCTAGCCGGCTGGCTGGTGCATAAGTGGGGCAGCCGAATGGTGGTTCTGCTATCGGCGAGCCTGTACGCGGTGTTTCTGCCGCTGCTTGGGTGGGTGGAGCACTTCTGGACCCTCGTGCCCGCGCTGGCGCTGCTAGGCTTTGCCGGCAACCTGCTCAATATATCCGTCAACACGCAGGCCATCAACGTGCAGGCGCGTTTCGGCAAGCCCATCATGGCGTCGTTTCACGGGCTGTGGAGCTTGGCGGGCTTTTTGGGCGGGGCCTTCGGAACGCTGCTCATTGGCTGGCAACTGTCGCCCCTCTCCCACTTCCTGTTTGTGGCCGTCTTGGGGCTACTTATTGCTTTCGTGGCGCATCAGTTCACCTTGCGCCACGACGAGGGCAGCGAGGCCGGTGGCATGAGCTTGCAACGCCCCGAACCGTATCTGCTTCGCATCGGCATCATTGCCTTCTGCGGGATGCTCTGCGAAGGGTGCATGTTCGACTGGAGCGGCGTGTACTTCCAACGCGTGGTGCGGCCCGACGCAACCATGGTCACGAGCGGCTACGTAGCCTGCATGTGCACCATGGCCCTCGGCCGCTTCATCTCCGATTATTTCACCCACCGCTTGGGGGCGGCCCGCATGCTACAAATTAGCAGCGCCCTCATTACCGCGGGGCTATTGACGGCGGTGGCATTGCCGTATCTGGTGCCCGCTATTGTGGGATTTCTGCTGGTAGGCTTTGGTATTGCTTCCGTCACGCCCCTCGCCTACTCTGCCGCCGGGCAAGCGCGTACGGTGTCGCCGGGTGTGGCGCTGGCGTTGGTTTCCACCATCGGCTACTTCGGCTTTCTGCTCGGCCCGCCGCTGATTGGCCTATTAGGCGAAGTATTCAACCTGCGTATTTCCTTCGCGCTAGTAGCCGTGATAGGCGCGGCCGTAGGCATATTGGCCGCCGGCATTACCGCCAAGCCAGCGAAGGTGCGCACGCCTGCTTAGGTGAGATGGTGAGATGGTGAAGTTGTGAGAGGTGAAGTTGTGAATGGACTGTTCTGGCGGCGCTTGTGCTACTTAATTGGCCCATTCACAACTTCACCTCTAACAATTTCACCATCTCACAACTTCACCATTTCCGCCACCGTGGAGCCTCTGACAACCAGCTCCGATTTCAGCTCTATGCTCTGAGTGGCAACTATCGGCGTGTTTTTAATGATGGCTTGGAACAGAATTCTGGCGGCCTCCTGCCCTATAGCGTAAGCTGGTTGCGTGACGGTAGTGAGGGGCGGGTCCAGCAACGACGCCGTTTCCAGGTTAGAAAAGCCGATAACCTTTATATCCGTCGGAATAACCAAGCCGAGGTTCCGGCAGGCCTCGTAACTGCTCATGGCCAAGCTTTCAACGGACGCGAAGATTCCATCTATATCGGGCCGTTTTAGCAATAGCGCCTGAATCGCCTCGATATCTTGCGCCTTGCTGGCTTGGGCGTATACCACCAGTTCCTCCTCGTAAGCAATACCGCTGTCTTTCAGAGCGTCAGTATAGCCCTGCATGCGCCGTTTGCCAATGGATAAGGTTTTGGAAACCACCAAGTGCGCTATGGTCCGGCAACCATTGTCAATCAGGTGCCGGGTGGCTTCGTAGCTGCTCTCGTAGTCGTTGGTGGTTACTTTGGCGGTGGTGGTTTCCTCCTGCACCCGGTCGAAAAACACCACCGGCACCCCTCTTCCTTGCAACGCCTCCAAGTGGCTGAAATCCTGTTTGTCATTGGCCACCGATACCAATACGCCTTCCACCCGGCCATTTGCCAGCAACCGGGCCACCGATAGCTCGCGCTGGTGGTCGTCGTGGGTCAGGTAAAAGAGCACGTGATAGTCGTTGGCCCTGGCTACTTCCTCGATTCCGTTGATGACCAGCGAAAAGAAATGGTTGGCTACTTCCGGAATAATTACGCCGATGATTTTGCTTTGCTGCCGCCGCAGGCCGCTGGCGTAGGGATTTGGCTCGTAGTTAAGCTTGCGCGCCAGTTCCCGAACCCGGTCTTTGGTGGGCTGTGAAATGTCGTAACGGTCGTTGAGGGCGCGCGATACCGTGGCAACGGAAAGATTAAGCTCCCCAGCTAGTTGTTTCAGATTAACAGGTTTCATGTCTCAAGTTATGGATAACAAATTATCCAGAATGAGTCCTCTTTGTAATGAAATCATGGCTAAAGGCGAAGTAGCGCGGAAATCCTGGCTATTCTATCGGAGCCTAGCCAGCTAAGCACACGCTAGCTCGTCCTGCTTGATTTGGCGTCCGCTTGTCGAAGCATGTTGCTAGGCTAGGGTGCTAAAGTTGAATACTACCTGTTATTACGCAGTGCCACTTCAACTTCTGTAATGGCTTTTCAAGCAAACCACTGCTCAACGGCGTGATGGCCGGGCCTCCCAGAGGTAACGCGAAGTTATACTTCGCGAGACGCGTGCTGACGCCGGCCCGAACCGCACCGTCAAGTCGTTCAACGTTTCGCGAAGTACAGCTTCGCGTTACCTCTATAACTGCCTAGTGCTTCTGCGCTTCCAAAAAAGACGGTTGCTGTGGTAAAACAGCCTGTCTGTTGGTGCCGTGTGTAACGGTAGTTGCTACACCAGAGTCAGCACGCCAGATCGAGCAGGAAGGTCCTATTTACTTTGGCTAGTTAGCTAGACAACCTCTTAGCTGAAGTTGAACTCCGGGCGCCATTTCTCGATGGTGTGGTTGTAGATGGCTTGGTTCGCCATGTACACGGCGCAAGCCACTCGTGCCCCGGTGAATACGTTGGAATCGGGCAGTTTCTTTTCGCTCACTGCTTTATGGAAATCACGCAGTGCGTACCAGGAGCCATCTTTTAGCGGCTCGGTGGTAATGGGGAGGCCGCCGTTTTTATCCCACGTAATTTTGGTGGCGCCCGTTACGCCATCCACGGTACCGTACTGCTTTAGCGTTTCTTTTTCGGGGTAATAAATACCTTGGTCGATGAGCAGGGAGATGGTGCCTTTGGTGCCTTTGAGCTTGAATAGGTATCCGTCGCGGGCGTTGCCGCAGGTGGCCCCGAAGTTGCCGACCATGCCTTCGCGGGCATAGCGCACCATTACTTGCACGTTGTCGTAGGTTTCGCGGCCATCCTTATAGTAATCGATGCCGCCGGTGCCAAAGATTTCGTCCGGGTAGGTGTTGAAGGCCCAATGGATGAAGTCGAGCTGGTGGGAAAGCAGTTCGGCGGCCAAGCCACCGGAGTATTCGCGGTACATGCGCCAGTTGATTTTACGCTCCAGGCTTGGATCAGGCACCGGGCGGCGCCAGCTGCCGTTCCGGTCCCACCGGCAGTCGATCTGCGTTACCTTGCCCAAGTAGCCTTGGTCTATCATCTCCTTAACGCGGTAATACAGCGGCGAGTAGCGGTACTGGTGGCCGACTTGCAGAATCTGGTTGGGGCGTTGCTGCGCGAGCGTTACCAGTTCCGTAGCCTGCTCGATGTTATGGGTCATGGTTTTTTCCAGGTACACCTGCTTGCCCGCCAGCAAGGCCGCCTTGGCCACGGCAAAATGCAGGTTCAGCGGCACCGAGATAATCACGGCGTCCACGGCTCGCGAATCCAGCAGCGCGCGGTAGTCGGCGTAGGTTTTAACTTTGTTGGCCCCGCCGATTTTCTGGGCATCGCGCAAGCGAAACGGCAGCTCGTCGCACAGGGCCGTCACCTCGTATTGGTCGGGCAGCTCCTGTAAGATCTTGAGCAGCCCGGTGCCCCGGTCACCGCACCCGATAATGCCGATTTTCAATTTGCCAGCGGCAGGGGCGGCAAAGGCTTCTCCTAGCTGACTGCCGAGCAGCAGCCCCCCGGTCAGCAGGCCGGTTTGCTTCAGAAAATCACGTCTTGGAAGGTGAATCATGGGTGGGAAAGGTAGCGGTAGAATTGTTGGGAGGCAGTATCGGCAACCACCCCGTTGGGGCGCTGGTAAATCAGGTAGGCTTGCAGCTCGGGGTGGGCTTGCAGGAAGGCAAGGGCCCTCGGTAACCCCATGCCCATCAGGGCGTTGTCGTAGGCGTCGGCGGTCAGGGCATCGGGGGCCACCACGGTTACGCTAATCATTTCGTTGTGAAAAGGATAGCCGCTTTTAGGGTCGATGAGGTGCGCTCTGATGGTGGCGCCCTGTTGTTTGAATTTACGATAATTGCCGGAGGTTGTAACGCCACCAGCACTCAGCTCGATAACCTGCCGCATGCCTGGCGAAGGCCAGCCACTGCTATCGGGCCGCTCGATGCCAATGCGCATCAGTTCCCCGCCCGGCTGTTTGCGGCCCCGAACCCGGATTTCGCCTCCCAACTCCACCAAATAGTTGCGAATGCGTTTGCGCTCCAGCAGCGCGGCTAGCACATCCACGGTGTAGCCTTGGGCAATACCATTCAAGTCCAGATGCACGGCCGGCACGCGCTTCACCAGAGAATCGCCGCGCAACTCGATTTTGTCGGAGCCGATGGCGGGCAGGATGGCTTGGATGGCGGCAGCCGAAGGAACAGTTTCGGTGGGTTTGGTGCCAAAGCCCCACGCCTGCACCAGTGGCTGCACGGTAGCATCAAACACGCCGCCGGTTTGCTGGTACACGTTCAGCGCCTTGCTAATCACTACTCGTAAATGCCGGTCAACCAACACGCCTGTTGCAGACTGATTGAACTGGTTGATCCGCGAGTTAGGCTGATAGAGCGAGAGTGAAGCGTCGATTTCCGCTAGCTGGTGCCTTACTTCGGCACTAGTTACCGAACTGTCCTTGGCGTAGTAGGTGACGGTGTACGTGGTGCCCTGCGCGTAACCGGTGAGCTGGTACGGCCGGAGCGTATTTCCCCCGACCGGAAACAGCCACAGCACAAAGGCGAAAAGAACACCACAGTCCATAACCAAGCGAGATAATCAAGGCCAAGGCCAAGCTTTTTGCACAGCCCCACCCCCGGCACTGCTCTAAGTTCGCTATTTGGCGAACACAGCGCATCCTGTAGTTTCCGGTGTTTGCTGCGCCAGGTTTTGCTGCGGTCAGGTAATACTAGACATTACCAAGTGCAAAACCAACAGCTCAGCGCTTCTAGTTCTAATTCGCTTAGGATGGGCTTGTTGAGGTGCAAATACTATTCGGGAGAGTACAGGAGAGTTTAGATAAATGCTATCTTTAATATGAGCATCGATAGCAACCACCTAAGCTTCTCCCTTCCGCAGTACGCCTTACTCGCTGCTGCCCGCTCCCTGTCCGTACTGCCAGCGCTTTTCGGCCGAAGTATACCTCCTGCTGGCTTTTCCTGCTGATTACGCTACCACTTGAATAGACATTCGCTATCGATTGCATAGACCGAAAACGATTGCGTAACTAAAGACCCTGTTCGCCTATCCACCCGATGCTATTAGCCTCTAGCTTAGCACTTCGCACCAACTCTAAGCCTCCTGAACGCCGAGTTATCAACTGAAAGTACAAGCAGGTACTGTAGCATTAACTCACTTTCCCTCACCCCTCCATCAATCCCATCCTATGACTACACTGTACTCTCTCCCTGTGCGCAGGGTGCCACTTTTGCTATTGCTCTTGTGGCTATGTTTCGTCTCCGGGGCGTGGGCGCAACAGGCCGGCTCGGAAATCAGCGGCCAGATAGTTGACAACAAAGGGTCCGGGTTACCAGGCGTTACCATTCAAGTGAAAGGCACCACGGTTGGGACCAGCACCGACCCCAACGGCAAGTACTCGCTGCAAGTACCCGCCAACGCTACTGCCCTCGTCGTTTCCTCGGTAGGCTTGGTAGCACAAACCGTCAACATCGACGGGCGCAAGCAAATCAACGTGACGCTCAGGGAAGATGCGCAGGCGCTGAGTGAGGTGGTGGTGGTAGGTTACGGCACGCAGAAGAAAAGCCAAACCACCGGCGCCATTTCCTCGGTAACATCCAAGGAAATAGCCGAGCTACCCGTAACCAATGCCCGCCAGGCCCTGCAAGGCCGCGCCGCCGGCGTCGACGTGATACAGTCGGGCAGTGAGCCGGGCGGGGGCGTAACGGTCCGCATCCGGGGCCGCCGCTCCATCAACGCCTCCAACGACCCGCTCTACGTGGTAGACGGCATTCCGGTAGCAGGCGGCATCGACGACATCAACCCCCAGGACATTGCCTCGCTGGAAGTGTTGAAAGACGCTTCGGCCACGGGTATCTACGGTTCCCGCGGCGCCAACGGCGTGGTACTGGTGACCACCAAGCGCGGCAAAGCCGGCAAAACCGTGGTCAGCTACGACGCCTACGCTGGCTTCTCGAAACCGCTCGGGCAGGTGGATGTAATGAACGGAGCCGAGTTTGCCGAATATAAGCGGGAAGCTTACCGCACGGCCGGTATTTACCTCGACAACAACCCCACCGTTTCCGACCAGAAAACCTTTACGGCGGTGGAGCTGGAAAGCATTGCCCAGGGTCGCAGCACCGATTACCAGAAGCTGCTGCTGCGCACCGGCTCCATTCAGAGCCACCAAGTAAGCGTGCAGGGCGGCACCGAGAAAACGCAGTTTTCTGTTTCCGGTAACTTCTTCCAGGAAAAAGGCATCCTGCAACAAACCGACTTCACGCGCCACACTTTCCGCGTCAACCTCGACCACCAGATCAACGACCGGGTTCGGATTGGCACATCCACGTTTGGGGTGTACAGCGTCAACAACGGCGCCGACAGCCCCATCAACAACCCGAGCTTCGATGGTTTCCCTAACCCGAGCTACGTGGCCAGGGGATTCCACCCTTTCGCCGGGGCGTTGTCGGAAAACCCGCTTGGCAAACCTTTCGATGACCAGGGCAACCTGATTTTCCTGCCTACCCCCGACGGCCTGCGTTCCAATCCGGCGGCCGAGGTAGTAAAGGGAGCCAACATTGCCGAAACCAAGACCGTCCGCATCTTCAACAGCATCTACGGCGAGTGGAAAATTGTGGACGGGCTGAAATACCGCTTCAATTTCGGGCCCGACTTCACCAATCAGCGGTTCGGACGCTTCACGGGCTCGGCCACCAACGCCCGGCGCTCCGGCGCCCCCACGGCCCGCACCGAGTACGGACAGCGCTTCAACTACACCATCGAAAATATCCTGACTTACAATAAGGTGTTTGGCGAGGCGCACAATCTGGGTCTGACGGCGCTGCATTCCGTTCAGCGCGACAACTACGAAACCGGCTTTATTGATGTGAATGCCGTGTCGGCGGAGTCGCAGGAGTTTTACAACCTGGGGCAGGCCGGCTCGTTCAACGCGCCCGGCACCGACTTGCAAACCTGGACCTTGCAGTCATTTATGGGCCGGGTCAACTACGACTTCAAAGAAAGATATCTGCTCACCCTGACCGGCCGCTACGACGGCTCGTCGCGCTTCGGCTCCAACAACAAGTACGGCTTCTTCCCGTCGGTGGCCGTGGGCTGGAACCTTGGGGATGAGGAGTTTATGAAGGCCATATCGGTTATGGACCAATTAAAGCTGCGCGCCAGTTACGGCTCGATTGGCAACACCGGCATCTCACCTTATCAAACCCAAAGCCTGCTGGCCCGCACCAGCTACGCGTTTGGCACCGCGCCGGGCTACGGCTACCGGGTGGGCACGCTTGGCAACGACGACCTGAAGTGGGAAACCACCAGCACGGCCAACATCGGAATGGATTTCAGCTTGTTCAAAGGCCGTGTTTACGGCTCGTTGGAAGCCTATCAGGCCGATACGCGCAACTTGCTGCTTTACAACCAACTGCCTATTTCCAATGGCTTCGACCGGGTGCTGCAAAACGTAGGCCACACCCGCAACCGCGGCTTCGAGGCCACGCTGACTACCGTGAACGTGAATACCCCCGGCGGCTTCCGGTGGTCGACGGATTTGCAGTACACCCGCAACCGCGAAGCCATCATCGAGCTTTTCAACGGCAAGAAAGACGACGTGGGCAACGTGCGCTTTATCGGCCAGCCGCTGCAAGTGTACTACGACTACGAGAAGCTTGGCATTTGGCAGCAGGACGAGGAGTCGCAGGCGGCAGCTTTCGGCCAGAAAGTAGGTCAGATCAAGGTGAAAGACCAGAACGGCGACGGGAAGATTGATGCCGTCAACGACCGGATTATCCTTGGCTCCACGATTCCGAAGTGGGCCGGCGGCATCACCAACCGTTTCGAGTACAAGGGCTTCGACATGTCGTTTTTCGTGTATGCCCGCATCGGCAACATGATCCGCAGCGACTTTCACCTGGGCGTCAACCAGCTGGCCGGCCGCTACAACAACCTGGATATCAACTACTGGACGCCCAACAACCCGACCAACGATTTTCCGCGGCCCAATAAAGACCAGGAGTTTCCGGTCTATAACTCCACGCTGCAATACTTCGACGGTTCCTTCGTGAAGGTGCGCAACATCAACTTCGGCTACAACTTCGCACCGGCCCTCGTGCAGCGCTTCAAGCTGACGGGCTTGCGGCTGTACACCAGCATTCAGCAGCCCTTCATTTTCGCGGAATACCGCTCGAAGTACAAAGGCATCGACCCTGAAACCGCCGATATCGTGAATGCCAACCAGATTCCGTCGGTCCGGCAAATCACGTTTGGCCTCAACGCCAAGTTTTAAGGCTCGCACTTTCAACCCATCCTGACATGAAGACCTTGAAATACAGCAAGTTTCTGGCAGCCGCGCTGCTGCTTTCCCTCACTACTACTGCCTGCAAAGACCTGCTCGAAGAGGATGTGGTGTCGCAGGTAGGCGCCGACTACATCACTACCGCCGCCGGCTTCGAATCGGGGGTGAAGGCCGTGTACTCGTCGCTACGCGACTTTTATGGCCGGGAAAATGGCATGGACGTCACGGTGTTTGGCACCGATACCTACACATTCGGCTCCGATGGCACCTACAAGTACATGAACCAGTATACCACCCAGCTCGACAGCCGGACGCAGCCCATCATCGATATCTGGAACGCGTTTTACGTGGGCATCAACACGGCCAATGCCGTCATCGACCAGGCGCCCAACGTGACGGGCCTGGACGAGGCCACCAAGAAGCGGCGCGTAGCGGAAGTGAAAGTGCTGCGGGCCCACCATTACTTCGTGCTGGTGCAGATGTTTGGCGACATTCCGCTGGTGCTCAACCAAAGCACCAAGGCCAACAAAGAAGCGACCCGCACGCCCGCGAAAGACGTGTACCTGGCCATCGTGCAGGACCTGGAATCGGCACTGCCCGACCTGACGGCTACTACCACTGAGTACGGCCGGGTAACCAAAGGCGCCTGTGAGCACCTGCTGGCCCGGGTGTACCTGACCAAGGCCACATCGGTGGCAATGGCGGCCGACGACTACACCAAAGCGGCTACCTACGCGCAGAACGTCATCAAGAACTACACCTATCGCCTGCTGCCCGACTTCGCCAGTGTGTTTCAGCAGGGCGCCGGGGAAATCAGCGATGAAGTAATTTTCGCGACCCAGTACACTTCCGACCCTACCACCAACGGCGTGGGCAACGAGACGCACCTCTACTTTGTAATGGAGTACGATGCGCAGGCCGGTATGAAGCGCGACATCGCCTACGGCCGTCCTTTCCGGCGCTTCCGCCCCACCACCTACCTGCTGGAAACGGTATACAAGGACCGGGTCAATGACTCGCGCTACCAGAAAAGCTTCCGTACCGTTTACCTCTCCAACAACCCTGGCACGTTCACCAATCTGTTCGACACGTCAAAGCCTTCTATCACCGTCAAGGCCGGCGACACGGCTATTTACTTGCCGGGCGTGGAGTGGACCGTGGCGCAACGTGCCCGCAAGCCGTATCAGGTTATGGTGCCGAGCTTGTACCGGCCTAACCTCTTCCCGACCCTCATCAAGTTCCTAGACCCGATCCGGCCCGACCTGCAGTACCAGCCCGGCAGCCGCGACTTCCTGATGTTTCGTTTGGCCGAGACGTACCTGATTGCGGCCGAAGCTTTGTTTAAAAGCGGAAAAACTGCCGACGCCCTGCCGTTCATCAACGCCGTTCGGCGGCGGGCTGCCTTCCCTGGCAAAGAAGCGGCCATGCAAATCACGGCCAGCCAGCTCACCCTGGAGTTCATTATGGAAGAGCGGGAGCGGGAACTGCAAGGCGAGATGCTCCGCTGGTTCGACCTGAAGCGGTGGGGTGTGCTGGTTGAGCGGGTAAAACTCTACAACCCCGACGCGGCGCCCAACATCAGAGCCGGCAAGCACGAGCTACGCCCCATTCCGCAGGACCAGATTGACCGCACGGCAGGCGGCATAGCTTCTTTTCCCCAAAATCCGGGATATTAGATTGCATGCACAGTAGCGCGGAAGCCACAGGAAATCCGTTCCGCGACGAGCGAAGCGAGTTCTCACGCAGCAGGGCTATTCGATGCAGTGCAGCCTACTCGCTG
>NZ_DASVSY010000116.1:0-41907 GCF_036387835.1 Hymenobacter sp. | reverse complement strand
TTCCGTCCTACTCTGCTGCTCTTGGTTTTCGGTTGCTTTTTGTCCGGCTGTATCAGTCTGGGAGAGGTGGACGTGCCGGTGTCCTCGTTTGCAGCGCGAGCCGAGGCGGCAGCGCAGGCGGCGCGGGTCGTGCGGGTGGTGGATGCCGATACCTACATTCTGATGGTGGGGGCCAGCTCGTATCGGCTGCGGCTGCTGGGAGTGGACGCGCCGGAAACGACGCAGCCCTTCGGCAAGCAGGCAATGGATTCGGTGGGCCGGGTGCTGCGCGCGGGCCGGGTGGTGCTGGTTGCCAAGTCGGGGTACGATCTGTACGGGCGGACGCTGGGCACGGTGTTGCTGCCGACGGGTACGACAACGGCGGCCGGCCGCCCGGTGCCGCTGGATTCATTGCTTGTCAGCCGGGGATGGGCCTGGGCGGCGGATGAGCGGCGGGTACGCCCCCGCCTATACGCTGAGCAGCTCAGCGCGCAACAGCGTGGGCTGGGTCTGTGGAAGTGCGGTACGGCGGAACCGGTGCCGCCCCATATCTGGCGCGGGTTCAATGCAAAAGTCAAGCAACTGTACCGGGGTGGCTGCACCTGGTAGGAGTCGGTAATGCAAGCAGCCATCAATCTATTCCTCACTTTTCTTTCTTACCACTATGGCACGTCAAACCGGCGTAATCCAAATCAGTGGCACCGTGGGCGGCGTGGTTTTCGCCAAGGACGGCACGGTGCGTCAAAAACAAAGCTCCAACAAGAGCCAATTCAATTCGTCGGCTTCCATGCAGCGGGTGCGCGAAAACGCCTCGGAGTTCGGCACGGCGGCTAAGGCCGGCAAGTTGGTGCGCGATGCCTTGCGTCGGGTGGTATCGTTGGCCTCGGATAGGCTGATGGTCTCGCGCCTGGCGCAGCAGATGAAGTTCATTCTCAACCTTGATGAAGACAGTGACCGGGGCGGGCGCCAGATCCTACCGGAAAATCTGACCGCGCTGGTGGGCTTCGACTTCAACTCGGGCTCGGCTTTCTCGGGTACGTACTACGGTAGCATCGAGCCGCAGCTGGACCGAGCCACGGGCAACCACGTAGTGAGTTTGTCGGAACTGAACCCTTCGCGCGACATTGCCGCTCCACAGGGCGCAACGCACTACCGCATCACGGCGGCCATCGGCGCTATCAACTTCGAGACGGGCGCGGTAGCCAGCACCGAAATCAGTACGCCGGAGTTGCCGCTCAGCAACCTGGTACGCCCGGCCGAGACGTTGCAGCTCGTGCGGGCAGCCGCGGCGGATGATGCGTTGATCGTGGCCGTGGGTGTGGACTTCTATCAGCAGATCAATAGTAAGCTGTACCCACTCAACAGCAACGCCTACAACGCCCTGAGCGTGGTGGCCGTGGGGTAGTTTAGAAGGTAGAGGTGAGAGCTTAAAACCAAGAATCGGGTAACGGTTCCGGGGATAAGCTCTCCCCTTTTGCTTTTGACTATACCCCGCTGGATTCTGATTTCTAAGTTCTAGATTCTAACTTCTGTTTTTCAACTTATGCCGAGAAGTGCTTATCAAAAACAGGCCGACAGCCGTACGCGCACAGCCCTGCGGCTGCGGGCCCGCGCCGATGCGAAAGTGAGAAAGTACGCGGTTGCGCTGGTAGCAGCGCTCGTTAACGCTGCTGACGCCAAAGCCCGTCTGGACCGGATCAATCTGCTCTACGGAGTGGACATTTCCACGGAAACTCTGCTCGCGCACGACGTACGCACGGCAGGCCTGGGGGAGCAGCTGGCGAATCTGTTGGCGGCCAGCGGACCCGGCGAGGAGGTGCAGTTATTTAATCCGGCCGTTAACCGCAACGAAGGCGCTTTGCTGGCCAATGAGGCGGTATTTGGAGAGCCGGTAGCGGCGGGCAGCGTTCCGCCCTCCACTCCTGTCACCCCCACGAATGGCGGCGGCACGGCGGCTATCAGTGTGAGCAAGCTGCGAGCCGTGCGCGTCGATGAGACAACCTGGAATGTACAGGTGCAGGCTAGCTCGCCATCGGGCTCCTACCACTTAGTCAATGACGTGCTGCCCTACGCTTACGACTTCCAGAATCAGAATGAAATGAGCTTCAGCTTCTTCGACATGCAAGCGGGGCAGCAGGTGAATTTCACGTTCACAGATTCAATAAATAGCCAAGTGACGCTACAGCGTACGCTAGTACTGGAATAGTCCGTTTCCATCGGCAAGAGAGAGGCCAGCCCCGCTAGTGGGGCTGGCCTTTTGCGTTAAGGGCACGCAGGCGCTCTACATCGACAGCGGACAGAAAAAGTTGAGGGTATTCTTATGCGGAGTGCGTCCGGTGAGGAAAGGATGCTTTGCTATCAATTGCTAGATGGAAGTGGTGAGCAAGCCATCCAATCATGCTTTTTGAACGAGGGTTTGGCATTGCTCCACCAGCACAAGTGGCGTTTGACTTGGCTTTGGAAAAGACACCGTTGAATTCAGTGTTAGCACTGATGCAAATGCCGTCATAGAATATCTACTTGCTTCAATGCTCCCTTTTGTCAAATGAAGGTATAGAGGCTTAAAATAAGCAGCTACCAACTTTACATTCTCTCATAATGCGCTGCTTACTTCCACGAAAGAAACATTTCTTCACTATTCTTTTCGTATTCACCAGTCTAACAGGATATTCTCAGAACAACACGAATGCCTGCGCGGAAGCCAGTAAAGTTTTTACGGACTTGAGCGCAGAGCTTAAAAAGCTAAAAGAGCGCCTCCAGTATACTGCGAATGCTAAGAACAAATATGCCAGCCTACAAAGAGGGAGGCCAATGGCGAAAAATATTCTTCTTGATTCGATTACCCTTCAGAGCAATCTTTACAGAAATCTTCAATTAATTGACAGAGCGATTTCTAATACTGAATTCTTGCGAAATTTAGTTGATGTGTTCGGTATGCGCGTTTCTGTTGCATATGCTGCCAACGTCGAGTGTTCGACAGCTACAGTTGCAACCGTAACAACTGCACTGGTAAGGTACCAGGACGACCAAATTATTAAGAGGGGGGTTGGTTCTGTTTTGGGGAGTGAATTTGCCGACCTCGTAGTTAAAGTCTCGAACTATACCACCAACCCGCAAGCGCCTTTTGACCCCATCAAGGTTACAGTAAGAATACCTAGGTCAAGTTGGGATGGGAAAAGCGGATATCAGATATGGTATGCCAAAGCTGGCTGCGACCCTGTGACTTTTAGTCGGCATTGTGAAGCCAGGGTTAGACCGGATGGTTCTCTTATTGCGCCACCATCGGTAACTCAGAGCGGGCTCCTGCCAGGCGTATATAAATTTTGGTGCGTTTCTACTACTAGTGGTAAGGTGGGCCGGGTGGAAGAAAAGACTGTTGGGGGTGCTGACCAAGGTCCTATCGACTTAACCCCTCCTCGTTAGCCCTTTATGAGCATGTTCGAGAAAGCATGGACCAAAGCCGCAACACGCGGGACTT
Organism: Hymenobacter sp.; assembly: GCF_036387835.1. Taxonomy (GTDB): domain Bacteria; phylum Bacteroidota; class Bacteroidia; order Cytophagales; family Hymenobacteraceae; genus Hymenobacter. The sequence goes on along the minus strand of NZ_DASVSY010000116.1, from coordinate 38,450 downwards.
GGGTAGTAGCAACAGTAGCGGGATTCGTGCTGCCTATGGCATTGAATATGCCTGCTGAAGTTAAGGGCATGCAAAAACTGTCAACGTTTATTGTTGTTATACTAATACTTACATTATTTGAGGTAAGGGGACGCCGTATAAGTAAAATCTCATACAAAAACCTGTCACTAAGGTGTTTAGCTTTGGGAGTATTTGGTTTGTTATTCTTGATTTTTGTGTACCATAACTGTACATGTTATTGTGATAATGATAAGTATTATTTGAAGGGCTTTGCTGCTAATACTGATTATCCTGCTGCCAACTTCGACTGTAACTCTACAATGGTAGAGGTGGACTATCAGGCAAAAAGTGCTTGGACAACTAATTCTATAGCACTGTGCCACATAGGACTGGTTCTATTTTTCGTGGGCACTATCTGCGCCTTCAGTACTTCTTTAGTTGCAGCCCTCTATGCTGTATATAGAATAGAAGACGGTGAATCTGGTGCTCTTAGATAAGCACAGCGAACAGCTGTTTAGCAAATTACAGTGACTGGTTGAGCGTCCTCAATTCATCTTCGCGGTAGCAGTTCCAATAGCCATTGTCGAGGTAGTAGACGTTGGTGCGGTGGATCAGGCCGGTGACGGGGTGACGCTCTTTGTGCTGGGCGGGTATCGACTCGGCGGCCGATTTGTCGCGGGTGTCGGAAGCCTGGGCGCGCAAGCACCTGGGCGGCGTGGTGGGGGCGCGGCTGGTGCGGGAGCTGCAAGGCTATCCCTGCGCGGGGCTGGCTCCGAGTGAAGACGGAACGTTGCGTCGGCAAAGCATCAGCTGCTCGCGCACGTTCGGGCGGCCGTTACGCGAAAAAGAATCAGTGCTGGGGGCGGTATCGGCGTTCGTAGCGCGGGCCGCCGAGAAGCTGCGGCGACAAGGTGACCTGGCTCATGTGCTAGCGGTGTTCATTAGCAAAAACAGGTTCGGCCCGGACGCTGCCGGGCACTCGCGCTCGGCGGTGTTGACGCTGCCGGTGCCAATCAGCAACACGCGGGAGCTAACGGTACGGGCCAGCCAACTGCTCGCGCGGCTCTGGGAGCTGGGAGCTATTTATGTGAAGGCGGGCGTGGTGCTGGCGGGGCTGGAGCCGCCCGGCCTCGGTCAGCAGCTGGACTTGTTCGGGGAGGCGCAGCCAGCGGCGGCGGTGCCCGCGGCCGGGAACCGGGGGCGAAGATGATGGCGGCGCTGGACGGGCTTAATGAGCGTTTTGGGCACGGAACGGTGCAGCTGGCGGCACTGGGTCCCAAGGGTAGCGAGGGCAAGTTTAAGAACAGGCGAGACTGGCTGTCCGGGGCGAGTACGTGGCCCTCTAGCTGCTGAGAATCCAGGTAAGCCTAGGGACGCGACCTTGGCGAATGAAAAAGAAGTTTCGACTTAATGGCGGAGAGTTGTGGTCTGCTGTTGCTTCTGTCAGCCAAAAACACTAGAATCAGCCGGCTCCCAATGAGGGGGTCGGCTCTTTTTCAACTAGACGTTACTGGCTAGTTCAAAGTAATTAATTCCTAACGTCTTTATTTGCGACGTTTGCAACTCCTTAAATGGCCGGATTCTATGACAGCAGAGGTTCGTTTACTTCATGCGGATAACACCGACTTGTTGAAGCAGGTGATTGAACTGGCCGACGACAACCGGAATTCACTGGGCTTTATGCCTGCTCAGGCATTCGGGCCGTTTGCCAAGAGCGGCAATATTATCGTGGCCCTGCAAGACAACAACCTATTAGGTTACATACTATTTCGCCGGGTGAAGACGAAATACAGCGCTGCGATAACACATTTGTGCGTGAGTGAGGCGGCTAGAGGTAAGCGAATACCTGAACAACTGTTCGATTGTCTGAAAAAAGTCGTGAAAGGCGTTTCCGCAATTACATTGAAATGTAGACGGGACTATAAGCATGCGAACCGGCTCTGGAACAGGTTAGGCTTTGTGCCTAGAGACGAGGTGACGGGCCGCAGCTTAGATGGGAAGCCGCTAACCAGGTGGTACTATTTGTCCAACAATCAACTCGAGCTTTTTGGGGAGAAAGAGGACGACGATAAGCTACGGGTAGTGATTGACGCCAATGTATTTTATGACTTGTGCAATGCGAAAGACGCTACCTCGCCGAAGGAGTCCCACTCACTTCTTGCCGACTGGTTGCTGGATGACATCTCGCTCTGTGTTACGGATGAGATATATCATGAAATAAACAGAAACCAGAACCGTGCTATTCGGGAGGCAAATAGAAAAGAGGTTCGCAAGTTTGAGGAAAGACGTTATGATAAAACCAACAGGGATAACATTCTGACGGATATAAAAAACATCATTAAACGCTCCGAATCAGAACGAAACAACTCTGATTTAACTCACTTGGCGAATGCAATTGCAGCCAAGGCCAGGTACTTTATTACGCAGGATGTCGCTGTTATTGAGGAAGGCGAGGTGCTTTTCGATAAATACGGTCTGCTCGTCAGGCGGCCAGTCGATCTAGTCGTAGATATTGATGAACTGAAAAACAATAATAAATATGTAGAGTCCAGGTTTGTAGAACATAAAACCTCGTTTGCTCCAATAAAAGCAGAGAACATAACTTTAATCGCACAGGCATTTGTATCTCACGAAGGCCGAGAGAAACTCAACGACTTGCGGGCCAAGCTGCGGACTTTTGTCGCAACCCCTGAGCGGTATCATGCGGAAGTCTGGAAGGCGAACAGAAGCGAGGTGGTGCAGCACGCAGTAATCGTGTGGCGCGTTGAGGATAGGGGACTAGATGTTTCGCTGTTGAGATGTAAGAGTAACCACAGCAGATTGGCGGAAAGGAAAATCAAGGAGCTTATTCTGGACGCCTCGAATCAGGGGTTAAATTACGTTAGGGTCTCCGACCAATACGTATCGGACACTGTCCGTAAGGCGTTGACCGAATACAACTTTTTTCGGGATTCGAGTGACGACTGTTGGTATCGATTTCTATCGTCCGGCATCGTGAGCGTCGCAGACATGAAGAAGCTCGTTGGCGACGATTTAAGTAGCGCCGGCGGACTACTTGAACCTTTAAACCAAGTATTTGTCAAAGGTGAAACTGATACAATAAGCCTATTCAATGCCGAAAAGTGCCTGTGGCCCGTTAAATTGGACGGTGCCAAAGTGCCTTGCTACATAGTGCCTATTCAGCACCGCTGGGCTAGAAATCTTTTTGACGAGCGGATGAGCGAGGCCGATATCTTCGGCTTCGACTCTACGCTGCTATTCAGCCGACGCAACGTTTACTATCGGGCCGCTTCCCCGCGTTTGCCGAAAGAGGGACGCATTCTCTGGTACGTTTCCAAGAGCAAAGGCGGCAAGGAGTACGGCGAGATACGTGCTGCTTCCTATGTAGAGGGAGTGACAATATCGAGTGCCAAGAGCCTTTTTCGTAAGTACGAGGGCCTGGGCATATACAAGTGGTGCGACATTAAATCTTTAGCAAAAGGTGATGCCAATGCGTCAATCATGTGCTTTGAGTTTGCAGATACTGAGCTTCTAACTAAGCCGATGAGCTTTGGTGACGTGCAAAAAATATTAGTCGCGCATAACAGAAAACCTAACCAGATTGTATCTCCTGTCGAGATAAGCCACGAGTTGTACATGAAGATTTATGCCGAAACCTGCTAACTTTGTTAGTATGCAAGTAATATTGATGTCTATCAAGCCGAAGTATGCCGAGAAAATCATACTAGGTAGTAAGACCGTTGAGCTTCGTCGGGTCGCCCCAAACTTGGATAAATCCGAGGTTATTCTTATTTATGAAAGCTCGCCAGTGAAAGCAATAACGGGCTACGCATTCATCAGCCAAATCACACGGTCTAGTCCATCGGAAGTTTGGGCGCAGTATGCGAGGGAGGCGCAGATATCGAAGGATGACTTCGATGAGTATTATCATGGGACCGAGCACGCTTTTGCAATTCATATCAGTGAGGCTGCCCGGTTTGCCGAACCGATTAGCTTGGCAGACCTACGAAACGACCAGATTCTACTTAATCCGCCGCAATCATACTGTTACTTGGCCCTAAAAGATTTTGGAAAGGAAATCGGTCAGAAAATAGATTCGGTGAAACGGCGTAACGTAGTTGCTGCCTAGCTGGAACAGCACAAGCGTTATCACCAATTTCATTGGCAGCCGGCCCCACAAAAGGCCGGCCTTTTTAGTTGTTATTTGTTCAGAATGGCGGGTTCTCGCCCCCTGATTTGCGGCTGCCTTTTGGCCCGAATTGGAATAACTGAGCTGGCGCACACGCTGCACCCTCGTCAGCTTCGGCGGTTGTAACCACATAGGACTTACGCAGTTGAAATCAATAAACTGTAAATCAGCGCGTTACGAAAGCGGCAAAAGAGACTTAGCCTCATTCAAAACGTCAATTGCTGCCAATAGAGGCGGTTTTTAAAGTTCAACTGCGTAAGTCCTACCACAGTTACGAGGGGAATTGTCTCGGTTAGCACGGTAGCACCGGCTGCGGCGACCTGGGCGGTGCAGATGGCGGCGGCGTGGTAATGGTCGCGGGTGAATTGGGCCAGCAGCTCGGTAAAGTAGGTCAGGGCTCCGGCATGGGTCTGGTGGGTGGTGCTGACGGTGACGGTATACCCGCGCTGGTCCTGGATGATGTGTAGGTGGGTAAGCATGGGGATGAGCTAATGTGTGGTCAAGAGCGGGTTGGTTGAGGGTGATAGGTTAGAGGGACGCATTCACAATAAGCAAAAGCAGTAAGGTGGCGAACATGCCGGAGTGGTCAATTAGCACTGCCACGCGGTGACTATGATGGTTCTGAATAGAATGTGAAATGGATTGAGTAACCTGCAATACATACATTCTTGCACTTGTGGGGCTTTTTAAAATTCAGTGCTGGCACGGTGGCAAACAGACTTGCTACCTACTTCTTTTGGGAGTTCAAAGAGTATTGTGCTTTCACGCTAGTTTCTCTTTTTTAAAGACTTACTTATGAAACACGTATATGTATCAGCTTTTTTGCTGTTAGTTCCGGTTGTATCCTTTGGACAAAACAGAATAAATTTCAAGCATAGACTTAGTCAAAGTCAGATAGACGGTGCAGGTTTCACCCTTAATTATTATGACACATCGAATCCTGCGGATAAAAAGTACAGATTGATTAGGATTCCAGATTTCGCTACTCGGAGTTGCGTAATAAAACTTGATAGCAAAGGCAATATCCTAGTAGATTTTTGGCGATTAATGCCAGATTCTGACAGCTATAAAGGCCAAGATGCTTTCGTCAATAGTGACACACCAATAAATGTTGACTTTCCAATAAAGCTTACTGATGGAAGAACAAAAATTGGAGAACCAACCAAAGTTCTATCCGTCCCATTTAGAGCACTTGGTTTCGGAATAGCCACTATTCCGGCACGCATCAGATTCAAAGAAGAAATCAGCCCTACTGAAAAATCCGAAACAACCGTTATCTCGCCTCGGCCCGATATTGCCTTAACCGTAGGTTTGACAAGAGGAAGGTCAATTATCACTAATAGAGCTATCACCAATGTTTCAGCCACATTAGGAGTATTTGGTGGTATTTCCGGAGCCGAGATTAAAAACGGCGTTGTTAAAGCGGATACTCCTTTGTACGGTACCTCAAAATCACAGACGAATGTGGCACTGTCGTATGGAGCTAGCTTAACATTAGCAAGAAATAACCTAGGCTTCGTTCTGGCTTATGGCTTCGACAAAAGCTTAGGTAAATACTCTAATGATTGGATTTACCAAAAGGAAGGCTGGTTTGGGATAGGCATCAGTGCAGGTTTAGGCATTTTTTAGTGCTGAATGCGCCATAAGTGGTATTTCGCGGCCACGGTCTATGCCCGGCTGTATGTTGGAATACACGTCTGCGCCGGCATCACCGACACGGTGGGCACTACTGGCCGGGGCTGCTGGGCGTACACCTTCAGCAGCCGCTCGTACTTCTTGCGGCCCTGTTCGATGAGGCCGGGGGCCGGCGTCGCCTCGAACTGCCACACCTCGAACGGGCTTTCCTTCCGTACGCCGATGATGATGAAGCGGGCGGCACCTAACAGGTCGGAGTAAAGGGCGGCTTGGCGGTCATAGTCGTACAACTCGATGGCGCCGCAAAAGTGAGCGTAATCCTGGGCGCTGGTGGGCTTGAAGTCCACGAGCACCACACGGCCGGTTTTGGAACTGGTGATCGTCAGGTCGGGGCGTACCTTCACCGTGAGGCCGGTGGCTTCGTGGGTGGCCGTATGGGTCTGCTCGGCCTGGCCCCGGTAAAGCAAGTCCCGGCAGAAGCGTTGGCGGCGCACGGCGGCGGCCAAATCCTCAATCTGCTGCCACGGCAGGCGCTCCGTGGTGCGCTGGTAGTGCTCGGGCTCCAGCACGGCGGTATGGAAGTGACTGCCGAATTGCAGCGCCTGCGGGTTAGGCTGGCGCGTGATGCCGAGGGCCTGGTTTTTGGTTTCGGTCAGGTCGGTGTTGGACAGGAAAGGCAGGGCGCGGTAGGCTTCCTGGGTGAGGCCGGCGTGGTGGCGGTGGTTGGTGAACATTTGTCAATTAACAGTTAACAGTGAGCAATCAGCAGTCGGTAGCCGGGGCTACTGGTGCTGGTCGATGATGCAGGCCAAGCGGCCGGCTTCGTCGGCGCGGTGCAGCCAGATGTGGGAGCCGCCGCAGCCGACCAGATAAGCCGGTTCGGGGAAAAGCTGACGCACGGCGGGGGCCAGGTCGCGCAAATCGGGTAGCGGGGCGGTGGTGGCGAGCAGCTGGGCCAGCTCCGTGAGGCGGGCCGCCTCGTCGGGGGAGTTTGGGTTCTGCTCCTGGCGGAGTTCGGGGAGTTGTAGCACGGGAATGGAAAAAAAGAAGCGGAGAGGAATCGGGCTTAGCCCTGTCGGTTCTGGCGGTGTCGTCGAAGCCTGCCGCCGATTCGGGCGGGGCCAGCTGTGGCGGTGCTGGCCCCGTCCGGTGGGCTATTCGGCAGCCGGCGCCGCTTCGGTGGCTTCCAACAGGGCCGGCTGCTCGTCGGCCTGGGGAGCGGCGTAGCCGGCGCTGGTCTTGATTTCGGCCAGACCGGTGTAGGTTTCTTCGCGCCAGATGGGGAAGTCCTCGGCGAACTCGCGCAGGGCCTGCACCTCGGCCGGGTCGGCGGGGGTGTAGCTGAACTGCGCGATGTAGTAGGTGGCCGCCTTGCCGTCTTTGGTGGTCTGCTTCTTCTCGGCGGTGATTTTCACCTTCACATCGGCCAACGTCAGATCGTCGTAAAACAGCGGCTCGATGAGGCGATACAGGTTCTCGACGCTGTAGCCGTGAAACAGCACGGCGCAAACGGCACCCTTGGCATCGACAAAAAACAGCTCGGCCCACGTCTTGCGGCCCATATTCAGAATATTATCCTGAAAGATGCGCCAGGCCAGCGGCACGAATTCCAGCGAGTTACCGAGCGGGGTAACGCCGCCGATGTTGAACTGGCCCGCCTTCGCGTCGAAACGAATCTGGCGCGGGTGGCCGGCCAGGTAGCGGAAGCGGCTGGTTTCGGTCAGCTCGCCGCTGTCCTCGTCCACGGTGGCCGTGAGGTAGGCGCGGCTGGGCTGCGGGGTGGTGAGGGTTACGGCGTGCGCGGCGGCTGCGGCACCTGCGGCGGTAGTTTTGGTAGTTGCCATGTGGGCGGTGATTGGGATAAAAAAATCGGGGCCCGTTGTCGGCCGGCCCCGGCGCCGTGTTCTGTTTCAAGGTTGTTGGGGGCCGCTAGGCGGCATCTTCTGCGTCCCGGTAGGTCAATTCCCACCCGGCAGCACGCAACTCAGCCAGCACCTCCACGGCCAGGAATCTGGCTCCTCGTGAGTTGGTGCCTCGGTCATGGATGTATTCGGCTGGGTGTGCGAAGCCTAGCACCTGAGCGACACGGCCAACTGCGGCCTCAAATGCTTCGGCGTGTTCTTTTACTTTCGACATAAGGGGTGATTGGGTAGTGGTGGAGCCCGTTGGCGGCCGGCCCCGGTGCCGTATGCGGTCAGCCCTTTCGGGGGTCGGGGTTCTCGTGAATGGTTTGGAAGTGCCGCGCATCGCGGATAATGGCGCTGATGGCCTGCTGCCTGGTCGGGTGCAAGTCGTTGGCGGTGGTGGCGCTGAACGGCTGGCGCATTTGCCACACGTAGGGCGAGCCGTAGGCTAGGGTGTCGCGGCGGACGTAGGCGCGGAAAATCGGGGCTTTCATGCGGGAGCGGATAAGCGGGGCCGGCGTGGTGGACCGGCCCCTAAGTGGTTATCTGAATTGCTGGTCGTGGCACAGGATGGCGCGGCCTACTATGCAGTCGATGCCGCGGGCTTCGGGCTGGTGCCGGTGCCAGAGGTAGGTAGCCAGCAGATTGAGGTAAGCCGGGTTGCGGAACTTGCCTTCGTCGTCGATAATCAGAATCAGCTCGGGCGAGAGGCGCACCACGTCGACGCGCTGACAGTCGAGCAGTTCGTACAGTTCTTCGAGCTTGAAGCTGTGGCCGTTGCCGGGGCTGACAGGCTGCGGGTCGGCGCTGGTGGGGTCTAGTAAATGGGGCTGGTAAGTAGTAGCGGTAAGAGGCATTGTGTGAAAGGGGGTAGGCCCGCACCTTTGCGGCGCGGACTAATTGACGGTTTATTTCAGGTCCCACGGGTGCGGGTGGTAGTCGTCGGCCGGCGCGGGAAGCATACCGTAGCGGTCAGCGGGTCGCAGGTGCGGAGCCTGCTGGTTGCGGTTCAACTCATCGGCGGCATCCTGGGCTTGCTCGTGGGTGGCGTAGGCTCCGGGAGCGGCCTCTTGCTGGTAATGACCGGGGCCACCGAAGCGAGTACCGGGTTGGGCTACGTCGCGCACCACGGCCCACATGTGGAAGCCAGCGTACAGACAGGCCGCGTACCAGCGGCCTGCCTGTAAGGCCTCAGAACTGGCCATACTTGCAGCGCAAGCGGTGGATTAGCTCAGCTTCCGGGCTAGCTTGAAAAGCCCTGGCAGCAGCTTGAAAGGCAGCGCGGGCGGCTTGCTTGCGCTGAATGGCGGCGCGTAGCCGGGTAAAGCGGCCGGGACGAAGCGGGTACTCGTCGCGCAGGGCAAGCAAGACTTCCCGCGCATCGAACAAGGCCTCCTGCGTACGGGACAACTGCTGGCGCACACTCAGGGCCGGAGCCGCCCCCGCAAGGGGAGCGGCCGGCACGGTGAGCATAGCGCTACGCATGGCGAAGCCGGGCGCAACGGTGGCGGAGGCAGCGATAGGCGAAGCCGGGTAAGCCGGCGCGGTGGCTGGCACCGGCCAGCTGACGGGCGGCCTCTTGCAATACGCGGGCTGTGCGGGGCATAGAAACAGGCACCCCGGCTAGGTAGGCGGCGGCTACGGACTCCGAAATAGCCTGCAAAGGGCACTCAGACTGCCGCATGTAGCACCCTTCTGGCTGGCCGGTGGGAGTGATGATGTGGTAGGAAGCCTGGTACTGCGTGGTGGAATAGCCACCAGGCGCTACATAGCAGCTGATAGTGGCGAAATGCGCAACGGCCGGGCCCGACCAAGCGGCGGCGACAAGCTGCGAGAATTGTAAAGCGGTGAGCATGGCCTGTAAGTGTTAGGCGGTGAAGTGCGCGAGTGGTGCGGGCCGGGCCCTGCACGCGCCGCTAGCGCGAAGCGCCGGGGGCCTCTCCCCCGACTACCTTACAAATATACGCACTAAAGTAGAATAATATACACTATAATAGGTAAATACTTATCTACAATATACACTGAAATACGCCTATATGTTGTAACTTGTGATATGGGAAATATGCAAAATAAGATTGTGCCAGCTGGTGGGCTGGTGGTGGCGGTGGTAGGCAGCCGGAGCGTGACGCGGTGCGCGGCGCTGCTGGCCCGGCTGGCGGAGCTGGCCCCCGACCAGGTGGTGAGCGGTGGCGCGGCCGGAGCTGACACGCTGGCCGCTGAATGGGCGCGGGCCAACGGGGTGCCGCTGCGGGTGCTGCGGCCCGACTACCAGGCCCACGGCCCGGCCGCGCCCCATGTGCGGAACCGGGCGATAGTAGCCGCGGCCGATGTGGTGCTGGTGGCGTGGGACGGGCAAAGCCGGGGGGCGCTAAGTGCCGCCCGCGCCGCTGCGGCCCTGGGCCGGCGCTGCGAGTGGCTGGCGGCCCCTGCGCCGGCAGCTGTGCCGGTGCCGGGCGGGCTAGGACTGTGAAGCCCGCTGCCGCTGCCGCTGACGGCGGTGGCCACCACTGCCCGCAACGGTAGCAGCTGCCAGTAGCCGCTGGCCCGGCCCCTACCCTAACAAACCCTTAAATGTCCTCGGCCAGGGGGAGCGGGGGCCGGCCGTGAGGCCCCCGGTGCGCGCGTAGCCGCACAACGCGCCCGAAGGGCACCCTATGAGGATGTAGCAGCCTTTTTCTGGCTGCGGAAGCCGAGGCAGCCTAGAGCGAAGCGGAGGGCAATACGGGGGTTTGGGGGACTCCCCAATGGACACTGGCCCGAAGGGCACCATATCGGTAAGTGGGCAGGTAGAGGCTGGCCGAACGCAACGGCGGGTGGCCGGCAAGCGGAGGTACGGAGCGCAGTCCGGCTGCCCGGCGTGGAGTGAGGCGGGCTGGGGCGCGGGTTTGCGGTAGGGGCGGCGGGCCGACCATCGGAAGGCTAGGCGGCCCGCTGGCGGTGTTTCGGCTGTTGCCCGAGTATCTGATGGCGTGTGGGGAGAGGCTGGCCGACCAACGGAAGGCGGGCCGGAGCGGTAGGCTTCGGTAGGGGCGGCTGGCTGACCAGCGGGAAGCGGGCCGGCCCGTAGGCGGTGGTGCTGCAGCTTCGCTGTGTCGGGAGTAGGCGGGGAGGCAGAGCGCGGGACGGGGCGGAGCGGCGGGGCGGAGTGCCCGTAGTGAGTGATGGAACGACCAGCGGGAGAGAAGGAACGAACGAAGGGCATCGTAGTCCCGTTGAGAAGCCGCGGCCGGCGCGGGCGGTGGGTATCGGCAGGGGCAGGCTGCGCCGTTTTCCGGCGCTGCCTGTCCCGTTGGCGGTTTGTGGCTGGCGTGTCACTAAGTCGCGGAAGGAATGCGCAAGGGATGGGAGCCAACCGACCAGCGGGAGGTGCCCGAAGGGCCGTAGCGAAGCGAAGTGGCGTACAGCCCGACCCCCGGAGCGACCAGCGGAAGCGGAGGGGGTGCGCCCTGAAAAATACAATTATTAGATAAATAATAAGGTGTGGCTCAAGTAGGCGGTACTTACGTAGATTTGCATTAAAGTGTATATTTAAAATTCTACTTCAGTAAGCCATGTTGTTCAGCAGCTCAAAACTCGGTCATATCGGCCAGATACTTAGTACTGGCGCAGTTTGGGAAATAAGTACTTCGGCCTTTACCCCACCTACAGCCAACGAAATCGAGACTTTCGTCCACGTTGTAATTCAGGTAGTAGTGGGGGTGGTGACGATTTATGCCACTGTACGCAAGATGTTCCAGAAGCCGGAAACGGTGGTCAAGCTGCCGGCAGTGGGAGCCGTAGTCGCTCCATCGGCGTCGCAGGCTGCTTCTGCTGAGTCTAGCCCTACCGACTCTGCTCATGTCGCCGGCTAAGCCTGTTGCCGCGGGGGCTGTTCGTGCCCCCAAGCCGGTGCGGGTCGCGCCGATGCTGATGTCGGCTGGACTGAAGATTCAGGCGGCGCGGCTGGCGCAGGCGGTGCCTCCGTTGCGGGCGGCTTACAGCCAGGCGCTGGCCCGCTGGGTCGGTGACCCGGCGTTGCGGCTACTGGCGCTGCCCATCATCACCGAGTGCTATCGGAGCCCTGAGCGTCAGAATGAGCTTTACGAGCAGGGCAGAAGCAAACCGGGGCCCATCGTGACCTATAAGCGTGGGGGCGAGTCCAACCACAACAAGCTGCCTACGCCGGCGCTGGACGTGGCCTTTCTGCTGCCTGACGGGGAAGTGTCATGGTCGGGGCTGCTGCTGAGCAAGTTTGCGCGGCTGATGAAGGCGGCTGATGCGCGGGTGCGTTGGGGCGGCGACTGGCCGAATTTCAAGGACAGGCCGCATTTTGAGGTGTAGGGCTGAGCTTGGTTACTCTTCTAATAGCCACTGCATCGCCTGTCCTTCGTCGGTGAAAGTTTTGGCTACGTAGCCTCGGCGCTTCTGAAAATCCGCATCTGGTAACTCTTCAGGAATGACGGCAAAGTCGGGACGTATGAGCACAGCTACCCGAAGTGTTATGCCGGTAGCAAACCGACGAGCAGTATCAGGTAATACAGTTTTGAAAAGGTCCTGGGCATTGTGTGCCGTTGTATCGCCGTGGACGCGAAGGTCTACCAACCAGCGCCAGCATTTAGTTTCTTCAGCTTTGCGCAACATGGCCCGGTTGTCATAAGTAAAGTCTTCTTTGATACCGGGGCCATTCCAACGGGCAATTAGTAAGTGCTGGTCGGGTTGTGTAGTGATGTCGATGGCGGTACTCATTGGGTCTGGCGTTTTTGAGGTTTCAATTGGTTGGCTATTGCCTGTTGATGGCGTTAGAACAGCCAATTGGTTGTGTTGAGTGAGGAGTTGCACGGTTTGCTGCCAGAAGAACATGGCTTCGGGAGTGCTGCGTAGCTTGTTGAGAAAGATGAGTTGCGGGTCGTCGGTGACACGCAAGCCAGCAACGGGCTGGTTATTATAGCGAGGCAATGCGGAGTAGTCCGCTACTATTAAGCGGGCCGCTAGATATGCAGCTTTAGCTGCAGCCGTAACTGCGTTGTCGATATTGAAGCGTGTACCAATTAAGAAATTGGCGAAGCCTTGAATACCTACCATTAACTCCTGAATGCCTTCTTTGTCAAGTATTTTAGTTGGATTAATTTTGTGCTGGGCCATCACCAAACCAGTTTGAATGGTGTCGCGCAGAACTTCAGCGGGAGTTTGTGACAGCTGACGATAAACCAGCTCTTTGGCTACCGTGGCCGCATAGGACTTAGCAACAGCTTCAACATTCTGTACTTCATCGAATAAAACGCTCACATCAAATAGCTGCTTAACAATCTCCACCTCTTTCTCTTTGCCATAAGGGATGCCAGTGGTGCGTGGGGCAAAGGCCGTGAGCTTGTCACCAGTAATGGACTCGACGCTGGGCACTTTCACCAATTGGGGCAAGCCGTCGGCCACAAGAAAGTCAGATTCAACAGGTACTTCGCGCAACTCAGGGTATCCATGAGCTTCGTATAGTACATCGAGGGCGATATATGGGTGCGGATGGTCGGCCGAACGTTTCTGATTCAGGATGGAAGTGTAATACAGATAATAATGGCCGCGAGGAATGTTGTCCTTAGTGCTGCGCTTTTCATCGTACTCGACGCGCAAAAACGGGGGCTGCTCCACAATGCGGCTCAGCGCAGCTTCCAACTCTCCTTGTGACATTTCGGTCACGATGTCTACGTCGACGGAAAAACGGCGGGCCTTGCCTAATAACAGCACCAAACAGGTGCCTCCTTTGAAAACAAAAGGTATAGGTTCCTGAGCCAAGCGTTCAACCAGCGTTAGTGCCAATATCATCTTCTCGGCGATATTGGGATGCATATTCTTGTGGCGAACGCGCAGTTGTTCCAGCCATTCGGGTTGGAATGTTTCGGGAGTAATCATTGCAAATTGCTTGAATGAGGCCAGTCGGGTAACCGGCTAAGAAAGCGGCGCAACTCGGGTGCTTTGTGGCGGCGCTGCGCGTAGCTTAGTAGAGTGCGCTCGTCGAGGGTGTAGTAGCGGCGGGCGTTGCCGAAAATGATTTCTAACTCGCGACCTTGATAGGCAGCAAATAAATTGGGGCTGCTGAAAAGGTCAACAAGCATCTTTTCTAGGCGAGGCACAGGCACTTGGTTAACCTGCTGCACGGGAGCACGGCTAACGAAAGCCATGACAATTATCGGCTTGTCGGTTTCGGCCACGTAGTATGTAAGTATTTCGGGGTCGGGACGCAGAAATACACGGTGGGAATGCCGGTCTTTGAGGACGTAGAAAACTGCCTGTACGTAGTCGCGGGGGACTTCCACGATTAGGAAGTTGCGGGCAGCCTGGTGCAGACTGAATTCATTGGCCCAAGCGGTGGACCAGAGGCAACCTTCAGGCAATTGCAGCTCCTTAACGAGGGTACGCCAGATGTTCCGCTCAGTGCTGGTCAGCTCAGGCAGGTAACTGAAGTGCTTCTGCGCGGCGCCGGCCAACGAGTAGCGACCACGCCCTAGGGAGACGAGCAGACCGCGCCTTGTTAATTCATATATGCGCCAGTCCACCGTAGTCTGCTTTGCTTCAGGTTCGTGGCGGCGATAGAAATCGAGAACCTGGGCGCGGGTTAGCTCGGGCTGATGCGCAAAGTTATTGCGCAGCTCCAGCCACTTCAACGCTTTAGGCGCGCTTTCCTCTTGTTCTTCCATTGAGCAAAGATGTACCACTATTTTGAATTAGTGGCATATCATAGGTTATGGTACGGAAGAGTTAATTCTTAGTTGTAGTGAAAGAAAACAAGGCCTATGATGCGCCACTAATTTATATTAGTGGCGCATCATAGGCCTTGTTAAGCCAGAAGCAACGCGGAGGGAATTCCGAAGGTGAAAGGCTTCTGTAGACGAGTGAGCCGCTAAGTTGAAGGCGCTTGCATGGCTATAGAATGAGGCTCCATAACAAGTTAGGGTGCTTAATGGCTGCTATGCCAGCGCCTTACTCTTCGCTCAATAAACGAAGCTTGGCTTTCAACCTTTCGGCCTCGGTCCTACCTATATAAACTTTGTAGCGGGGCTGGTACACTTCACCTTCCTCCTGAAAATGCGCTGGAGCTACTCCGCTGAAATCAGGGTCGTTATCCGCTGTGAGGTAATGCGTCACTAATTCGATTTTCCGGTAATCCTTTTTTCCTACTTTTACCTTGTCCTTAGCTGGATGGTACATGAGTTCAAGGCCGCGAGTCTTCATCAGCTTTTCCAATCGGCCAATGTTGAATAAATCCTGCCAGGGAAATGCATCCATGGCTCCGGACTCATTTACGGATTTATAATTAACGTCACTTTTCCTGCCTTTAAGGGTGTAGCTAGGTGAGGAAATAAACTTTTCCCAAAAATGAGGCAGGAAAAGCGCAGTGCATCCAAATCTGCGGGGAATACGGCCGCGTGACCCACCCTTTGCTGCCCTATAATTAGCTTCTGTAAAGCCGTTGTAGAACAAGTAGAACGGAATGCGGTCGGTGGGGTGACGGCCGAGCAGCTCCCATTGATAAATCTGTTTCGTTTTATCGTCCGGGTCAGTTACTTCATGGTCGATGGCATTGTAAACTGCTCGCGGGGCTTCATACATGACTTTCGCCTGTAAGCAGAGCCAAATGTATTGGTCGGGTTTTGCTTCATCAGCTTCAATAAACAGGTCGATGTCGTGGCCATAGGTTTTCTCGCTGATGGCCTTGAAGACTTGAATATGAGGCGAACGGCGCTTTAGAAGTTGATAGACAAGTTCATCGGTTATGCCCCGCTCATCCCAATGCATATTGAAACTATGGCGCCCGCCTAAATCGTCCCACACTTTGCAGGCCAGGGAGCCGAATTGACGCCGAACAGGGGCAAATGCTATTTTAGTAGCCATAACCTACTCTGCACGGCCATTTACAGGCATTTTAAGTAGCATTTCAACTTTAGGTTCCGCAGCTAAAAGAACAGGCGCATCAATGATAGAATCCTCGCTAACAACCTCGCTCCATAACGAATTCACCAGTGAAGTTATATTGCTCTTAGCTAGCTCTATGCCTGATTCGAACTGTTTAATTTTTTCTTGTTCAGTCTCAATCTGCGTAACCAACTGTATTTGAATCTCAAGCGGTGGCAAGGGAATTTCAATGGATTGTAACTCTGCTTTAGTTACTCCCTTGATTGTAACCCCTCTGCCAATTTCCTTAAAAATCTGCACCTCTTTTTCAAGGCAATGCAACAAAAACTCTGGATGAATAAGGGAGCGGTTAATGACTAAACCCTGGCAATCCTGACTAATAGCGACGGCCGTTGTGTTTCGAGCTAGTTTCCCAAGGCCGACGCGGGTAACCACAATTATGTTATCTGCTGGAATAACGTTAGTAGCGGAAGATGCTACCCCCGCTGCAGAAATGAAACGCCTTAGCTGAATGGTGTGGCGATTGATAATATCAGCGCTGGAAATCCACGGAATCGTGCCTTCCCAAAATTCTGGTTTCTCACGGGTAGGCGTGCCGCCGCTTAAAATCTGCAAGCATAATTCGTGCAGTGCCACCATTGGCCAGTGTCTGTTGACAGGGGTAACATCCTCGTTTCCGTAGCGGTCATAGCTTAAACTGTATTCGCGCGCTTCGCGCATGGTGGTTTTTAGCTCTTCCGGTAGCTCAGCAGCTTCATCACCGGCTCCGTAGGCCACGGCGGCGGCGCGAAGGTGCTCATCAAACCAAGCTTTGAGGTCGGCTTCGGAAGCGGGTAGGTGGTCGAGGCCTACAGACTCGCAAAAGGCCGCTATGCGGCGCTGGCGGGTGGCTTCGGAGCCGGGCTTGATGAGGGTGCGGAAGGGCTTGCGCACGGCATCGAGGGCGGTGGTGGCGGCGCGGTAGGGGTCGAGGCGAGCAAAGTCGGCGCGGGGCACCACGCGGTGGGCCACGCCGGCATCGGCGGGCAGAGGCTGGTCGTGCTTCCAGGCGTGGAGCAGCTGGTAGGCAGCGGGTAGGTCGTTGGCGGCGACGGGCGTACGGTTGGTGTTGAGGGAGTAGCCGTCGTTGTCAATTTTGACCAGCAGGATGTTGGACCCGGCGCGGGTGCGCTCGGCGGTGGGGCTGCCGGTACGGGTCAGCTCCTTGTCGATGAGCAGGATGGACGTTTTCACGCCGGAGTAGGGCTGGAAGACATGAGCGGGCAGGCTGACCACGGCCCACAGGCCGGCTTCTTCGACCAGCCAGCGGCGGAGCTGTACGTAGTCGCGGCTGTTCTGGAAGATAATACCCTCGGGCACAATGATGCCGGCCTTGCCGCGGTAGGGGTCGAGGTGTTCGAGGATGTAGTCGGCGAAGAGAACTTCGGCCTTGTTGGCTTTGAGGCGGAAGCGCGAATGCGGCTGCACCCCGCCGGTGGGCGTCATGAAGGGCGGGTTGGCCAGAATGCAGTCGAACTTATCGTTCCAGCGGTGGTCGTTGCTGAGGGTGTCGTACTCGTGAATCTGGGGGTTGGCGACGCGGTGCAGGTAGAGATTCACGCGGGAGAGGCGCACCATCATGGGCGTGATGTCGTAGCCCACAGGGTTGAGGCCTTTCTTGTCGCGGTCCTCGGGCCGGAGCTTGTCGCCGCGCTTGACGCGGGCCAGCTCGGCATCGGTGCGGTTGCCGAGGCTGACGCGGTAGTCTTCGAGGCCGCGGGTGTGGAGGCGGATGAGGTACTGGAAGGCCGAAATTAGGAAGCCGGCGGTGCCGCAGGCTGGGTCCAAAATCGAGTCAGTCAGCTCGGGCTCTACGACTTCGACCACGAAATCTATAAGGTGGCGCGGAGTACGGAACTGCCCGTTTTCGGCCTGGGTGCCCATGCTCATGAGCAGGTACTCGAAGGCGTTGCCGAGGTCTTCGGAGTTGTCGTAGGTGAAGCCGTTGATTTCGTCCAAGAACATCTTGAGGATGCGGCCGTCGCGAAACTTCAGGAAGGTGTTTTGGAAGATGCTGCGGAACAGTGCCGGAATGTGCTGGGCTTTCTGCAGGTGCTCGATGGCCTGGGTGAAGCGCAGGACCCGGTCGGCGCTGCTGAGCTGGTTGGAAAGCAGGGCCGGCCAGGCGAAGGGTCGGAGGTCGTCGATGAAGAAGGAGGGCACGCCGCCGAGGGAGCGGGCATCCTCGTCCATATCGTCCATGAATTTGTAAATCATGGCGATGGTAATCAGCTCAATCTGGTCGGAGGGCAGCGGCAGCTGGCCCACGAGAATGTCGCGGGCGCGGTCGATGCGTTGTTTTATTTCTTTGGTCAGCATAGTGGGTTGGGCTGGCGGGGGCCTCACCCCCGAACCCTCTCCAAGGGAGATGGGAGCCACGGAGGCGTGTTAGGCTACTTCTAATTGTGGGCGACTGGTGGGGCTAGGCCTGGAACTGGTTCAGGCTGATGTAGTCGTTGATATAATTAATGGTAAAGTTGATTTGGGGCTCTTTGAGAATTTTTAGCTCGTGGGTGGTGATGCAGTTACTAGTGTTGAGCAGGCTGTATTGCTTGCGGGTTAGAATGGCGCGCAGCTCGGGGTCGAAGAGGTAGCAGAGGAAGAGGGCACGGAGTTCCTCTACTTTGGAGCCGTCGACGCCCTCGACGCTGAGGAACTGGTTAAAATACTCGTCGGCCAGCTGCTCGCGGGTTTTGAAGTCTGTGATGTCGCCGAATATCTTTTGTAGGATTTCGGTGAGGGAGATGCGGCGGTTGACATTATAGGCCTCGCGCAGCTTGTCGGTAGTCCAGTACTCGGTGGGCATGTTGAAGAGGTTGCGCTTCACGAATTCCTCGACAATGTCCCAATCTTTGCGGGTGACGGCGGCAGCGGCGGCGGCGTCCTGCTGCACTCGCTCGCGGGTGGCGTTTTCGAAGCCCCTGGCATACTCGCGGTCCACGCGCATGCCGTACTCGCCGATTTGCTCCTCGACCAGGTCGTGCAGGTCGTCGGGGCCGGTGAAGGAATAGCCGCCGATGGGCGGCGGAGGTGGCGGGCCGGCGGGCCGGGGCTGGCCGGGCTGGGGCAGGTTGATGCGCTCGTCGTAATCGTGCTCGTGCTCGAAGTAGGCGCAGTTGGCAAAAAAGTCGAACAGGTAGAAGGTTTGCTTGCTGACTTTCCGCTCCTGCCCGTCGGCGCCACGGTGGCGGAAGGTGTGCAAGCGGGTGCCGCGGCCTTTGATTTGGATGAAATCGATGGGCGAAAAGATGGGGCGGGCCAGCACCACGTTGAGTAGGTCGGTGCAGTCGTAGCCGGTGGTCATCATGGCCACAGTGACGCAAACGCGGGTACGAGAGGTTTCGTAGCCGAGCATGGTAGGCGCAAAGCGCGAGGTGCCGCCGAGGTTGTTATTGGCAAAGCCGGTGGTGGCAGCCTGGGCACCGGGCAGGTCGGAGGTTATCTGCTGGGCAAAGTCGGACTGGTACTTGCCGGGAAATAGCTGGTGGGCCTCCTCGTTCAGCAGCTGGGTGAGCTTGGTGGCGTGGCGACGACTGACGGCGAACAGAATGGTTTTGCCGATTTCGCCGGTGAGCGGGTCACGCTGGGCATGCCGCATGAAAGTGCGGATGAACGCTAGGTTGGTTTCCGGCGAGAAAAACTTCTTCTCGAAGTCGCGCTTGAAGTAGGTGTCTTCCTGCTCTTCGCCGTCTTCGCTGGCCAGCACTTGGTGCCAGCCTTGCAGGGAAAGCAGCTCAGTGGTGACAGTGGTACGGGCGTCGAAGGTGCGCGGGTTGACTAAGTAGGGTGGCTGGTGCTGCACCGCGTTCAGCAGGTTGAACTGGTAAGTGGGCTGGCCGTCGTCGCTGCCGAAGGTGCGGTAGGTATCGAGCAGCATCCGCCGCTCGAACTGGCGGGGGTCGGTATCGGCAAGGTCATCGGCAATGCCGCGCAGGTAGTTGCGGGGCGTGGCGGTGAGGCCAAGCTTGGAGCCGATGAAGTACTCGAAAATGACGCGGTTGTTGCCGCCGATGGTGCGGTGGGCCTCGTCGGAAATAATCAGCTGGAAGTCGCTGGGTGAGAAACGGGTTAGGTAGCGGTTGTCGCGGGTGAGGCTCTGGATGGTGGTGACGACCACCTGGGCACCCTGCCAGTTGTCGCGGCTTTCCTTGTAGATGACGGTACGAATGGCGTCGGCTTCGAGGTAGGCCTTGAAATTCTTCCAGGCCTGCTGCTCCAGCTCGATGCGGTCGACCAGAAACAGGATGCGGTCGGCGTTGCCGGAGCGAATGAACAGCTTGGCTACGGCAGCGCTCAACAAGGTTTTGCCGGTGCCAGTGGCCAGCTCGAACAGAAATCGCCGCTTGCCTTTGCCAAAAGCGGTTTGCAGTGCCTGTACGGCTTCGAGCTGGTAGTCGCGCAGGACGCGCACGTTTTTGTCTTCCTGGGCCGCCAGGCGCTCGGCAGGCGTGAGCGACGGCCAGCGGGGCTCCTGGGAAACAGCGATGTAGGCGTCGTCCAGCACAACGGCGGTCAGTGCCTTGGGATTGGGCTGCCAAACCTGGGCCTTGCCGAGTTCGGTGGGACTGAGGAAATGCGATATGCGGGTGGGGTTGCCCTCTTCTAAATCCCAAAAATAATGCAGGTTGCCATTGGAGAGGAAGACGTAGCGAATGGCCAGTTGACGGGCGTAGATGCGGGCCTGCTCCTTGGCACTCAGCGGGTCAATGGTTTCGCGCTTGGCTTCGACCAGGGCCACGGGACGGCCTTCTGGATTGAGCAACAAGTAGTCAACGTAACCTTCTGGCGCGTGCTCGAAGTCGTTGCCCAACACTTCGGATTTGACTTTGCGCCGGCCAACGCGGTACTCACAACTGATGGTGGCCGCGCCAGCGCTGGAGGGGAAAAAGCGCCAGCCAGCTGTTTCTAATAAGGAGTTTATTTTAAGGCGGGCTTGCGCTTCTTTAGCCATTATACTGTTGTTTCGATAGGCAAACAGGGCATCCTAGCAGCGGCCGGACTATAAAACCTTGCTAAAAGTAACGAGGCTTGCGAAGGTACGGAAGCTGAGCAAAGGGCCGGCGGCCAGTGTGGGATTATTTATTAATTTGAGGGGAAGGGCAATGGATTTTAGGCAGGAGTGGACGGTAGGTGAAGGCCGCGGCCCTCGAATGATTGTTGGAACTGAGCGAAATCGTAGGCGACGAAGGCCACGCCGCCGGCTTGCTTCAACTCGTTCAGGAATTCTCTTTGCTCGTCCCGCAGCACGTCCCGGCCGGCTTTAACTTCGACTCCGACAAACACACCGTCCGACTTCCGGAAGCCGATAATGTCGGGCACGCCTCTTCTGCCTTGGGGGTTTACCTTCCAGCGGCCGGTTTGCGGATCGTAAATGCCGCTGGTGTTCTGGCGCCAGACGCTGTAGCCGTGGTGTTGCAGGTAGGCAATGATGGCGCTGGTTATCTCGCCAGCTTTGAGGGTGCCCAAGTCCAGGGGTAGCTGGTCGTGCTTCTTGGCTATCATAACGAAGCTGGTGGTAAGGTTATAGGAGCGGCTGGCGGTTGCAGCTCGGGGGCGGGCTCGGGCACGAAAGAGCCGATACGAATCAGGCGGGCTACTTCTTCGGGGTGAGTGGCATATTCAGGCCCGAAGTCGGCGGCGTAGAGGCTGCGGCGGGCTTGCCGGGTGCTGGCGGGCGTGCTGCGGGTTGAGGCAGTGGTGGTGACGCGGTAGAGGCTGCCACACAAGGCGCGGTAGTAGGCTACGCTGCTCATGGTAGGGGCCACTGAATTTCGGGTAGCGGCTCGGGCCTCAGCAGCTTGCTTAGGTCGTCGGCGCTGATGGGGCGGTCGGGGCTGAACAGTTTTTTGCTGAGCAGTCGGCGCGCAATAGTGTAGGTCTGGGGCTTGCCGGGGCGGTGCTCGGTGCTGGTCACGCGCAGAATGCTGCCGTCGGGGTTGCGGTAGTAGGTGGTGGAAGTCATGGGGCGGGGACAAGTTGAATGATGGTACTGTGGCTGCCGTCCTGCTGGGCGGCCCGGCGCTCGGCCAGCTGGTGGCGGCGGTTAATTTGTTTTTGGGCTTCGGGGCTGGGCTGCCAGTCGGGGCGCGGGTTGCGGTGCGTGACTTGGCGGGCTTCGGCTCGTTGCTGCTCGGCTTGCTCGGGGGTGATGAGGCCGCGCTTGGCGCGGGCCTTGATGAGGCTGAGCTTGCGGCGGATACCAGCGGCGTTGGGGTGGTCGTCGGGGATGCGTTGCGTGACGGTTTCGAGCAGTTTGGGGGCGGCCTCGCCCAACTGCTGCATGCCCACGGCGTCGGAGCTGGCGCCGGTGGCTTTCTGATCGAGGTGCTGGTTTTCCAGGTACCTGGCTTTCTGGTCGAAGTAGTCCCGGATCAGCCGGTAGAGGGTACTGCTGTCGAGGGCCTGGAAGAAGTTGGTGCCGTTCATGCGGGCTTCTTTCAGGGCCAGAATTATATCCTTGATACTGTCGTGGGTGTAGGTTTGGGCCAGGGTGTCGGCCAGCTCGATCAGGTCGGCGGCATCGGGCTTGTCCTTGACGCGGAGCGAGTCGACGAAGCTTCTCAGCACCACGACCAGCAGCTTTACCACTTCGCGCGAACCGAGGCGGCGGTTGAGCTGGAAGATTTTGGGAGCGGCCAGGGCTATCTGTTTGGTTAGTCCGACTGATATATCAGCCAGCATCTCGCGCAGCTCGGGGGTGGAGCTGCGGGCCAGGGCGCTAGTCGTAGCGGCTTGAACGGTAGCCAGTAGTTGGGATTCCGGCGTCCTGGTAGCCGGCATCGGTAGCGGTGGCGCGGCGGGTGCCGGGGGCAAGTTTGAGGCGGTTATCGTGAGCATCGTTGAGCATGAAGCGTGAGGCAGTGGCAATCCAATCTTTGCGGGTGGGCGGGAGGCCGGTTTTCTTATCGCGCCAGGTGGCGACTAACTGGTGGTAGTGGCGCAGGTCGGCCAGGGCGTAATCGGTACCCTCGAAAGCGGCGGCGAAGGCCTCGGGCGTGGCAATAGCCGACTCACTGAATGGCAGCTCAGGGAGCGGGCCGCGCCGGCGTGGCTCGTTGAGGGCGGCGGTAGCAGCTGTGCGGATGGTTTCGGCGTGTACCCCTTCGGAATGCTTGATGCGCATTGTCTTTGGCGCGCCCCGCTTGATTCGCGGCGTCTTTTGTGGGGATGCTCCTGGGTCGTCGGCTGGCAAGTCGGGGTTAAACACTTCCGCCTTTGAAAACCCTTCGTCGGGAAGCACCGCAGGCCCTTCCTTTTTTTTTGCAGTGGCGGCGGCGCTGTTTACTACTACATGAGGTTTACTCATAGTGAAAGGTTTAGTACCTATAAGGAGTGGTTGGGGCACTTCTGCCCCCGATAAAACTTTTACCTGGGGCACTTCTGGCCCCGGTAAGTCGTGGTTACCTGTGGCACTTCTGCCCCCGGTAAACCCGGTTTTACCTGGGGCACTTGTGCCCTCGGTAGGGGAGGTTATCGGGGGCAGAAGTGCCCCCGGTAAATCGGCTAGGAAACAGCGGCTGGGCTGGTGGCGCGACTGGCTGGGCTGGTAGGTGAGCAGGCCCCAATTTTCGAGGTCGTAGAGGGTGGCGCGGTAGGTCTTGCGGTTACCGATGTGGGCGGCGTGCATCAACTGCTCATGGTCGAGGTCCAGCGACACGGGGAAGCGGCGGGCGTTCCACGCGAAGAACAGCGCCCAATACAGGCTGACGTGAAGCGGCGTGGCGTCCGGCTGGCGGGTCAGGTGGTCGTGGGCGGCGCGGGTGTGCTGGATGAAATTCATGGGTGCCCGGCTTCCGTGGTGCTGGTGAGGCGGCCGGCTTCGTAGTCGGCGATAAACTGAAAAAAGAGTTGCGGGATGTCAGGTACTAAGGCGTTAGCTTGCGCTGTCCTTCGGTTGCCAGCGGCTTTAAGCGTGTTGCGGGCCCAATGGCGCGGGTCTTTTTGCCGGTAGCCCGAATCTGTCGGCGCACCTGCTGCATCTCCGCTTCCGTCAGGTCGCACCAGGTGGCGGGAAAGCCCATCATCTCCAGGACAAAGCGGGGGTTGAGTAAATACCCATCCCATTCCGTGGTCTGGTCCGTTGAAAGCCGGTTCGTAATCTCGGCCGCGAGGCCGGGGGCTTTCGCCTTCCGCAGGCGGGACGAGTAGGCAGCTGGGTTGGCCGCATCGTTGGCTATCGGAGTAGGGAGCAGCTTCACCGCCAGCGACAGGGGCATCCCGCCCTGGGCATAAGGCTTGCGGCGGCTGTACTGGCTGTCGGTGGTGGGCGTGGGCAACAATCCAAACCCGGTCGCGCCGGTGCGGGGCGTCGACGGCGCAAGCTGGAAGTACAAGCGGCCAGACTTCATAACCTTCGGCTTCCAGGTCAGCCAGCACACTTTCGAGCCCCAACGTGAGGTGTCCAGCAACGTTTTCACCAAGAAACCAGCGGGGCCGGCACTGTGCAAGAAGCCGAAGCACTTCCGGCCAGAGCCAGCGGTTGTCTGCCGGGCCTCGGCGCTTCCCGGCGTAGCTGGCCGGCTGGCAGGGGTAGCCGGCGGAAATAACGTCAACTCGGGGCGGATGGCAGACATCGTAGATGTTCAGGTACTGGTGGGCGTCGGGAAAATGGCGGCGGCTGACGGCGTTGCAGAACGGGTCTATCTCGCAGGTCCAGGCGGTGCGGATGCCGGCGCGCCGGGCCGCCAGCGCGAAGCCGCCGATGCCGTTGCACAGGGCCCCGTGGGTTAGGTTCGTCTGCATAGATCAGAGGGCAGGGCGCTGGTAGCGTAGCGGGTAGGCCTCGACCACGGAGCGGCGGAAGCCGAAGGCCTTCTCGTTGCGGCGTACGCCGGGCAGACGGCCGGCACGGCGGGCGCAGCGCACGGCTTCGGGCGTGATACCCAAGAGCTCGGCGGCCTGGTCGGTGGTCAGGATGTCGTCGGGGGCAGGGGCGGGTCCGGCCGCGGCTTGCTGCTGAGCCTCCAACCGTTCGAGCCGGCCAACGACTGCGCGCCACTCGGTTTCGGGGATGATGAGGACGGCTTGCATGGCAGCTAGGAGGCGAGCTTGGCGGCGCGTTGCTTGACGAGTTCCCGGCGTTCGGCTTCTGCCTCGGCGGCTACCAGAAAGGCCTCTACCAGTTCACGGCGCGCACTTCGGCCCGTAACAACCTGGTACATGGCCGACTTGCTAACCTTGATTCCCTGAGTAGCAAGGGCCGCAATGGCGTCCTTCACAACGGTCTGGCGGGGACCTAGCTTATCGAGCACCTTTTGCAGCTCGGTAGGCTCTTTGGTATTTTGTTCCATATCCATGTGTACTTTGGTGGTAGTTTATTATATTTGTTCTGACACTGAAATGCCAGTAGCACAAATATACACGCACCAAACAACAACTGTTGCACCTTAGTACACTTTGTTATGGACTCCGATTCTAACATCACAGGCAGGATAAAGCTGCTTTTGCAGCATTACGACTTGAATGCCAACAGTGTAACAAATAAGTTGGGATACTCGACAACGAGTAAAATGTACAAAATTTTACAAGGTGCCGAGCCTAGCTATCCTACTCTGGTAGACTTTTTAAAGGAATTTCCTGAAGTTTCCCCTGATTGGCTCATGCTTGGGAATGGCCATATGTTACGGACCACAGCCACTGATGCCAAACCATCGGGCGCGCTGCGCCAGGTCGTAGACGGGGACCGGGTCATCGTGGTGACGGTAGATGACAAGGGCAAGGAAAACACCGTACTCATTCCCATACCAGCTCAGGCAGGGTATTCAGTGGCTCATAACGAGGCGGTGTTTCTGCAAGACATGAAGCCCTACCGGATTCCGGGCTTTGAGCATGGCACCTACCGGGCTTTCGAGGTCAGCGGCGACAGTATGGAGCCGACGATAAACCACCGCGACATCGTGGTGGCTTCGTTCGTGGACAAATGGAGCTTGCTTAAGCCCGATGAAATCTATGTAGTGGTGACCAGCGAAAACGTGCTGCTCAAACGCATTCCTCACCGCATCGTCGATATGAATAAGCCGGTGCAGTTGCTCTCCGACAATCCGCACCGCCGACCTTACAGCGTGGATGCTGTCGATATTACAGAGTTGTGGATGGTGCGCGGCTACGTGTCAACCTACATTCCGACCAGACCTGACATTACATCAGAGCGGCTTTGGGAAGTCATCGAGCTGCTTGGGCATGACCGGATGGAGGTGCGCCGCTACCTGGAGGAACACAATACGGACGCGGGGTAGGAGTGGGGCGGCGCTGACTGGCGGCAGATACTCTTTTCAGAATCGCCCCACTCAGCGCCCCACTACTTATGAGCCGATCTTGGTCGGTTTTTGTATGTTGCTGGTAATAAGTGTGTTTATACTACTTGTGCTTAGTGTGTAGTTACTTGCTGTGGGAGTAAGAAACGGGCGTATTATGGGCGTCGAAAGCCCTGCCAAGCGCTCAGACTGCTGCTGAGGCGTACATACAAGGAGGCCTGGGCTTGCAAACGAAAGTAGAAATCCCGCATTTGCTGGACCTGAGCGAGCTAGGCGGTACACGCGTCGTATGACGCTGGAAACGGTTTCAGCTGCCGAAAACCCGTATTTCTCACCTCCGTCCAGCCTCACGATTTACCTGGCCGGGCGCGGTAATCAAAACCTAGGCTCCCTGGCTACCGCCGACGGCACGCAGATTATAGCTCCCTACCAACGCGGCCAGTCCGCCCGCACCAACCTCGACCAAGGGGCGTATGCGTTTTCTTTAACATCGTACTGCACCGCGGTGCTTAGCCGGCAAATTGATAACAACGGACTACTGCTGGCTCCACCCGCCCTTAGTAGCCCCGAACAAGTGGTAATTGGGGGGGCAACCACCACGATCAACCCGGCCCGGTTCGTTATGGCTCATTCCTTATTTCCAGAAGGGCTTTGCTTTGAGGTGGTTGGCTGACACCTGCCACTGCTTGCGGAGTAGCTGACGGGTTTCGACGCAAAGCGTCTGTGCCCCGCCGATGTAGAACAAACAACTTGTCGCCGAACTCAAGCCTTGTGCGGCCACCTCGGCCAGAACCTCGGTGGCGGGCAGCTGGTCGGCTATGGCGAAGTGTAGCGGGTACGTGCCATCGAGGTCGGGGAAACAGTCGGCCTCGGTGCGGGCGTGTACTAGGCTGAAAACCGACTGTGCCTGAGGCAACTGCCGCCGCAAAGCGTACAGGTGCGACAACGCGGAAACATCACCGAGCAAGCAGTAGCTGAAAGCTGTGGGGGTGTCGAGTATGAATTTGCCGCCGGGGCCATGGAAGTACACGTCGTCGCCGGGGCGGCACTGTTGGGCCCACCGGGCGCCGGGTCCATTCGAGAACGTGCATACGGCTAGCTCCAGGGTCAGGGCTTCGGCATTGTACTGCCAAATGGAGTAGGTGCGCTTGCGCAAAGCGGCTTCCGGGCCGCTCAGGTCGAAGAATACATTCAGCGTTTGGCCGGGCGTATACTGCACATCAGCGAGGTCGGGGCCTTGGAACGTGAGATGGTAGGTGTGCTGGGCAATGGGTGCTACGCAGGTGATAGTGGCGCGCTTGAGCACTTGCTTGGCCAAAGAATCAAGTAAGCCCATGGAAAAAGTAAGACAAGCAGAAGCGCTTGTCTATCGGTGCAGACGGTAACGTCAAGCGGTTACTTTAAATGTTGTTTGTAGTAAGGAGACAACGCAGGGGCAGTCAGGTTCTTGAAATTGCCCGCAGGGCTTCGTAAGACCATTACGCCCTTTCGGCGGCATGAGGATCGGTAAGTAAATGAGTAGCAGTCTGCACAGAAGGCTGACATGGTAGCGCATGGCCTTGCTATGCAGTACTCGACTGCTGTCATGCCTGAATGAAGTACCACCATTCAAAACCTACTCGTAGCATAGTGCATCAATGGGGTTCAGGCGGGCGACTTTGCGGGCCGGATACCAGCCAAAAAACACACTGATGGCCGAGCTAAATACAAAAGCCAGTGCCATAGAAGAAGCGGAAACGGTTATTTCCCAATCCAGCATCTTACCAGTTAATTGAGCCACCGCCGTACCCAAGCCTACCTAAACAGCCCGCCAGTTACACTCAGCAACACAGCTTCGATTAGGAACTGCAGCAGCACATCCCCGCCTTTGGCCCCGGTGGCCAGCCGGATACCGATTTCGCGGGTGCGCTCCGTCACCGAAACCAGCATGATGTTCATAATGCCGATGCCGCCTACCAACAGCGGGATACCCGCAATGCTGGCCAGCAGCGAGGTAAGCGCGCTCGTGACCGTGCTGGCGGTGTTGCTGATATCAGCCTGAGTGCGTACCAGGAAGTCTTCATCGGCGGCGGTGGCCAGGCGGTGGCGGTGGCGAAGCAGCTGCACGATGGCTGCCTTGGCTTCGGGAATGCGCTCTTCGGTTTGGGCCGAGGCATAAATTTGCTGCACCGAAGTACTCAACCATTGTTGCTCCTGTTGAAGCACCATATTTCATAAGCACACCTAATGTTACTGCGGCACAGAGTAGCAGTGAAAGGCAGCAGCGTAAATTGTCATTGCCGGTCACCCGTTAGGTGTAGCGCGAGGCATGCGCTTCGCACATCGTTGAACGAGTGGTTGCTCCTACCTAGCAATGCTTATTCTCCTCGACACGCGAAGCAAAAGCTTCGCGCTACGTCTAATTGGAAACGGCTATAAGACTACATTTACGTCGAGGTTCGGCAAGGAATTTTCGCTTATGCCTCAACCGCTTAGTTGAAATTCCTGTATTTCTCGTTAGTGCCAACAACATCCACCCGCAACCACCACTCCCTCAGCCATGAACAAACCGTACTTCCGCATCGGCGACTGGCGTCGCAACGTGCTGATGGTCGCCGCGGCGGCTAGCTTGGGCATCGGCCTGCCCGCCTGTTCCAGCAACTCCGAATCTGAAACTGCCACTGCGGAAGGCGACTGGACCAGCGGCAACGATACTTCCGATTCGTATTCCGAGGGCGTTATCACCGAAATGACCGAAGTGCAGCCTGGCCAGTGGAAAATCACGGCCGAGCGCCCCGCGGGCAAAGAGCAAGTAGCCGCCGTGCTGAAGCACTTCGATGGCAAAGTAGACACCCTGCAAGGCCAGGCCCTGCAAAAGCAGATGCAGGACTACAGCCGCACCTACCCCGAAAACCGCGCCAATGGCACTGGTATGATGGATATTCTGATGTGGGGCGGCATCGGCTACATGGCCGGCCGCTTCCTCACGCCCAACGTAGGAGCCTACGCCAACCCAGGCTTGGTGCAGCAGAACAATGGCTGGCGCAGCCGCGTCGCGCAGGAACGGGGCCGAGGTAGGGGCTTCTTCGGGCGAGGCTTTGCGGGCAGCCGCACGTCGCCCTCGGCAGGTATCCGGCCAAGTACCAGCGTTACGCGTACCACCGGCTTCGGCCGCAGCAGTGTGCGCAGCACGGCGCCATCGGGGCGTAGCTCGGGTTTTGGTAGCCGGGGGGGGAGCCGAGGTTTCGGCGGGTAATTTTTATTTGAAAGAGCAATGAAGGATAAGCAGTAAAAGCCATTCTGCTTGATCTGGCGTCCGCTTGTCGATGGACCTGGCGTGCTGACGTTGCCAAACTAGCTGTCATGCTTACAAGAGAGAATATCTTGCCTGCTTCGTTGCTGGCGTCAAATGTTAGTTTGGTGGTAGAGAGACTTTGCTTCCTCGGCAGGACGTTCTTCATGGGTCATTCCGCGTTGCTTACTACTCACTGAAGATGATAAATCTATTGCCGCTTTCCGGCGACGTCAGCCCCGCCGTGCGCAGCCTCGGGTGGGATTGGGCCATCGAAGACGCCTGCCAAAACTATGTAGCCCGCGAAGCCGTGCAACTCCCCGAAGCTGCCGCCGATGCCCTGTTGCAAGCCGCCGACACGCTCTACGATATGCTGGTGCAGTCTATCCCTGACGCCATTCCCGACGACCTGCTGCGCCTGCTGGCCATCCCCGAGAACTTGTGGGCCGCCATCCGCCACTCCTGGAACGATGACCGGCACTGGCACCTCTACGGCCGCTTCGACCTGGCCGACACCCCCGATGGTCCCAAATTCATCGAGTTCAACGCCGACACCGCCACCAGCCTGCCCGAAACCGCCGTGGTGCAGTGGGCCAGCCTGGTAGCCGCCGGCCAGGGCCAAGACGAGCGGCAAGCCAATGGCCTCTTCGAAGGTTTGCGCAACCAACTCATTCATTGGCTGGAACTCAACGAAGACCTAGAACCCACCTTGCTCCTGGTGCATCTTCCCGACAGCAGTGAAGACGAAGCCAATTGCGCTGTAGTAGCCGAAGCCGCCACCGAAGCGGGTTTCGAGTTGGTGCATATCTGTTCCGTCGACACTATGCGGGTATCGGTACAAGGGGAGGAGCGAGGCGCTTGGGTGGAAATAGAACCGGGCCAGTGGCAGCGCTTCGCCTTCGTGTTCAAGCTAGTTCCATGGGAAATATTGGCCGACGAAGAACCCGAACTAACCGCCGACCTTACAGAATTGCTACAAAGCCGCGACCTAGTTATTGCCAATCCGCCCTATGCGCTTCTATTCCAAAGCAAAGGCATATTGGCTTGGCTGTGGCAGAATTTCCCGCATCATCCGCTGTTACTCGAAGCTTCTCTGCAAGACCTCCCCGGACACTTTGTTCGCAAACCCCTACTAGGCCGAGAAGGTCAAAATGTAATAGAAGTAAACGAAGGACGCACCGGGCAGTCAATAGGTGGAGATTTTGCTCATCAACCTCAAGTACGACAGCGCTTTGCCGAGCTACCACAAGACGCACAAGGACGCCGCTATCAAGCCGGGGTATTTTGGGCCGGAGCTGCCTGTGCCATCGGCTTCCGTAGAGAAGCCGGGTTCATCACGAATCTCTCAGAATTTGTACCTCATGTTATTTTATAAGAATTCTTGACGGGTTTTTATAACTGAATAGGGTCGTATGTATTTGTGGAATAAGTAGTTATGAGCAGGATTTGACAGAGCGGCTATAATAAGGTTACAGCTATAACATCTCTAGTTACTCATGCCTATTGAATAGGACTTAATAGAGTAGGATTGACAGAGCCGCATGTTCATGGCTAGCGATGGTATAGGGTAATGGTAACTTCCTTTTGCATTATAATGCTGATAATGTAAAACTGGTATTTTAAGCATGATGTGCTTAGAATACCAGTTGCATGTGTGTTGAAAATCTACTGTTCTGCTATATGTACAGCTGCTAAGAACTTGTGAGCAATAGCAGTCAATAAGCACAATGGTCAAATAGATAAGTACTCTAGTTGGTAGAGTCTGCTTTGACAGTCTGATTGGCTGTAATCTCTATGCTAAGTAATACAGTAACTGCATGATTTGCAGCACTATGGACTTGTATGTTTGGATAGCATATAGCCTGAATTTGTCTACAAGGTTCACGCCGATCATTTACGTAAGCTAACATCGCATAGTGAAAACTAAACATTGATTTTTAATTGTATTATCGTGGCTTTTAATAGATAAATATTTTTGAATGTTTTTCTTGTTATTATATAATTGTTTATCGAGAATTTAAATGCAAATTTGTGCCGTATAGAGGGCACTTAGGAGGAATGGGATATGTGTAAATTTGTTGGTCCTTTGGAGCGCATAGAGAATGTAATGCCTGAAAAAGAGCTTATATGCTCCAAAATCGGTAATCCTGTTGGCACAATATATGGTATGTGCTCATTGTGTATAACAAGGCCTGTTTGATTAGTATAAGAAAGATGCAAATTTAAATTAGAATTATATTCTTACTATCATTCAATTAGCTCGTATGTGGCCACATGATTTAATGCTGACGCCATAATCGAACTTTTCCTAGCTCAAGTTTCTTACTTCACTCGCAACTTTCAACTTTCCATAATCTTATGAAAAACTCGTACACACGCCGGGGTAAACAACCCTACCTTAAGCAGGTAAGGCCGCTGTGCTCAATGTTGAGTAAGCGTCTTTTGACGCTGCTGCTTTTTTTGCTCGCCGTGGCAACGAATGGCATGGCACAAACTTTCACCGAGAATATGGGCAGTACAGCCAACTCGCGTGAAACTATAAGCTCCTATTACAACAGAGGAGGCTTCAACAACGATATCGAAAGAGGGTTTGTTTACTCTGGAACTGCTGTTCTAGCCAATAGCACTTTCGTAGTACCTAACAACGGCAATGTATACCCGGGGGCTAGCGGAGCAAGCACGATATTTTTTGGTCCCGCCACTACGACTGGCAACGATATACCGCCCTATAATTTCCAGATTGGAACTATCAACACGGCGGCTTTGACTTCGCCCGCTATAACTTTTGGTCTTTATGCACGAACAGGATCCTCCATTAGTACGCTCAACGCGCAGTTCACTGTGGAATTCAGCACCGATGGTACCAACTATGTTACGGCAACTTACGCCGCAGTTACGAATAATACCACCCAGAATCCTGCTAACTCAGGTCTAGCATTCAACCAATACACCATCACGTCGAATATTCCACGTGTCAACAACCTGCGGATGCGTTTCACTCGCCAAGCGGGTACTACGCTTCCTCCTCAGTTCCGTCTGGACGATGTAGTGTTGACGGCGGCGGCGGCGCCTACCATTACGGTAGCTCCTACCACACTCATCTTTAGCAATACTACTGTTGGTACTCAGAGTGCCTCGCAGCCTATCACCGTAAGCGGGCAGAACCTAACCAACAACATTATTGTGACAGCACCGAGCGGCTTTCTGATCCGCACAGGTAGCAATGCATATGCTTCGTCCTTGGCCCTGGCGCAAACTAGTGGCTCGGTTCCGTCAACTACTATTGATGTGGTATTTGCCCCCACAGCCGTTCAGCAGTATAATCCTACTATTACCCTTACCAGTACGAATGCGCAAACCCGTACTGTAGCAGTATCCGGCAACGGCGAGGCGCCGGCGCCAGTACTGACAGCTACCCCTACCGCCTTAGCTGATTTTGGTTCAGTGCAGGTAGGCCTGACTTCCAGCGTTCAGTCATTTACCGTATCGGGTAGTAACCTGACTAATCCAGTCATTATCACCCCTCCCGCGGGCTTCCAGATTCGCCAGGGTACAAACCAGTTTAGTACTGCCAGCATCACGCTGACGCCCTCGAACGGTTCAGTAAGCGCAACTATTGATGTTCGCTTCGTGCCCACTCAAGCGGTTCGCTATGACGACACGATGCCGATAGTTTCTTCAGGTGCCAGCTCATCCGGGGTAGACGTAGGTGGCACCGGTACGCCGCCACCCACGGGGCCTTACATCACGGCCAATCCAACTTCTCTGGATTTCCAAACCGTTTCGACCAGTGGTTCGGCTCAAACACTTACTTTCGAGATTAGTGCCGGTAACTTGACAACTCCACTGGTGCTGACCGGCTCTAATGGAGCCATCCGTTTCCGCGATGCCTCCGCTGGCGGTAGCCTCACAGCCGGTCCTCTGACTATCAATCCCGTTGCCGGGTCGGTGTCATTGCGTACCATCGAAGTGCGCTTAGTAGGGCCAGTCTCCAATGGCACATTCAACGAGAATATCACCCTAACTAGCACGGGTGCCGCGGCCAAAGTAGTTGCCATCACGGCCAACAACTCGGTAGGCGGCGAATCCACGTTCAACACGTCCGGCAACCTTACACAGTTCTCCACCGTGCCTGGTCTTGCCTCGGCCGTGCAATCTTTTCAGTTATCTGCCAGCAACTTACTGCAAAACGCAACAGTGACAGCGCCTCAGTATATTCAGGTTTCGCTGGATGCCTCTTTCGCTGGCGTTATAGGTACTGGCAATACTATTACGGTACCTCGTAACGCAGGAGGCAACGATATAAATCCGCCTGTAACGATATATGTGCGCTTCTTGCCGCCATCTGCTCTCACAATGTCCTCCTTGATTTTTATAGCTAGTAACCCTGCCACTTCCGTTGGTAAACCCGTGTCTGGTACTAGTGAGCCTTCAATTCAGATACTAACAGCGCCTCAAGTAATCAGCAACACCGTTATCAGTACCACTTCTGCATCTCAGGCACTTAGTATCAAAGCTGAACGGGTACAACAAAACATCACTATCTCGAAAGCGCTGGCACCTAACCCGCTCAACCCAAGCAATACCAGCCAGTATGAGCTTTCTTTGGACAATGTAAATTTTACCAATACGTTGATGCTGGTGCCTAACCAAGGAACATACGACATAAACCAAACCATTTATTTTCGTTACAGGCCTACCTATTTAGGTAGTGCACAAGCAACGTTGCAGTTCCAAAGCAACGACTTCACTAATACGGCAACGCAGTCGTTCGGGGTCAACGATCAGCTTTCCGCTAACTCCATCGATACGGAACCTACACTGCGCAGTGCAGCCACGGTAACGCGCAGTGGTAGTACCGCTACGGTGAGCTTCAACCTGCCGCCAGACTATGCTGCACTAGGCTTTGGGGAGGCTCGTATCATTGTGGCTAGTACCAACCCAACCCTACCCGCTGGCAGCCAGCCACAGGATGGCAGTGCTTATGCCACTGGTAACCAAACTTATGGCCAAGGCCCACAAATTGCTCCTGGTTACTTTGTGGTCTACTCTGGTTCCAACCAGACAGCTACGGTAGAAGGCCTGAGCTCGACAGTAACGTATTATTTCTACACGTTTGAATACAACAATATTGATAATAGCTTCAATATCAGTGTTCAGGGTGCCGAAAATTACCTCTCGCCGCCAGTACCCAATGTTATCAACGGCATTGAGTCGCCGGGTGGACCGCTGCCAGTATCACTGGTGTCATTCACCGCCGCTTTGCGCAAAGGCCAGGTTGCTTTGAATTGGGTAACCGCTTCAGAGTCGAATAATAAAGGATTCGAAGTGCAGCGCAGCCAGAATGGGCAAGAATTCCAGACCATTCTGACGCGCGAAGGTAAAGGCAGTACTACCAGCCGTTCTACTTATGATGCTGTCGATTCCCGGCCTCTAACAGGTGTTAGCTACTATCGCCTCAAGCAGAACGACGCCGATGGTAAGTTTGCTTATTCGCCTGTAGTGATTGTTACCAATGCTGCTTTGGCAGAGGCTACTTTCTACCCTAACCCAACTTCAGGTAAGCTAACCATCAATTTGCCTCAGACACAGCAAACGACTGTTGCTAAAGTTCGTGTAACTGATTTGAGCGGTCGTGAAGTTAAGGCAGTTGCTTTGCCAGCAAATGGGGAAATTGATTTGAGTGACTTGAAAGCAGGAACCTACTTACTCACAGTAGGTGCTGGTGACCAGCAAGTCACGCGCCGGATAGTAAAGAACTAGGGACTATCTTAATCTCTCTGATTTAAAAGCTCCCATCCAAACGATGGGGGCTTTTTTATTTGTACTTATCTGATTGCATATTGATTATTCAATGAGTGAATTTAACTTACGAAAGTAATGCTCATTGTTATGGACAGAAAATCTACCTCACTATTCACTTTTCACCTTTTTCGACTAGCAGCCATTTACGTTCTGGTGTTGCTCTTTCTTCCGGTAGTAGGACAGGGACAAAATAATATCACCTATACCTGGACCGGCGGCGGCACCAACTCAAATTGGTCTAATGCCCTTAATTGGACACCTGCCCGTGCGTTACCTGCTACCACAGACGTTTTAGTGTTCGATCCTTCCGCTCTACTAACAGCCACGTCACCCGTCGTTTCCGTCACAATAGATTTTACTACTCAGACGGTCGCGCAGCTCCGGTTTCTGAATGGAGTATCTGTCGTATTTAGTTCTTCAATTGCTAGTGGCAGTACGCTAGCGCTCAGTGGTAGCTTAGCTGGTGCGGAGTTCGAAGTTTCAGGAGTTAATGCTGGTGGTACACCAACTAGTGTGCAGTTTGCTGGTGCAAACCCGCTGACTGTTACTTTGGCCGCCAACAATCAAGGGAGGATAACTGGCAATCTTGGTTTTGCTGGCGGAGTACACCGCTTGGTAGCTACCAGCTTCGAAACAGTGGAATTCGCTTCTGGCAGTCTGTTTACTGCAGGCGCAAACTTTGCTGGCAATGCGTTTGGCACGGGTACGATCAATTCAGTTATTTTTCGAAGCGGTTCAACTTATGCGCAGCAATCCGGAGCAAGCCCATTTGGCGATGCCACCTCGTCCGTAGCCAGGTTCGACAGTGGCAGCCGATTTATTGCTGGTGCTTCAACGGTCGCGGTCAACAATCGCACGTACGGTATTCTTGAATTTGCGACCAACAACATTACTGGTACTGGCACTGGCGAGTTAACCGTCCTCAATGACTTAGTTGTTACATCTGGCGCTATCAATCTCAATGTGGCGAGTATAGTGCTTCGAGGTAATTTAACGGTTAATGGAGGTAGCATAGCACTTAATGGAACCACTTCCCTTATCAAGTTTGAAGGAACGAGCGTGCAAAGTATAAACGGCACAGGTGGTAGTGTAGCTATTGATCGTGTAGTTGAAATAAGCAATGCTACTAGCGTCAGACTGGCTCGCCCGGTACGTGTAGTCGGTGGGTTAACTCTGACGAACGGAGCACTTACTACAACTAGTACTAACTCATTGACGTTAGCGCCCACTGCTGTTATAACCGGTGGCAGTAGTAGTAGCTTCGTAAATGGTCCACTGACTCGCGAAGTCAATGCTGCTGTTCCCATTGTTTTTCCAATTGGCAAGGGCACTGCTTATCGGCCGCTAACCTTGAATATAAGTGCCCTTGGTACTGGTGCTACCACTTATACAGCCGAGCAAGTTAATGGCCGTCTGGTAGCTCAAACCTTCTCGGGCAATATTAAGCGAGTGTCGCGGGTTCGTTATTACACGCTCACGCCTAATGCAGCCCCGACCGGTTTTTCAGGCCAAATCACGTTGAGCTTCGGCCCAGATGATGAAGTGACAGATCCTAGAACTGCTTCATTTGTTATAGGGAAAAGTAATGGTAGTGTATGGGAAAATATTGGGCATTCAGCAAATACTGGTGTTCCTATGAATGGTGCGTTTGTAGCCGGTACTCTCACCTCTGCCCCATTTACATCCTTCAGTGACTTTGTTCTGGCTAGCACCGATCCTGACCCCGCACTGAACCCGTTGCCTGTTACGCTTACTGGCTTTACGGCCAAGCCAAATACCGATGGGGTGCTATTGCACTGGACAACAGCAAGTGAACAAGCCAATGAAGGCTTTGAGGTGCAACGCTCCACCAACGGTCAGCATTTCACTACGCTAGCTACAGTCGAGGGGCAAGGGCAAAGCACTGGTGCTCGTCACTATACTCACCTCGACTCGCAGCCGCTGGCAGGCCTGAGCTACTACCGCCTGCGCCAGCTCGACCACGATGATAAGGATTCCTTTTCGCCTGTAGTGGCAGTTAGCTCAAAACAAGTGTTGATACTTTACCCTAACCCGGTTCAGACTATATTACAACTAGTTACCTCGACCAAAGATGCTCGTTATCGGGTGCTGAATATGCTTGGTGAATTGATATTAGAGGGAGTCGCTTCCACGGGTTCAACAACGCTGAGTGTCGCTAACCTACCATTAGGTCTATATCAGATAGAAGTTATTTCATCAGGTGTTCGCAGCATAAGGAAATTTGTTAAAGAATAAGAAGCTGCTGGTTATAAGGCTTTAAGATTTAGTCGGCTCGTGCTACACGGAGTTGACTTGTATTGGTACATGTCTTTTTGGACGTGATTGTAGCCGCTCTACCGGAGTCCTCAAAGTCTGCTAAAAGGTCATGCTGACCTTGTTGAGCCTTCCCTTGCAAGGCTAGTTGCGGGACGGTGTAAAAACACTTCACGTCTCGTTGTTGAATGATTGAGGCTTCTCTTTGCTGAAAGCTTCGGCAACAACGAGGTGCAAAGTGCTGCGTCTTTACACAGTTTATACAACAGCAATAGTCATCATTGTGATGAGGCTGTAGAGACACTTCGTTGAAGCTCTGCGCAGTTATAAACTGATGTTACGCACTAAGTAGACGGAGTTGCTGATACATGGCTTTGAGGCCGATGGTGTAGAGTTGGGCTTTGAGGCGAAAATGGCCGATGCCGCACTTGACCTTGAGCACTTCGAGCTTGGTGTAGGCCAGTACGGCGGCCAGGAAGTGGGTGGCTTGCGTGGTCAGGGTTTTGGTCGGCGCTTTGCCCATCGAAGCGTTCTGTTTGAGCGATTTATGGTATTCTTCCACTTTCCACCGTCTCTGATAAATTGTGGTCAGACGGGCCTGATCCAGATCAGTGTCGCTGCTGACCAGATACAACACGCCCTGGCTCCCGTCCTGGTTTGTCAAGACTTGTCTGCTTACGAGCACCGCCTCTTGGACCGAGCGCAAATAGACGCGCAGGGGCTGCGTATCGGGAAAGACCAGCGTCTGCACGGCTTGGAACCGGCCCTGGGCCCGCGCCGCCTCGCTCAAGGCGACGGTGCGGCTGCTTTCCAGGGCGAAAATAAAGTGATGGCCCAGGGTCCGCACCAGGGTCATATTCTCGGCCGAGGCGTACCAGCTGTCGGCCAGCAGGTAGCGATAGGCTACCTGCTGCTGGGCCACGCGCAGCATTTGTTGCACGTATTCGTTCTTGGTGAAGGGGCTTTGGTAGCTGGTTTGTTGGGTCTTGGGATGGTAGACGGGCACGGTTTTGCGGACCAATTCCACGGCGATGGGCAGGGCCAAATCACCCGCCTGGTAGAGCAGGCTGACGAAGTTGAGGCCCTTGACGTAGCGCTGCTGGCTATGGTCCCAGTGCGGGCAAATCAGCTCGTTGGCGTCGGTATGCGCCTTTTCCAGCACCGAATCGTCCACGATGAGGACGGCAAATTCCTCG